>CAYWGD010000059.1:0-44450 GCA_964457335.1 uncultured Enterobacteriaceae bacterium | reverse complement strand
GCCGCCGCGGGGGGGCCCGCGGGGGGGGGGGGGGGGGTTGTGGTTGTTTGGGGGGGGGGGTGGGGGGGGGGGGGGCCCCCCCCCCCCCCCAACGCCCCCCCCCCCGCTACGACGCGGCCCCCTCCTTCACCTTCAACGCCACCCCCGCGTACACCAGCAGGAACACGGCCCAGAAGCTCGCCGCCAGGAGCGGCACCGCCTCCGTCGCGTGGCTCACGCGGCCGGGCGCCGCGCTGGCCCGCCGGGTGCCGAGGAGCTGCCCGTCGGGGCCGGTGGTCACCTCGAACGCGAGCTCGATCGTCGGCTCCAGCCCCACGCGGGCCACGCCGCTCCACACGTCCCGGCGCGCGCCGTCCACGGTCGCGGCGAGCGTGAGCGGCAGGTACTGCGCGGGCCGCCCCTCGAGCGTGCCCGTCCACACGCGGTCGCCACGCGCGTCGTTGGGATCGGAGCCGTCGTCGACGAGGCGCACCACGTGGGAGGCGCCCGCCTGCTGGATGGTGGCCTCCACCGCGTCCGGCAGCGCCGACACGAAGGAGGCGTGCACCACCACGCGCTGCGTGTCCTCGGCCCGCGCGGGCGACACGAGCGCGAGCAGGAGCAGCGCGGGAGCGTTCACGCCCCTCCCCTATCGCGGCGCCCCTCGCCCGCCTCCGCGAGCGCGGCGGCCCAGAACGGCGCGGCCTCCGCGAGGGTCTCGACGTACCCGCGCACGTCCGCGCGGGCCTCCGCCCCGAGCCTCGCGTAGGGCACGACGAACTCGTCGGGCACGTAGCGGAAGGTGAAGTTCACGCGCCGCGTGTGGAAGCCCTCGATCACGGGCGGCAGGTCCTCCGCGCGCTTCTCGACGCGCTGCACGCGGTGGAACGCGCGGTCCTTCCAGGTCGGCCCGGCGAAGAGCTGGAGCGAACCGTCCTCGAGCCACATCGTCCTGAGCGGCGCGCCCTTCGCGTCGGTGAACTGGAAGCACGCGCGCGCGCCGAGCGACACCGACGCCACCGGCCCGGGCTCGAAGTCCCGGTGCGCGCCCACGCGGGCGCGGTCGTCGCGCTTCCCCTCGACCACGCGGTCGCCGTAGAAGTTCACGAGGCAGGTGTTGAGCGCCCAGCCGCGCGGCACGTGGTCGCGCGGCATCGTGCGCTGCACCATCGCCTCGATGCGGCCCACCCACGCGCGGAGCGGCGCCGGGAAGGGCTCGGCGGCCACGCAGCGGTCCACGGTGCCGCGGGGCGGGTGGTAGTAGCCGAGGCACGCGAACTGCCAGTTCCCGAGCCAGTACACGGGCCGGAGCAGCGGGCGCTGCTCCTCGCGCGGCGGGAGCGGGCGGACGGTGGAGAAGCGCAGCTCCCAGAGCGGCCGGAGCGTCGCGAGCCAGGCGAGCACCGCGGCCCGCTCCGCCGGAGAGACGAAGCCCGACTGGAGCCGGAGGCCGGGATCGGGGGCGGGACGCATCGCGCGGGCGCCTATCCCGTGGCGCCGCTCCCCCGCGACGGCTACGCCCGGCCGCGGAGCCGAAGATGACGACCGATTCCCACGAGACCGGGCGCGCCCCCGCGCGCGAGATCTTCGGCTGGGCGATGTTCGACTTCGCGAACTCGTCCTACACCACCGTCATCGTCACCGTGGTGTACGCGACGGTGTTCCCGAAGCTCATCGTCGGCGACGAGCGGCTCGGGAACCTCCTCTGGAGCGCCACGCTCTCGGCGAGCTACGCGCTGGTCGTCCTGACCGCGCCGCTCTTCGGCGCGATCATGGACTTCTCCAAGGCAAAGAAGCGCTTCCTGATGGCGAGCTGGCTCCTCACCGTGTTCGCCACCGCGCTGCTCGGGCTCGCGGGCCCCGGGCAGGTCGCGCTCGCCATGGCGCTCCTCCTCGTCTCGAACTTCGGCTTCTCCAGCGGCGAGTCCTTCGCCTCGTCGTTCCTGCCCGACCTCGGGCCCCCGGACTCGCTGGGCCGCATCTCCGGGATGGCGTGGGGCCTCGGCTACTTCGGCGGGCTCCTCTCCACGGCCGCGGTGTTGTTCGGGCTCGGGCCCGCCACCGCCGAGAACCTCGACGGCGTGCGGCTCATCGGGCCGGTGACCGCCGCCTTCTTCTTCGTGGGCGCGCTCCCCACCTTCGCGTTCCTCCGCGAGCGGGGCGAGGCCCAGGCCCTCCCCCCCGGCCAGACCTACGTGTCGGTGGGCCTCTCCCGCATCCGCCAGTCCGTGCGCGACGTGCGCGCCTTCCGCGATCTCCTCGTGTTCCTCGGCTCGCTCTTCTTCTCGCAGGCCGGGCTCTCCATCGTCATCGCGTTCGCGTTCATCTACGGCGACCAGGTGATCCGCTGGGCGCCCGAGACGATGATGGCGATGTTCGTGATCACGCAGCTCACCGCGGCGGTCGGGGCCTTCCTGTTCGGCTTCATCCAGGACCGCATCGGCGCCCGCAACGCCTACGCGCTCACGATGGTGCTCTGGATCGTGGCGGCGACGCTCATCTACGCGACGCCCCAGCTCACCACCGCGCTCAACGGCGCGTTCGGCACGAGCTGGTCCGCGGAGCACGTGTTCCTCGCGGTCGGCTCGCTGGCCGGGACGGGCCTCGGCGCCGCCCAGTCGAGCGGCCGCGCGCTCGTCGGGCTCTTCGCGCCGCCCGCCAAGGCCGGCGAGATCTTCGGCCTCTGGGGCGTGATGGGGAAGCTCGCCGCCATCTTCGGGCTCCTCGGCCTCGGCGCGCTCCAGGCCGCCCTGGGGCTGCAGACGGCCATCCTCTTCTGCGCCGTGTTGTTCGTGGGCGGGCTCGTCGTCGCGCTCCAGGTGAACGAGCGGCGGGGCCGCGAGACCGCGCGGAGCTGGCGGGACGCGCCGCCGCCGGTCGCCGAGAGCGCCGCCCCCTAGGAGCGTTCGGGAAGCGGAGCCGCCGACGCCCCTCCCGGCGCCGACGTCGACGCAGTTGCGGCCGTCTTCGGCCGCAAGCTGCCCGACCGCAGCCGGTAGAAGCCGGCGCCGACGTCGCACACCTGCGCCTAGGCGGCCACGCGCACGCGCACCGACGCCATCGTCGCTGGCGCGGTAAGCTCCCAGACAGGGCGGACCGTCCGCACGCGGGCGACCCTCCGTCCGCCCCGCCGTACTCCGGAGGAACCGTGACGCGCGCGCTCCCGCTCCTGCTGCTCGCCGGCTGCACGCCGGTCGTCGTGGACTTCGGCGACAAGCCCGGCGACACCGGCTCTGTCGTGTCCGGCGCGATCGCGGTGACGCCCGCGTCCTCGGACCTCGGCGTCGTGTTCGTGGGCGAGCGCGCGGGCGCCTCGTTCAGCGTGAGCAACGTCGGCGACGGCCCCGTCGCGTTGGCGGTGGAGCTCGCGACACCCGACGGCGCGGCGTGGAGCTACGCCCTCGCCTCCGACGACCCCGCGCCCGGCGAGGACACCGAGCTCATCGTCACCTTCGCGCCGACCGCGTGGGGCGCGTTCTCCGCCACCGTGACCGTGTCCGACACCGCCGGCTCCGACGGCTCGGTCGACCTCCCGCTCACCGCGACGGCGCAGGAGGACGCCGACGAGGACGGCGTCGGCAGCGTCGACAGCGGCGGGACCGACTGCGACGACACCGACGCCTCGATCCACCCCGGCGCGCCGGACCCCTGGTACGACGGCGTCGACAGCGACTGCGGCGGCAACGACGACTTCGACCAGGACGCCGACGGCGTCACCGTGGACGGCGACTGCGACGACACGGACGGGACCGTCCACCCCGGCGCGCCGGACAGCTGGTACGACGGCGTCGACAGCGACTGCGCCGGCAACGACGACTTCGACCAGGACCTCGACGGCGTTCCCGCCGGCGCCGACTGCGACGACATGGACGCCTCGATCCACCCCGGCGCGGCCGACACCTGGTACGACGGCATCGACAGCGACTGCGCCGGCAATGACGACCACGACCGCGACTACGACGGCTACGCGCTCGAGGTCGACTGCAACGACAACGACGCGACCGTGTACCCCGGCGCCGCCGACAACTGGTACGACGGCGTCGACGCCGACTGCGCGGGCGACGACGACTTCGACCAGGACCTCGACGGCGTCCAGTGGCCCACCGACTGCGACGACGAGGACGCCACCGTGGGCGGCCCGACCGACGAGAGCTGGAACGGGCTCGACGACGACTGCGACGGCTCGGTGGACGAGCTCTCCGTGTCCGACGCCGCCGCCGGGGCGCTCTACGGCGCCACCAGCAGCCTCGCGCTCGGGGAGCGCGGCACGCTCTCCCTCGGCGGGGACCTCGACGGAGACGGCGCCGACGACCTGATCGCGGTCTCCGACGAGGGCAGCGGCGGCGGGGGCTGGCTCGTGAGCGGCGCGAGCGCCGTGGGCGCGGCGGGCGTCATCACCGACTACGACCGCGCGGCCTTCTCCGGCTCGAGCTCCTACGAGCTCACCTACGTGCAGGGCCCGATGGCCGACCTGACCGGCGACGCGACCGACGACGTGCTGATCGGCACCTGGAGCAGCTACGTCGGCGCCGCGCCCTACCTCGACGGCGACGCGGCGACCGGCGCGATCACGATCACGAGCACCTACTCCGGCTACTTCGTCGGCGACTCGGTCTACGACGTGACGCGCTGGGCCGTCGCGGGCGACGTGGACGGCGACGGCGTGGCCGACGTCGTCACCGGGTCGGTGCTCGACAACTACGGGTCCTACGCCTACTACACGGGCAACGTCGGCGTCTTCCAGGGCGGCGACTTCTCTGGCGTGTACGACCTCGACGACACCGACGACGAGATCCACGGCACCGACGCCTACGACTACCTCGGGACGTCGCTCGCGCTCGGGGACGTGACCGGCGACGGCTACGTCGACATCGTGGCCGGGGCGTCGGGCTCCGACGCGGGCGCGAGCAACGGGGGCGCGGTGTACGTGTTCCTCGGGAACGCCTCGCTGGAGTGGGACGACCAGGCGGACGACGCCGCCTCGGTGTTCGTGGTCGGCGCCACCAACTCGATGGAGCTCGGCGCCGAGGCGCTCCCCACGCCGGGTGACGTGGACGGCGACGGCGCCGCCGACGTCGGGATGGCCGACGCGGGCGCCGGGGGCGCGTACGTCTTCACGGGCCTCGTCGGGCTCTCGGGCACGGTCGCCGTCACCGACGCGGACGCCTCCTGGGCGGGCCCCATCTCGTCCTTCGCCACCGCGATCGCGATGGGGGACCTCGACGACGACGGGCTCGCCGACGTGTCCATCGGGGCCAGCGGCGACGACACCGCCGGGAGCAACGCCGGTGCCGTCTACCTGTTCTACGGGGGCGGGAGCTGGACGACCTCGATGTCCTCGGGCGACGCCGACGCCTCGATCTACGGCGCGGCGGCCGGCGACGCGCTCGGGAGCGGGCTCGCGGCGGGCGGGGACCTCGACGCGGACGGCTCCGACGACCTGCTCCTCGGCGCCAGCGGCGTCGACACCGGGGCGAGCGGCGGCGGCGCCGTCTACGTCTTGCTCGGGCGGTAGGCCTACTCGTTGCAGTCGTAGAGGTCGAAGAAGCCGTCCTGGTCGAGGTGCCAGGTCTGGTCCTCCCAGTCGACGAGCTCGGTGTCGGAGACGATGGTGAACGTCGCCTCCACCGGGATGTCGCCGATGCCCATCGTGGTGTTGGAGATCTCCTCTTCGCCGATGTCGTAGACGCCGGAGTTGAGGATGTCCGTGACCATGATGGCCGTGTACCCGTCCTTGCAGAACGCCGCGGTGAGGTAGCAGCTCGTGCCGTAGATCTCCCAGGAGTGCTCGCACTCGTAGGGGTCCTCGATGAGCTGCTGGTAGTACATCCGCGACGTGTCGAAGTGGGTGCCCGCGGCGGTGAGCGCGAAGGTGGCGGACTCGCCGCCGGCCCGGCAGCCGTCCGTGGCCTCGAGGACCTGGGTGGCGGCCTGGTGGAGCGCGTGGCTCGCGGTGATGGTCAGGTCGCCCTCGGCCGGGACGTCGCAATTCCACGTGTCCCAGCTCTCGCCCTCGCACTCGCCCGACGCGTCCGGCGTGGACCAGGCGACCGTCGCGTCGCTGATGTACCAGCCGCGGTCGTTGGTCACCACGACGGTGACGGGCCCGCTCGGGTCCTCGCACTCCACGGCGGGGGCGGTGTCGGTGTCCTGGGGATCGGTGTCGGCCGGCTTCTCGGGGCCGGGGCAGCCGAACAGCGCGAGGAGGAGGAGGGGCGAGAGGCGGGTCACGGGGGCTCCGGGTACGGGGCACCCCGGAAGGCAACGGCCGTGCCACGGCAAATAAGGCGCGACGATCCCGGTCTGGACGGAGCGGCGAGGGGGCCACCGCGACACCGGATGCGAGCCGCGCGTGCAGGCGCCCCGCCGACTACGACGCCGCCTTCTCCTTGCGCACCTCGTGGTACTCGGTGTCGGTGTTCACGGCCCAGATGTCGTGCGTCCCGCCGTACAGGTTCTCGACGGCGAGCAGCGCGGTCAGGATGGAGTGGTCGGCGTTGTTGTACTTGAACATGCCGTAGCGGCCCATCGTCTGCAGGTTCTCGAAGCGGCGCAGGTAGTCCACGATCACGTCGAGGTGCCGCTCGTAGCCGCGCTTGTAGACCGGGTAGGCCTTCGGCACCCACACCGCCGTCCCGTCGAGCACGCGGGCGCCCTTGAGCAGGCCCGTCTGCTCCATCTCCCGCGTCCCGAGCGCCACGAGCTCGGACGTGGACATCTTCCAGATGGGATCGTCGTCGAAGCAGAAGTACTCGAGCCCGAGCGAGGTCTTCGAGGCGTCGGGGACCATGTGCGGCGACCAGTTCTTGAAGTTCTGGATGCGGCCGAGCTGGAGCTTCTTCTCGTGGATGTAGATCCAGTTGTCCGGGAACAGGTCCGGGTGGTCGACGATGAGGTCGATCGTCAGGAGGTTCCGGAAGGTGAGCGCGTGCGCCGCCTCCCACACCGCGTCGGGCACGCGCGGGGAGAGCGCCCGGATGAGCAGCGTGAGCGGCATCGACGAGAGGAACTCGTCGCCCTCGTGCACCACCTCCACGCCGTCGGCACCGCGGCTCACGACGCGCTTCACGCGGAAGCCGTCGCGCTCCACGCGTACGGCCTCCTCGCGGAGCCGCACCTGCCCGCCCATCGCGCGCACCTTGTCGCGCATGGTGTCGTACATGAGCCCGGGGCCGGTGCGCGGGTAGCGGAACTCCTCGATGAGGGAGGTGACCACCTCGCCCTCGCCCGCGCCGAGCATGCCCCGCAACGGCCGCGCCAGCGCCTGCTTCACCGCGGTGGAGAGCTCCAGGTTCTTGATGCGCTGGCTCGCCCACTCCGCGCCGATCTCGCTGGTGGGCAGGCCCCACACCTTCTCGGTGTAGGACCGGAAGAAGATGTCGAAGAGCCGGTCGCCGAAGCGGTTCGAGACCCACTCCTCGAAGCTGTCCTCGTCGCCGCGGGGCCGGATGCGCGCCTTCGCGTAGCTGGCCATGCAGCGCGCGGACTCGCGCACGCCGAGGTTCCGGAGCGCGTTGGAGGCGCGCAGCGGGTAGTCGAAGAAGCGGCCGTTGTAGAAGATGCGGGAGAGCCGCGGCCGGAGCAGGAAGTCGTCGCCGAGGACCTCCTCCCAGAGCCGGTTCACCTCGTCGAACTTCGTGAAGAAGCGGTGCCCGCCGAGATCGAAGTAGAAGCCCTCGTACTCGACCGTGCGGGAGATGCCGCCGACGGCCTCCGTCTTCTCGAGCACCACGGGCGCTTCGCCGCGACGGGCGAGATCGTAGGCGGCGGCGAGGCCGGCGGGGCCGGCGCCCAGGATGACGACCTGCATGAGGCTCCGGGGTGGCCGGCCATGCTACCACCCGGCGCGGCGCGCCCAGGCTGCTACCATCGCGCCCGCATGGCTCCCGCCGAGCGTCCCCGCCCCGCGCTCCTCCTCGTCCTGGCCGCGCTCGGCGCGCTGCTGCTCGTGCGCTACCTCGCGTTCGACGCGGCGCTCCCGCGGGGCGCCGAGGAGTTCGACTACCACCTCGGCGGCCTCGCTCCCGTGCTCGGGAGCGCCATGCGCGGGTTCACGCCCGAGCAGCTCGCGAGCCACCTCGGCCGCCTCTCCCTGCTCGGCCCCGCGCTGCTCCTGCTCGTGGCACCGACCGAGCGGCTTCTCCGCGGCGCCTGGCCCGACCCCGCGGCGCGGCGGCAGCTCACCGTCCTCGCGGGCACCCTCGCGCTCCTCACCGTCGCGTGGCTCCTCTTCGGGCTCTTCGGCGGGCGCGCGATCGTCGAGGACGAGCTCACCTACCGCCTCCAGGCCATGCTCCTGGCCGACGGCCGCCTCGGCGACCCCGCCGGGGCCACCTGGCCCTTCCCGGGCAAGCCCTTCACCATCTGGACGCCCCACGGCACCACCGGGAAGTACCTCTTCGGCGAGCCCGTGGTGCAGATCCTCGGGTCCCTCGTCGGCTACCCGGCGCTCCTCCACCTCCCGCTGGCCGGGCTCACGCTCTGGGCCGTGCACCGCACGCTCCGGGGCGCGGCCTCCGACGCCGTCGCCGACTGGGCGACCATCCTGCTCGCCGCGTCGCCGATGTTCCTCTTCACCTCGGCGACCGGGCTCTCGAACGCCACCTCGCTCTACCTCCTCGCGTTCGCGGCGCTCGGCCTCCAGCTCGTGCGGGAGGGCGCGCGAGGCACCCGCGGCACGCTCGACGCCGCCCTCCTGGTGGGCGTGTCGCTGGGCTTCGGGCTCGCGGTGCGGGTGCAGTCGGTCGGGCCCGGCGGCGCCTGGATCGGGCTGGCCACGCTCTACACGCTCCTCGACGCGCGGCGCTGGGGGAGCGCGGCGGTCCTGGTCGGGAGCGGGGCGGCGTTCCTGCTGGCGATCGCGTCGTACGACGCCGCGATCACCGGGTCGTTCACGAAGCTCCCGTGGATGCTCTACACCCCCGTGGAGCGCTACGGCTTCGGCCCGGTGTGGGAGGGCATCGACCTCTTCACGCACACCCCGCTCACCGCGCTGGAGAACCTCGCCGTCACGCTCGCGCGCTTCAACGGCTGGTGGCTCGGCTGGCCCGCGAGCCTCGGGCTGCTCGCGGCCTGGGCGCTCCTCGGCCGCCGGGTCGAGGGGGCGGGGCCGTACCTCGCGATGGGCGCGGGGATCGTGCTCTTCCACGTCGGCTACTACTCGCCGGGGATCTCCGACACCGGCCCCGTCTACTACCTGGAGCTGGTGCTGCCCGCGTGCGTGCTGGGCGCGCACGCGATCGTCGCGGCGGGCGCGCGCTGGCCGGGGCTCACCGCCGCGGCGCTCGCGGTCCACCTCGTGCTCGGCACGGGCACGTTCGTCGGCGAGCAGGCCACGCGGTTGGAGCGGCTCGTCACCTACATCCACGCCTCCGGCGACGACGCACTCTCCCGCATCGAGCCGCCCGCGCTCCTCATCGTGGAGACGCGCGGCCCGGAGGTGCGGAAGCGCGGCTGGGTGTGGAGCGGCTTCTCCCGCTGGGACCGCAGCCCGCGCGACCCCGTCGTCATCTACCCGCGCGAGTCCGCCGAGAACGCCGCGGCGCTCCGGGCGCGCTTCCCGGACCGCGCCTGCTGGTACTACCGCACCCACCCCGCGACGGGCGGCGGCGAGCTCGGCCGCTGCGAGGGCGTCGCCAGCCTGATGGGGGACGAGCCGTGAGCGCGTCCTCGAAGGCGACCCGCGACCTGCTGCTCGCGGCCGGCGTCGCGACGCTGCTGCTCCTCCGCTATCGCGCCTTCGACCTCGGGCTTCCCGCGGGCGGCGCGGAGTTCCTCTACCACCGCAACGAGCTCGAGGTGCCCTTCGGCGCGATGCGGGGCTTCACCGAGGACCAGCTCGCGCGGCACGCCGGGCGGCTCTTCATCCTCGGCCCCGCGCTCGCGCTCTTCTCGGTGGTCGTCGCCGCGGTGCGGGGGCGCCGCGGGGGCCCAGGCGACGAGGCGGAGGCGCCTCCGTTCGGGCTCGACCCCACCCTGGTCGCGAAGGTGGCCGCCGGGCTCTCGCTGGCCCTGACCGCGCTGCTCGCGGTGGGCGTCCTGCGCGGGCGCGCCATCGTCGACGACGAGCTGACCTACCGCACGCAGGCCCTGCTGTTCGCCCGCGGGCGGATCACCGAGGACCTGCCCGCGTGGACGGCCGGCTACGAGGCGTTCACCCTGCCCACGCCGGCGGGGCTCGCCGGGAAGTACCTCTTCGGCGAGCCGCTCGTGCAGCTCCCCGGCGCGCTGCTCGGCGTCCCCGCGCTCGGGCACCTCCCGATGGCGGCGCTCGCGCTCTGGGCGTTCCATCGCGCGCTGCGGGGCGCGGCGGGGAGCGTCGTGGCGGGCTGGGCCACCGCGCTCCTCGCGCTCTCGCCGATGTTCGTGTTCACCGGCGCGGTGGGGCTCTCGCACACCTCCTCGCTCGCGTGTGTCGCGGTCGGCGGGCTCGGGCTCCAGCTCAGCCGGGAGGGGCGCGCGCGCCTCGGCGCCGTCGTCGCGGGGACGGCGCTCGGCTTCGGCCTCGCCGTGCGCATCCAGGCGGTGGGGCCCTTCGGCGGCGTGCTCGGGCTCTGGACGCTCGCGTCGCTCGTCCGCGCGCGCCGCTGGGACGGCGTGGCGCTGCTCGTCGCCTCCGGCGGCGCCTGGGTCGCGGCGATCGGCGCCTACGACGCGGCGCTCTCCGGCGATCCGTTCACCCTGCCCTGGTACCTCTTCCAGCCGGTCGAGCGCTTCGGCTTCGGGCCGGTGTGGGAGGGCGGCGCCTACGTGCACACGCCGCTCAAGGCGCTCGAGAACCTCGGCGTGACGCTCCTGCGCTTCAACGGCTGGTGGCTCGGCTGGCCCGCGAGCCTCGCGCTCTTCGGGGTGTGGCTCGCCGTCGGACGCCCCGCCCGGGGCGCGGCGCCGTGGCTCGCGGCCGGCGGCGCGCTCCTGGCCTTCAACCTGTTCTACTACAGCACCGGCGTCTCCGACACCGGCCCCGTCTATTCCTTCGAGCTGCTCCTGCCCGCCTGCGCGCTCGGCGGCGCCGCGCTCGTGGCGGCCGCCCGCCGCTGGCCGGACGCCACCGCGGCCGCGCTGGCCGTGCACCTCCTGCTCGGCACCGTGACCTTCTACGCCGAGCACCTCGCGCGCATCGAGCGCCTCGTGGAGTCCGTACACGCCCGCGCCGAGGTCGTCTTGGCGGCGATCGAGCCGCCCGCGCTCCTCATCGCGCACCCCGGCACCCGCCCGAACAAGCGCGGCTGGGTGGCCGGCGCCCTGCCCGTGCGCTTCCGCGACCCCGACGACCCCGTGCTCGTCTACACCCAGATGGACGACGCCTGGTGCCGCGCCCTCATCGCCCGCCACCCCGACCGCGCCTGCTGGTACCTGCCGCCCAACGAGGCGCGGCCGGTCCCGTGTGAGGCGAAGTGGTCGGTGCAGGCGGATGACTCGACGGGGGCGACCGGCGCGCCCGCGCCCTGACGATCAGCCCCCGCCCTCCCGGCACGAGTACGGGACGAAGCGGTCCTGGGTGTCGAGCACCCACGTGTACCCGAAGTCGCTGTCGACCACCGCCTGGTCCGACACGATCGCGAAGCCGATGTCCTCGGACATCTCCCCGCTGCCGTCGAAGTGCGTCGTGATCAGGCCGCGGTCGACCGCGTAGATCCCCGGGTAGACGATGTCCGTGAGCATGGCCTCCGCGTCGCCGTCGGCGCAGAACACGACGTAGGAGTAGCAGTTCACCCCGTAGAGCTCGATCGAGCGCGCGCACTCGTCCTCGTCGGGGAACCACTGGATGTAGTACGCGCGGTCCTCGGAGAAGGGGTCACCCAGGCTCTCCAGCGCGGGCTCGATCGTCGGCATGCACCCCTCCGCGGGGACCTGCACGTCCGCCGTCACCGGCTCGTGCCCCGCGACGTGGACCCGGATCTCCACGGCACCCGCCGGCGCGTCGCACCGCCACGCGCCCTCGCCCTCGTCGACGCACACGCGGCTCTCGCCGGCGGCCTCCCAGGACACGTCGTCGTCCGCCGCGGGCACGTCCGCGGGGAGCTGGACGCGCACGAACGGCGTGTCGGACTCCTCGCAGGCCGGGGCGGGGTCGCCGCTGTCGACGGGCTTGGGATCGGCGCAGGCGATCGTGAGGATCGGTAGGATGAAGGGGGCGAGCAGGATGAAACGCGTGGACACTCGAACCTCCGAGGGCGTGGAGGGAAGCAAGGGACGTGCCGCGCGCTTGACACTCGGGCGCCGCCGGGCGAATCCGTCGGGATGGGCTCCGACGTCTTCCTCTGCTACAACCGCGCGGACCAGCCCACGGTCGTCTCGATCGCCGAGCGATTGAAGGGGTACGGGCTGCGGGTATGGCTCGACGAGTGGGAGCTGCGGCCGGGCAAGCGCTGGGGCCCGGAGCTCGAGAAGCAGATCGAGGAGTGCGCGTCCGCCGCAGTCTTCGTCGGCCCGGACGGGCAGGGCCCCTGGCAGCGGGCGGAGATCCAGGGCCTGCTGGAGCAGCTGGCCGAGCGCGAGTGCACGATCATCCCGGTGCTCCTCCCCGACTGCCCAGGCGAGCCGAAGCTGCCGCTCTTCCTCAAGGGGCTCACCTGGGTCGACTTCCGCCGCGCCGAGCCCGACCCCTTCGGTCGGCTGGTGTGGGGCATCACCGGCACGAAGCCCGCGGACCAGGCGCCGCCCGCGCCTGCGGTGGCCGCGATGCGGGTCGAGGACGTGGAGGTGTCCCGCCTCCCCATCACCGACGAGAAGGTGTTCGGCCGGAAGGAGATCCTCGCCGCGCTGGACGCGGCGTGGGACGGGCCCGCGCGGAAGCACGTGGTCTCCCTCGTCGCGTGGGGCGGCGTTGGGAAGACCGCGGTGGTGAACCGATGGCGCGCGGGGCTCGCGAAGGAAGCCTGGCGCGGGGCCGCGCGGGTCTTCGCGTGGTCGTTCTACAGCCAGGGCACGCGCGAGGAGCGAGCCGCGTCGTCCGACGAGATGATCGCGGCGCTGCTCCGCCGCTACGGGGACCCCGACCCGAGCGCCGGCGCGCCCGAGGACAAGGGCGCACGGCTCGCGCGGCTCGTGCGCGCGAAGCGCACGCTGCTCATCCTCGACGGCGTCGAGCCCCTCCAGCACCCGCCCGGCCCGGACGAAGGCCGCATCAAGGATCCCGCGCTCGCCACGCTCCTCCGGGAGCTCGCTGCCGACAACCCCGGGCTCTGCGTCTTGTCGACCCGCCTCCGGGTGGCCGACCTCGCGGACTGGGAGTCCGGCCCCGCCGAGCGCATCGAGCTCGAGACGCTCACCCCCGAAGCCGGCTCCGAGGTCCTCGCCTCCCACGGCGTGACCGGCGATCCGGCCGAGCTGCTCGCCGCCAGCGGGGAGTACGACGGCCACGCGCTCGCCCTGTCGCTGCTCGGACGCTACCTGAAGCGGCGCTTCGACGGCGACATCACCCGCCGCGGCGAGGTCGGTCCGTTGGAGGCGGAGACCACCCGCGGCAAGCACGCCGCGCGGGTGATGGAGGCCTACGCACGCTGGTGGGGCGACGGAGCGGAGATCGCGGTGCTGCAGGTGCTCGGCCTGTTCGACCGCCCGGCGAAGGCCGAGGCGCTCGCGGCGCTGCGTCCGGCGCGGGGGGCCGCTGCGCGTCGGTTGGGGGTCAACGAGGTCGTCGCGATCCCGGGGCTGACGGACAAGGTGCCCGGCTTCCGGGAGTGGGAGGAGGCCGTCGCGAACCTCCGGACGGCGGGCTTGCTGGCTCCCCGGGATCCGAACGAGCCCGGGACGTTGGACACCCACCCGCTCGTCCGCGAGCACTTCGGGGAGCGGCTCCACCGGCGGAACCTGGAGGCCTGGAAGGCGGGCCACAGCCGCCTGTTCGAGTACTACCAGCGGGCGGCGCCGGAGCTCCCGGACACGTTGGAGGCGATGGCGCCGCTGTACGCGGCGGTGGGGCATGGGTGCAAGGCGGGGAGGTATGACGAGGCGTTCAGGGACGTTTTCTGGCGTCGCATCCGACGCGGCGAGAGCCACTACAGCATCCTCCGGCTTTGCGCCTACGCCTCGGACCTGTCGTCGCTTGCCGGATTCTTTGATCCGCCGTGGGAAAAGGTGGCTGAATCGCTGCACCTGGGCGCCCAGGCGAGCGTCCTGTACAACGCGGGCTTCTCGCTCCGCGCGTTGGGCCGTCTGCGCGAGGCGCTCGAGCCCACCGAGGCGGCGCTGCGGCTGGACAACGCGATGAGAGTGTGGGCGAACGTGACGACGGACCAGGACGCGCTGAGCGAACTCCACTCGGCTCTCGGCAACGTCGCCGTGGCCATCACTCTGGCGAGGGAAGCCGTGGATACGGCTGATCGAGTCGGCGACCCGTTCAGCCGCGCGGGCCACCGCACGACGCTCGCCGATGCACTGCACCAGAGCGGGAACGACGGCGAGGCCGCCTTGCTGTTCGAACGGGCGGAAGCCATTCACGCGGCAAGCCAGCCCAGGTTTCCTGAACTCTACTCGGTGCAGGGCACACTCTACGCCGAGTTCCTCCTGGACCGCGGTGAAGCGGAGGCCGTGCGAATGCGGGCATCGAGGCGGTTCGAGTGGCGGCTGGCCAGCGACAGTCCGCTCGACGTGGCGCTGGATCACCTGACGCGCGGCCTGGCGTCGACCGCACTCGGACGCCTGGCGGATGCCTTGGTCGACTTGGAGCAAGCGGTAGGAAAGCTGCGGGACGCCCGCGTACTCGAATACCTGTGCCGCGGCCTCCTCGCCCGCGCCGATCTCCACCTCAGCATCGCCGAGCGCACCCCCACCGAGCGTGACGCCGCCCTCTCCGCCGCCCGCGCCGATCTCGCCGAGGTCACCGGCATCGCCACCCGCTGCGGCATGCGTCTCTTCGAGGCGGACGCGGCGCTCGGCTGGACGCGCTGGCACCTCCTCGCGGGCGACCCCGACGCCGCGCGCCGGCACCTCGCGCGCGCCCGCTACCTGGTCGACACGACCGGCTACCACCGCCGGGACGCCGAGATCGACGCCCTCACAGCGCGCCTCCCCACGGTCTGACGCGCGCTCCGGATCCCTCGAGCGCTACCTGGTCCCCCGATGTCCCACACCCCGCTCGATCCCACGCGGGCCCCCGACGCCTCGCCCGCAGGGCACGGCCCGGCCACGTTCGCGGCGCCGGACGCGGGCGGGCACGGGAACCACCGACGCCCCTCCCGGGCACCCACGCCGCCGCAACGCGGAGCGGTTGCCCAGCCCTAGTCGAACAACGCGAGGAGCTCGTCCCGGGTGATGCCTTTCGCCAGCGCCTCCTCGTCGAGGGCGGCGCGCGCGAGGCCCCGCTTCTGCTCCTGGAGCGCCAGGATGCGCTCCTCCACGGTGTCCTCGGCGATGAGGCGGCAGCTCACCACGGGCCGCTCCTGGCCGATGCGGTGGGCGCGGTCGGTGGCCTGGTCCTCGACGGCGGGGTTCCACCAGGGGTCGAGGTGGAACACGTAGTCGGCGGCCGTGAGGTTGAGCCCGGTGCCGCCGGCCTTGAGCGACAGGAGGAACACGGGCGGGCCGTCCTCGGCGCTGAACTTCGCGACGACGCCGGCGCGGTCGATGGTGGAGCCGTCGAGCCGCGTCCAGCCGATGCCGCGGGCCCGCAGCGCCGGCTCGACGAGGTCGAGCATCGAGGTCCACTGCGAGAAGACGAGCGCCTTGTGGCCCTCGGCGAGCACCTCGTCGAGCGTCTCCAGCAAGAGATCGAGCTTGGACGAGCTCGGCGCCGTCTTCCCGGGGAGGAGGCCGGTGTGGCACGCGGCCTGCCGCATGCGCAGGAGCACCTCGAGCACCTGGAGCATGCCGTTCTGGGCGAGCAGCCGGGCCACGTCGGCGCGGGCGAGCGCGCGGACCGACTCGTAGATCGACCGCTCCTCGTCGGAGAGCGCGCAGCGGAGCACCACGTCGGTGCGCGGCGGGAGGTCCTTCGCGACCTCGCTCTTGAGCCGGCGGAGCACGAAGGGCCGGATGCGGCGCCGGAGCGCCTGCTGCGCGCGCCGGTCGCCGTTCTCGATGGGGCCGCCGAAGCGGTCGCGGAACTCGCGGCGCCCGCCGAGGAGCCCCGGCGAGACGAAGTGGAAGGCGCTCCAGAGCTCCTCGAGGCGGTTCTCGACGGGCGTGCCGGTGAGCGCGAGCCGCTGGGTCGCGGGGAGCGCGCGGGCGGCGTGCGCCACCTGGGAGTCGGGGTTCTTGATGGCCTGCGCCTCGTCGAGGACCACGAGCGACCACTCGGTGGCCTTCAGGCGCTCGAGGTCGAGGCGGAGGAGCGCGTAGGTCGTGACGACGAGGTCGGCGGTCGGGTCGAGCACCCGCTTGGGGCCGTGGTAGACGCACACCTTCAGCGAGGGCACGAACTTCGTGGCCTCCGCGGCCCAGTTTCGCAGCACGCTCGTGGGCGCCACGACCAGGGCCTTGCCGCGGGCGGGACCGTCGCCGAGGACGACGCGCATGGCCGCGAGCGTCTGGACCGTCTTGCCGAGGCCCATGTCGTCCGCGAGCACGCCGCCCATGCCGATGGAGCGGAGCCACACGATCCAGTCCACGCCGGTCTGCTGGTAGGGGCGGAGCGTCGCGGTGACGTCGGCGGGGAGCGCCACCTTGGGGATGGCGTCGAAGTCCCCGGCGAGGGCCCGGAGCGCGCGGAGGCCGGCGGGCGCGGGGAGATCGAGCTCCTCGGCGGCGTCGAGCAGGAGTGGCGCGGCGTGGCGCGGCACGACGCCGCGGGCGTCGCGCGCCGAGAGGAGCTCGGCCAGCATCGCGCCGTGCTTCTCCATCCACTCGCGCGGGATGGGCCGCCAGCCACCGCCCATCAGCGGGACCAGCGCGTCGCCCCCCTGCCAGGCCGCGACCAGCGCGCGCGGGTCCATGCCGGCGGCGTCGACGTCGACGCGGAAGCCCGACCCGTCCTCCAGGAGCGCCAGCCGCGGGGGCCCCGCGGCCTCGTGCACGCGCAGGTTCGGGAGCGCCTCGAGCACCTTCTCCCGCACCGCGCCGCGCAGGCCGCTCGCCCACACCGCCGCGCCGGGCCCGTCCCGCTCGATGGGGACGCCGGGCGCCATCCCGGCCTCCGCGAGCTCGTGCACGAGCCGCCGCTCGGCCACCTCGTCGCGCACCGGCACCTCGCCGCCGAGCAGCAGGAGCTCGCCGCGCTCCAGCCGCGCGATGGCGGGCTTCCCGTACACGATGCGCGGGACGATGCGCACGCGCGCGCCGTCCTGGCGCGTCTCCCAGGTGATGCGGGGCGGAACGTCGCGCACCTTGGGGAGCCGCGCGGTCCGCACGTCGACCTCGAGCACCTTCTCCAGCTGGGGCAGGAAGCTGGTGACGAGCTTCCGGGCCTCCGTGAACGGGAAGTCGATGCCGACGATCAGCCGCTGCCGCAGCTCCGGCGCGAGGTCGGGCTCGGCGTAGGGGCGCAACACGTCGCCCATCCGCACCGCGCCGTTCGGGAAGGCCTCGTCGATGCCCGGGGCGCGCACGAGGCGCACGACGAAGCCGGGGCCCTTGTCCTGCACGAGGCCGCGCGGGAGGACGGGGGCGCCCGCGCACTTGATCGGCTGCCCGTCGAGCGTGCAGGCGGCGCCGTCGAGCAGCCCGAGCGCGGTGGCGAGGAGCCCGCGGGGCAGGTTCTCGCGACCCCACCAGCCGGCCAGCACGCGGTTGAGCTCCTGGTCGGCGTCGCGGCGCACGGCGTCGGGGGGCACGTCGCGGAGCACGACGAGGCCGCTCTTGCGCCGCTCGAGGCGGTAGCGGATCGGCTCGACGCGCGCCTCCTGCGCCACGCCCCGCTCGCGCGCGAGGGCGGCCGCCGCGGCGTGCGCGCAGGCGTCGAGCCCGCAGCCGCAGCTCCAGTCCTCGTCCTGCGGCCAGAGCAGCACCTCGACGGGCTCGGCCCGCCCCGGCACCCGCACGATCCAGGCCTCCTCCGAGGCGGACCGCCGACCCCGGGCGACGCCGCCCTGACGCACGTAGGCCTCCGCGCGCTCCCACAGAGCGGGCGCCAGGGCCACACGCAGCTTGTCCGCCAGCGACAAGGATCCCCCGGGAGCGGCCGTCTATCGGCCTTGTGCCGGCCTCGCCAGTGTTGGTAGACTCGCCCGGAGCGGGGTGCGTGGGCCCCGCGGGTCAGGTCGCCAGGAGGATTCCCCGGATGGCTGTCTTCAAGTACGAAGGGCGATCAGCCACGGGCGAAGCCAAGAAGGGCACGGTCGAGGCGGCCGACCAGAACGCGGCCCGCCAGCGCCTGCGCGAGATGCGCATCCAGGCCACCTCGCTCTCGGAGTCGAAGGGCCTCGGCAGCATCCAGATCAAGATCCCCACGCCCGCGTTCCTCAAGCCCTCCGTCACGCTCCGCGACCTCGTGATCTTCAGCCGGCAGTTCGCCACGATGATCGACTCCGGCCTGCCGCTCGTGCAGTGCCTGGACATCTTGTCGACCCAGGCCGAGAACGCCACCCTGCGCGACCAGCTGAAGGTCATCAAGGAAAAGGTCGAGTCCGGCAGCACTTTCGCCGAGGCGCTCAAGACCTTCCCGGGCACGTTCGACGACCTCTACGTCAACCTCGTCGCCGCCGGCGAGGTGGGCGGCATGCTCGACACCATCATGAACCGGCTCGCGGCCTACCTGGAGAAGAACCAGAAGCTGATCCGGCAGGTGAAGGGCGCGATGACCTACCCGGTCATCGTCATCGTCGTGGCCTCCCTCGTCGTCACGATGCTCCTCCTCAAGGTCGTCCCGACCTTCGAGGACATGTTCGCCGACTTCGGCGCGGCGCTCCCGGCGCCCACGCTGTTCGTGCTCGCCATCTCGAAGTGGCTGCAGGCCAACTTCGTGTACCTGCTGGTCGGCATCTTCGCGGCGATCTGGGGCGTGCGCCGCTTCTATCGCACGCAGCGCGGGAAGCTGATGATCGACCAGCTGCTCCTGCGGCTGCCGATCTTCGGCGAGCTCTTGACCAAGGTGGCGGTCGCCCGCTTCACGCGCACCCTCGGCACCATGGTGTCCTCCGGCGTGCCCATCCTCGAGGCGCTCGGGATCTGCGGCCGCACCGCCGGCAACAAGGTCATCGAGAACGCGATCGGCCGCGTGGCGACGAGCATCAGCGAGGGCCGCACCATCGCGGAGCCGCTCTCCGAGGCGAAGGTCTTCCCGCAGATGGTGTGCCAGATGATCAGCGTCGGCGAGGCCACGGGCGCGCTCGACACGATGCTCACCAAGATCGCGGACTTCTACGACGAGGAGGTCGACCAGGCGGTCGAAGGCCTCACCGCCATGCTCGAGCCGATGATCATGGCCTTCCTCGGCATCGTCATCGGCGGCCTCGTCATCGCCATGTACATGCCGATCTTCGAGATGGCGGGTCACATCGGGTAGGAGCGACGCCTTGGCCGGGAGCTTCCTCCGGTACAACGCCTACCGGCTGGGCGTCGCGATCGGGGCGCTGATCTGGGGGATCGCGGGCGTCGTCAACGGCGCCGTCGATCCCCTCCCCATCTTCCGCGTGGTCGCGGTCGCGCTGCTGTTGCTGCTCGTGGTCGTCTTCGGCGTCCGCGGACGCGCGGTGTCGAAGCCCTTCCAGCTCTTCCAGCTCGCGCTCGACGTCGTCCTCGTGTCGGTGCTCTCGCAGATGACCGGCGGGCTGCACTCGCTCTTCACGCTCCTCTACTTCCCGACGATCGGCGCGGGCGCGTACCTGCTCCACCGGGAAGGGGCGCTCTGGAGCGCGACCTTCGCCACGGGCGGTTTTCTCGCCATGCTCGCGGTGGGCGAGAACGTCCCCGCGCTCGAGGGGGACGTCGTCGTGATCGTGTGGTCGGAGGCGATGTTCCGGGTGTTCGCCTTCTACCTGATGGCGCTGTTGACCGGGCAGCTCGGCGAGCAGCTCGCGCGCACCGGCCAGGCTCTCCAGAAGGAGCGCGAGTCCTCGCTCCTGCTCGCCTCCGAGCACGACACGGTGCTGGATCGGGTGCACGCCGGGGTGTTGTCCTTCGATCGCCAGGGCATCGTCGTGGCGCTCAACCCCTTCGGGCGCGCGCTCCTCGGGGACGTGCGCGGGCAGCCGCTCGGGGCGATCTTCCCGCGCGCGGGCGACGCGGCGACCTGGGAGGAGTCGCGCGAGGACGGCCAGCGCTGGGTCTGCTCCCGCGCCGGCCTCCCCGACGGCGGGAGCGTCATCGTGATCGAGGACGTGACGGAGCTCGCCCGCATGCGCGAGGCGGCGACGCGCGACGAGCGCATGGTCGCGGTGGGCCGCATGGCCGCGGGCCTCGCGCACGAGATCCGGAACCCGCTCGCGAGCCTCTCGGGCTCGCTCCAGCTCATCCGCGAGGAGCACCCCTCGCGCCTCGCCGACCTCGCCCTCGGCGAGGCCGAGCGCCTCAACCGGCTGGTCGAGGACTTCCTGTCCGCGACGCGCCGGCCCCCGATCGCGCCCCGCCCGGTCGACCTCTACGCGCTCGCATCCGAGGTCTGCGAAGCCTTCGCGCGCGATCCGCGCTACGCCCCCAAGGTGGTCACCCGCTGCGAAGGAGCGCCCACCCTGGCCCGGGCGGATCCCGACCGCCTCCGGCAGGCCCTCTGGAACCTCATCCTCAACGGGGCGCAGGCCATGCCGCGCGGCGGCGAGATCCTCGTGACCGTCCAGGATCTGCCGGCCGGCGGCGATCGGCCGGCCGGCGTCGAGATCACGGTGGGCGACGAGGGGGTCGGCATCTCCGAGGCCGAGCGGAGGCGGATCTTCGACCCCTTCTACACCACCCGCAACGGCGGCACGGGCCTCGGGCTCCTCCTCGTCGAGCAGGTGGCGCGTGGCCACGGCGGCCACGTCCACGTCCAGGCGCGACCCGAGCGGGGCACCGCCTTCCACATCTGGCTCCCCCGGGAGGCCCCCCTTGGCTCGTGAGACCATCCTGATCATCGACGACGAGCGCTCGCTCGGCGAGATGCTCGCCGTCCTGTTCGAGCGGGAGGGCTACCGCGTGCTGCGCGCGGACAGCGGGGAGGAGGGCCTCGACCGCTACGACGCCGCCCAGCCCGACCTCGTGCTCACCGACCTCAACATGCCCGGCGTGGACGGCATCGAGCTCCTGCGGCAGGTGAAGGCGCGCGCTGCGCAGGCCGGGCGCGACGTGCCCGTCATCCTCCTGACCGCCTACGGGAGCGTCACGACCGCGGTGCAGGCCATGCGGGAGGGCGCGTTCGACTACGTCGCCAAGCCCTTCCACAACGACGAGCTCCGCCTCATCGTGCGCAAGGCGCTCGCGATGCGGGCGCTGGAGGCCGACAACGCGCGCATGCGGGCCGAGCTCGCCGAGCGCTACCAGCTCGGCCAGTTCGTCGGCACCTCGCCGCGGATGCAGGAGGTCTACCAGCTCGTCCGTCGCATCAGCGGCACGAAGATCAGCTGCCTCGTGTGCGGCGAGAGCGGGACGGGCAAGGAGCTCCTCGCCCGCGCGATCCACTACGGCAGCGAGCGGAGCCGGCGCGCGTTCGTGCCGGTGAACTGCGGGGCGATCCCCGAGAGCCTCTTCGAGAGCGAGCTCTTCGGCTACAAGAAGGGCGCGTTCACCGGCGCGAACACGAACAAGGTCGGCATGTTCGAGGCGGCGGATGGCGGCACGCTCTTTCTCGACGAGGTCGGCGAGATGCCGCTCGCCGCGCAGGTGAAGGTGCTCCGCGCGCTCGCCGAGCGGAAGGTCACGCCCGTGGGCGGCACCAGCGAGGTGCCCGTCGACGTGCGCATCGTGGCGGCCACCAACCGCGACCTGCGGGCCGAGGTGGCCGCGGGCCGCTTCCGCGAGGACCTCTACTACCGGCTCAACGTCGTGCAGATCGACATGCCGCCGCTCCGCGAGCGCGCCGAGGACGTGCCGGTGCTCGTGAGCCACTTCATCGCGCGCTTCGCCGAGGAGTACGGCAAGCCCATCCGCGGCGCGACGCCCGAGGCGCTCCGCATCCTCCGCGGCTACCCCTTCCCCGGGAACGTGCGCGAGCTCCAGAACGTCATCGAGCGCGCCGTGGCGCTCGAGGTGGGCCCCCTGCTCACGCCGGCGGCGCTCCCCGAGCGCGTCCAGGGCGTGCTCGCCGCCCCGCCGGTGGGCGCCGAGGAGGAGGACGACCCCCTCACCGAGGGCATCGACCTCGAGGCCCGGCTGGCCGACGTGGAGCGGCGCTACCTCGACCGGGCGCTCGCCGCGGCCGGCGGCAACCGCACGCAGGCGGCCCGACTCCTCGGCATCACCTTCCGATCTCTCCGGTACCGACTCGTGAAGTTCGGATTGGACACGGACGACGAGTGATCGTCGTGATCGACGTAAGGCTCGTCACAGTGACCACCCGGGGCATCTGACAATTTGCGTCACGGCGCGCTGACAAAAAATGTCAGTGTAAGTCACGGAAAACCCTGGTCTTTCCGATCGACGCCCGCCGCTTCGCGTGGCACGAGCGTTGCACTACTGTCGGGACGGGTCGGACAGACACCGGCTGACACTCACCCCAAGGGAGCACCCATGCGCCGTCTCAACAAGGGCTTCTCGCTCGTCGAGCTCATGATCGTCGTCGCCATCATCGGCATCCTCGCCGCGATCGCGATCCCGAACTTCATCGCGATGCAGCTCAAGGCCAAGCGGTCCGAGCTCCCCGGCAACGTCGACGGCATCAAGACCGCCGAGCTCTCCTACGACGCGGCGTTCGACTCCTACGTCACCACCGGCGCCTCCCCCTCCGGCACCCCGGGCAAGGGCTTCCGCGACTGGACCGGCGACGCCTCCTGGACCCAGCTCGGCTGGCGCCCGGACGGCCAGGTCCGCGGCAACTACGCGGTCGCCGCCGGCACCACCGACTTCACCGTCACCGCCTCCTCCGACGTCGACGGCGACGCGGTCTTCGCCGACTACTCCGCGAGCGCGTCCATCAACGCCACGCTCGCCACCGCCGACACGAACGTCTACTAGTTCGGTCGACCCGCGGCGCCCGGGCTCCCACCCGGGCGTTCGTGTTTTTGGACGCGAAGATCGCGATAGGATGGCCCTCGTGACCCGCCTGCCCCTCGCCGTCCTCGCGCTCGTCGCCGTCCTCGGAGGCCTCGGCGCCGGGGCCGCGCTGCCCCGCGCCGACGTGACGCGGCAGGCGCGGAGCATCGACCAGGCGTTGCTCTTCGTGCCCGAGCCGGGCCAAATGCGCGCGGCGTCCATGGGCTTCGCGGAGCCCCTCGCCAGCCTGTTCTGGGTGCGGACCGTCCTGGTGTTCGGCGAGCGCTACGACAGCGCGGGCGGCGACGCCTGGCTCCTCTGGCTCCGCCGGATGGTCGAGGCGGTCTACACGCTCGATCCGACGTGGCGCACCCCCTACTTCTACGGCGGCACGCTGCTCCGCGTCAGCGGCGACATCGACGGCTCCGACCAGGTCTTCTCGACCGCGCAGGCGCACATCCCGGACGATCCGTTCTTCCCCTTCTCGCTCGGGATGAACGCCTACCTCTACCGGGACGACCCGCGCACCGCCGCGCGCCTGCTCGCGATGGCCGCCTCGCTCCCCGGCGCGCCGAGCTGGTACGCCGCCGCCGCCGCCGCGATGAAGCAGCAGTCGGGCGATCGCGCGGCCGGCATCCACTACCTCGAGGAAGTGCGGGCCACGACCGACAACCCCGCCATCCGGGCCGACGCCGAGCGACAGCTCGGGCGCCTGCGCCACAACGACCTCGTCGACTCCTGGGCCGACGCCTGCCGCCGCTGGCGCGACGAGAACGGCCCGCTCTCGTCGCCCGCGGAGATCGCGCGGCTCGGCATCACGCTCCCCGAGAACCCCCGCGGCGACGCCTGGGTGGTCGGCGGCGACGGCGTCATCCGCAGCGAGGGCGCCGAGTACGAGCGGCTCAAGCGGCTGTTGCGGGACGAGTGGCGACTGGTGGGGCGGTAGGGCGCGTGCGTCCCGCCCTGCTCCTCGTGCTCGTCGCGGCCGTGTGGGCGCGCGCGGTCGGCGCGACCTTCTTCTGGGACGACCACCCGCTCGTCGTGGACAACCCGCTCCTGCGCGACGCGGATCTCGGGCGGATCTTCGCCGGGGACCTCTGGTCGGGCTCCGCCGAGGCGCTCGGCGGCCCCTCGCCCTTCTTCCGGCCGCTCGTGCTGGTGTCCTTCCTCGTGGACCGGCTCGTCGGCGGCCTCGACCCGCGCGTGCACCACCTCCAGAGCGTCGGCTGGCACCTGCTGGCCGTCGGCCTCCTCGTGGCGCTCGCGCGGCCGCGGGTCGGGGAGCCGCGCGCGCTCGTGGCCGGCGCGATCCTCGGCCTCCACCCGCTCGTCTCCGAGGCGGTCGTGTGGGTGGCCGCGCGGAACGACGTGATGTGTGGGGCGCTCGTGCTCGCCGCGCTCCTCGCCTTCGACCGGCGCCGCGCGGCGCTCGGCGGGCTCCTGGTGGCGGCCGCCACCCTGTCCAAGGAGGCCGCCGTCGTCATGCCCGCGCTGCTCGTCGCCTGGCGGCTCGCGTGGGGCGAGCGACCCGGCGGGCGGGAGGGGCTCGCGGCCGTCCTCGGCGTCGGCGCCGCGCTCCTCCTGCGCGCCCAGGCCACCCTCGGCGAGGTCGCGTTCCCGCCGATCGACCCCGCCCTGGCCCTCGTGGTCCCCGGCCGCGTCGCCGCCACCGTGCTGGGCTGGCTCGTGCTCCCGTGGCCGCTCACCGGCACGGCGACCTTCTACATGGCGCCCTTTGCCGCGCTCCGCTGGGGCGCGGCGCTCGTCGCGCTCGTGGGGCTCCTGGCGCTCGTCCGCGCGCGTCCGGGCGGGTGGGCGCTGCTCGCCTGGGCCGGGCTCGCCTGGCTCCCGACGACCGTGGCCATGCTCGCGTCCCACGCCGTGGGGGAGCGCTTCCTGTACCTGCCGTTGGCCGGCCTCGCCGTGCTCGTGGCGGCCGCCGCCCCCGCGCGCCTTCTGCCCGTCGGGATCCTCGCGGGTATCGCCGCGATCGCCACGGTGCAGGTGCGGCTCGGCGACTGGCGCAGCGAGGACGCCCTCTGGACCGCGGCGGTCACCCGCGCGCCCGACGCCTTCAGCTGGTACCGCATGGGCGTCTGGGCCGAGTCCCAGGGCCATCCCCGCGACGCGCTCCACGCCTACCGGGCGGCCATCGCGGCGGATCCACCGCTCCCCTTCGCCTGCCCGCATCCCGTGCGGCTCCTCGTGGAGGCCGGCGCGCCGGAGCCGGCCCTGCAGCTCGCCGCGGAGCTGCGCGCGCAGGGCTGCGAGGGCGGGGCGTTCGAGGCGATGGAGGCCGAGGCCAAGGGCGCGGCGGCGCGGGCGGCGGTGCCGGTGGTGCCGTAGCTTCGGGGCACCCGGACGGCCGAAGACGGCCGCCGGTGCGGAAGCGGCGGTGCCGGCGGGAGACGTCGGCGGCTCCGGAGCAGATGGGTGTCAGGAATTGACAATTGACACCTACGGCTGCGCCGAGAAATGGGTGTCAGGAATTGACAATTGACACCTACGGCTGCGCCGTAGGTGTCAATTGTCAATTCCTGACACCCCCGCTCCTGACACCCCCGCTAAACGCGCGGCCCCGCCACCAGCTGCGCGAGGAGCCCGGCCACCGGCGGTAGCAGCACGGACACGACCCAGCGGAGGACGGCAAGGCGACCGCCCACCATCCCGACCTCCATCGGCACGCGCACGAACGAGAGCAGCGAGAGCGACGTCAGGTAGGTGACGAGCACCCCGACGCCGGCGCCCGAGCGCGCGAGGCCCGCGGCGAGGGAGAGCCCGATCGGCCCGCCGCCGGGCGTGAGCGCTCCGGCGACCCACGCCACCACGATGCCGCGCCAGCCCGCCTCGTCGGAGAGCCAGGCCGTCACGGTGGTGGCCGGGAGCACCACCTGCACGAGCCCGGCGAGCACGAAGCAGAGGAGGAGCAGCGGCAGGAGCGACACGAAGTCCGTCCCGCCGAGCTTGAGCCCCGCGAGGAACACGCCCTGGTGCGCCGCGACCGCCGCCGCGAGCAGCACGAGCGCGCCCAGCACCGCAACGGCGCCGTTCACGCCGCCGCCCCGGCGACGACCAGCACGACGCCGCGGTCGCCATCGACGCGCACGCGGTCGCCGGTGCGGATGCGGCCGGTCGCACCGGCCACGCCGACCACGGCGGGGATCCCCATCTCGCGGGCCACGACCGAGCCGTGCGTCATCATGCCGCCCACCTCCGTCACGAGCCCGGCGGCGTGGGTGAAGAGCGGCGTCCACCCGGGGTCGGTGAACGGCGCGATCAGGATCTCCCCGGCGTGCAGCACCTCCGCGCCCGGGTCGAGCACCACCCGCGCGCGCCCCTCGATCACCCCCGCGGAGGCGCCCAGCCCCGCGAGCGCCCCCGGCGGCAGGTCGCCGCGCGCCGCCACGCGCGGGATCTCGCCCTCGCTCGTCATCACGAGCGGCGGCGTGCGCTTGCGATCGCGCGCGTGCTCCACGCGGCGACCGGCCACCATCACGCGGAGGTCGGCGCTGCCGGCGGCCCCGCGCTCGTCGGCCTCCACGAGCTCGTCCCACGCGAGGAAGAACACGTCGTCGGGCGCGTCGAGGCGGCCCACCGCGACGAGCCGGGCCCCGGCCTCCAACGCCGAGGTGCGCGCCACGTCGAGCACCTGGACCAGCGCGGACTTCGGGTGCTCCCGCACACCCAGGCAGCTCCGCACGATCCGCAGGAGGCGCCGGACGAGCGGGCGGCGCCACCACGGCGCGGCCGCGGCGATCCGCTCCATCGCGGCCTCGGCCTCGGCGGCCATCTGGGCGTGCCGCCGCCGGTGCGCCCCCACCTCCCCGCCGCCGCGCAGGTTCCCGACGACGACCTTGAGCAGCAACGCCGGGTCGTGCTTCCAGCGCGGCCGGGACAGGTCGATCTCGCCCGCGCCGCGCACACCGTAGCGGTCCAGGAAGGCGCGGAACCCCGCGACGAACGCGGCCCCGCCCGGGTGGGCCTCGGCGCCCGCGAGCCCGTCGCGGTCGAGGGCGTCCCCGAGCCCGTCGTGGGCGCGCACGAGGTCGGCGAGGTCCGCGAGCGCGAGGTCCATCTCGGTGGTGACGTTGTGGGGGAGCGCGCGGAGGAGCGGCACGAGCTCGGCCTCGGTCACGCCCAGCCGCAGGAGCAGCTTCTGCGCGATGGCGCCCACGGCGATCGGAGGCGCGATCCGAGGGACGTCGTGGAACAGGCCCGCGATGCGGTCGCGCGCCACGCGGGGCCGCGGGGCCGGGCCCCGCCAGGGCGCGAGCAGCCGCTCGATCGCGGCGTCGGCCATGGCCGCGCCGCGCCCCGGGTCGCCGAGACACAGGAGGCCGAAGACCCGCGGGAACGCCGGCCCGAAGAGCCGCAGGACGGGGAGCGCGCGCGTCGGCGGAGAGTGGAGGTCCGGACCGAGGCGCGGGAGGAGCCCCGCCAGGAGCTCGCGGACCTCCGGGTACACCGTCCCGAGCACGCCGAGCAGGACGGCGCGCGCGCGCGGCACGCGGAGCGGCGTCGTCACGTCGATGTAGAGGCGCCCACCCACCTCCCCGAGGGCACGCGGCGCGGGCGGGCGGTCGGCGGGGTCCCCGGTGAGGCTGCCGCGCCCGAACGGAAGGAGCTGGATCCAGGTGTCGCGCGCCAGCGGCGGCATCGCCTCCGGCATCATCTGGCCGTGGCCGAAGCTGAAGTAGGCGTGCAGCCGGCCGTCGGCGGGGGCCGGCGGCAGGGGGTAGAGCGACGTGATCGGCCGAGCCTGCACCACGTGCAGGGTGCCGCGCTCGTAGCACCACTCGACATCCTGGGGCGCGCCACCGGCGGCCGCCTCGATGCGGCGGCCGATGTCCACGAGCTCGGCGCACTGCGCGTCGGAGAGTGCCCGCTCCTGCCGGAGCGCGGCGGGCACCTCTTCCTGGACCGTGCCCCCCTCCGCGAGCGGCCGGATGGCGATCGCCTTTTCGCCGACGCGCGCTTCGCGCACCGCCCCCGTGGCCTTGTCGACCCGGTAGAGGTCCGCGTTCACGAGCCCGCCGACGAGCGCCTCACCGAGCCCCCACCCCGCGTCGATGGAGCAGACGGCGCGGCTCCCCGTCACGGGGTCGGCGGTGAAGAGGATGCCCGACACCTCGGGCCGCACCATGCGCTGCACCACCACGGCGAGCTGCACGGCCCGATGCGCGAAGCCGTTGCGCGCCCGGTAGAGCACGGCGCGGTCGGTGAAGAGCGACACCCAGCAATCACGCACCGCCGCGAGCAGGGGTCCCTCCCCCCGCACGTTCAGGTAGGTGTCCTGCTGGCCGGCGAACGATGCGTCGGGGAGGTCCTCCGCGGTCGCGCTGGAGCGGACGGCCCAGGCGTGCGCGTCGCCGTCGAGCGCGCGCCAGGCCTCGAGCACGGCAGCGGCGACCACCTCGGGCACGGGCAGGCGACCGAGGGCGGCGCGCACCTCGGCGGCGACGCGGCGCACCCCGGCCACGTCGTCGGGGGCGAGGGCGTTCAGCGCGCCGAAGAGCGTGTCGGCGTCGGCGTGCTCGAGGAACGCCGCGTAGGCCGCGGTCGTCACGCAGAAGCCCGGGGGCACGGGGAGCCCGGCGCGGGCCATCCACGCGAGGTTGGCGCCCTTGCCGCCCACGCGCGCGAGGGCGGCGCCGGCGGGACCCACGTGGGGATCGGCGCCGGGGTCGGCGAAGGAGAGGACGAGCGGGTCGGTCACGCGGCACCTCCGGTGTGGGCGAGTCCGTCGAGGAAGAGCGGGACGACGTGCGCGACCACGGCGTCCGGGTCGGGCGGGGCGCTGCCGTCGAGGAGCGGGTTGAGGAAGGCGTGGGCGAACACCATCCCGAACAGCGAGCGAGCGCTGGCGACGGGGTCGGCTGCGCGGAGCCGCCCCGCGTCCATGTGGTGGCGCAGGAGCGCCGCGATCGCGTCGGTGGTGCGGACCGGTCGCTGACGCAGTGCCATCAGGCTCTCTCCGTCCCGGCACGCCTCCCCCACCACGACCCGCATGAGCTCGCGATCCGCCACGAGCTGCTCCGCGATGGCGCGTGCCACCCGGGTGATGTCGGCGCGCGCATCGTCGGTGGGGCTCCCGGAGGCCGCGAGGAGCCTCCGGCGCTGCGTCGACTCCGCCGCGAACGCCGCCACGAGCCCCTCCTTGCCCCCGAACTGCCGGTAGACCGTCGCGGGGCCCACGCCGGCCTCCCGCGCGACGAGCTCGATCGTCGCGGCGTCCAGCCCGGCGCGCCCGAAGACGACCGCGGCGGCGTCGA
Organism: uncultured Enterobacteriaceae bacterium; assembly: GCA_964457335.1. Lineage (GTDB taxonomy): Bacteria > Myxococcota_A > UBA796 > UBA796 > SXON01 > CAJBVW01. The sequence continues at coordinate 15,219 of CAYWGD010000059.1, read as the reverse complement.
GGATCCGACGGCGCGCGTCGGCCGGCTCCGCGGCGCCGAGCCGCGCGAGGAGCTGCTCCCGGCTGCCCACGACCCGGTAGAGCGAGGCGCGGGAGACGCCGGCCTCGCGGGCCAGGGCGTCCATGGTGAGCGCGTCGGGGCCCTGCAGGAGGAGGCGCTCCGCCGCGGCGAGGATCGTGGAGAGGGGGTCTGACATGCAACGATAGATAGCTCTATCTATCGTCTCAGTCCAGGGTAGATTTCTCGGGTGGCTGGAATTGACGATGCCGATTGACCACCTACGGCTCGCGATGAGCACCGACGCGTCCACAACGCGGGGGGGTGAGCCGTCACCCGGCGAGATCTGCAACGTCCGGAGCACCGGGAGCCGCCGTAGCTGGCAATTATCAATTCCTGACACCCCGCCGGCACCCCCAACGCCTCCCCCCGCGCCAAGTCGCCCACCGCCACGCCACGTCCCTCCCCCGGGCCAGAACGCCCACCACCACGCCGCGCGAGGGGGGCCGGAGGGCGGCTCGGGCGCGAAGAGGTTCCGGGCCGCAGGCACCCGAAGGCGGACCGCCCGAGCCGGTCGGCCGCCCCGCAGGCGGCCGACCGAGGCGCCTCGCGCCGAGCCCGGAGGACACCCGGTCCCGGGCGTCCGCGCCCGGGACGCGCCCTCCGTCAGCTCCCGACCGTCCAGAGCCGCGCGACGTGCCACCCGCCCGTCGGCGGGCGCGCCACGTCGACCGGCACCAGCTCGATCGCGGCGGGGCCGGCCCCGGGGAGCGCGAAGGCGAGGTCCTGCCACGCACCCACGGGGATGGCGGGCAGCTCCCAGACGCCCACGTCCGCGCCGTCGACGCGCACGAGCAGCCGCGACGGCCCCTCGCTCGGGCCGAACCGTCCCACGAGCCGGGTGCCCGCGCCGCGGACCATGCGGAAGGTGGCGCCGCCCTGCAGGCGACGGGCGCTGTCCGCGACGCGCTCGCCGTCGGCGTACACGCCCGAGACGACGGTGTTGGCGCGCCCGCGACCGGGGAGCGGGTCCTCGAACGCGGCAGCGTGGGCCTCCTCGTCGGCGCGGTCGGACACGTTGATCACGTCCAGCACGCGCTCGCCGGGCTCCATCGCGGGGGGGCGCGCCGCGGAGGCCGGCACGGCGTCCACGAGCGTGGCCACGACCATGTCGTCGCCGCCGCTGATGCTGCGGTCCTCCAGGCGGGCGTGCCGCCGGATCGTGAGCGCGCCCGCGGCGAACGTGCTCTCGAACCACGACGGGAAGACGATGAACACGTCCGGGTCCTCGCGGAGCATCGCCTCGTACAGCGTGCCCTCCCCCTCGAGCGCGTCGGGGAGGAGCTTGAGCGAGACGATGCCCTCGAGATCGAGGAGCCGCCGCTCTCCGAGGTAGGCGAGCGCGCCCACGTCGTTGGCGGCGACCACGGCGTCCGCGGGCAGGCTCCGCGCCACCCAGCGCCCCAGCTCGACCTGGTGGCTCCGGATGTCGCGCGCGTTGCGCCCGAGCTCGTTCGGCCACGCGAAGCTCGTGAACACGAGGCAGGCCGCGAGCGTACCGAGCACGAACGGCGTGTCCCCCTGGCCCCGGAGGCGCGAGATGCCGCTGTCCACCACCGCCGCGCCGACCGCGAAGAAGGGCACGAACACCACGAGGTAGGGGATCAGGTAGCGGAAGTGGTGCCAGCCGATCGGCAGGAACAACGCCAGGAGGGGGAACGGGAGCGCCCACCACACGAGCCCCAGCGTGCCGACGCCGGGGAGTCCCCGGGCGCGGTCACGCAGCACCAGCGTCCACGCGCCGACCGCGAAGAGCACGAGGACGATCATGCCGACGCGGTCGAAGAAGTGGGCGCCGTAGGCACCCCAGAGCGCGGTGTCCCACACGAAGGTGGCGAACACGGTCTCGTCCGGGTGCGCGAACCGCGGGTTCTGCTTGGCGAGCGCCGAGGACGACGCGACGATTCCGGTGTTCAGCCAGTTCAGGAGCGGCTGGATCGCGCCGAGCGACACCGGGACGAACCAGAGCAGCGCGGGGACGGCGGCGCGGACGCGGCGACCCCCGGCGAGCCAGGCCTCGACGACCTGCGTGATGGCCAGCACCCCGGCCAGGATCGCGCCCTCCGGCCGCACCGTCGCCAGGACGGCGGCCCACGTGAGCGTGCCGGGCGCGGGCGCGCCGGGGGCGCGGTCGGGGCGGGTGACCCCGTCGAGGACCGCGGCGATGGCGGCGCCGTAGAGCAGGACCTCCATGCCGCTGAAGGCCGCCCAGACCAGCGGCCCGGTCGTCATCAACACGATCGTGCCGAGCAGCGCGGTGCGGTCGCCGGCGACGCGCCCGAGCCAGCGGTGCGTGAACGTCCCCGCGGCCGCGAGCAGCACCGTGGAGACGAGGATCGACCAGGCGTAGAGCGAGACGTCGGTGAAGCCGAGGCGGTAGCCGACCGCGAGCACGCCCGGCCAGAGGAGGCTCGTGGCGCCGGAGGAGTAGCCGTCGCCCGCCTGGTAGGAGAACGGCGCGCCCTCGGCCATGCGGCGGGCGTACTGGAAGTGGATGAAGGCGTCGTCCAACGGGGGGATCAGCTCGCCGCCGACCACGCGCATCGACGTGCTGACGTAGACGACGGCGAGGGCCGCGGCGAGGGCCAGCAGGGTCCAGAACGGATAGCGAAGCCGCACGCGCTTCCTCACGATGGCGAACCCCGCACTAACAACGCTCCGGGCCGCGTCGCGCCCCCCGGGCCCCGCGGTGGACGTGGCCCTCGCGCTCGGAGCGTCGATGGGCCCGCGGCTCCAGACGTTGAACCTCGCGGTTCGCGCCCTGGACGCCCGACCGGACCTCGCGATCGTCAAGTGCAGCCGCGTGATCGCGACGCCGCCCGTCGGCGGGGTGGCGCACCAGGGCTTCCTCAACGCGGTGGTCCGCGCGCGGACCACGCTCTCCCCGCTCGCGCTGCTCGACGTGTGCAAGGCGCTCGAGGTCCGCCTCGGCCGCGTGCCCGCCCGCTCCTGGGCCGACCGGATGATCGACGTCGACGTGCTCCTCTACGACAACCGCGTCGTCACCGAGGCGCGCCTGCGCGTCCCGCACCCCCGCCTCGCCGAGCGCGACTTCTTCCTGGCCTGCCTCGCGGAGGCCTGGCCTGAGGCGCCGAACCCGTGGACGGGCCTGCCCTGGGCGGCCACGCTCCCGGCGCGGCGCCACTACCCGGTGGCGGGCGTGCTGCCGGCGCCGGTCCGATGAGCGACGGCGCGAAGGGCTGGCGCCTCCCGCTCTGGTTTGTCCTCGGGCTCGTGGCGGCGGCGTACGGTGGCGTGCCGCAAGCCGGCTTCGTGTGGGACGACCACGCGCTGGTCGAGCACAACCGCGTGCTGACGGCGCCGACCTTCGAGAACGTGTTCCTCCGCGACCTCTGGTGCTGCACCGTCTCGAACGACACGGGCTACTACCGACCGCTCCTGACGCTCACCTTCCTGCTCGACCGCTGGCTCTTCGGCGTGGACGCGGCGGGATCGCACGTGCAGAGCCTGCTCTGGCACCTGCTGGTCGTCGCGCTCGTGGCGGGGGTCCTGCGCGGGCGGGTGGGCGCGACGCGCGCGAACGTCGCCGCGCTGATCTTCGGCCTCCACCCCGTGCAGTCCGAGGCCGTGGTCTGGATCTCGGCGCGCAACGACCTCATGGCCGCCGCCGGCGTGCTCGGCACGCTGCTGGCGCTCGACCGGCGCAAGTGGGGCCTCGCGGCGCTCGCGGCGTTCTCGGCCTGCCTCTCCAAGGAGAACGCCTTCCTGCTGCCGGCCGTGATCTTCGTCTGGCGGCGCGCGTGGGGCGAGCGGCTCGCGCGACAGGAGGTCGTCGCGATCGGGCTCGCGCTCGCCGCCGCCTTCGCGTTGCGCTCACAGGCGACCCTCGGGGGGTTCACGCTCGAGCAGGCCGAGATCTCGTTCAACGCGCGCTCGGCCTTCTACGGCGCGGTGACGATGCTCGGGTGGGTGACGTGGCCCTGGCCGCTCACGACGACCGCGAGCCTCTACATGCCGGCGCCGCACCCGGCGGCGTGGCCCGCGGCGGTCGCGACGCTGCTCCTGTTCGCGGGCCTCCTCCGGGCCGGCCGGGCGCGCGCCGCGTGGCTCCTCCTCCTCGCGGCCGGCGTCTTCGCGCCGAGCGCGTTCGGCGTGCGCTGGTACGGCACGCTGGGGGAGCGCTACCTCTACCTGCCGCTCTTCGGGCTCGTCGCCGCGATCGTCGCCACGGCGCCCGCGCGCCGCGCGCAGGCGCCCGCCCTCGCCGTCGCGACCCTGGCCGCGCTCGGCGTGCTTCACGTGCGCGTCCCCGACTGGGCGGACGAGGAGGCGCTCTTCACCGCGGCCGTGCGCCGCTCGCCCGACGGCTACGCCTGGAACCTGCTCGGCGTCGAGCTCATGCGCCAGGAGCGCTGGGCAGAGGCCACGGGCGCGTTCGACGCCGCCATCGGGCTCGTCCCGCTGCAGCGGCGTGCCTGCCGCCACGTCGTCGTGCCGGCCGACCACGTCCTCGGCGACGCGGACCTCGTCGCGCGCACCGCCTTGTGGGCGGAGCGCGGCTGCAAGGGCCGCCCCGGCTTCGACGGCGCGCGCGCCATGGCGCTCGCGTCGCGCGGGCTCTGGGCCGAAGCCGAGGTCGTCGCCAGAGACGCGCGCCGCAACGACCCCGGCCGGCGCGACGAGATCGTGCGCGCGGCGCTCGACGCGCGCGACGGCGACCTCGCCTCCCTCGGCGCCCGCGCCCTCGCCTGGCCGTCCGGGGCCGCGGACCTGCTGGATCAGGCGAGCTACCTCGTCCAGGCCCGACCCGCCGACGCGGGCCCGGTCGCGGCTCCCTGACGCGCCGGCGGTGCGGTCGCCGGGCCCCCGCCGAATCGCGCCCCGCGCTTGCGGACACCGGTCGGGCGCAGTAGTCGTCGGCTCCTTCGGAGTCCCGACATGAAGATCTTCCTGGACACGGCGAACCTCGACGAGATCCGCGACGCCGCCTCCTGGGGCGTCATCGACGGCGTCACCACCAACCCCTCGCTCATCGCGCGCGAGGGTCGGGACTTCGTCGACACGATCCACCAGATCTGCGAGATCGTCGACGGGCCGGTGAGCGCCGAGGTCGTGGCGCAGGACGCCGCCGGGATGCTCGCCGAGGGCCGGCTCCTCGCGAAGGTCCACAAGAACGTGGTCGTGAAGGTCCCGCTCTCCATCGAGGGGCTCAAGGCCTGCAAGGCGCTCTCCTCCGAAGGCACCCGGGTGAACGTCACCCTCTGCTTCCAGCCCGCGCAGGCGCTCCTCGCCGCGAAGGCCGGGGCCACCTACATCTCCCCGTTCATCGGCCGGCTCGACGACATCGGCCAGGACGGCATGGTGCTCATCCAGCAGATCGTGAGCATCTACGCGAACTACCCCGACCTGAAGACCGAGGTGCTCGCGGCGAGCGTGCGCGACCCGCTCCACGTCGTCCAGGCCGCCGAGGCCGGCGCGGACGTGGCCACGATCCCCTACAAGGTGCTCAAGGCCCTCGTCCACCACCCGCTCACGGACAAGGGGAACGCCGCGTTCCTCAAGGACTGGGCCTCGGTGCCGGACCAGGACATCGTCGGCCAGGTCAACCGCTGGATGGCGTCCCGCCGCTGACGGGCGCGGCCCGTCTCTGGGCTTGCGGTCAGGCCGCGCTCCGGGTAAGCGGCTGAATCGCCATTCAGTAGGACGATGCCGCCGGTGGATCCGGCCCGGGAACGGGCCGACAAGCATGACCTGATCCTCGAAGCAGCCATCGAGGTCTTCGCCGAGAAGGGCTTCCATCACGCCCGAATCTCGGACATCGCCCGCCGTGCCGGCGTGGCCGACGGCACGATCTACCTGTACTTCCGCAACAAGGACGATGTGCTGCTCACCATCTTCGAGGAGAAGATGGGGGTCCTCATCGCCGGCCTGCAGGAGGCGCTCGCGGGCGTCGAGGACCCGCTGGAGAAGGTGCGCACGTTCGCGCGCTACCACTTCCGGCAGGTGCACGACCACCGCGCGCTCGCCGAGGTGCTCCAGATCGAGCTCCGCCTGTCGAACAAGTTCCTGAAGGAGTACCGCCCCGAGAAGCTCTGGGAGTACCTGGGGGTCTTCGCGGGCATCATCCGCGAGGGCCAGGAGAAGGGCGTGGTGCGCGCCGACCAGGACTCCTTCGTGCTGATGTGGGCCTTCTTCGGCGCCATGGACGAGATCGCGATGCAGTGGGTGCTCGCGAAGCGCAAGACGTTCTCGCTCGAGGCCGCCGCCGACACGGTGGCCGACGTGTTCATCCGGGGCATGGCCGCGCCGGGATCCGTCCTGGATCCCGGCGCGCTCCCCACGCCCCGCTCCGTGGAGGAAACGTGAAGATCGGTGTGCTCCTCAAACAAGTCCCCGCGACCGACACCCGGATCCGGGTCAACCCCACCGGGACCGGCATCCTCACGGATGACGTCAAGTGGGAGATCAACCCCTACGACGAGTTCGCCCTCGAGGAAGGCATCCGCCTCAAGCAGGCGGGCAAGGGCACCGAGGTCGTGATCTTCACGCTCGGCGACGCCTCGAGCGAAGCGCGGATCCGCGACGGCCTCGCCCGCGGCCCCGATCGCGCGGTCCGCCTCGACGACGCGGCCTTCGCCGGCAGCGACGCGCTCGGCAAGGCCCGCATCCTCGCGGCCGCCGTCCAGCAGGAAGGCATCGGCCTCGTGCTCGCCGGCCGCCAGTCGGTCGACACCGACGCCGGCGCGGTCCCCGGCGCGATCGCCGAGCTCCTCGGCTGGCGCCAGGCCAGCACGGTCGACAAGCTCACGATCGACGGCGAGACCTTCACCGCGAACCGCGCCGCCGGCGGCGGCATGCGCGAGGTCGTCACCGGCCGGCTCCCGGCCGTGATCACCGCGGACAAGGGCCTCAACGAGCCCCGCTACGCCACCCTCCCCGGCATCATGGCCGCCAAGAAGAAGCCGATCGCGGTCAAGAACGCCGCGGCCCTCGGCATCGACCCGGGCACCGTCGGCGCCGCCGCCGCCGTGGTCGTCGAGGAGGCGATGGGCCTCCCGCCCGCGCGCCCGGCCGGCCGCATGCTGCAGGGCGACGCCGCCTCCGTGGCGGCCGAGCTCGTCCGCCTTCTCCGCGAAGAAGCCAAGGTCATCTGAGGAGCCACGCACATGTCGACCAACATCCTCGTCTTCGTCGAGACCGACGGCGGGCAGGCCCGCAAGACCGGCCTCGAGCTCCTCTCCAAGGCCACCCAGCTCGCCGCCGGCGGCAAGGTCAGCGCCGTCGTGCTCGGTGAGGCCGACGCGGCCTCGCTCGGCGCCTGGGGCGCCTCCACCGTGTACACCGCGAGCGGCCCCGCGTTCGCGCACTATGTCGCCGGCGCCTGGATCAAGGCCCTCGCCGCCGCCGTGGCCGCTTCGGGCGCGAGCGTCGTGCTCGGGTCCGCCGGCCCCGTCACCCGCGAGCTCTTCCCCCGCCTGTCCGCGCGCCTCGGCGCCGGCCTCGCGGTGGAGGTCACCGAGCTCCGCTCCGAGGGCGGCACGATCGTGGGCCGCCGCCCGGTGTACGCCGGCAAGGCGCTCGTGGACGTGAAGGTGAAGTCCCCCGTCGCGCTCTTCACGGCGCGCCCGAACTCCTTCCCGGTGGGCACCCCGGCCGGCGGCTCCGCCTCGGTCGTGGCCCTCGACGTGGGCGTCTCCGACGCCGACCTCGACGTGAAGGTGGTGGACGTTCTCAAGCCCGAGACCACCGCCGTCGACCTCACCGAGGCCGACCGGATCGTCTCCGGCGGGCGCTCGCTCAAGTCCAAGGAGCAGTTCGACGCCGTCATCCGGCCGCTCGCCAAGGCCTGCCACGCCACGCCGGGCGCCTCGCGCGCCGCGGTCGACGCCGGCTACGCCCCGCACGGCGACCAGGTCGGCCAGACCGGCAAGGTCGTCAACCCGTCGCTCTACATCGCGCTCGGCATCTCCGGCGCCATCCAGCACCTCGCCGGCATGCGCACCTCGCGCGTCATCGTCGCGGTGAACAAGGATCCGGAGGCGCCGATCTTCCAGTACGCGACCTACGGCATCGTGGGCGACCTCTTCGAGATCGCGCCCGCGCTCCAGAAGGAGCTCGAGAAGGCGCTCGCGTAGCGCCCGATCGGAGCCGAGGGTCGGCCGCGCCTCCGCGTGGTCGGCCCTCTCGTCGTTTTCGGCGTCGGTCTCTTGGGGCGGGGGGCCGAGCCCCCCGCAACGCCCCCCGGGCTCCTCGACCCCACCGAATTCCGGGCGCCCAAAGCCGCGCCCGGAATCCGGCGGGGCCCCCGTCGCCCGCGCTTCGAGCGGCCCTGGCGTGGTCGGCGGAGTCGGGCTCGCCTCCGGGGCGAGCCCTTGGTCCGCCTCCGCGGCGAGGCGGCGCCTCCCGCGGGGCCATCGATTCCGCTATCATCCGACTCCGCCACGATGTCCCACACGTCCCCCCTCCCGGCCCTGCGGGACCACGACCTCGACGAGGCGGTGTCCACCCTCGCGACGCGCGGCGACAACGTCGGCATCGTGCGGATCGTCGAGGCGTGGAGCGCCCAGGGCACGCCGTCCGCCCGCGCCCGGCTCGCCGAGGCGCGCGCGTTCCTGCACCTCCGGCTCATGGACCGCGCGCTCAACCGCACGCGGGAGGTGCTCGACGGCGACCCGGAGCACGTCGAGGCGCTCCTCCTCCAGGCCCAGGTCTACCTGGAGCGCGGCTGGCCGCTGAAGGCGCGCAAGCCGCTGCAGCAGCTCCGCGACGCCGGCCGCGAGGACACCGACGCCCTCTGGGCGCGCGCCCACGCCGACCCGGTGCGCCCCGAGGCGAACGCCCGCGACATCGAGCGCGAGGGCAACGCCGCGCGGCTCCTCGCGCTCGCGGAGGGTTTCCTCGCGACGGGGAGCTTCTTGCGCGCGACGGGCATCCTCGAGCGGCTCCGCCGGAACGATCCCGACAATCCCCGCATCAAGGAGCTCCTCTGGAGCCTCGCCGGGGAGTTCGGCACGGGCGGCCAGTCCCTCGAGGCGCTCGTCGCGTCGCTCGTACCCACCTCGCTGCCCCGCGAGAACACGGCCGAGGAGCCCGAGCACACCGAGAGCCTGGACCTGCGCGCGAGTGACCTCGACCCCGAGGCCGACGGACCGGCCGCGTTCCCGGCGCTCTTCAAGTACGCCGCCGGCCCCGGCCTCTTCCCCGCGCCGGACCCCCAGGAGGCCACGCAGGCGTCCGGACTCGCGTCCCCCGCCGAGATGGGGGAGGCGGCCGGCTCCGGCACCGACCCCGGCCTGCGCCTCGCGAACGTGACGGGCGCCGGCCCGAGCGACACCCAGATCATGCTGGTGCTCCGCCCGGGAGACGAGCGCGGCACCGGCGGCGGCGGCGTGCACCGGCGGCGCGACGAAGGCGGCGAGGGGCTCCGCGACACCCTCAACCTCCGCGCGTGGCAGCAGTCCATGGGGATGGCGGCCGCGAGCGACCTCGCGGACACCCCGGACGACCTCCTCGAGGAGGAGGACGAGAACGTCGTCGTGATGACGCGCGGCGGAGAGGGCTCCTCCGCGGCGCCCGCGCCGGCCCCGGAGACCTTCGACAAGCCGATCGAGGTGATCGAGAAGCACGCCACCCCGGTGCCGCTCGAGCTCGTGGAGCCGGACCTGGAGCCCCTGCCCCCGCCGCCCCGGCGCGCGAGCGGCCTGCCGCGGCTGCTCGTCGCGTTCGGCGCGCTCGCGGTGGTGGCGTTCCTGCTCGTGGCCGCGATCGCGGTGGGCGGCCTCGCCTCGCGCTCGTCGACGGGCGCGGTGCGCGAGGAGCTCGTGCGGGCGCTCGCGTCGGAGGACTACAACGCGCTGCTCACGCAGGAAGGCCGGCTCGAGCAGAAGATCGCCGGCGGGGTGCGCGCCAGCGAGGTGGCCGAGGTCCGGGCGGCGCTCACCGAGGCGCGCCTCGTGCTCTGGTCCGACTACAACGGCGACCCCACGCGGCTCTCGAAGGCGCGGGAGGGCCTCGCCGAGGGGGCGCGGCTCGACGTGCACCGGCTGGCGGTCCTGCGCGCCGCGGAGGCCCTGGCCCGCCAGGACGTCGCGGGCGCCACCGCGGCCCTGGGTCGCGAGCGCCCCGAGGACGACGAGGAGCGGCTCCTGTTCGCGCGAATCGCGTGGCGGGGCGGCGACCTGGAGCGGGCCCTGGAGCACCTCCGCGCGCTCGAGCGCCCGGCGCAGGCCCGCTACCAGCTCGCGCGCGCCGAGATCCTCGCGGGCGCGGGGCGCGGCGAGGAGGCGCGCGCCATCGTCGGCGCCGTTCTCGCGTCGTCCCCCGACCACGCGGCCGCGCAGACGCTCCGCATCGAGCTCCACAACGCCCCGCCCGACGCCGTCGAGAAGGAGGTCGCCACCTTCCTCGCGAGCCCCGCCGGCCGCAACCTCGCGCCGCGGCTGGAGGGACGGCTCGAGGTCGTGCGCGCCCGCGCGCTGCTCGACCTCGGGCGGGTGGAGGACGCGCGCAGCGCGGTCGAGCGCGGCCTCGCGCGGGACGGCGCCAACCCCGACCTGTTGTTCCTCCGCGCGGCCGACCTCGCGAGCCAGCAGAAGCTCACCCCCGCGCTCCACGAGATCACGTCGGTCGTGACGGCCCGGCCCGGGTGGGACGCCGCGCAGACCGCCTACGTCCTCCTGCTGCTCGACCTCGATCGCGTCGAGGAGGCCGAGAACGCCGTCCTGAAGCTCGAGGCGGACGCCATGTTGCCCGAGCTCACGCCGGTGCTCGAGACGCTCGTGAACGTGTGGGGGCTCCAGGAGCGCCCGCCCACCGAGCTCCTCCCGCCGCAGCGCGAGACGCCGCTCGGCGCCGTGGCCGCGGCCGCGCTCGCGCTCCAGGAGCGCTCCCCCGACGCGCGCGCCGCGCTCGACGCCGCTGTCACGGCCGCCCGCACGAGCGACGACCCCTTCGTGCGCCGGCTCGCGCCCCGCCTCGCCGCGATGCGGACGCTCGTGCCGGGTGGCGATCCCGAGCAGGACGCGAAGGCGGCCCTGGCCGAGGGCCCCGAGGACCCGGCGGTGCACCTCTTCGTGGCCCGCTACTACGAGGCGTCCGACAAGAAGGCGCTCGCCGCCCAGCACTTCGACCGCGCCGCGCAGCTCGGCCCGGAGCTCGGGCTCGCCTGGTACGAGAAGGGCCGCTTCTACCTGGACGCGCGCGACGGCTTCTCGCGCTCGGGCGCCGCGTGGCGGAACTTCCTCGCCCTGGCCCCGAGCGGCCCCCGCGCGGCGCGAGCCAAGGATACGCTCGGCCTCCACTGAACCGTTCGTGCCGGAGTCCTCCATGCGCGCCCTCCCCGCCGCCCTCCGCGTCGCGGCCGTGCTCCTCGCCGCCTCCGGGTGCGCGTCGGACGAGCCCGTCTGGGCGGTGCACCACGCCTCGTTCATCCCGACGGAGACGGGCCTCGGCGGCACGCAGACGTGGGAGTTCTTCACCGAGGAGTGGGCGCGCTCGGGGGACCCCGACGCGTTCAGTTGCGCGCGCGCCCAGCTGGTGACGGGAGCGGTCGTCGCCGCGCCGCAGGGCTGCGACGGGTGCGTCGCCAGCTACGAGCTCACGGTCAGCGAGCTCGAGTCGGACTGCGCGGATCCCCTCGGGACGGACCCCGCCTACGCCACGCCGCGGGCCGTGGGCATCGGCGAGGTCCCGGCGGACGCCGAGGACCTCGACCCCTACCCCGGCCGCAGCCTCGGCTGGTACGTGTCGGTCGACGGGCAGGAGCTCGAATTCTACGGCTTCGCCTACGACGAGGCGCTCGACTGGTCCGGCGAGATCGGCGCCCCGGGCTGGACCTCCGGGCAGGCCTACACCCTCTGGCCCGCCTACGCGTGGGACTTGCGGGGATGAGCGGACTCCGGCTACGGTGGTCTCCTGTCGCCGGGGTCAGGGCCGACCGGGGTGACGAATGATGCGCTTCCTGTTCTCCACGCTCCTGCTCTCCGCGGGCTGTGCCGACTACGCCCTCGACAACGCCGAGCTCGCCCCGGGCAACGACACCGCCCGGGTGATGGACACGTTCGACACGGGCGAGGAGGACCCCGACTCCGGCGGAGAACCCAGGTCTCCCGCCTGGTACGTGGTGCGCGCGGAGCTCGCCGTCGAGAACGGCGCCCCATCCGCCCAGGGCGCGCAGGTCACCCTCGACGTGGTGGACGCCGACCTCGTGCGCACCGACTGCATCGTGGAGCTCGCCACGGACGGCATCGTCGCGGGCGACGCCGCGACGGACGACTCCGTGCCGCTCTGGTGGGAGTTGCCGGTCGTGCCCGCCACGGAGACGTGCGCGCTGCTCCCGGAGACGCTGGTGATCGGGCTCGGCGCCATGGTGCCGGACGTGCGGGCGCAGCTCGGCACGGTCGACCACGACGACATCGCGGAGTCGCTCTACGCCGCGTTCCTGCTGCTCGACGGCGACGCTGCCGCCTTCGGCTACGCCGGCACGGTGACGGACCTGCTCGGGGACGACGCGGCCACCAACCCGCCGCCGGACGGCCTCTACCAGCTCGCCCCGCTCTACCTCGTCCCGCTGCCGCAGTAGCGCGCCCCGCCGTCGACGCCGACGAAGGGGCACGGGAGCCGCCGACGCGCGTTGGGGCAACGGCGTCGCCGCAGCGGCTCGGCCGGCTGCCCAGACGCGCTCGGAGGCCACGCTCCGGCCGCACCGGGCGGTCCGTGCGCGGAAGAAACAGGGCGGAGGAGAGGGACCAGGACCACTCTTCCATGAGCGATCGGCCACCGGAGAGGTCCCTCTCACTCCGCCCTTCATGTCTTCCGACACGCGTCTCGGACGGATTCATCCCCCGATCAGGGCGTCGGCGCGCGCGTGACCGAAGGTGACGAACGGGTCGCGAGCCACACGCCCGCGAAGCTCAGGCCCCCGGCGACCAGGAGGCGCGCCGTGGGCGACTCGCCGAGGAGCGGGATCGCGAGCGCCGCGGCGATGGAGGGCTGGAGGTAGACGAACAGCGCGACCACCGACGCGGGCACGGTCCGGAGCGCGTAGAGGTTGAGCCAGTAGCTCCCGATGGTGGGCCCCAGCACGACGAAGCCCGCCGCGAGCCAGGCGTCGGTGGAGCGGCCGGCGAGGTCGGGCACCCCGATGAAGGGCAGCGCGGTGACGAGCCCCCAGGTGAACAGCCACGGGAGGACGGCCAGGGGGGCGTGGCGACCAAGCAGGTCCCGGGAGAGCACGAGGTAGCCCGCGTAGACCGTGGCGTTCGCGAAGATGAGGAGGTCGCCGAGGATCGTGGCGCGGCCCGTCGGGTCCTTGCCCAGCACGAGGACGAGCACGCCGGCGAGGGCCACGACGATGCCGGCCACGCGCCGCGCGTGGAGCCGCTCGCGGCCGAGCGCGGCGGCGACGAGCATCGTGAGGACGGGGATGGTCGTGGTGAGGAGCGCAGCGTGCGAGGCGCTCGTGCGCGCGAGGCCGTGCAGGAACAGGAGCTGGTTCGCGGAGATGCCGAGCACCGCGCAGAGCGCGACCACGGGCTGATCCCGCGGGGGGATGCCCGGGAGCCGGAGTGCGACGCGCGCGACGTGGAACGCGACGACGCCCCCCGCCATGCGCAGGAACGCGACACCGGGCGCGCCGAAGCCGGCGATGGCCAGCTTCCCGACGACCGGCATCGCGCCGAAGAGGAGCTGCACGACGAGCAGCGCCGCGAGCGCGGAGGCGTCGGCGCGATCGGCGCGCGCGGGCCCGGTCGGCGGCAGGGCGGTCGGGTCGGTCGCAGGCGAGCCCATCGGTCGCCGCGTGATAACCCCCGACGGACACGACGCGGCGCGCGCGCCGGGCGCGTCACGCGGGCCGGTAGCCGGGCTCGCGGCGGGAGGAAGGGCGGTGGCCGACCTGAAGAACGAGCTGGTGTGGTCGCACTCCCGGGCGCGGACCTTCGCCGGCTGCCCGCGCGCGTACTGGCTGACCTACTACGGCTCCTGGGGCGGCTGGGACGCGGGCGCGCCGCGCGAGGTCCGCGACGCCTACGTGCAGAAGAAGCTCACGTCGCGCGCCATGTGGACCGGCACCGTGGTCCACGGCGCCGCCGAGGACGCGCTGAAGCGGCTCCGCGAGGGGCGGCGCGTGGACGAGGAGGGCTCCGTCCGCGACGCGGTCCGGAAGGCGCGCCAGGACATCGAGGGCTCGCGTTCGGGCACGTGGCTCGAGCGCCCCGCGCGCCGGACCGGCTTCCGCGAGCACTACTACCGCGAGGAGGTCCCGCCCGAGGCGTGGAACGCGGCCATCGCCGAGATCGAGCGGCAGGTGCGCGGGCTCTACGCGAACCGCATCTTCCGGCGGCTCGCGCAGGTGGCCGAGCGGGTGATGGAGGTGGAGGAGCTCCGCCGCTTCCCCGTCGGGACCACGGATGTGTACGTGGCGCTCGACGTGCTCGTCGCCGACGGCAACGGCGGCGTGGTCATCATCGACTGGAAGACCGGCGAGGCCCACGCCGACGAGGAGATCGCGGCGCAGCTCGGCGTGTACGGCATCTACGCGACGCAGGAGCTCGGCGTGCCGTCGGACCGGGTGAAGGCGATGCACGTCAACCTCCGGTTCGGCACCGAGACGACGCACCCGGTCGGCCCGTCGGAGATCGAGGCCGCGCGGGAGGAGATCGCGACGAGCGTGGCGACGATGCGCGCGCGGTTGCGGGACGTTCCCGGAAACATCGCGGACGCGGCCGACTATCCGCTGGTTGACGAGGGAGACCGGCGCTGCCGGTACTGCTCGTTCCGCCGCACCTGCGGGCGGGAGGCGGGGCCCGCCACGCCGGAAATCTGAGGGGGCGGACAGAATCTGTCCGCCACCCTGACGGTGGGTTCAGTAAGAGGGAGGCATCCCCGAGGTGCCCATGCGTCCCCTCCCCCTCGCCCCGCCCCCCCGGTTCGGCGCTGCCGCGCTCCCCGCCGCGATGGAGGTCCGGCTCGCCCGCCGCGGCGGCCGCGCGTTCGCGCCCCGGGGCCACGCCGGGGACGTGCGCGTGACCCTCCCCGAGGTGGGCGGGTCCGCCACGGTCCTGGTACCGCGCGGCTTCGGGCACCCGCTGCCCGCGCGCCGGCTCGGCGCCGAGCTGCGGGCGGAGCCGGGCGGGGAGCCGTGCGCGCCCGCGCGGTGGGTGCCGACCGGGGGCGTGGCGGCCTGGCTGCGGGCCGTCCCCC
>CAYWGD010000058.1:0-44771 GCA_964457335.1 uncultured Enterobacteriaceae bacterium | reverse complement strand
TCAATCGTCAATTCCTGACACCCGGAGGCCGACCCCCGCGCGGCGGGGACGCGCCCCCTGACACCCCCCGCCCGACCCCCGCGGCGGGGACGCGCCCCCGCCCCCAACGCTAGAGCCAGCTCTCCACGCGCTTCCCGAGCGTCGCGAGCACCACCTCGGCCGCCCGGAACCCGTGAAAGCTCGCCTCCTCGAACAGCGAGAGGCCGGAGAGGTCGGTGTGGGCGAGGTGGACACGCGGGTGGAGCGCCAGGAGCGCGTCGAGCGGCGTGCGCCCGTCGGTGAGCGCGTGCAGGCCGGGCGCGGGGCGGACGGTGCCGTGGCCCCAGTGCCACACGTCCAGACGCTCGAGCACGTCGAGCAGATCGGGGTGGGAGGGGCCGAGGTCGTCGAGGACGTGGTCGCGGGCGGCCTCCCAGGGCTCGCCGAGGAGCGCGCGCCGGGCGGCGGCGGGGTCGCCGAGGAGCGGCTCGTACCAGGTCAGCACGGAGGGGCCGCCGTAGGTGCCGCCCTGGTGCGCGGAGGTGACGTAGCCGAGGCTCGACGCGCCGTAGATGACGCTGTCCCAGGCGGTCGGGACCCCGCGCGCGCGGGGCAGCGCGGAGACGTGGAGCTGCGCGACGCGCCAGGGCGCCTGGTCGGGGAGCGACCCTGCGCCGAGCAGATCGCGGCCCCCCGCGAGCAGGAGATGGCGGGCCAGCCGCGTCGGCACGGCCAGCACGACGGCGTCGGCCTCGATCGCGTACGGGCCGGCGCCGGGGAGGGCCGCGACCTCGTACCCCTCCGCGATCGGGCCCCGCTCCGGGCGGGGGACCGTCTCGACCCACACGCGCACGCCACCGTCGTCCACCTCGACGGCGCGCACGAGCGCGCCGGTCTCGACGGCCACGCCGGCCCGCGGGACGAGGCGCTCCACGAGCCAGGCGTTGCCGGCGGGCCACGTGAGCACGTGTGTGCCGAGGTCGCGGGCGTCGCCGGGGTCGGGGCGGCGCGCGCAGAAGTAGTGGAGGCCGGCCCAGGCGGAGGTGTCGGCGAGGGACGCGCCGTAGTCGTCGCGCGTCGCGTACTCGAGCCACCAGCGGAGCACCGGCGCGGTGAGCCCCTGCGCGTCGAGCCAGTCCGCGAAGGACACCCCGGCGAGCGCGCGGATCGCCGGGTCCATCGAGCACTTCGCGACGGGGATCGTGAACGCGGGCCGGCCGTCGGCGCCCACGCGGGCGCTCCACTCGTGCACGAGCGCGTCCCAGGCCTGCCGCTGCGCGCGGTCCTCGGGGCCGGCGTGCGCGGTGGGCCAGAGCCCCTCGAGCCACACGCCGGCGTCCCAGATGCGCTCCTCGGGGGCGAGGCAGAGGGCGGCGGGGTCGTAGAGCGGCCGGTCCTGCGCGTCGAAGCCCGTGATGACGCCGAGCTCGCGCAGGATGCGGCGCACGTGCACGGCGTCGGGCCCGGGCAGCGTGACGTAGTGCGCGCCCCAGGGGTGGGCGCCACGCGGCCCGGTGCCGCCGATCGCGGTGCCGCCCGGCTCCGACCAGAGCTCCAGGAGCCGCACGGAGAGCCCCTGCCCGGCGAGCCGCCACGCGGCGCAGAGCCCGGCCACCCCCGCGCCGACCACGACGACGTCGGCCCGCGCCTTCGCCCCGACGAGCGCGATCGGGCTCCGGAAGCGGTGGCCCCGGTCCGCGAGACCCTCCGACGCGGCGCCACCCCCGAAGGCGCCCTCGCCGCTCCCCGCCGCGCCACCGACCGCGCTGGCCGCGCGTCCCCCCCCTCCGACCCCGACCCCCGCGAGCCGCGCCGTGGCCCCGAGCCCCACTCCCGCCAGCCCCGCGGACGCGAGCCCCCCCGCCAGGAAGCGCCGCCGGTTCATGCCGCCGCCCGCGCCGTCAACGCTTCGCCAGCACCCGCCAGTCCTCGGCGTAGAGCCGCACGAGGAGCTGGTTGTCGAGGCGGTTGACGACCTCCGGCCGCGGCGCGAGGTCCGGCGGGAAGGTGAACAGCGTGGCGAGCGACGAGTCGTCGAGCGAGCGCAGGCCCGCGGGCAGCGGCGCGAAGCCGTCGATCGGCGCGAGCCCGGCGAGCACGAAACCCCACTCCCCGAACGACGGCACGTACTGGTGGTACGCGCGCGTCGCGAACCCCGCCTCGCGGATGGTCTCGACGATGCAGCCGAAGGCCTGCGGCGAGAAGACGGGGGAGGTGGCCTGGATCGCGAGCGCGCCCCCCGGCGCCATCACGCGCGCGAGCAGCCGGTAGAACTGCACGGTGTAGAGCTTCCCGAGCCCGAAGTTGTTGGGGTCGGGGAAGTCGCCGAGCACGACGTCGAAGCCGGGCCCGCGGTAGTCGCGCACCCAGCCGAACGCGTCCTGGTTCACGACGGTGACGCGGGGATCGTTCAGCGCGTCGCCATTGAGCGCGGCGAGGTCCGCGCGCTCGGCGAACAGCCGCGTCATGTCGGGGTCGAGGTCGACGAGCACGACCTCGTCCACCGGGTGCCGGAGCGCCTCGCGGACGGCCATCCCGTCGCCGCCGCCGAGCACGAGCACGCGCTTCGGCGCGTCCACGGCGGCCATCGCGGGGTGCACGAGCGCCTCGTGGTAGCGGTACTCGTCGACGGAGCTGAACTGCAAGGCGCCGTCGATGAACAAGCGGGTGTCGCCCTGCGCGTGGGTGAGGACGAGCCGCTGGTAGGGCGTCTGCACCGACATGACGACGGGGTCCGCGAAGAGGTCGGACTCCATGCGCTTCTCGGCCTCGCCCGCGAGCGCGATCCCGGCCGCGAGCGTGAGCACCGCCCCGCCTGCGAGCACGCGCAGCCGCGTGAGGACGGGGCCCGGCGCCTCGAAGAGGAAGGTCGTCCAGAGCGCCACGCCGGCGTTCACGAGCCCCAGCGCGAGCGAGCTCCGGAGCAGCCCGAGCTGCGGCAGGAGGAACAGCGGGAAGAGGAGCGACGCCGCGAGCGCCCCGACGTAGTCGAGCGCCAATACGCGGGCGACGAGCTCCTTCAGCGAGGTGCGCTCCTCCAGGATGCGGATGAGGAGCGGCAGCTCGAGCCCCACGCCGGTGCCGACCAGCGCCACCACGACGTAGAGCAGCATCCGGAAGCCCGGCGTGTACGTGAACCCGGCGAACAGGACGGGCGCCGAGAAGCCGCCGAGCAGCGCCACCGCGATCTCGACCTCGATGAACCGCGCCACGAGGTCGCGCTCCACGAAGCGCGAGAGCCACGAGCCGATGCCCATCGCGGTCAGGTACGCCCCGATGACCGTGCTGAACTGGAAGACCGAGTCGCCGAGCACGTACGACGCGAGCGCGCCCGCCACGAGCTCGTAGACGAGGCCGCAGGTGGCGATGAGCAGGGTCGAGAGGAACAGGACCCGGGCCATGGGCGCCGAGGTCATCCGGGCGTTCCCCGCGTCAAGCGCCGACCGTCGACGCGATGATCAGCGCGAGCCCGATGATGACCGACCCCATGACGACGCCGAGCGCCACGTTCTGGTCCTCCTCGATCTCCTTGCGGATCGAGAAGGGCGTGAGCTTGGACATGAGCCAGAACGCGAGGAGGAACACGGCCACCCCGATCGCCGTGTAGACGACCGTGGCGATGAGGTAGTGGGGATCGAGGGGGTCGTGCACGGTGGGCTCCGGGGATTACTTGCCGCCGCTCCAGCCGCCACCGCTGCCGCCGCCCGATCCACCACGGCTCGTGGGGATGTAGACCGGGCGGTAGGACGCGGGGTTCGCGCGGACGCTCTCGGGCACGGTGCGGGACGGCGCCGACACCGGCGCGAAGCCGGTGCACAGGATGGCCGCCACGAGGAACGCGCCGAACCAGCCGAGGACGTTGTGGACGGTGAACATTCAGCCCCCGTCCGCGTTCGCCCAGCGGCGCTGCTCGAAGCTCGAGACGTCGGCGTACCAGGCGAGGGGAGCGAGGAGCGAGAAGAGGAAGAGCAGGACGGCGGGGCAGGCCCAGCCGGGGTCGGTCTCCGCGCGCAGGTGCAGGGACTTCCCCGCGTCGGCGTCGGCCACGGCGACGGGCAGCGCCACGCGGCCGTTCCAGGTGCCGGCTGCGAGCCGCGCGCGGGCGCTGTCGGCCCCGTACGCGGTCCAGTCCCACACCTCGCCCGTCCCGGCGTGGATGAAGGAGACCGTCACGTCGGGGTTCGACGGTACCTCGGAACTGAGGCTCAGCTTCACGATCTGCTCGTCGGTGAGCTCGATCGGGCTCGTGACCCAGGCGTTCTCGCCGGCGACCACCGTGTAGTCGTGCGACACGAGCGGCGCCCGCGTGGGCACGAAGACCGCGAGCACGAGCAGCACGAGCGCGACCAGGAAGAGCGCGAGGCCGCGCACGACCACCGACCGGATCTTCTTCTTGCCCTTGTGCGGGTTCGGCTGGTGGGGCGCCACGCCGGTGGGGGTGGGCAGCTTCGCGTCGAACGCCTTCTGGACCTCCGTGTGCGGCAGCCACGTGCCCACCGACCACGTGAGCTCCTCGTCGTTGCGCTCGAAGGAGAGCATCTGCGGCGGGTCGACGAAGTCGGCGGTGAACGCCCGGTCGCCCACCGCGACCTCCCACGTGAACTCGCCGAGCACGTGCTTCACCTGCGCCGTGCCGCTCTGATAGCGCACGAAGCGGCGGTTCCGCCACGTGCGGACGCGGTCGTCCCCCTCCGGCAATTCCCCGCGCACGGGCTCCACGAAGCTCCAGTGGCCCTGCGTGTCCTGCACCAGCCACGCAAAACCCCGGTAGGGGTTGTGGAGCAGGTACTCGGTCCACGGCCACTCCTGGCCGTCCGCGAACACGAAGCGGACCATCGCGCCGATGACGACCCAGTCGATGCCCTTGAGCGTGCCGCGCTTCCCGAGCGAGAGCCGCGGCGCGAAGCCGGCCTTCTCGCGGCGCTCGAGGAGCTCGGCCTGGACGTGGCCGTCGACCGCGTCGAGCGCGAGCACCGAGCCGCAATAGGCGCAGGCGAAGCGGAGCGACTGCCCCGGCGCGCGGACGACGTTGGACGCGCCGCAGGCCTCGCAGCGCAGCGACCGGACGTCGGTGATCTCCGGCCCCGCGAAGTGCACGAGCGTGGGGTCCGACCACCCCGAAAACGCGCGCAGCCCCTCCATCTGGAGCTGGAGCAGCGTCACGTCGCGGCCGATCCAGAGCGTGGGCGGATCGTCCGCGAAGTCGAGCGTCCCGACGCGGGACCCGCCCTTCTCGCGCAGGTCCATGTACTTCGTGGGCTCGCCGGGGTGCACCGCGAAGGGGAGCTGGCCGTCCGCCGCGACGATCGACGCGAACGACGACTCCGTCACCCGGAACGTCGTGCCCGCGGCCTCGATCTCGCCGCCCGCGCCGGTCGTGCGGGCCGAGCCGCGTGGCACCTGCACCGACTCGCCGTACACGAACCACTGGCCGTTTCCTTCGCCGATCCAGCCGTCCGAGCCGTCGTCGAACGCGACGTACCACTCGTTCCAGCGCACCCGGTCGCGCGCCTTGCGCAACACGCCGAGCACGCGGAAGGACCGGTCGCCGAGCTTGCCGTGCGCGTCGAGCTGGATCGGCGAGAGGTCGCGCTGGAAGCGCGCGATCTTGCCGTAGTCCCGCACCACGTCGCCCTCGCGCACGACGCACGACTGGCACGCCGGGCAGATGGCCGTGAGCGCGGCCCCGGACTGGAACGTGAGCGGCGAGCCGCAGGATGGGCAGGAGGTGGTCAGCACGTCGGGACGGCCATGCTATCCAGAACCCGCGGCGTCGGCGCGCCCGGATCGGCGCCGGCCGGCCGCAATGAGGGCGGCGAGCAGCGGCTCGGTGCCGCCGGGCGTATCGACGGGCTCTGGCTTCGGGCACCCGCTCCGCGGTGCGTCGGCGGCGGCGCGGGGAGGTACGCCGGCGGCTCCGGCGCCCGATCGGGGGCCCGTCACGCGGCGATCCGTCGCGTCGCAGGCTACGTGGAGCGACCGCCATGCCCCGCGTCGCCCGCCGAGACCGCGCCGAGCTCGAACGCCTCGAGGAGGCCCTCGTCGCCGCGGGCTCCTACGCGGAGTGGCTCGCGCTCGCGCAGGAGTACGACCGGCGCAGCGGCGCGGACGCCTGGCGCGACGAGGAGGAGAGCGAGTGGTACGACGCCCGCCGCCTCCGCTCGGACCTCCGCGAGCTCCGGCGGCTCCGCGAGCGTGGCGACGGCGCCGCGCTCGCCGACACGCTCACCACGTCGGTGTACCGCCACCAGGCCGACCTCGCGAGCGAGGAGCTCTACACGGTCGCCCTGGCCGGGACGAAGCGCCTCGTCGGGGCCTGGCTCGACGAGGTGGAGGCGTCGCTCCGGTGGCTCGTGGCCAACCCGGTCGCGGGGCTCGGCTCGGACGCCAAGCGGCGTCGCTTCGAGCAGGCGTGGGCGGTGTACGGGCGCTCCGCGCTCCTGCTCTCCGGCGGCGCGACCTGGGGCTTCCACCACCTCGGGGTGGTCAAGGCGCTCTTCGAGAACGGCGCGCTGCCACACATCCTCTCCGGCGCGAGCACCGGGGCCATGATCGCGGCCGGCATCTGCACCCGTGACGAGGCCGGCATCGCCGCGCTCTTCTCCGACCCCGAACAGATCCGCCTCGACGGGCTCCTGTCGGTCGGCGTCGGCCGCGCGCTCCGGGCCGGCGCCCTGCTCGACCCGGCGCGGCTCTACGAGGTGTTGCTCCACAACTGCGGCGACTACACCTTCGCGGAGGCGCACGCGCGGAGCGGGCGCGCGCTGAGCATCTCGGTCTCGCCGACGCGCACGCGCCAGAAGCCGCGGCTGCTCTCGTACCTGACCGCCCCCGACGTGCTCGTGGCGAGCGCGGCCCTCGCGTCGAGCGCGCTGCCGGGGCTCTTCCCGCCGGTGGAGCTCAAGTGCCGCGCGCCTGACGGCCGGATCGTGGCGTACGCGCCGGGCGAGACCTGGGCCGACGGCTCGATCCACGGCGACATCCCCAAGCTCCGGCTCGCGCGGCTCCACAACGTGAACCACTTCCTCGTCAGCCAGACGAACCCCCACGTCGCGCCGCTGATGAGCCTGCGCGCGGGCGGCGGGGTGGGCCCCGTCGTGGCCGGGGCGGCCAGCGTCACCGCGCGCACGCAGAGCGCCTACGTCACGGACGTGCTGCGCCGCGCCGCGCCGCGCTGGAGCGGCACCGTCGAGCGCATGGCGGACCACGCCTACGCCTTCGTGAGCCAGGACTTCGGCGGCGACATCGACATCCACCCGCGCTTCCGGCCGACGCTGCTCACGCGCATCGTCCGGAACCCCTCGCGGGCGGACCTCGCGGAGTTCATCCGCGAGGGCGAGCGCGCCACCTGGCCGAAGCTGCCCCGCATCCTCGACCAGACGCGCATCGGGCGGACGTTCCGCGCGTGCGCCCAGGCCCTCGGGGCCCGCGAGACCTCGCCCGCCTACGGGGCCGAGGCGGCGTCGACGAGGTCGAGCACGCGAGGGTGAGCAGCCGCAGCACGGGCGGAGTCCACGACATCCAGGCGAACGGCGCATCCCCGGGCCAGTCGTGGGCGCGACGGCGTTAAACGGCCGACGACGGAGCGTCCGATGTCCCCACCCCGCGGCTGGATCCGCCGCCTCCCCAAGGCCGAGCTCCACGTGCACCTCGAGGGCACGCTCGAGCCCGAGATGATGCTCGCCCTGGCGCGCCGCAACGGCGTGCCGCTCCCGTGGCCCGACGCCGACGCCATCCGCGCCGCGTACGCCTTCACGAACCTCCAGGACTTCCTCGACCTCTACTACCAGGGCATGGGCGTGCTCCGGACGCACGCCGACTACGTCGACCTCGCGCGCGCGTACATGGACCGCGCCGCCGCCGACGGCGTCGTCCACGCCGAGCTGTTCTACGACCCGCAGGGCCACACCGCGCGCGGCGTGCCCTTCGAGGTCGTCACCCAGGGCCTGATCGACGGGCTGGAGGCCGGCGCGCGCGCCCACGGCATCAGCTGGCGCCTCCTCCCCAACGTGCTCCGCCACCTCTCCGAGGACGAGGCCTTCGCCGCGCTCGCCGAGGCGGAGCCCTGGCTGTCGGACGGGCGGCTCCACGGCATCGGCCTCGACTCCTCCGAGCGCGGCCACCCGCCCGAGAAGTTCGCGCGCGTGTACGCCTGGGCGGCCGAGCGTGGCTTCTTCCGCACGGCCCACGCCGGCGAGGAGGGGCCCTGGGAGTACGTGGCCACCGCCGTCGACATGCTCGGTGTGCACCGCATCGACCACGGGAACCACGCGCTCGAGAACCCGGCGCTCGTCGAGCGGCTCGCGGCGGCGCGCATCGGCTTCACGGTGTGCCCGCTCTCGAACCTGCGGCTCCGCGGCGTGGCGTCGCTGGCCGAGCACCCGCTCCGCCGCATGCTCGACGCGGGCCTCGTCGCCACCGTGAACAGCGACGACCCGGCCTACTTCGGCGGCTATTGCGTGGACAACTTCGTCGCCGTCTCGGAGGCGCTCGCCCTCGACGCGGGGCACCTGCGCACGCTCGCGCGGAACAGCTTCGAGGTCAGCCAGCTGCCCCCGGCCGACCGCGCGGCCCGGATGGCGGAGGTCGACGCGTTCGCGGACCCGTCGTAGCGGTTGTGACGCGGCGTCGTCCGCGTGCGACGATGTCGCGATGACGATCCCGTTCTACTGCGTCGCCGCGGCCTTCGCGCTCCAGTTCCTCACCAAGATCCCGGTCGGCAGGGCGATGGCCCTCCAGGCGAGGGGCTACGACAACCGCAACCCGCGGGACCAGCAGGCCGCGCTCGAGGGCTGGGGCCGGCGGGCGCTCGCGGCGCACCAGAACTCCTTCGAGGCCTTCCCGGGCTTCGCGGCGGGCGTGCTCGTGGCGCACGTGGGCGGCGGCGACCCCGGGTGGAGCGCGATCCTCGCGGTCACCCACGTGGTGGCGCGCGTCCTCTACACCGCCGCCTACATCGCGGACGTCCACCTGCTGCGCAGCACGATCTGGGCGGTCGCCACCGGCGCGTCGTTCGCGCTCATGCTGCTGCCGGCGCTCGGGTAGCGCGAGCGGGCCGACCGCTTCCCGGCCCAGGCGGGGCGCGGGTCGACCACGACGCGCACCCGACCCGGGGGCGCTCCCGGGGGTTAAAAAGCCATCCGAGGAGGCTCCCATGGCGGACAGCGACGACCGTCTCCTTCACATCGGCGAGCGGATCGCGATGCTGAGGCTCGGGCGCGAGGGCGCGCTCGGTCAGCTCCAGGCGGAGATCATGCGCGAGCGCGCGCTCTCCTACGCGCGTGCCGTCGACAAGGTCGACCGGGCGTGGCTCGCCATGCGCAAGGCCGAGCATGCGCTCGAAGCGGGCGGCGGGGACCGGGCGGCGCTGCTCGCGGCGTTCGACGCGGCGCGCGAGGCCACCCTCGAGGCCCGCTGGGAGCTCGACGTGCAGCGCGAGGCCAGCGGCTTCGTCTCGCAGTCGACGCTCGAAGAGGAGTACCCCGTCCCGCCGCGCCGCAGGTAGCTCCCCGCCGTCCGGAGCCGCGCTCGCGTTGACCGGGCCGCCGCCGCTCGCGTAGCGTGCCCGCATGGACGCGCCGACGCCGACCCCGCCCACGGACGCCGGTCCGCGCGGCTTCCTCGCGCGGATCGAGGAGCTGGGCAACCGCCTGCCCGACCCGCTCCTCCTGTTCGCGGGGATGGCGCTCCTCGTCGTCGCGCTCTCGGCCGCGCTCGCGGGCGCGTCGGTGACGCACCCGGGAACGGGCGAGCCCGCCGCCGTCCAGAGCCTGCTGACCCCCACGGCGATGCGGCGCATGCTCACGGACGCCGTGAAGAACTTCGCGGGCTTCCCCCCGCTCGGCACCGTGCTCGTCGCGGTGATGGGCATCGGGCTCGCCGAGCGGACGGGGCTCGTCGCCGCGGCGCTGGGCGGCCTCGTCCGCGGCATGCCGCGCCGCTTCCTGACGGTCGCGCTGGTGTTCGCGGGGGTGAACAGCTCGATCGCGGCCGACGCCGGCTTCGTCGTGCTCGTGCCGCTCGGCGCGGCGCTCTACGCGGGCGCGGGGCGCCACCCGATCGCCGGGCTCACGGTCGCGTACGCGGCGGTGTCCGGGAGTTACGGCGCCAACGTGATCGTCACGGCGCTGGATCCGCTGCTCGCGGGCCTGACCGAGGCGGCGGCGCGGCTCGTCGACCCCACCGCGCGGGTGCCCGCGACCTGCAACTGGTGGTTCAACGCGACGTCGGTCGTGCTGCTCACGGTGGCCGGGACGATGGTGGCGGAGCGCGTCGAGCCCGCGTTCGGCCGCTGGACCGGCTCGGTAGCGGAAGACGAGCCGCCGACGCGCACGTCGCTCCTGGCGCCGGCGCTCGCGGTCGTCGCCTGGATCGGCGTGGTGGCCGCGCTCGTCTACACGGGGGTGCTCCGCGGCGAGGACGGCGGCTACGCCCCGCTCTACGACGCCATGGTCGTGATCGTCGCGATCGGCGCCGCGCTGCCGGGGCTCGTGTTCGGGCTCGGGAACGGCCGCATCCGCTCGTCGTCGGACCTCGCGCGGCTCCTGGCCGACGCCTGTGCCGGCATGGGCGGCTACATCGTGCTCGCGTTCGCCGCCGCGCAGTTCGTGGCGTGGTTCGCCTGGTCGAACCTCGGTATCGTGCTCGCGGTGTCGGGCGCGGAGCTCGTGCGCCCGCTCGGGCTCGGCGCGGTGCCGCTGCTGTTCGTCATGGTGCTGCTCGCGGGGGTGGTGAACCTGCTCATCGCGAGCGCGTCGGCCAAGTGGGCGATCCTCGCGCCGGTGTTCGTGCCCATGCTGATGCTGCTCGGCGTGTCGCCGGCGGAGACGCAGGCCGCCTACCGGGTCGGGGACGCCGTCACCAACGTGCTCACGCCGTTGTTGCCCTACGTGAGCCTCGTGCTCGGCGCGGCCCGTCGCTACGTGCCCGACGCCGGGCTCGGCACGGTGCTCGCGGCGCAGGTGCCCTACGCCGTCGTGTTCGGCGTCACGTGGACGGCGCTCCTGCTCGCGTGGGTCGGGGCCGGCTGGTCCCTGGGGCCCGGCGCGTAGGCCCGGTCAGCCGGGTTGCGGCTCGGGCTGCGGCGCCGGCTCGGGCGCGGGCGCCGGCTCCGGCGCCGGCTCGGGCGCGGGCGCCGGCGCGGTCTCGGGTGCGGGCGCGGTCTCGGGGGCTTCCTCGACCTCCTGGTCCTTCCCACGCTCCCGGCGCGAGCGGCGCTCGGACTCGTTCCCGCCGCGGTCGACGAGCGCGAAGTGCCACGCGAGGCGCGCGCTGATGAAGGCCGGGAGGGTCAGGTTGGTCTCGGGCGGCAGGTCGCGCACGAGCCAGAACCCCGGGCCGAGGTGCACGGTCAGCGAGTTCCGGTCGCCCCGGCTCCACGCGCGCCCGGACCAGCCGAACGCGACCCAGCTCTCGAAGAAGCTCGTCGGGAGCGTGGCGTGCACGTTGGCGAAGACGCCGTTCCGGAACGCCCGCTTGCCCCACTGCGCCGAGGCGCCGAGGCCGAGCTCGGTGTTGGGGTAGAAGCCGTAGCCGATCGCCCAGCCGGGGCGGAGGCCCAGCTCCGCCTCCAGGAACGTGGTGCGGGACACCTGGACCTGGGCGACCACGCCACCGAGCATGCCGCCGCCGAACCCCGGCCCGAGCGAGACGCCGACGCCGCCGGCGTGGGCCGGGCGCGCGAGGCCGAGGCCGAGGCCGAGGAGCAGCGCGAGCAACACGCGGGACACGACTGCATCGTATAGGATGTGCAGCGATGCCGCAGCTTCTCCCGCTCGCCCTCCTCGCCTGCGCGACCGAGCATCTCGCGCCCGACGCGGCGATCGGCGGCGACGCGATGCTCGCCGCGCTGCCGGCCGACGTGACGCTCGTGGCCTCCTTCGACGCCGAGGAGGCCCGCGGCGGCGCGCTGGAGGAGCTGCTCGCCGCGCTGGGCGCCGACGTGGACGTGCTCGCGGACGCGCTCGGCGGCGAGGTCGCCCGCGGGCGCGTCGGCTGCGGCGGCGCGGGCTGCGTGGTGCTCGGCGAGGGAGCGCTCGACGTGCCGGCGGACGCGCGGGTGCGGGTCGACGCGCACGGCGCGCGCATCGCGACGCTCGCGCCGGCGCGTGGGCCGCTCCGGGGCTTCGACGGCCGCACCGCGGTCGGGGAGCCGGTGGCGGCGCGGCTGCTCGGCGACGGCAAGTTCGTGCTCGGCGATCGCCCGGCGGTCCGCGCGACGTACGCCGCGCGGCGTGGTGGCGGCTTCGACCCCGCGCTGCTCGACGGCGAGGTGCCCGCGGGGGTGGCCTGGGTGGCGGTGCGTGATCCCGCCCGGTTCGTCGACCAGGCCGCGGCGCGCGCGGAGCGGCGCGATGGCGACGGCGCGGCCGTCGAGTCGTGGCTGGCCGACCGCGCGGCCCAGCTCCCCGTGGAGCTCGACGACATCGAGGTGATCGCGGCGTCCGTCACCGCGGACGGGATCGCCCGGCTGCGGGTGCGCTGCGCGGACGCCGACGCGGCGCGGGTCTTGGAGCGGGCGCTGGCGGCCGCGGCGGCCGGAACGCCGGTGGAGCGCGTGGTCCGGAGCGGGCGACGCGTCGAGGCGGAGGGTGAGCTCGGCGCGCTCCTCGACGGGCTCGCCCCGAACGGAGGGACGCCTTGATCGGCTACCTCGCGCCCGTGGGGGCCGATCCCGCGCTCGCGCGGATCTTCCGCTCGTACCAGTGCGGCCTCTGCCACACGCTCGGCGCCGAGTACGGCGCGGCGTACCGGCTCTTCGCGGGGCCGGACATGGTGTTCCTCAACGTGTTCCTCGATCTCTGGGGGGAGGCCCCCGCGGAGACGCGCCGGGCCTGCGTCGTGGCGCCGGTGGTGTCGAGCCTGCCCGTGCGGGCCCGCACCGAGAACACCCGCTTCGCGGCTGCGTTCGGCGTGTACATGGCCGTCGAGAAGCTCCGGGACGACTACGAGGACGAAGGCGGCTGGCTGCGCTGGCTCGCGTGGCGGGCGTTCGGGCGCGGACACGCGCGGGCGCGGGCCGTGCTCGCGGAGCAGGGCTTCCCGGTCGACCGCGTCGAGGCCGAGCTCCGCGCGCAGCGGGTGGTGGAGGCGACGCCGGTGATGGCGCTCGAGCCCGCCGCGGCGCCCACGCGGAACATCGCGGGCGCGCTCTTCGGGCACGCCGCGCGCACCGCGGGCGAGCCCGCCCGGCCCGGGCTCGTCGCGCTGGGCGAGCGGGTCGGCGGCTTCCTGTTCTACGTCGACAACGTGCTCGACCTCCCGAAGGACCTCCGCAACGGTGGCTACAACGCGCTCGCGCGCGCCTTCGGGCTCGCGGGTGGCGCGCGCAGCGGCGGCGCCCCCCTCCTCGCGCCCCCCTTCGACGCGGCGATCGAAGCGGGGCTCGCGGGCGCCCGCGCGCAGGTCGACGAGCTCGAAGGGCTCGTCGCCACGCTCCCGGAGCGGCCGGAGCGCACCTACGTGGCTCGCGCCCTCGTGCACGGCTTCCGCGACAAGCTGCGCCGCTACGAGCGGCTCGGCGCCGAGCAGCGGGAGCGGGCCACGCTCCGCGCGCTCCTCCCGCCGCGCCCCCGGCTCCGGGAGCGCGCCCGGGCCGCGTTCGGGCGGCCGGCCTCGGTGCTCGCGCTGCGGATGCGGCTCGCCGTCGCGCTGCTCTTCGCCTGGGTGTTCCCGCGGGCCGCGTGGGCGCAGGCCTGGTGGCCCGAGGAGGCCGAGGACCCGTCGCTCGACACCGGCATCCCCGACACGAGCGTGTTCGAGACCGGCGGCGCCGCGCCCGACGACGGCGGCGCGACCAGCACCGACTGCGGCACGATCTGCGACCCCTGCAGCGCCAACTTCGGCTGGTTCAGCTGCGACGGCACGGTCTGCACCGACCCCTGCTCCGACACCTGCACCCAGACGTGCGACACCGCGTGCGGGGACGCCTGCGCCGACGTGAACTGCGGGAGCGGGTGCGACTGCGGGGGCTGACGCCCGAGGCCTGGGCCTCCGCGCACCTCCGCCGGGCCAACCCCTTCGTGTGGTGGGCGATGCGCGCCGTGTGCCCGCGGGCGGGCTTCCGGGCGTTCGCGAACGTCTACGGCTACTTCCGCTGGGCCGACGACATCGTCGACGCGCCCGGGCGCGACCCGGCGCGGGTGCGCGGCTTCGTCGTGAGCCAGCTCGCGCTGGTGCACGGGGAGCGCCCGGCCGCGGAGCTCCCCGAGGCGGCGCTGCTCGCGGGGCTCGCCGCGGCGCCGGCGCTCCGCCCCGCGGTCGACCGCATGTGGGAGGCCCTCGCCTTCGACGCGCACCGCGGCCCCGACGTGCTCGCCGACACCGAGCTCGACGCGCAGGTCGCGCGGGTGGGGGACGCCTGGATCGACGCGCTCTGGTGGTGCGCCGGCGCCGGCACGCCCCCGCCCGGGGCCCGCGAGGCCGCGCGCGCCGCGACGCTGGTGCACGTCCTGCGCGACCGCGACGTCGACCGCGCCCTCGGATACCGCAACGGCCCCGACGACCCCGCGTGGGCGGCGGCGGGAGCCGCGGAGGCCGAGCGGCGCTTCGTGGTGGGGGAGGCGGCGATCCGGGGGGCCGGGACCTGGCGCGCGCGGCTGCTCGTGCGCGCGCTGGTGTGGAAGTACCGGCGGACGTTGCGGCGCATCCGGTAGCGGTCGGGCACCGGAGCCACCGACGCGCCTCCCGCCACCGGCGTCGCCGCAGCGCGGAGCGGCTGCCCTGAAGAGGCCCCGGAGCGCCGCCCGGCTTCCCGAGCGGCGCCCCCCCGATCACGCCGCCGCGGCCAGCCTCGGCGCGTACCAGCGGCCCGAGCGCCACCGCCACGCGAGCACGGCCACGAGCACGAACAGCTCCCCGGTGAGCCCGAGCCACGCGCCGACCGCGCCGAGCCCCGCCGCCGTGGCGAGCAGCACCCCGACGGGCAGCTTCACGCCCCAGGACAGCACGATCGACGAGACGAGCGTGAACCGCGTGTCCCCCGCGCCGTCGAGCGCGAAGTAGGTCACGGTGGCGACGGCGTCGACGAGCTGGAACGCGGCGGCGATCCACAGGAGCTTGATCGCGATCGGCAGCACCTCCGGCGCCGCGGTGAACGGCGCGATGAGCAGCTCCGGCGCGAGCACGAACGCGGCCCCGCCGATCGCCATCACGCCCACGGCCGCGACCACGCCCGCCCGCCACGCGCTCCGGGCGGCGTCCGGCCTGCGCGCGCCCACGGCCTGCCCGACGAGCACCGCGGTGGCCTCGGCGATTGCGAGCCCCGGGAGGAAGCTCAGCATCAGCACGCGGATCGCCAGGGTGTGCGCCGCGAGCTGCGCGTCGCCGACGGACGCGAGCACGCCGGTGAGGGTCGCCCACGCCGACACGTCGAGGAGCCGCTGCACGCCGATGGGGAGGCCCAGCCGGGTGCTCTCCGCGAGGAGCGCGCGCCGCGGCCGCCATGTCTGCGCCCGCAGGACCGGCCACGCCGCCCGCAAGAGCGCCAGGGCCGCGATCGAGAGCGCGAGCACCCCCGACCACGCCGCGCCACGGATGCCCAGCGCCGGGATGGGCCCCGCGCCGTTCACGAGCACGCCGCAGAACACGATGTTCAGCAGGTTCGCCACGACGTTCACGCGCATCGGCGTGCGGGTGTCACCCCGGCCCTCGAACCAGGAGGTGAGCGCCATCGCCACGAGCACGACCGGCGCGGCCAGGACGCGCACCTCGAAGTAGCGGAGGGCCTCCGCGCGCACCTCCGGTGTGGCGCCGAGCCAGCCGAAGACGGCCGGTCCCAGCACCGACGCGAGGGCGACGAGCGCGCCGCTGCTCAGCCCGAGCCAGACGGCCTGCCAGGCGTACGCCGCGACGATGTGCTCCCGCGCGGCGCCCGTGGACTGCGCCGTGGCGACGCGCAGGCCGCGCACGAGCCCCATCGGGAGCGCGAGGAACAGGAAGGAGGTGGTGACGCCGAGCCCGATCGCGGCGAGGGGCACGGTGCCGAGCCGCCCGACGAAGACGGCGTCGGCGGCGGACATGAGCGAGTACGACAACATCGACAGCATCACCGGCCACGCGAGGCCGAGGACGCGACGGATCTCCGAGACGAGAGACATGGGAGCACCAGGAGCCCGGTCCGCGGGAATGCGGCCGGGAAGACGCGGAAGCGTCGGGGAGCGCGTCGACGACGCGCGGATCACGCCCGGGTGGGCGCGGAGCGCTCGCGGATGCGCGTGTCCGGCGCCGCGAGGCGCAGGTTCACGCACGCCCGGCGGGCGCGAGGTTCGGGCGGGAGGCCCTGTGGCGGCGCGCCGCTACTTCGGAGAGTTGGGCGCGGGGCGACGGTTGGGGCGAACGCAGGACGTCCCACCAGCCGCGATCATCGGGGTCGGGAGGAGATGCGTCATGGGTCGCTCCGGTGGCGGACGTGGGGCCGCCACGACGGATGGTATCCACCCGTACGCGCGCCCGCTTGAACTTTCTTCGGAAATGTGATTCAGCCCCGCACGCAGGCCGGGGCCGGCACGCTCAGGAGCCGGCGGCCTTCGGCAGGTTCGCGATCATCTCCTCGAGCACCTGCTCCTCGAGCGCCAGCCGGTCCGCCGCGGACAGGTCGAGCGCGGACGCGAAGCGGTCGAGCAGCGCGCGCTCGGCCGTGCTGACGCCCCCCTCGTTGTGCGCGACCAGGTACGCGAGCTTCATGCAGAGGAGGCGCAGATCCGCGCCGGGCAGCGCCGCGGCGAGCTCCTCGGGCGCGATGGGGGTGGGAGGCTCGCCCAGGTCCGCGAACAGGGCGCCGATGAGCGCGACCTCGCCCGGGTGCACGCCGTCGGCGGCGGCGACGGTGTGGAGCGCGCGGACGACCGCGCGGCCCTCCGCGGGGGACACGTCGATGGGGGGGAAGAAGGACATGCCCGCGCATGTAGCCGAGCACGCGCCGTCGGACGAGGCGACGGCGTCGAACGTCGCGCTTGACCCACCGTCACCGAACCGTAACAATCGACCCCATGCACGCCGACCCCGCGACCAAGAGCCTCCTTCGCCTCTGCGCGGGATATTTCGTCTTCTACGTCATCACCGGCGTCGCGGTGAAGTACTTCCAGGGCCCGGCGGACCAGGGTTTTCCGGGCATGAGCGGGATCTCGTACCTGCTCTACAGCACGGTGGGCGGGAACCTGCTGTGCCTGGGGGTCGTGAGCGCGCTCGGCTGGTGGCGCGCCGGCGGCGTCCCGCGCGGCGCCGAGCTCGGCGTCATGGCCGTCTCGGGCGCGTGCACGGCGGTCGTGGTGCCGTCCACGACCCTGCTCTACTCGCTGCCCATCTCGGTGATGGTCGCGATGGTGATCATGCGGGGCAGCATCATCGTCATCAGCAGGCTGGTCGACGCCGTGCAGATCCGCCAGGGGCTGGTGACGCGGCCGGTGCAGCCCGAGGAGAACATCGCGGTCGTCTTCGCGCTCGCGGCCGTCGCCACCCATCTCGTGCTCGCCGGCCCCGGCGGCTTCGACTTCCTCGAGAACGGCGCCGCCGTCGCCATCCTCGGGAGCTACATTGCGGCCTACGCCGTCCGCATCTACCTGATGAACTGGTTCAAGAACACGCGCGGCGCGGCGCCCCGCACCGACAACCGCGCCTTCTTCGCGTGGGAGCAGCTCTTCGCCTCGATCACCCTCGCGCTCGTCGTGGCCGGGCTGCTCGGCGGGGGGCCGGACGGCGCGGTCGTCGACGGCCTGCGCGCGGGGTTCACCGCGCCGCATCCCGACTGGCTGCCGGCCATCGTGGCGGGCGGCGCCTTCGGCGTCGTCGCGTTCTTCTCGGTGTTCATCTTCCTGTTCAAGGGGCGCTCGGCCACCTTCGCGGGGCTCGTCAACCGGCTCGTCTCGCTCGTCGCCGGCACCGCCGCCACGCTGCTCTCGGCACTGCTCTTCGGGGGCAAGTGGCCCGGCCTGACCGACTGGATCTCGCTCGGCTTCATCCTGGTCGCCGTGACGTTCCTCGCGCGCGGCGAGCAGCGCACCATCGCCGCCAGGCGCGCCGCGGCCTGATCCTGAGGGGTGTCAGTCCCGAGGGGTGTCAGGAATTGCGAATTGACACCTACGGTGGGGGGTGGTGTCAGGAATTGCGAATTGACACCTACGGCGCTCACGCTGCAAGGGGGCGGGTGTCAGGAATTGCGAATTGACACCTACGGCGCTCAGCCTGCAAGGGGATGGGTGTCAGGAATTGCGAATTGACACCCCCGGCGCTCACGCCAAAAAACATTGCACGCAATCAAATTGAGCACTACATATACGGCGTGAACCCCGCCCTCCGCCTCGACCACCAGCTCTGCTTCGCGCTCTACGCGGCCTCCCGCGCGGTCGTGCAGGCCTACCAGCCGCTCCTCGCGCCGCTCGGCCTGACCTACCCGCAGTACCTCGTGCTGCTCGTGCTCTGGGAAGAGGAGGGCGTGCCCGTGAAGCGCCTCGGCGAGCGGCTCCAGCTCGACTCCGGCACGCTCACGCCGCTGCTCAAGCGCATGGAGGCCGCCGGCCTCGTCACCCGCGCGCGCGACGCCGCCGACGAGCGCGTCGTCCGCATCGGCCTCACCCCCGCCGGCCGCGCGCTCGAGGCCCGCGCTGCGGGCGTCCCCACCGCGATGCTCTGCGCCGCCGGTCTCCCGATCCCCGCGCTCGCGGACCTCCGCGAGACGCTCCACCAGCTCACCAGCCGCCTCCGCGCGGAGGCCCCCGAGGAGGAACCATGACCCCGCTCTACACCGCCACCGCCACCGCCACCGGGGGCCGCTCGGGCCGCGTCGTCAGCGCCGACGGCGTCCTCGATCTCCCCGTCACCATGCCGAAGGGCCTCGGCGGCTCCGGCGAGCCCGGCGCCAACCCCGAGCAGCTCTTCGCCGCCGGCTACGCCGCGTGTTTCGGCAGCGCCCTCGGCCTCGTGGCGCGGCAGCAGCGCGTCGACCTCGGCGCCGTGCGCATCACCGCGAACGTCACCATCGGGAAGGACGACACCGGCTTCGGCCTCGCCGTCGAGCTCGTCGGCCACCTCCCGAACGTGCCCCGCGAGCAGGCCGAGGCGCTGCTGCAGGCCGCGCACCAGGTCTGCCCCTATTCCAAGGCCACCCGCGGCAACATCGCCGTCACGCTCACGGTGGCCGCGTGAGCCTCCGCGCCGGGGACCGTGCGCCCGACGTCGACCTCGTCGGCCCCGGCGGCGAGGCGGTCCCGGTCCGGAGCTTGTACGCCGACAAGGTGCTGGTCCTCTACTTCTACCCGAAGGACGAGACGGCCGGCTGCACCGCGGAGGCCTGCGCCTTCCGCGACCAGTACGAGGACTTCCTCGCCGCCGGCGCCGATGTGGTCGGCGTGAGCGCCGATCCGCCCGAGTCGCACGCGCGCTTCGCCGGGCGCCACCGCCTTCCGTTCCGCCTGCTCAGCGACCCGAGCGGGGCCGCGCGCGCCGCGTTCGGCGTGAAGAAGACGCTCGGCTTCCTGGAGGGGCGCATCACCTTCGTGATCGACCGCGCCGGCGTCGTGCGCCACGCCTTCTCCTCGCAGATCCGCATGGGCGCGCACGTGGACGAGGCCCTCGGCGTCGTGCGGGCGCTGGCAGGTCGGTAGGTATTCTTCTTCTTGGGGCGGGGGGCGAGCCCCCCGCAACGCCCCCCGCCCTCTCGTGTCGTGAGCCTCGCCCCTACGGATGAGATACCGTCGCGCGATGCGGGCACTCCTCCCGATCCTCGTCTTCCTGTCGGCGTGTTGCGGAGACGACGCGCCGGTCTGGACCGGCCCCGACCCCCTCGTGCTCGGCGAGGACGAGCGCGTCACGCTCGACCTCGCCCGCCACGTCGTCGACGACGGCGAGGACCTCGTGTTCACGGCCGAGGCGGACGACGGCGTGGTCGTGTCCCTCGTCGACGGCACGCTCGCGCTCGTCGCGGAGAGCGGGTTCACCGGCGAGACGAGCGTGGCGCTCACCGTCACCGACGCCTGCGACAACGCCGCCACCACCGAGCTCGAGGTGCTCGTCGGCGGGGCCGCCGGCGCGTGCCCCACGACGTTCACCTACACCCCGCGCGGCGACGCCGACCAGGTGTTCGTCGCCGGCGCGTTCAACGACTGGTTGTCCACCGCGACCCCCCTCACGGCCAACGGGGACGGCACGTGGTCGGCCACGCTGGAGCTCGCCCCGGGCGCGTACCCCTACAAATTCGTGGAGGCCGACTACACCGCCGGCACCGAGGCATGGGCGTGTGATCCCGCCGCGGGCCTGGCGCAGTGCGACGAGGGCTACTCCTGGGACCCGTCGTGCCCGCTGAACGGGGGTAGCTGCAACAGCCTCGTGGTCGTGGAGGACTGCTCGCTCCCGACGCTGTCGATCGCGTCGGTGGACGTCGACCGCGACGCCGACACCGTCACCATCGAGGTCGTGGCGACGGGCGACATCGAGTCCGCCACCGCGACGCTCGACGGCGCGGCCGTCGAGGCGTGGGACGGCGAGCGCTTCCGATACACGAGTGACACACTCTCGGACGGGCGACACACGCTCCGCTTCGACGTGACGGACCGCTTCGGCCGCGCCGCGGAGCAGCTCTACGTCCCGTTCTGGCTCGACGATCGCGACTGGTCGAGCGGGCTCATGTACTACGTGTTCGTCGACCGCTTCGCGAACGCTGACACATCCCGGGATGTGTCGGAGGGCACGTCCGCCGACAGCACGGACTACCTCGGCGGGGACTGGCAGGGGGTGATCGACAAGCTCGACTACCTCGACGAGCTCGGCGTCACCGTCATCTGGCTCACCGCGCCCCAGGACAACGCCGAGGGCGCGTGGGACGGCTCCTGCGAGACCTCGTACTCCGGCTACCACGGGTACTGGCCCGACGACACCTTCGGCGTCGAGGAGCACTTCGGGGACGAGGCGACGCTCCGGATGTTGGTGGACGAGGCGCATGCCCGCGGCATGCGCGTGCTCACCGACTGGGTCGGCAACCACGTGCACGTCGACCACCCGTACTACGCCGAGCATCCCGAGTGGTTCAACGACCCGGCGCTCTGCGGCGACGCGAACAACTGGAACGACATCCCCGAGACGTGCTGGTTCGACAGCTTCCTCCCGGACGTGCGCTACTACGACACCGAGCCGCTCGTCCGTTTGGTCGACGACGCCGTCGCCTTCGCGAAGGACTACGGCATCGACGGCTACCGCGTCGACGCGGTGAAGCACATGCCGCACAGCGTGTTCTTCAACTTCGCGACGCGCGCCCGCGAGGAGTTCGAGCACGTCGAGGACTTCTACACCGTCGGCGAGACCTACTCCGGCGACCGCGGGCTCATCCTCAGCTACGTGGGCGAGGACGAGCTCGACGGGCAGTTCGACTTCCCCGTGTACTGGGCGATCGTGGCGGCGTTCGCGCGCGAGGAGATCGGGCTCTCGAACGGGGACGGCTCGCTCCAGGACACCTTCGCCGACTCCGAGGCGTCGTTCGCCGGCCACCTGATGAGCACCTTCCTCGGGAACCACGACGTCGCGCGCTTCATCCCGCAGGCCACCGGCGAGATCGCCTCGCTCTACGGCGACTCGGCCTGCGGCGAAGACGGCTCCCTCCGGACGCCCGACACCGCGCCGGGCTGGTCCGAGCCCTACCAGCGGCTCATGCTCGCGTGGACGTTCCTCCTCACCAGCGAAGGCCTCCCGCTCGTCTACTACGGCGACGAGATCGGCCTCCCCGGCTTCAACGACCCGGACAACCGCCAGATGATGCGGTTCGGGGACGACCTGTCCGCCGACGAGGCGATGGTGCTCGCCCACGTGCAGGCGCTCGGGCAGGCCCGCCGGGAGCACCCCGCGTTGTCTTCCGGCGAGCGCGTCGAGTGGTGGGGGAGCGAGGCCGGCTTCTATGCCTACGCGCGCACGAGCGCGGATGACGCCGTGCTCGTGCTGCTCAACCGCGACGCGGCCGAGCGCACCGTCCAGAACGGCCTCGCCTTCGCGGGGCTCCCCACCGGCCGCTACCGCGACGTGCTGACCGGCGACACGTTCGAGAGCGTCGGCGACTCCCTCACCGTCAACGTCCCCGCGCTCGGCTCGCGCGTGCTGGTGCCCGAATGATGCTCGCGCTCGTGTCGCTCGTCTGGGGCGGCGAATCCAACGTCGTGGTCGGCTCCTACGGCCGCGTGCAGGCCAGCACCGACCTCGCCGGCGGCCAGGGCGATCCCACGAGCCTCGTCGCGCACGGCACGCGGCTCGAGAAGGACCCCTACCTCGAGCTCGACGTCGGCTGGGAGATCACGCCCGGCGCCGAGGGGAAGGAGGGGGCCGGGGTGCGCCCCACCTTCCGCGTGTTGGTGACACCCGCGCTCTCCGGTGACTTGTTCCACTACGACGGCGAGTTCGACGCCGACCTCGCGATCCGCAACCTGTACGTCCAGGCCGAGGACGTAGGCGTGAAGGGGATCAACGTCTGGGCCGGCTCGCGGATGTATCGCGGCGACGACGTGTACCTCCTCGACTTCTGGCCGCTCGACTCGCTCAACACGGTCGGCGGCGGCGCGAGCTGGCACGGCGGGGACACGGTCGTCGCCGCGCACGTCGGCCTCAACCGGCTGGCGTCGGGCGAATGGCAGTACCAGCAGGACGCGGAGACGCTCCCGGGTGGCGTCGGCGCCGAGTGGGTCACCATCCTCGACCGGCAGCGCACCGTGGCGTCGTTGAAGGGCTCGCACACCTTCCACTTCGGCGACCTCGGGCTCCGCCCCAAGCTCTACGGCGAGCTCCACTCCCTGCCCGCCGGCGAGCGCGAGATCGAGGACACGCTCACCCAGGCGCTCCCCGCCGAGACGGGGTTTTTGCTCGGCGGCGAGGTCTCGCTCTTCGGCTGGGCGAAGGACAGCTACGCCCACGTCTTCTACAAGCACGCCCAGGGTATCGCCGCCACCGGCGAGCTGACCGTCCCGACGGACGGCTTCGACACGTCGCGCTCGGTCGGCTCCGCGCGCGAGGACCTCGTGGCGTTGGCGGCCAACCACGAGGGTGGCAGCTGGGGCGTGGCGGGCGGCGCATATTGGCGCGGCTGGGCCGACGCGGACGGCGAGGACGTCGACTTCGACGACGGCAACGAGTGGATCGCCGCGGTGCGCCCGAGCGTGTACCCGACGCGCTGGCTCTCCGTCGGCGTGGAGGCCTCGCACCAGTGGGTGTGGCGTGAGTCGGTGCACCCGCGCACCCAGACCCAGGGCACCCCGCAGATCACGAAGCTGTCGCTGCTCCCGGCGGTCCAGCCGCGCCGCGGCACCTTCGCGCGCCCCCAGGTGCGGCTCCAGTACACGCTCTCGCTGCTCAACGACGACGCGCGCTCCTGGTACGCGGACCGTGACACGCGGTCGGCGCGCCCCGTCCAGCACTTCGTGGGCATCGGCGCGGAGTGGTGGATCAACTCCCAGAGCTACCGGTAGGAGGCGGCATGTTCGCGATCACGCTGCTCCTCGGCGCCGCCGCGCCGCACTACAGCTACCCCAAGCTCGTGACGGCGAACGGCTACGGCGCGGTCATCTGGACCGACGACCGCGTCACGGACGCGTACCCGCACCTCTACCAGGAGTACAGCCCCGGCGTCGTGACGCCGGAGGTGCTCTACGACAGCTACTTCGGCGTCACCGGGCGCCCGTCCGGTTACGGCTGGCTCACCGATACATCGGATGTATCACTGGAGGACGGCACCGGGATCATCCGCGTCGAGCGCACACACGCCGACTTCCAGGTGATCGAGTACACGTTCGCGCCGATGTCGATGGGGGGCTTCGGGCTCGCGCAGGTGGTCGAGGTGGTGAACACCGGGACGACCACGCTCGAGCCCTTCCAGCTCGTCGCGCTGCTCAACTGGCACGTCGGCGGCACGGAGACGGTCACCTCCCCGAGCGCCGAGGAGATCGGCGAGACAGGCTCGGACGTGTCGCTCACCTGGTTCGCGCCCGGGGCCACCGACGTGTCCTGCGCCTCGGTGTACGACACGGTGAACGCGGGCGCGCGGATCGGCGGCGGCTGCAACGGCGCGGGCGAGGACATGGTCCCGGCGTTCGGCTTCACGACGCCGAGCCTCGCGCCGGGCGAGTCCGCGACCTTCGGCGTGCACACCTCCGCGGTCGGCCACGACTGGGTCGACGGGCGTGACCCGGCGCAGTGGGTCGAGGACGAGCGCGCGCTCTGGGAGCTGTTCCACGCGCGCGGCGCGCCCCCCGCCGGCCTCACCGAGGACGAGACGGCCGTGTATCGGCAGGCGCTCGCGTTCCTGAAGATGGCGCAGGTGGTGGAGGAGGGGGACGCCTACGGCCAGATCCCCGCGTCGCTGCCGCTCTCCGCGCCGGTCGGCGACTTCCAGCACATCTGGAACATCACCTGGGTACGCGATGGCGCCTACGCGGTCGCGGCGCTCGACGCCGCCGGCTACCAGGAGGAGGCTGCCGCCGCGCTCCGCTTCCTCATCCAGGAGGGGAAGACCGGCGACTACCGCTCCTACGTCGGCGACGCCGACTACGCCGTGAGCGTGTGCCGCGTGTACGGTGACGGCACCGAGTGGACCGACCTCGACGCCGACGGACCCAACATCGAGTACGACAACTTCGGCCTGTACCTCTGGGCGCTCGGGCAGGTCGTGGAGGACGACCCGACGCTCTACGACGACGTGGCGCCGCGCGCGCTCGACGGCGTGGCGGACGTGCTCGTGCGGCTCGTCGATCCCAACACGGGGCTGTTGCTGCCGGACTCGTCCATCTGGGAGCGGCACTGGAACGGCAAGCAGAAGCAGTTCACCTACTCGTCGGCGTGGGCGGTCGTGGGGCTCCGGGCGGCGGCGGACATCGCCGATACGCTCGGTGATACACGCGCTGATACGTATCGGGCGTCTGCGGACGAGATCGCGGCCGCGATCGAGGAGCACCTCGTCGATGCCGCAGGCGTGCTCGCGGGCAGCCGGGAGGAGCTCGGGGCGGGGGAGGGGTACCTCGACCTCGCCGCCGTCGAGGTGTTCAACCACGGCATCCTCGACGCGCGCTCGGAGAGCTTCGCCGCCTCCCTCGATGCGTGGGACCGCGAGCTGAAGGTCGCGAGCGGCACGGGGTACCACCGCAACGACGACGGCAGCACCTACGACGAGCACGAGTGGATCGTGATCGACCTCCGGCTCGCCGAGGCGCTCCGGCGCTCCTGCCGGGCCGAGGACGCCGAGGTGCTCGAGGATTGGGTGACCGCCCAGGCGACTGCGAACAACCGGATCATCCCCGAGCTGCTCGATCCCGACGACGCCGACTTCGCCGGGCCGGCCCCCATGTTGGGCTTCGGCGCCGGTGCCTACCTCCTCGCGATGCACGGCCGCGACGCGGCGGACGCCGCCTGCGAGGCGCCTCCGCAGACCAGCTACGACGACCCGGGCGACTGCGGCTGCGGCGACGGGAAGTCCGCCGCCCTCCTCCTCCTCCCCCTCCTCTCCCTCCGTCGGAGGCGCGCGTGACGCTCTTCGCGCTCCTGGCTTGCGCCGACCCCTCTCCGTACGCCACGGCGCCGGAGATCACCAACCACGTCGAGGACTGGCGCGACGAGGTGATCTACCAATTGCTGGTCGATCGCTTCGCCAACGGCGACGTGAACAACGACTACAACGTCACCTACGACGACACCAACCTGTCCCGCTACATGGGCGGCGACTACCAGGGAATCATCGACAAGGTCGACTACCTGAAGGCGTTGGGTGTCACCACGATCTGGATCTCGCCGGTCGTCGTGAACGTGGAGGAGGACGCCGGGAACGGCAGCTACCACGGCTACTGGACCCAGGACTTCCTCAACGTGAACCCGCACTGGGGGGATTTGCCCAAGCTGCGGGAGATGGTCGACGTCATGCACCAGAACGACATCAAGGTCGTCCTGGACATCGTCGTCAACCACGTCGGCCAGCTCTTC
Organism: uncultured Enterobacteriaceae bacterium; assembly: GCA_964457335.1. GTDB lineage: Bacteria > Myxococcota_A > UBA796 > UBA796 > SXON01 > CAJBVW01. Next base: position 18,860 of record CAYWGD010000058.1, on the reverse strand, counting down.
TACTACGACATCAACCGCAACGGGCAGGCCGACATCACGACGTACTACTCCACCGACGGCTCGGACACGGTGGACATCGTGACCGAGTGGGACCCGGCGTACGACGGGCGTGGCATCCAGGGGTGGACGTCGCTCGGGGAGAGCGGGGAGGCGCCGCTCGGCTGGGTGGAGATGCCCGAGATCAACCGCGTTCCACCGAACCCGCCGGAATTCTGGAACGACGATTGGTACAACAAGCGCGGGCGTGTCACCAACTGGGGCGACTTCGAGCAGGTGGTGTACGGCGACTTCCCCGGCGGGCTCAAGGATCTCAAGACCGAGCATCCCGACGTGCGCGCGGCGCTCATCGACGTGTACACCTACTGGATCGAGGCGGCCAACCTCGACGGCTTCCGCATCGACACGCTCAAGCACGTGGAGCACGACTTCTGGCAGGAGTTCTGCCCGGCGGTGCGCGACCGCTGCGCGGCCATCGGGAAGGAGAGGTTCCTGATGTTCGGGGAGTCCTTCGACGGGGACGACCAGCTCATCGGCAGCTACACCCTCGACCAGGAGGTCGACAGCGTGGTGTACTTCTCGCAGAAGTACCAGATCTACGACGACGTCTTCAAGAACAACCAACCCACGACCAAGGTCCAGTCGCTCCTCGAGGCGCGTGACACCAACTTCGGCACCACCGCCCACGACCGCGGCGCCGGGCTGGCGCCGCGCGACATCCTCGTGAACTTCATGGACAACCACGACATCCCGCGCTTCCTCTTCGACAAGGACAGCGTCCCCGCGCTCAAGAGCGCGCTCACCTACCTGCTCACGCAGGACGGCATCCCCTGCCTCTACTACGGCACGGAGCAGGGGTTTGCCGGTGGCAACGACCCGGCCAACCGCGAGCCGCTCTGGCTCTCGCAGTACGACACCGACGGGGACCTGTTCCAGCACACCGCCGCCCTCACCGCGCTGCGCAAGGCCTACGCGCCGCTGCGCCGCGGCGACTTCACGATCCGCTGGGTGACCGACCGGGTGGATGGCGAGGAGGACTCGAACATCCTCGCGTTCGAGCGGAGCTACGAGGGCGAGAGCGTGCTCGTGGTGATCAACACGTCCGACGACCACGAGAGCCACACCGCCTACGGCGGGAGCGGCATGCCCGTGTCGTTCGCGCCCGGCACCGAGCTCGTGGAGGTGTTCCCCGAGGGGAGCGACCGCACCTTCACCGTCGCGGGCGATGGCACGGTCACCGTGGACGTGGGGCCGCGCGACGGCGTGGTGCTGGTGCCCGCCGCGAACGTGGTCGGGGGCTGAGTGTTCGCCCTGCTGGTGCCCGGCGCGCTGGCGGGGAGCCTCGTCCTCGAGGTCGGGCCGGAGACCCACATCGACGTGGGCCGCGCCGGCAACTGGGGCCGCGTGTTTCCCGCCGAGGACGGCTGGCACTTCTTCTTCGCCGCGGGCGGCGACTACCACCACGTGCCGCTCGACGCGGAGCTGCGGCCGGACCTCTCCGCGCTTCGGAGCCTCACCGGGCGCGGTGACCTCGTCGACCACGCGATCGCGGCCTGCCCGGACGGGACCTGGCTCCACGTCGCGTCGCGCTCCGTGAACCGGCTCGACGACTCCGCCACCACGTTCCGCTACGGCGCCGACCTGTCGCTCCTCGCGACGCGCGACCTCTACGAGGCCGAGCCGCTGCAGGAGCACCGCGACATGCCCGCGCTCTGCACCGACGGCTTCGTCGCCACCGCGTTCTTCGAGCCCGACAGCTTCGTGGGCTACCGCCTCGTGGAGCTCGGCGAGGACCTCGCGCCGGTGCGGGTCGTCGAGCCGGAGGGCCTCACGATCGTCACCGGCTCCTCGCTCTACAGGGACGGAGACACGGTCGGCATCGTGGGCTTCCGCGGCGCCGACACGGACTTCCTGCGCGCGCGCGAGTACGACCTCGAGACGCTCGCGCTCGTCGATCCGCACCTGCAGGACGTGTCGCCCCCGGGGCTGCGCGCCTACTGGTCGCAGGGGCTCGCGCGCGTCGGGAACCGTTGGGTGGTCGCGCACATGGCGCGGGACGACGCGGAGGGGTGGACGGCGCAGGACGGGGACGTGTTCCTCTCGGTGTTCAACGCCGACTGGCGCTTCCTGGAGCAGGTGCAGGTGTCGGCCAACACGCCGCCGAACGGCGGGATGCAGCCGTGGCTCGCGTTTTCGGACGACACCCTCGTCGTCTCCTACACCCGCGAGCTCGAGAACTACGCCTTCGTCGTGCGCATCGACCGGGTGGAGGCGGGCCTGGATCCCGGCCCCGAGGACACGGCCGACACCGCCCCGGCGGACACCGACACATCCGACACACCGAACGACACATCCGGTGCCGAGACCTGCGGCTGCGGAGGCGGGGCCGCGCTCGCGCCCGTCCTGCTCCTCCCCGCGCTCTTCGTGCGCCGCCGCTGCTGAACCGGCGCTACCGCTTCCACCCCGTGCCCAGGTGCGCGTCGAGCCGCTCCGCCTCGTCGGCGCGCGCCGAGTCGCCGAGCACGTCCGCGAGCGGCCACACCTCGGGCCCGCTCTCCCCGTCGAGGGTGACGGCGGCGGCCCAGCCGAGCCCGGTGACGTCGGGATCGACGGTCACGGTCGCGACGATGCCCGCCTGCGCGGGGAGCGTGGGCATGGTCGTCCCGAAGTTGCCCAGGCTGTAGAGGATCGCGGCGGTGCGGGGCACACCGTCCGTGGTGCGCAGGCTGCACGTTCCGACGCCGGGCACCACCGCGGGATCGTTGACGTGGCAGAGCTCGGCGGGCTGCGCGACGTGAGGCCCCGAGCCGACGATCACGTCCGCGCCGCGCTCCACGATGCGGCGCGCGAGCTGCAGGAAGTGCGGGTCGGGGTAGTACTCGTACTCGAAGCCCCAGTGCGGCAGCACCACGACCGTGTCGGCGCCGTCGGCCCGGGCGGCCGCGATGTCGTCCCCGATCCCCCCCAGGTCGATCTCCTCGTGGAGGTGCCCGAACGGCACCACGAAGAGGTCGTGCGCCGAGCCGATGTCGCGCCGGTTGAGCCCCCAGGTGTAGGAGAGGAGCGCGATCCGGCGCTTGCCGACCTCGACGATGGCGTGCCGGTCGACGCCGATGCCCACGTACCCGTGGTCCTCGACCTCCTCGGCGGTCGCCTCGAGGCCGACGTCGTCGACGTCGAGGCTGTGGTTGTTGTTGAGCTGGAGGACGTCGAGGGGGAGCGCGTCGAGCATCTCGGGCGGCGCGTTGAAGCGGTACAGGCCGAGCTCGGCGGGCTCGGTGGCGTCACCCGGGGAGGTCGGCGTCTCCAGGTTGCCGACGCGCAGCTCGCCGTCGAGCAGGCCGGCGGCCGGGAGCGCGAAGGCCGACCAGTTGTCGCCGACCCACATCACGTCGCCCACGAAAGAGAGCGACACACCCGCTGATACCCCCGGCAACGTGTCGCGCATCACCTCGAAGTGGGCGAGCGACTCCTCTGGCGCGCCGGGCCGGTGGAGCAGGGCCTTCTGGAGGTAGTAGCCGGCCATCTCGGTGTCGGTGGACGGGTCCCACGTCTCGGTCTCCCAGCGCACCTCCTCGTACGGCTCCAGCTCCTCCTCGGGCGTGTAGACCCAGGGGAACACCGTGTCGGGGTCGGGCCAGTCGCGGTACGGGTCCGTGTCGCAGGCCGCCAGCAGGAGCAGGTACATCCTGCCTATGTGCCCTCTTCCGCGCAGGTGGGCCAGCGCCGGAGCTCGTCCTTCTCCTGACCCTCACCGGCGCGGACCCCGACGAGTCGCTCCCGGGCGCGACGCCGATCAGCGGGATCCAGTCGTCGCCTCGCCGAGCCGATACACGCGTGTGTCACCGTCATCCCAGGTGGGCGTGGCGGTCAGGTCGAGGAGCTGGACCACCTTCGGGTACTGGGCCGGCGGGTACTCCGCGCGGTGGACGACGATCCAGCGGAGGCCGTTCGACTCGAGCTCCGCCTGCGCGAGCGCGAGGTCCAGCGCCGGGAGCTCCGCGGGCAGGAACGCGACCGTGCTCCGCTCGAGCTCGATGAGGTAGCGCGTGTAGCGGTTCAGGTAGAGGTAGACGGGCGAGGGGTCGTTCAGCCCGTAGGGCATCGGCCCGCGGTGCACGAGCTGGTGGAGGCCGTAACGGGAGCGGGCGAGGACCGGGAGGCTGACGGGGAGGTCGAGGACCGCGCCGCCGTCGAGCTGCGCGTAGGCCGCGGGGACGCTCGCCTCGGACGTGGGGAGCGGGAAGGGCGCCGGGGAGAGCCACAGGGCCTCGACGAGGCGCAGCGCCGCGATCCAGGCGGCGGCCAGCGGCGCGGGGAAGCCGCGCTCGGCGAGGGCGCGCACCGTCCACGCGAGCATGACGGAGAGCGCGAGGGACGCCCCGACCACGAAGCGGTAGGCGTGCGAGATGCGGGAGAAGAGCGGGAAGGCGTCGAAGAGCGCGAGGAAGGGGAGGGGGATCCAGCCGCCGGAGACCTGCACGTACGCGCCGGCCACGAAGAGGAAGGGGCCGAGCGCGAGCAGCGTGAAGGCCGCCGCGAAGAGCGCCCACGGCCGCACGAAGCGCCGCCACCCCGTGGCGAGCGTGAGCAGGGCGGGCCACAGGAGCGCGTGCCCCAGGTAGACCACGACGAGCAGGTCCTCGTCGAAGAGGGCTTTCAGGTCGGGCGAGTAGTGCTTGCCCGGGCGCAACAGCGACACGACGTCGGTCATGTTGTGCATGACCAGCGTCATCCACACGAACGCGGGATCGCGGGTGACGACGGCGTCGGCGGCGCCCATCGACGAGTAGAAGAGCGCGAAGGGACCGCCCGCGACGAGCGCGGACGCGACGCCGCCGAGCAGCAGCGGCGGGGCAGCGGCGCGGAGGCGCGCCCACCGATCCGGGCGGGGGAGGGCGCGCGCGAGGTCCCAGGCCAGGACGGCGCCCCCCACGAGCGCCGCGAAGAGCCCGTAGTACCAGTTGGCGAAGGCGGTGAGGCCGAAGGTCACGCCCGCGAGGACGGCGCGGCGCGGGCGCGGGTCGGCGCGCGCGGCGAGGAGCGCGGCGAGCGAGAGCGGGAGCCAGCCGGCCGAGAGCGTCTCGGTGATGCCGTTGTAGGCCTGCCCCAGCAGGTGCGGGCAGCTCATGTAGGCCACGCCCGCGAGCGTGGCGCCGGCGCGGCTGCGCGCGACCTGGAGCGCGAGCGCATAGGCGCCGAGGCCGCACCACGCGAAGTTCGCGAAGATGGCGGCGTTGTAGGCGGCGACGGGGCCGGCGAGCAGCGTCACCGGGAGGACCGCCAGCGCGTTGAAGGTGTCGATGAACCAGAGGCTCCCGCCCGTCGGCCAGGCGAGCAGGTCGGTGCGGACGGGGAGCTGCCCCTGCGTGAGCGCGTCCGCGACCCACCAGAAGCCCCAGATGTGGTTCCACACGTCGTTCGCGGGGTGGCCGAGCGCGAGCCCGGTCGGGTTCGCGGCGACCGGCGCGCAGAGGAGCGCGGCCACGGCGCAGAACACGGCCGCGGGGCCCGCGTGGGTGGTCAGCGCGTTGCGGAGGGCCCCCGGCATCGCGCGACTCTACCGCGCGGCGGCCGCGGGGGCGCGCCCGGCGGCTACCAGTCCCGGATGCGGTCGATGAGCCGGCGGTCGCGCTTGGTGGGCCGGCCGGCGCCGCGCTCGCGGAGCGCGAGCGGCTCGTCGGAGGGCGGCTCGGGCGGCGTGAGGTCCTCGTAGAGCGTGCGCGCGAGGGCGGCGGGGCCGCGCTTCTCGCCGAGGCCGACCACCTTGAGGATCTTGCGCCCGCCGGGCGTCAGCGCGACGACCATGTCGCCGACCTTGAGGGCCTTCGCCGGCGGCGCGGCGCGCTCGTTCACGGCCACGTGCCCGCCATCGCACGCCTCCTGGGCGAGGGTGCGCGTCTTGTACAGGCGGGCGGCGAGGAGCCACTTGTCGAGCCGCACGGTCGCGGTGGGTTCGAGGGCGGACATCCCCCACGATGTATCGCGGTGTATCGCGCGTCGCGACTCCACCGATGAGCTGTACTTCTGTTCACCCACCCGTTACTTGGGGGCCGATGCGCGAGGCCCTGCTTCGGCCGACGCCGGCGGGTCTCTGGTGCGAGGCCGGCGGCTTCTACCTGGATCCCTGGCAGCCGGTGGACCGCGCCGTGCTCACGCACGCGCACGCGGACCACGCGCGCCCGGGGTCGGGCGCCTACCTCGCGACGGACGTGTCGCTGCCCATCCTGCGCCGTCGCCTCGGCGAAGACGCTCGGCTGGAGGGCACCGCCTACGGCGAGGTGCGCCGCATCGGGGACGTGGACGTGTCGCTCCACCCGGCGGGGCACGTGCTCGGCTCGGCCCAGGTGCGCCTCGCGCGCGGCGGCGAGGTGTGGGTCGTGTCGGGCGACTACAAGCGCGCGCCGGACCCGACGTGCGCGCCGTTCGAGCCCGTGCGGTGCGACGTGTTCGTCACGGAGGCGACGTTCGGCCTGCCGATCTACCGCTGGAGGCCGCCGGACGAGGTCGCCGCGGAGATCCTCGCGTGGTGGGACGCCGCGCGCGAGGCCGGGCGCCCCGCCGTGCTCTTCGCGTACGCGCTCGGGAAGGCGCAGCGCGTGCTCGCCGAGCTGGCGCGGCTCACCGACCGCACCGTGTGGCTGCACGGCGCCGTCGACGCGATCGTCGGGATCTACCGGGACGCCGGGGTCGCGATGCTGCCGACCGCGCGCGTGTCGGACGCACCCGCGGGCCACAAGTTCGCTGGGGACCTGGTGATCGCGCCGCCCGGCCCCGGCGGCGGGCCGTGGATGAAGCGCTTTCCGGGCGCGGAGACGGCGATGGCGTCGGGGTGGATGCGCATCCGCGGCGCGCGCCGGCGGCAGTCGGTCGACCGCGGGTTCGTGCTCTCGGACCACGCGGACTGGCCGGCGTTGTTGCAGTCCATCGACGAGTCGGGCGCCGAGCGGATCCTCGTGACACATGGGGCGCCCGAGCCGCTGGTTCGCTGGCTCGTCGAGGGGGGGCGCGACGCGCGGGTGCTCCCGACCGCGTGGGAGGGTGAGACCGACGAGGTCGGGCCCGGGGAGGGCGCCGGATGAGGCGCTTCGCCCTCCTCTACGACGCGCTCGACCAGACGACGTCGACCAACCGGAAGGTCGAGGTGATGGTCGCGTGGTTCCGGGACGCCGACCCGGCGGAGGCCGCCTGGGCGTTGTGGTTCCTCACGGGCAACCGGCTCAAGCGCCTGCTGCCCACCAAGGAGCTCCTCGCGGCCGCGCTCGACGCCACGGGGCTCCCGCCGTGGATGTTCGCGGAGTGCCACGCCGCGGTCGGCGACACGGCCGAGACGCTGTCGCTCCTGCTCGACCGGGGCGCCGAGGACCCGGCGGAGGCCGAGCTCCCGCTCGACGCCTGGATGGAGCGCATCACGCGCCTGCCTCGCATGGCCCCCGAGGAGCAGCGCGCCGCGCTCGCGGCCTGGTGGGGCGCGCTCACGGGGCGCGAGCTGTTCGTGTTGTCGAAGCTGCTCACGGGCGCGTTCCGGGTGGGGGTGTCGCACACGCTCGTGGTGCGCGCCCTAGCCGAGGTGGCCGGGGTGCCGCCGGCCACGCTCGCGCACCGGCTCATGGGCACCTGGGACCCCTCCGCCGAGGGGTTCCGGGCCCTGCTCGAGCCCGACGCGACGGTGGAGGACCGCACGCGGCCGTACCCGTTCTTCCTGGCGAGCCCGCTGGAGGCCGACCCCGGGACGCTCGGCGAGCCGGCGGACTGGCTCGCGGAGTGGAAGTGGGACGGCATCCGTGCCCAGGTGATCCGGCGCGAGGGTACGCTCTGCGTCTGGTCACGCGGGGAGGAGCTCGTCACGGACCGCTTTCCCGAGGTGGCGGGCGTGGCGGCGCGGCTCCCGGTCGGCACCGTGATCGACGGCGAGCTCTTGGCCTGGCGGGGCGAGGCGCCGCTGCCCTTCGCGGACATGCAGACGCGCATCGGGCGCAAGAAGCTCGACAAGAAGGCGCTCGACGCCGCGCCGGTGGCGCTCGTGGCCTTCGATCTGCTGGAGGACGACGGCGTCGACGTCCGCGGGCTCCCGCTCGACGAGCGGCGGGCGCGGCTGGCCCGACTGGTCGCGCCGCTGGGGCCGACGATCCGACTCTCGGAGGAGGTCGTCGCGCCCACGTGGGAGGGGCTCGCCTCCCTGCGGTCGGAGGCGCGCGAGCGGGGGGTGGAGGGCCTGCTCCTGAAGCGCCGCGACGCACCCTACGGGGTCGGGCGCACGCGGGGGCCCTGGTGGAAGTGGAAGATCGCTCCGCTCACGATGGACGGCGTGCTCGTGTACGCGCAGGCCGGCCACGGGAAGCGCGCGGGGCTGTTCACCGACTACACGTTCGCGGTGTGGAACGACGGCGCGCTGCTCCCGGTCGCGAAGGCCTACTCGGGCCTGACCAACGCGGAGATCGAGGAGCTCGACCGCTGGATCCGGCGCAACACGCGCGAGCGCTTCGGGCCGGTGCGGTCGGTCGAGCCGGTGCAGGTGTTCGAGGTGGCTTTCGAGGGGATCGCGCCGTCGACGCGGCACAAGTCGGGGCTCGCGGTGCGCTTTCCCCGCATCCTGCGCTGGCGAAAGGACAAGCCGCCGGACCAGGCCGACACGCTGGAGCGGCTGCATGCGCTCGTGCGCGCGAAGGCCTGACATGGACGCGCAGCCCATGCTGGAGCGCCTCCGGGGGTGGTTCGCGAGCCGCGGCTGGGTGCCCATGCCCTTCCAGGAGGAGGCGTGGGCGGCGTTCCTGCGCGGCGAGAGCGGGATCGTGCAGGTGCCGACGGGCGCGGGGAAGACCTACGCCGCGTACCTGGGCCCGCTGGCGGAGATCGCGGCCACCGGCGGGAGCATCCTGTACCTGAGCCCGCTCCGGGCGATGGCGCGGGACGTGGAGGCGGCGCTCCGGGCGCCGGTCGACGCCCTCGGGCTGAAGCTCCGCGTGGAGAGCCGCACGGGCGACACGTCGTCCGCGACGCGGGCCCGGCAGAAGGCGCGGCTCCCCGAGGTGCTGGTGACGACGCCCGAGTCGCTCTCGCTGCTCTTGACCGAGGAGGACGCGCGGCAGCGCTTCGCCGGCCTTCGGGCGGTCATCGTGGACGAGTGGCACGAGATGATCGACGCGAAGCGCGGCACGCAGGTGGAGCTCGCCTTGTCGCGGCTGCGCGCGTTCGCGCCGGGGCTCCGGACCTGGGCGCTCACCGCGACGGTGGGCAACGCGGCGGAGGCCGCCCAGGCCGCGGTCGGCACGTCCGGCAAGGCCACGCTGGTGCGCGCGGACATCCCGCGGCCGGTCGTCATCGAGAGCCTGATCCCGGCGTCGGTCGACGCCTTTCCCTGGGCGGGGCACCTGGGGATCCAGATGGCGCCGTTGCTGGTCGCGGCGTTGGATCCGGCGGTGCCCACGCTGGTGTTCACGAACACGCGCTCCCAGGCGGAGCGTTGGTTCCAGGAGATCCTGGGTCGCAAGCCGGAGTGGGCGGAGCACATGGGCCTCCACCACGGCTCCGTCGACCTCGACGAGCGCGAGCGCGTGGAGGCCGGCCTCAAGTCGGGCGCGCTGCGGCTGGTGGTGTGCACGGCGTCGCTCGACCTGGGCGTCGACCTCACGCCGATCGAGCGGGTGGTGCAGATCGGCTCGCCCAAGGGGATCGCGCGGCTCACGCAGCGGGCCGGGCGCTCGGGGCACCGGCCCGGCGCCACGTGTCGCATCCTCTGCGTGCCGACCAACACGCTCGAGCTCGTGGAGATCGCCGCGGTGCGGGACGCGCTCGCGCACGGCGAGGTGGAGCCCCGCCGGCCGCTCTCGAAGCCGCTCGACGCGCTCGCCCAGCACCTCGTCACCTGCGCGCTCGGCGGCGGCTTCACGGAGGAGGAGATCCTCGCCGAGGTGCGCAGCGCCTGGTCGTACCGGGATCTCTCCGCCGAGGAGCTCGCGTGGGCGCTCGCGCTGGTGCGCGACGGGGGCGCGACGCTCGGGGCGTACCGCGAGTATCGCCGCGTGTCGCTCGTGGACGGCCGCTACCGCGTGCCGGAGGCGGACATCGCGAAGCTCCACCGCGCGAACGTGGGGACGATCCTCGGGGACGCGACGGTGCTGCTCCGGCAGGTGGGCGCCGGGAACATCGGGAGCATCGACGAGAACTTCATCGGGCGCCTCAACCCCGGCGACCGCTTCGTGTTCGCGGGGAAGACGCTCGAGCTCGTGCGCATCCAGGACATGGTCGCCTGGGCGCGGCCCGCGAAGCAACGCACCACCCACACGCCGCATTGGCCCGGGAACAAGCTGCCCATCTCGGGCTCGCTCGGGCACGCGGTGCGGCGGGTGCTGCACGAGGTGAGGGAGGGCCGGGCCGACACCCCCGAGCTCGTGGCCGCAAAGCCGGTGTTCGAGGCCCAGGCGGCGATCTCCCGGCTGCCCGCGGCGGACCGGGTGCTCGCGGAGCGCTGCGTCACGCGCGAGGGCCACCACCTGTTCCTGTACCCCTTCGAGGGGCGGCGTGTACACGAGGGCCTCGCCGCGCTCCTGGCGCTGCGCTTCGGCCGGCGGTGCCCGGCCACCTTCTCGATGGCGGTCAACGACCACGGCATCGAGCTCCTCACGCCGGACGTGTACCCCTTCGAGGAGCTCGTCGGGGTGCCGGGGATCTTCTCGCGCGACGACCTCGTCGACGACATCCTCGCGAGCGTGAACATCAGCGAGCTGTCGCGGCGACGCTTCCGGGAGATCGCGCGCGTGGCCGGGCTCGTCGTGACCGGGCCGGCACACGCACGCCGCACCATGCGGCAGATCCAGTCGAGCGCATCGCTGCTCTTCGACGTGTTCCGGCGCTACGACCCGGAGAACCTGCTGCTGTTGCAGGCGCGGCGGGAGGTGATCGAGCAGCAGTTCGAGCAGGACCGCCTCGTGGCGGCGCTCGAGCGATTGGCGGCCGCACCCCTGGAATGTGTCGACACGGCTCGCCCGAGCCCGCTCGCCTTCCCGCTGGTGGTGGAGCGCCTCGCGGTGGACGCCGCGTCGATGGAGACCCTGTTGGACCGCATCGAGCGGATGAAGCGCCAGTGGGAATCCGCGTAGCCGGCGAGGACGTCGAGCTCCTGCCCGAGCGCGCCGTGTGGTGGCCGGGTGCCCGCACGCTCGTCGTGGCCGACCTGCACTGGGGGAAGGTCGAGACCTTCCACGCGCACGGGATCCCGGTTCCGGCGGGCATCCTCGCGGACGACCTCGCGCGGCTCGAGCGCGCGCTCGAGCGGACGCGCGCGGAGCGGCTCCTGGTGCTGGGCGACCTCGTGCACGGGCGGCTCCTCCCCGCGGCCATCGAGGCGGTCGCGTCGTGGCGGGCGCGTTGCCGCGTGCCGCTCCTTCTCGTGCGCGGGAACCACGATCGGCATGCCCCCGTCCTCCCGCCGGCCTGGGACGTGGAGGACGTGACGGGGACGCTCCGCGAGGGGCCGTTCGTGTTCACGCACGCGCCCGAGCCGATGCCCGGCGCCTACACCTGGGCGGGGCACCTGCACCCGATGGTGACGCTGCGGGGGCGAGGGGACGGGCTGCGGCTACCGTGCTTCCACGTCGGCGCGCGGGTGGGCGTCCTGCCTGCGTTCGGGGCGTTCACGGGCGGGGTGGGCATCCGCGCCACGCCCGGGGACCGGGTGTTCGTGGTCGCGGAGGGCCAGGTGGTGGAGGTTCCCGTGCGGCCGTGACCGTCGGGTCACTCCGCGCGCGCGCCTCCCCAGAACCGCGTCACGAGCGCCGTGCGCCCGGTCGCGCCCGCCTTCCGGAGGAGGCGCGTGACGTGCACCTCGACCGTGGCCTCGGCGTTCCCGAGGCTCGACGCGATCTCCTTGTTGGACAGGCCGCGCACCACGCCGCGGAGCACCTGGGCCTGGGCGCGGGTGAGCTGCCAGGCCTCCGTGGCCGTGGCGATGCGATCCTCGAAGTCGCGGGTCGGGTCCTGGAGCGCCACGAGGTGATGCCCCGGCGGCTTCTGCAGCGGGACCGCGTGGAGGAGCGGATCGCCCCCGCCGCGCACTGCCGCGCGGAGGCGGCTCTCCCCGTCCGGGTTGGCCGCGAGCCAGGCGCGGCCCGCGTCACTCGTCCACACGACCTGCCGCGCCCCGTCGAGGATGAAGAGCGTGCCGGCCTGGGCGAGGGTCAGGGCCCCAGTCTCGCGGGCGAGGCGCTGCCGCGCCTCCTCGAGCTGGCGGACCGCCTCCTGGTAGGAGGCCCCCACGTCGGAGAGGTAGGCCAGGGTGGCCGGCGCCGCGGGGTCGGCGGTGGCGCCCGCGCGACTGGGAGCGCGCACGATCCACTCGGCGGCGTGCGTCGCGATGCGGACGACCTCGACCTTGGTGCGCGGGACGTCGAGGTGCTTCACCATGGCCGCGATGAGCCCCGTGCACGTGCGGAACCACACCGTCGCGTCGGGGATGTCGTCGGGTAGCTGCACCGACAGGTGCACCGCGCCGTCCGCGCGCTCCTCCACGTCGAGCCGCAACGACCCCCAGAGGAGCGGAGCGAGGTTGCTCCACATCCGGTATACCTGGGAGGGCTTGTCGAGCGAGCGCAGCAACCAATCGACGGCCGGTGTGGGTAGGCTCTCCACGAGCTCGGCGAGGCGGTCGACCCCGCCGACGGCGCGCGCGAGGCGCTCGTGGAGCGCGATGTAATCAGCCCAGTCGATCCTACGGACGTCGTTCCTCAGGGCCGCCTCGTCCAATGGCAGCCCGTCGAACAGGTCATGGCACTCGTGCCCGTTGGCTCGGGCCCAATCTATGATTGGCAGGATAAGTCCGCGCGCAACTGTATTCATGGCGCCTGCGAGTATCGCACGCGCGCCGATCGAGTGCATGGAATGCGGACACTACGGGTTCGCCCGTAGGGGCGGCCGCCGGCCGAGGTGCGGCATGGGGGGCCGATCTCCGGCATCGAGTCGTCGTGTCGCCGCGGCTGCAGCCCCCCGCGGGCGCCTCGGCGCGCGGTGGGCGCGTACGGATGCCAAAATGTCCGGTCCCGCGTGCACGGTGCTTCGTGCGGCATTGGTTGGTGGCACGTCCCGGCGTGACAAAGAGGCGCGGCGCGCAACTGTCAAAAAACGTCGGGGACTCGATTCAGGGCGCGCGAGGATCCGCGCAGCAGCGGAAGCCGGTGCTGTAGTCGTGGTAGTCGAAGGAGTGCGCCGTGGTGGTGTAGCCGCACCCCGCGCCGTTGAGGGAGGCGTCGGCGTAGAAGCCGCCCTTGAACGTGCCGGCCGGGTCGTCGATCCACTCGTGGACGTTCCCGTGCAGGTCGAAGAGGCCCTCCGGCGTCACGCACCCGGTGTTGGATCCCGTGGCATCCACCGTGCCGGGCTGTTGGTTGATGCCCGGATCGTTCATGTGCTCGGTGTCCCAGACTCCCTCGCTCGTACCGAAGTAGTCGATGACGGGGTGGCCGCCCGCGTAGCTGTCGTTGCACGCGCCCGGCGCGTAGGTGTCACCGTAGGGCCACGTCGTCCCGTCGGGCCCGCCGCACGCGCGCATCCACTCCTCGAGCGAGCAGAGCCGCTTCCCGGCCGCCGCGCACGCTGCGGCCGCCACCTCGCCGCTGACGTAGGCCTGGGGGACCACCCCCGGCTCGCTCACGGCGGCCCCGCCGCTCGGCACCTCGTAGGGGGACCACTCGGCGATCCGCGCCTCCCAGCGGTCCACGCAGGCGGCCCCGGCCAGCGCCATCTCGGCCGGGCAGGGGCCGGTGGAGGCCCCGGTGTCCGTCGGGCCGGTGTCCCCCGCGGAGTCGACCCCGGAGCCGCCCCCGGCCGCCCGCGTCCCGCTGCGTCGGATCGCAGGTTCGTCCGCACCCGTGCAGGCCGCCAGCAAGAGCAGGCCCGCCAGGCACAGGATCGGGGGACGGGCCCCGGCGGTGCGGCGCGCGGGGCGCCGGATGGTCGCGGGCTGGTTATGCCGCATGGACGCTCCCGTAGCTCAGCCGGATAGAGCAACAGCCTTCTAAGCTGTCGGTCGCGCGTTCGAATCGCGCCGGGGGCGCCATTTCGCGCGGGTGCGTGGGAAACGACCTGCGACCCATGCCTTGGGGCTTCGGGCGGGGGAGCACCCGGCGCCCGACCCGCGCGCCCGCCCCCGCCTGGGCAGCCTCGCAGGTGCGCTTTCAGCGTTCGAAGCGCGCTGGGTCACGGGGCCGCGTGGAGCCCACGGACTTCCCGCACGTGGACGGACGACTCGCGGATGTGTCCGTCATCGCGTGCACGCCGGAGCTTGACCGCGCGCTTGCCTGCCTGGCCCTCCGCTCCGCGGCCACCGTCGGCACCCTGCGGCTGCGACCGCGAGCGCGAGCCCGTCCTCCTGCCACGAGGGGGCGCCCCCCACCACGTCGTCGTCGCCCGATCGGCGGAGCGGGAACCACCGACGCCGACACCCCGCCCCGACGTCGCCGCGGTGCGGAGCAGCCGCCCCGAACCCGAGCCCTGGACCGCGTCAGGGTGCGACGACGCGCGCCCTACCGCGCCGACCACTCCCCCGTCCCGGCCATTCGCAGGAGGCGATCGACGTTGGCGGCGATGGTCCCGGGCGCGTGCCCGTGCGCGCGCGCGGCCGCGGCGAGGCGATCCAGGACGCGGGTCACGTCGCGGACCGTGAGGTGGTCCTCCACGCCGACCCTCGTGAGCGACTCGCGCACGACCGCGACGGGGTCGAGGGCGAGCGGCCCCTCGTCGTCGCGCTCGACCTCCACCAGCACGGCCTCGGCGACGAAGCAGGAGACGAGCTCGCGCTCGACCGCGCGCCGGGAGAGGGGGCCTGCGGCCTGGGTGAAGGCCGCGGTGTCCTCGCCGGCGACAGGGAGGCCCTCGGCCCGCCACGCGAGGAGGCCGCCCGCGAGGTCGTGGACGCGGGTCCAGCCGCGGCTCGTGAGCGCGACGGCGAACGCGGCGCTCCGGCGGCCGGAGAGGCAGGCCAGCGCGAGGGGCGCGGACGGCGGCCAGTCCTGGGCGAACGCACGATCGAGGAGCGCCTCGGGCGGTACACACACCGACCCCGGGATCCAGCCGAGGCCGGCCTCGCGCTCGGCGACCGGGCGGATGTCCACGATGGGGATGTCGGTGCGCGCGGCGAGCTCGGCCGGCGCGAGGGTCGGCAGGGTCACTCAGAAAACCAGGCTCAGGGCGGAGCGGCGGGCGCGCTCGGAGAAGGTGGTGACGCCGCCGTACTCGATGTTGGACAGGTCCATGAGGTCGCGCTTGTCGATGCCCATGATGCCCATGCTCATGGTGCACACGCAGAAGCGCACGTCCTGCTGGGCGGCCTCCGCGAGCAGCTCCTTGAGGCCGAGCACGTTCTGCTTGCGCATGAAGAACCGCATCATGGCCATGCCGAGCCCGCCCATGTTCATCTTGGACATCTGCTGGCGGTCGGGGCCGCGCGGCATCATCCACTTCATCATCGACTGGAGCGGCGAGGCGCGCGGGCCGACCTCGGTGGTGGCGCGGGGCTCGTCGCCGCGCAGCAGGTTCACGCCCCAGAAGGAGAAGAAGATCATCACGCGCATCCCCTGGGCGGCGGAGGCGTTGGCCACCATCAGCGCGGCCATCAGGGACTCGAAGTCGTTGCGCAGCACGAGCAGCGTGCAGAGGTCGGACTCGGCGCCCTGGGCGGCGACCGGGGCGGCGCTGGGCGCCTGCGCGGCCGCGACGGGCGTGGGAATCGCGGGCGCCTCCGCGACGGCGAGATCGACCCGACCCCGGGCGATCCCCCCCACGACCTCGAGCTGGGCGACGTGCGCGCCCATCGCCCCCGCCCAGGCGTACACCGCGCCGGTGAACGGGCCGGCGTCGGCGGCGAAGAGAACGCTCCCGCGCTCCGTCAGCGCGCTGCCGAGGCGCTGGAGGGCCGCCGGGGGGGTGAGGCCCCGGAGGTCGAGCTCGCCGGCGTCCGGGGGGGTGAGCACCGGAGGCGGGCCCGCGGAGAGCGGAGGGGGCGCCATGGGCGCGGGGGAGGGGAGGGGCGCCGCGCGGGCGACGGCCGCGGTGGCGGGACGGGCCGCCGTGCTCGCGCCGTTGAGCAGGAGCACGGCGCTGTAGATGCCCGCGTCACGCGCGATCTCGCCCGCGATCTCGGACCGCGTCGATCGGCACCACGCCTCGATGTCCTTGGGGAAGTCGTGATCGTCCGCGTCGACCTCGAGGATGACGGGCACGCCGCGGAAGCGCTTGGCGGCGCGGGAGACCTCGAGGATGGGCGCCGGGCACCGGAGGCCGCGGCAGTCAATCCGGATTCGTTCCACTTCCATCGGCTTTCTTCCTCGAGAAGGTGCGCACCGCGAAACGCAGGGCGTCGTAGGTGCGGTTGAGCCGCCGGGTGCGGTCGAGGAGCTCGTCGATCGCGCGATCGAGCTCCTCGACCCAATCCGCGCCGCGGATGACGAACATGCCGTCCACGCCCACGAAGTTGACGGCCACGCCGAGCAGATCGTTGTTGGTGTGGCTCAGGACGAGCAACCGCGAGACCTCGCCCTGCGCGCGGAACAGCCGCAAGAGCGGGTCCTCGATCAGGACGGCCATGCCGCCGAACACGACGAGCGACGGGCAATTCGTGGCCCCCCGCTGCATCTCCTCGCAGCGCCGCTCGCTCTCCTCCTGCGGGATGACCTCGACGTCGGCGCGCTCGCCCAGGCGCTGGAGCATGGCTGCGGTCGCGATGCTGGTGGTGGCGGGATCGTCGCCCAGGATCCACACCCGCGGGCGCTGCTCGGCGCGCAGGCCCGCGGAGCCGTCGAGGCAGAGCGGCGCGAACGCGCGCGTGGCGCCCTCGAGCGGGTCGGGCGCGAGCTCGGGCTGGGTGGGCAGGTCGTCGCCCGGGTCCCCGACCTGCATCTCCGGCATCGCGTAGAGCGCGAGGGCGTCCGCGTCGAGCTCCTGCAGCGCGCGGAGGAGCGCGGCGGCGTCGGGGTAGCGGGCGTCGGGATCCTTCGCGAGCGCGCGCTTCACGATGCGCGCGAAGCCGGGATCGACGGGCACGACCGCCGCCAGGGGCGGGGCCTCCTCGTGGACCTGCCGGAACAGGATCGAGGGCGAATCTTCGCCGTCGAAGAGGCGGCGCCCGGCGAGCGCCTCCCACGCGAGCACCGCCAGGGCGTAGACGTCCGAGGCCGGCGTGGGCGCGGCGCCGCGCACCACCTCGGGCGCCAGGTACTGCGGCGTGCCTCCGCGCTTGCCGAGCGCGTCCGCCGGATCGGTCCGGGCGATGGAGAAGTCGGCGAGCACCGCCTCCTCCCGCCCGCGCCCGCGCCGCACGAGGAACACGTTCTCGGGCTTCAGGTCGCCGTGCACGATCCCGAGCCGGTGCGCCTCGGCGAGCGCGCTGGCGACCTGCTTGAGCGCGGCCCAAAGGCGCACGGGATCGAGCCGGTGCGTGCGGTCGAGGACGGCGCGCAACGTGGGGCCGTCCAGGTATTCGAGCGCGATCCAGGGCTGCGCGCCCCGGCCGGTCGTGCCGGCGTCCAGGATCCGCGCGGCGTGCGGGTGGCGCAGGCGCGACAACGCGGCGCTCTCCCGCCGCATGGCCTCGAACGCGGCTTCACCGGCGCCCGTGAAGAGCTTGACGGCCACCTCGATGTGGAGCGCCTCGTGGCGGCCGAGCCACACGGTGGAGTGCGGCCCCTCGTGCAGGATGCGCTCGAGCCGGTACCGCCCGACGGAGTGGGTCTGGGGATCGCTCACGTAGCGGATGGTAGCCCAATCCAATTCAGGTGTCACGCGACACGGATCCGCGCTCCGGACGCGCTACAGCTGCGTCGTAGAGGTGCGCGAGCATTGTTGCGTCGGGTCGTTGTCGCTTGGGTGGAGGTCGAGCTCCCAAGCGATCAGGGGACGGACAGCTCCCGCTGGAGGTGGCGCATGCTCTCCGCGGGAACGCGGATCCGTCCGCGCTGCGGCTCGTCGAGGTCGACGATCACGAGGAGGATGGTGGCCACGAGCAACGAGAGGAGCAGGCAGGGCCCGCGGTGGGGTCCGCGAACCAGCCCGAAGCACCAGCCGACGGTGCCGAGGCCGGCCGCCGCCACGAGCGAGAGCAACACGAGGATCGTCGGAGGGATGCGGGCGTCGTTGGCGGCGACGCGCGAGGCGTGGAGGTCGATGACGAGGTTCGTCGACTCGACGAGCAGCGAGACGTGGCTCAGGTCCCCGACGGCCGGGTCGATGACGCGCTTCCAGAGGAGCCCGAGGAGCGTCTCCGATTCCTGGATTGCCTCCTCGAGGGCGGCGGGCTCCTTCGCGTCGAAGAACGCGAGCCGCGCGTCCACGTACTGCCGGAGGAGCAGCCGGACGGCGTCGCTCTCGGGCGCCGGGAGCACCCGGGCCCGCAGGTACGCGGTGCCGATGGCGTTCGACTCCTCGACGGCGAGGTCGCGGCGCGCCTCGTAGCGTCCCGCGGCCATCGAGAAGCTGAACGCGAGCAAGAGCCCGAGCAGCGCCAGGATCGAGGCCTGGACGGCGCTCGCCTGGAAGCGCTGGTGCGACTCGATGGTGTGGGACCGGCGCGCGCCGATGGTCCACCCCACCTCCGAGGCGACGAGCTGGAGCGCCAGCACCACCAGCGCGACGATCCACCCGTCCACCGCCTCGATCCAGCTCATTCAGCCGAGCCCCGGCCGGATCTAGGCACCCCAGGCCCCGCGGCACGGCCACTTCGACGGCCGAATTCCGCCTGGCGCGGCGCACGAAGCTTCCCGCGATCGTTCGGCTGCTTGCTCTTGGGGCGGGGGGCCCACCCCCCGCAACGAGCCTGTGAAGAAAATCCCCCAGAAGAGAGCCTGTGGAGAAACCGGAGCCCGGGCCGGCGACGGCTC
>CAYWGD010000057.1:2952-45861 GCA_964457335.1 uncultured Enterobacteriaceae bacterium | reverse complement strand
CCGGGTCCGGTGGGGGGGCAGCCCGTAGGGAGGACCCACCGGGGGCCCCGGGTGCGGTTCTTGGGGCCGCCCGCCCGGCGCACGCGGACGGAGGCCCCCCCGCAACGCCCCCCCCGATCTCCGACGCGGTCGACTTCCTCGTCGACGGCCAGCTCCACCGCTCCACGCTCCGCGAGCTCCGGGTCGCGGTGGATCGGCACCTCGGCACGCTCGTGGGGAAGGAGCCCTGGGGCCCCGCGGTCCTCGCGCTCCACCCCGACTTCCGCACGCTGGTGGGGCTCCGCTACCTGACCCGCATGGTCGCGACCCTCGGCGTGGACGCCGAGGTGCCGGACGTGCTCTCCCTGCCGCTCGGCGCGGCGGACCTCACCCTGCTCGAGGCCGCGGGGCTCTACCAGGGCATGCTGCGCGGGGAGCGCTGGACGGCGCTCGGGCAGGGCTTCGAGGAGGGCGCGGTCGCCGGCCTCCGCTCGGCGTTCGCGCTCCCGGAGACCGCCCCCGAGGCGGGGCTCGTGGCGGAGATCCGCGACGCGGCCGGGAACGTGCTCTACCGCGCCCAGCCGGTGGCCCGGCGGGTGCTCGACCCCCGGAGCGGCGAGCTCGTCGGCGACATCCTCCGGAACGTCGTGCGCGTTGGCACCGGGCGGCGCGCGGCGGACGCGGTCCGCGTCGCGGACACGCCGATCCCGCTCGCCGGCAAGACGGGCACCACGAACGACTACCGTAACGCCGCGTTCCTCGGCTTCGCGCCCCGGGCGCGGGACGGCCGCTACGCCTGGGGCGACGGCTACACCGTGGGCGTCTACGTCGGCTACGACGACAACACCTCGATGCGGCGCGGCTCCTTCAAGGTGCAGGGCGCCAACGGGGCCCTGCCGGTCTGGATCGGCACGGTGCAGGGGCTGGAGCGGGCGGGCATGCTCGGCGGGGCCGCGGGGGACGAGTATCTCCCGTCCGAGGGGCTCGCGCGCGTGCCGGTCACGGCGGCGACGGGCCTCGCGCGCGCCGACGGCGGCGACGGGCCGACGACGCTCGCGCCGACGGGCGGCGCCCGCCGCTTCGCGCCCTTCACCGAGCCGCCCTCGGCCAGCGCGGGCGTGGCCGGCGCCCCGTCGGCGCCGCCGCCCACCGCGGGCCCGGAGGCCGCGCCGGGCGAGGTCGAGGAGGGCCTGGACACCCCGCCGGCACCCGCGCCCCACGGCGCGGAGCCCAGCGTCTGGGATGCGCTCTGACGCGACCGCGACGCCGTCGGGAAGGCCCGGTGCCCGGCGCGCGTCGGTCAGTGAGATAGAGGACCCGCCATGTCGCTCCTGATCCCGCTGCTCCTCGCCTGCGCGACGCTGCCGCAACCGGCGCCCGTGTCGGGCGGGCAGACCGCCTCCACCACCGTCGTCGCGGGCGACGTCGTGCCGCCCGTCAGCTTCGCCCCCCTCGAAGAGCGCGTGAACGTGCTGCTCGCCGACACGCGCGACACCGACCAGCGCGACCGGCTCCTGGCCGCCCGCGACCTGATGGAGGGGATGCGCAACAAGGACCCGATCGCGCAGCGCAAGGTGTACGCCTACTTCGAGCAGGTGCTCGCCATCGAGGAGCGGAGCCAGCCGAAGCCGATCCCGCTGGGCGACGTGGGCGTGCCCATCCAGGAAGAGCAGCTCCAGATCACCGAGGTGCCGGTGGAGCCGACGCTCCCCGCGGGGCCGGGGCCCGTGGGGCCGACCCCGCCCGTGGCGCCGCTGCCCGACGGTCAGCTCGCGGTCGCCCGCGCGGCGCTCGCGGAGGCCCGCTACCTCGACGCGGTCGAGGCCCTGCGCGGCGTGACCGCCCCCGACGCGGCGCCGCTCCGCAAGGAGGCCGTGGACGGCTGGGCGCGCACCGAGCGCGAGCGCGCCGGCCACCTGTTCCTCGAGGCGCGGCAGCTGCCGCCGGGGAACGAGCGCATCGCCTCGCTGCGCGCCGTGCGCTCCGCGCTGGTCGCGATCAACGAGCGCTTCCCCGAGAACGCCTACGCGGCCCAGATCGCCGAGAACATCGCCAAGGTGGACGCCGACCTGAGCGCGTCCGGAGCCCGCCCGTGAACGAGTCCCTCAGCGCCTGGGCGAAGCCCCGGCTCGCCGTGATCGAAGCCGCGCTCGCCGAGACCTTCCCCGACGCGGTGCCCACCGCGCTGCGCGACGCCTGCCGCTACCCGCTCCAGACCGGCGGCAAGCGCATCCGCCCGCTGCTCGCGCTCGCCGCCTGCGAGGCCGTCGGCGCGGACTGGCGCGTCGCCGTGCCGGCCGCGCTCGCGGTGGAGCTCCTCCACACCTACTCGCTCGTGCACGACGACCTCCCGTGCATGGACGACGACGCCGAGCGCCGCGGCCGCCCCACGGTGCACGTGGTGTACGGCGAGAACGTCGCCGTCCTCGTGGGCGACGCGCTCCTCACCGAGGCCTTCGCGACGCTCGCGGGCGCCGGGTACGGCGCGGCCCTCGCGCGCCGGCTCGTGTCGGAGCTCGCGGGCGCCGGGGGCGCCGCCGGCATGATCGGCGGGCAGGCGCTCGACATCGGCATGGACGGGCCCGTGCGCGAGCTCGATCCGCTGCTGCGGCTCCACCGGCTCAAGACGGGCGCGCTCATCCGCGCGGCGGTGCGTTTGGGCGGCCACTGTGGGGCCGCCGGAGACGACGCGCTCCTCGCGCTCGACGCGTACGGGGACGCGGTGGGGCTCGCGTTCCAGGTGCAGGACGACGTGCTCGACGCCGACCAGGACGCCGACGCGGACGGCCCGCCGAGCTTCGTGAAGCTCCTGGGCGTCGACGGGACGCGCGCGGCCGCCCGGGCCCACGCGGAGCGCGCGCTGGCCGCGATCGCGGGGCTCCCGAACGCCGACGCGCTCCGGTTGCTCGCGCGGTTCACGGTCGATCGCTCGGTGTAGGTCTTGAAAGCCACGAGGGGGGGCGTTGCGGGGGGCCCGCCCCCCGCCCCAAGAGAAGAGAAGCCCAGAGCCGCGGACCGGCTCGACCAGGTGCTCGTGGCCCGCGGCCTCGCGGAGACCCGCCAGCGCGCGCAGGCGCTCATCGGCGCGGGGGACGTGCTCGTCGACGAGGTGCCCTGCGACAAGCCCGCGACGCGGATCCGGCCGGAGCAGGTGGTCCGGCTGCGCGCGGCGCCGCTCAAGTACGTGTCGCGCGGCGGGCTCAAGCTCGAGGCGGCGCTCGACGCCTGGCCGATCGATCCGACGGGGCGCGTGTGCGCGGACCTGGGCGCGTCGACGGGGGGCTTCACCGACTGCCTGCTCCAACGCGGGGCGGCGCGGGTGTACGCCGTCGACGTGGGCTACGGGCAGCTCGCGTGGAAGCTCCGCCAGGACCCGCGCGTCGTGGTGCTGGAGCGGACGAACGCGCGCCACCTCGCGTCCCTGCCGGAGCCGATCTCGCTGGTGGTCGGCGACCTCTCGTTCATCTCGCTCACGCTGATCCTGCCGGCCGTACGCCGGCTCCTCGCGCCCGAGGGGGAGGCCGTGGTGCTGGTCAAGCCCCAGTTCGAGGTGGGGCCGAAAGCGGTGGGGAAGGGGGGCCTCGTGAAGGACGAGGACGCCATCGCCGGCGCGATCGAGGGCGTGCGCGCCGCCGCCCTGGACGCCGGGTTCGCCGTGCGGGGAACCCTGGAGAGCCCCGTGCCGGGGGCGAAGGCGGGCAACCGGGAGTGGCTGCTCTGGCTCGCCCCGCCCGACGTGGTATCGTCGCCCCCTTCGAGGTGACGCTCCCGATGCGCGTTGGTCCTTCCGTGTTGCTGTTCGTCGGCCTGGGCGCCTGCTCCTGGGTCGGAAAGGCCGACTTCGAGGAGCGCCTGCTCGAGGTGGACGACGACGGGGACGGCGTGGCCGCCGCCGACGACTGCGACGACGGCGACGCCACCATCTCGCCCGCGGCCGTGGAGATCTGGTACGACGGCATCGACCAGCGCTGCGACGGCGGCGACGACTACGACCAGGACAACGACGGCTACGTGCCGACCGAGCACGTCGGCAAGGAGACGACCGGCGTCGCCGGCACCGGGGCGCTCCCGGGCGGCGACTGCGACGACGAGGAGCCCCTGGTCAGCCCCCAGCAGCCGGACACCTTCTACGACGGGGTGGACCAGGACTGCGACGGGGCCGACGACTTCGACGCGGACGCCGACGGTTTCGTGCCCGACGAGTACGAGGGCCAGGTCACCGAGTACGTCGACGGCAGCGGCGCGCTCCCCGCGAACGACTGCGACGACACGCTCCCCGGCGTGAACCCCGACCAGCCGGACGAGTGGTACGACGGCATCGACACCGACTGCGCCGGCAACGACGACTGGGACCAGGACTACGACGGCTACGTGTGGGAGGAGCTGTACGACGAGTACGGCGCGACGACCTACGCCCCCGGCACCGGCGTGCTCCCGAACGGCGACTGCGACGACACGCGCGACACCGTGTTCCCCGGCGCTCCCGACGAGTGGTACGACGACCGCGACTCCGACTGCGCCGAGGACGACGACTTCGACCAGGACGCGGACGGTTTCGCGGACCCGAGCGGGGACGGCACGGACTGCGACGACGAGGATCCGAACGTGTACCCGGGCGCGCGCGAGACGCTCGGCGACCCGATCGACGCCGACTGCGACGGCGGGCGGGACACCTTTCCGCTCGACACGGTCAGCGGCGTCACGTGGGTCACCCCCCACGCGCCCATCTTCGACGAGTCCTCCGACCGGGTGTACCTGTCGGTCGTCGCGGCCGAGATCGACACGGGGTCCACCCACTACTACGACAGCGGCGTCGCGCTCGTGTGGCTCAACGAGGACGTGGGCGACGGGCGGGACGGCGTGGCGGCCTGGAGCCCGGACACGTCCGACCCCGGCGCCGTGTACTCGGCGGGGGCCGCCCACTCCTTCCTCGTCACCGACGACTACATCTTCGGCGCGCTGGCGTTCGACTACGGCGACGACCGCGCGCTCCAGCTCACGCGCTACGACGTCTCGTCGGGCTCCCGCACGCAGGCGCTCGCGAGCGGCACGGACGGGCTCTCCGTCTACGACGACGTGTCCATCGCGCTCGACGCGGACGGCGCGCTGCACGTGGCGGCCTGTGACGACGACGTGGAGGTGCTCCACTACGTGCGCATCCCGCCGACGTTCTCGGGCGGCTTCTCCGCGGACGTGGAGACGAGCGGCGTGTCGGCGGCCGACTGCGCCCTGTCCGTGCGGGACGGGACGGCGGCGGTCTACACCTCCGAGCGCGGCGGCGTGTGGGAGTACAGCTTCGACCCCACGAGCTCGGACCCGGTGTTCACCGGCGTGGAGTACTCCGCGTCGTACGCGCCGCTCGACCTCGACATCCCGGCCGACTGGAGCGAGCGCGTGCTCGTGATGGCGGACACGATCACCGACAGCGTCGTGCTGCTCGACGCCGAGGGCGCGACGACCATCGCGGAGGGCGAGCTCCCGCTGGAGGTCGACGTGTTCGAGGACACCGACGGCACGCTGTACGTCGGGTACGTCACCCCCGGCGGCGACGCGCACCTCGCCTGGGGCCGCCCCGACGTCGGCTACACCGAGATCGAGCTCGCCGCGACGTTCGGGGTCGAGGACGTGTCGGTGTGGGTGAGCGGCGGCTACGTGATGTACGCCGTGACCGGCGGGAACGACGTGGCGGTCGGCATCGCGCGGCTCTGAGAGCCCCGGGGGCGGCTACTCCGGGACGACCGTGACGCCGCCGCCGCCGTCGTCCCCGAGGACGTAGACGTCGCGCACGGTGCGCAGGCCCGTCTTGTCCTCGGCGACGATCACGTAGCGGTTCGTGCCCGCCGCGACGGGCACCGTGAGGGCGAGGTCCGCCCGGCGGCCGCGCCCGGGGCGCCACGCGACCTTGTCGCGGTCGTGCTCCACGGCGGGGGTCGCGCGGGCGCGGTTCATCGTCTCGACGCCGGCGTAGACGACGACGTGGTCCAGCGCCCGGTCGTCGGACGCGCGCACCGCGAGGCGGGTGGTGCCGGGTGGGAGGACGGTCGGCGGGGCGTCGATCGTCAGCGTGGGCGGCGCGAGGCGGACCGGCGCGCCCGCGGTGGGCACCTCGATCTCCCAGGCGGCGAGGCGGCGGACGCGATCGTCGGCGATCGTGAGCTCGAGCGGGTAGGCGTCGCCGGTCCACGCGGGCCCCACGCGGAGGCGCAGCTCGACGCGCTGGGTGCTCTTCGCCGCGATGGAGACGGGCGCGGTGCGCGCGTCGACGAGCTCGATGCCCTCGACCTCGGGGAAGGCGACACGCGCGGTGACCGCGGAGAGGAGCCGATCGCTCGCGTTCTCGATGTCGAGCAGCACGCGGACGACGCCGTCCGCCGCGGGCTCCGACGCGCGCGCGGTGACCGCGAGCGCGGGGAGGGCCTCTCCGACGATGGTGACGTCGCGCGGGAGGAGCGGCCGCGGCGCCAGCCCGTCGGCCTCGAGCGTGACGGCCACACGGTCCGTGCGCGTCGGGAGCCCGGGATCGAGGCTGACCTTCACCGTGCCGGCCCCGCTGGCCCCGCGCTCGAGCTTGCCCAGGGGGAGCACGAGGTCGTCCCAGGCGGGGTTGACGGACTCCAGCCGGAGCGCCGCGCGGTGGAGCGTCGGCCCGCGGTTGGTGACCGTCGCGGTGAGCGACGTGGTGCCGCCCGACGTGGGCGGCGTGGACCAGCTCCAGCGCACCTCGACGACGGGCTCGGCGTCGACCGGCGCGGGCGCCGCGCTCCAGTCCAGGCCTTGCTCCCGGAGGGCGGCCGCGACGCGCGCGTCCTCCTGCGCGGCGAGCTCGGCCTGGAGCTCACGGAGGGTGTCGAGCAGCTCGCGCCGCGACCCGCCGGGCGCCGCGGCCACCAGCGTGGCCGCCACGTCCAGGGCGCGGTCGTCCCCGGCGACGTGCCGCATCGTGGGCGTCCCGGGGCGGTGCCGGCGCCGCTCGCGCGCGGGGGAGGGGAACCACACGCCGTCCTCCCCGACGCGCACCTCCTCCAGCGCCACGTCGGGGAGGAGCCCGCCCTCGGCGACGCGGAGGCCGCCTTCGAGCAGGTACTCGGCCACGGTGAGCTTGAGCTTGATCGCCTGGTCGAGCTGGTAGACCTTCTGGACCGTGCCCTTCCCGAAGGAGGTGGTCCCGACCAGCACGGCGCGGTCGAGGCTGCCGAGCGCGCCGGCGAGGATCTCGGAGCCGGAGGCGGTCACGTGGTCCATCAGCACGGCGATGGGCATCGTGCGGCCGGGCGTGTCGGGGTGGGCCTCCATGCGCGGGACGAGGCTCGGCACGGGGGCGCCGTTCCGGCCGACGGTGCCGACGATGAGCCCGGACTGGAGGAAGGCGTCCGCCGCCTGCGCCGACTGGATGAGCGACCCGCCCGTGTTGCCGCGGAGATCGATGACGAGGCCGTTCTCGAGGAGGCCGTCGGCGGCGAGCTCGTCGAGCGCTTCGAGCAGGTAGGTGCGCGTCTGCTCGGAGAAGTGCTCGATGGTGATCACGCCGACGCCGTGGGGGCCCTCGGACGCGGTCACGTTGCGGATGGCGATCTCCTCGCGCCGGATCTCGAGGCGGACCACCTCCGCGCCCCGCCGCACGCCGAGGACGACGATGGTGCCGGCGGCGCCGCGGATGCGCTCCGTCGCGTCGCCCGGGACCATGCCGACGGTCGACACGCCGTCCACGGTGAGGAGCCTGTCGCCGGACGCGAGGCCGGCGCGCGCGGCGGGGCCGTCCGGGACGAGGGCGCGGACGAACAGCCCGTCGTCGTCGACGCTGATGGTGGCGCCGACCCCGGTGAGCGTGCCGGAGAGCCGCTCGTCGAAGCGGGAGAGCCCGTCGGCGTGGAGCACCACGGAGTGTCGGTCGAGCGTCTTCGTGACGCCGCGCAGGAGCTCCACCCGGAGGTCGAGCTCGGGGTCGAGGGGCCGCCCGGCCGCCCGGACGGCGTCCTCCAGGCGCGCGAGCGCGGCCGGGAGATCCGCGGGATCGGCGAGCGTGACGGTGCTGGTCCAACGCCCGTCTCCGTCGCGCAGCGTGACGGTGCCCGGCGAGGCGTCGACCAGGAGCCACTCGACCTTCGACTCGAGCTGCTCGCCGGCCTCGGCGAGCATCGCCGGCGGGGAGAGCGACTCGGGGCGGAGGTAGTGCGCGTCGATGAGCTGCAGGGCGCGCTCGTAGAGCGCTTGATCACCGGCGGTGGCCGGGGCGACGAGGAGGGCGAGCAGCGACAGCATCGAGCGACCTACAGGGTATATGACGGCGGGAGGTTTCCGTGGACCGGCTCGCGGTGCTGGAGCTCTTGGAGTCGGTCCGCGACGGGCGGACGGAAGTCGAGGTCGCGGTCGAGCACCTCGCGCTGGCGCCCGTGGGCGAGCTCGCGTACGCGACCGTCGACGTGAACCGGGCGCTGCGGACGGGCGTGGCCGAGGTGATCTACGGCGCCGGGAAGACGCCGACGCAGATCGCCGGCATCCTCGCGGCGCTCCACGCCTGCGGCCAGGACGGGATCGTCACCCGGATCGCCGAGGACAAGGCCGTGGCCGTGATGTCCACGCTGCCGAGCGCGGCGTTCACCTGGTCGCCGGTGGCCCAGGTGCTCGTGTCCCGCGTGAACCCGGAGCCCGAGCGGGTGGGGCGCATCGCCGTGGTCAGCGCCGGGACGAGCGACGTGCCCGTGGCCGAAGAGGCGGCGATCGTGGCCGACGCCCTGGGGAACGCGGTGCTCCGGGTCAACGACGTGGGGGTCGCCGGGATCCACCGGATCCTCGCGCAGGTCGAGCTCTTGCGCTCGATGCGGGTGGTCATCGTGGTCGCGGGCATGGACGGGGCGTTGCCCGGCGTCGTGGCGGGGCTCGTCCGGGTGCCGGTGATCGCCGTCCCCACGAGCGTCGGCTACGGCGCGAGCTTCGGCGGCCTCGCCGCGCTGCTCACGATGCTCAACGCCTGCGCGCCCGGGGTGTCCGTGGTGAACATCGACAACGGCTTCGGCGCCGCCTACCAGGCCTCGTTGATCAACCAGCTCGACCGGATCCCGTAGGTGGGCCGCGTCCTCTACCTCGACTGCTTCGCGGGCATCGCCGGCGACATGACCGTGGCCGCGCTCGTGCACGCGGGCGCGCCGCTCGACGACGTGCTGGCGGAGGTGCGGACCCTGCCCGTGTGGGGCTGGGACGCGCGCGTGGAGCGCGTGATCCGGGGCGCCTACGCGGCGACCCGGTTCGTCGTGGAGCCGAGCGGCGCGGCGCAGGAGGACCATCCCTCCGATCCTGGCCACGATCACGGCCACGACCATGGGCACGGACACGGTCACGGCCATGGGCACGATCACGGCCACGATCACGGTGCCGGCGACCCCTGGGCGGGCCAGCCGGCGCGCACGTGGCGCACCATCCGCCGCATGCTGGAGCAGGCGCGGCTGCGGCCCCGCGTCCGCGAGCGCTCCCTCGCCACCTTCGCCGCGCTGGCGGCCGCCGAGGCCCGCGTGCACGGCACGGCCGTGGAGGACGTGGCGTTCCACGAGGTGGGCGCCGTCGACTCGATCGTGGACATCGTCGCGGCGTGCGCGGCGATGGAGTGCCTCGACGTCGAGCGGATCGTCGCGTCCCCGCTCCCGATGGGCCACGGGCAGGTGCGGACGGCGCACGGGCTCCTCCCCGTGCCCGTGCCCGCGACGGTCGAGGTCCTCCGCGGCTTCCCCGTCGTGCCCTTCCCGTTCCCGGGGGAGCTCGTGACCCCGACCGGCGCGGCCCTCGTCGCGGCGCTCGCGACCCCGGGCCCGATGCCCGCGATGCGCGTGGAGCTCGTCGGCTACGGCGCCGGCACGCGCGACCCCGCGACGCACGCGAACGTCCTTCGCGTCGTGCTGGGGCAGGGCGACGCCGGGGCGGTCGCCGAGGTGGTGGAGCTCCGCGCGCAGGTGGACGACCTCACCGGGGAGTCCGTCCCGGGGCTGCTCGACGCGCTCTTCGCGGCGGGGGCCGTCGACGCCTTCGTGGCGCCGATCACGATGAAGAAGGGCAGGCCCGCCCTCGCGGTGACCGCCCTCGCGCCGCCGGATCGGCGGGTCCCCGTCGGCGAGGCCCTGCTGCGCCACGCCGGGACGCTCGGCTACCGCTGGTCGACCCACGCGCGGGAGGTGGCCGCGCGGCGGTTCGTGACCGTGCGGACGGCCTGGGGCGAGGTGCGGGTGAAGGTCGCCGAGCGCGACGGGCGCGTGATCCACGCCGCCCCCGAGCACGAGGACTGTGCCGCCCTGGCGCGCGCCGCGGGTGTGCCCGTGGCGGAGGTCCGCGGGGCCGCGCTCGCCGCGTGGTACGCCGCGGAAGGCTCGGCGCGGTCGCGGTAGCGGGCGCGTTCGCCTCTCCGGACGTGCGGGGGCCGCCGGGTCCCCCGGTTTCCAGATAGGCTCCCCCGATGGCGCTCACCGGCACCGACCTCCTCGACCGCTTGCTGGACGTCGTCCCGGCGCCGGTGATCGTGGCGGATCTGCGCGGCCGGGTGCTGCTCGTGAACGCCGCCACCGAGCGGGCGCTCGGCTACCGCGCGGCCGAGGCGCAGGGCCAGCTGCACGTCACCGACGTGTACCACCGCGTCGACGAGGCGCGGCGCGTCCTCGCGCGCCTGCGCGCCCGCGGCGGCGGTCCCTCCGCGCCGGAGCCCTTCGACGTTACGCTCCGGGCCCGGAACGGCGAGCTCGTCCCCGTGCGCCTGACTGCGTCCCTCCTCCGGGATGCGGCGGGCGCCGAGGTGGCGACGCTCGGCGTGTTCGAGGATCGCCGGGAGCACATCGCGCTCGGCAAGCGGCTCGAGGAGGCCGCGGGCCAGGTGGAGGCCATCGAGCGGCGGGCGGCCGGCGTCGCCGCCATCGGCTCGGTGGTGCACGAGATGGCGCAGCCGCTCACCGCCGCGATGGGCAACGTCGAGATGCTCCTGCTCGATCCCTCGCTGTCGTCGCCCACGCGCGAGCGCACGCAGCGGACCTACGAGCAGCTCGAGCGCCTCCGGGGCTTCCTCGGGCAGATCGCGCGGGCGGGCCGCCGTCCGGCACGGGACGGGGGCCTCCCTTGAACGTCGTGGCGACGGTCGCGCTCGACGCGCGCGACGGAGCGGTCCTCGACGCCGTCGCGGCCATCGCGCGGCGGGGGCCTGCGCGCGTGACGCTCGTGCACGCCTGCGAGCGGGCGCCCGCGGACCGGGACGTGATCGAGACCCGCATGGGGGCGCTCGCCGAGCGCGTGCGCCCCGCCGAGGTCGGTATCCGCGTGGAGGCCGGGATGAGCGAGGACGTCGTCGACGCCGTCCTCGGCGCCGAGGACCCCGACCTGCTCGTGATCGGCCGGAGCGTGTCCGCGGGCGGGGAGCCCGCCTGGGGAGGCCACGGGAAGGCGCTGCTCCGCGGCGCCGGGTGCCCGGTCCTGGTCGTCCCCGCCGACGCCGTGGGTGCACGGTTCGGGCGCGCGGTCGTCGGGATGGATCTCTCGCCGGCGGCGCTGGACGCGCTCGCGCTCGCGGCGGGCCTCTGCGAGGGCGTCGAGGCCGTCGCGGTGCTCGCTCCGGAGGACGCCCACGCCCGTCCCGACGACGTGCGGGCCGACGTAAGCGCGCGCTTCGACGCCCTGCTCACCGAGCGGGGGCTCGGGCCGGTGCCGCTCCGGACCGTGCTCGGGAAGTCCCCCACGGACGCGCTCCTGGAGCGCGCCGGCTCGTTCGATCTCATCGCCGTCGGCTCGCGGGGATTGAGCCCCCTGGCCGCCGTGTTCCTCGGCAGCACCGCCGAGCGTCTCGCCGGCCGGAGCCCGCGCCCCGTGCTGGTGGTGCGGCGCCGAGGCGAGGCGCGCGGCCTACTCGGAGCCTTGTTCCGCCCGTGACCCTCCTCGCCCTCCTCATGCTCCCGGCCGCCCTGGCCATCCAGGTGGAGGGCCGCGAAGGCCCCTGCCCCGTCGGCACCGGTACGGTGCGTGTCTTCGAGAAGCTCGGCGCAAACACCGCCGGCGGCTACGACTCCGACCTCGCCGCCTACTCGAGCGGTGGGCAGTGGCGGGCCTACCGGCTCTCCACGTGCGCGGACAACCTCTTCTCGCTCTACGGCGAGGACCTCCTCGCGCTGAAGGCCGCCGACCGCGAGCAGCTGGCCAAGGTCCTGCCCGAGGCCGTGACGGCGGTGAAGGACCCGAAGGCGCCCGAGGTCTGGGAGCGCTACCGCGTCGCCGCGAAGCTCTACGCGGCCCTCGGCAAGGACGACCGCTTCCTCGGCGACCTCCTGCTCGAGGCGAGCTGGACCGCCCGCGACGCGGCGGTCGGCTTCTACGCGGGGCTCGAGGGCCCGTCCGAGGCGCGGGCGCTGCTCGACGCGGGCTGGGGCGAGCTCAAGAAGCCGCTGTCCGAGGCTGACCGGAAGAAGGTGCTCTACAACCTCGCGCGCGTGGCGCACCGGGGGGGCTGGGGCGCTGAGCGCGACGCGCACCTCGCCGCGTTCGAGGCGGTCGGGTCCCTCACGCCCGCGGAGCGCGAGGCGTTGGCGCGCTTCCGTCGCGTCGCGAACGAGGTCGAGCCGGCGCTGCAGGACGAGGTCATCGCGCACTACACGACGGCGCTCCGCGGGGAGATCACCCACGACGAGAAGGTGCGCATCAGCTACCTGCTGGCCGACACGCTGCGACGGCGCGGCCGGGAGCGCGAGGCCGCGCCGCTGTTCTTCCTGGTCCTCAACGACAAGGAGGCCCCCGACCAGCTCCGGGGGATGGCGATGTTCCTCGTCGAGCCCATCGCCCGCAAGCTCGAAGCCACGCCACTCGCCCCGCCGCCGAAGAAGCCGGCACCGACCGGCACCCCCCGCTGACCGTTCGCGCGCGCGACCGGACACCTGGTAGACTGTACAGGTGTGCAGGTGTAGATCCTGCCTATGGGAACGGCGGCGAGGGAAGGGGAGGTGGTGCTCATCCGCATCCACGTGCGGGAGCCCGGGCGCGCGGCGGCGTTCTACCGCGCGCTGTTCGGGTGGGCGTTGTCGGGGAGCGGGCTCGTGTTCCGCACGCCCGGCGGGCTGAAGGGGGTCTTCCGGCGGGGCGAGCCGTCCACGGCCGGCCCGGAGATCTACGTGGGCGTCCTCGACCTCGACGGCACCTTGCGGCGCGCCGTCTCGCTCGGCGGCGTCACGCTCGTGCGGCCGGGCCCGGGTCCGGACGGCGGCCGCGTCGCGCAGGTGCTCGACCCGGAGGGCAACCGGATCGGGCTCTGGGAGGCGTCGGGCGAGACGCTCAGCGAAGGGGATCTGATCTTCCCGGTGGAAGGTCGTTGAAGAACGCCGAAAATTTCGCGCATGGCGAGACCGACGTGGCGGCCGTTGAGAAGTCTGCTTCTCGATCGATCGCTTGAAAATGCAGGTTCAACCGATGGCGGGGCGTGGCACGGGTGTTGCTCTACTCCTCGGCGACACCCGGGAAACCGGTGGTCCGGACCGAGGGACACGCTCCTCGGAGCGGTCTTTGACGTTCATGCCGGTCCCGCGGGCTCGCCCGTCGGGACTGGTCAAGCCCAAGGGAGCACCGGGCGGACGCGGCTGGAAACGGCCGCGGGCGCAACGGACCCGACGATGGAGCAAGGCCCTGGGGCCCCGGCTCCGGGACGTGGCCGCGGGAGACCGTGGCGGGGCGGGTGGGAGACCACCTGCTCGCGTTCCGGAGGAGAAGGGCGGGAGGGCAAGGTGGTCGGTGAAGGCGCGCCAGTGATGGCGGGCCCTGACGCCCACCCACGCGGACACGGACACGTGCCGGACCGCGTCGCTGTCGGCGGAGGGAAGGCTTCGAAGGGCAGGACCGCGCCGTGGGGAGCTCCGTTTCGCGACGGGGTGAAACACGGCGAACCCCAGGATCGGGAGCAGGGCGCAACAAACCTGCACGGTCGAGGAGGAGGAAGCCGCCGAGGTGGTGAGAAACCACGAGGGCGGAACGCGAGGGGCGCGGCAGCGCTCCTCCGAAGACCCGCGCGGCGACGCGCGGGTCGGGACGCGGACTCCTCGGCTCGGAACGATGGAGGGGCGATCTTTGGACAACCCCAGGAGAGGAAGTCCGGCCGGCAGGTCGGACCGCACGGATCGAGACGTGACGGGAGAGCCGGCGTCAAGGTCAGGAGGGTCGAGCCGCCCATGCCAACGCATGTGCGCGCGCCCGGTCGTAGGGACCTCGAGGACCCCGGCGAACGCCGAAGGTCGAGGAGGGGAGCGGCGAAGCAGAGCGCCGCGGAAGCGACCGGGAGATCTCTCCCCGTGGAGGCCCTCGCACGGTGGTGGCGCGTCCCGCGAAGGACGACGCCGCGCGGCTCGCGTCGCGCGCCCACCGGCTGAGACGACGCGCTCGACGCGTCGCTGGCCCCGCGGTGGTGGAGGGAAGGGACGGGCTCGCGCCCGCGCCCCGGCCCTGGAGACCAGACGAACCGCATCCGTCCGCCCGGCAGCCCGCACCGCGAGGTGAGAGGCCGCGGCGGGCTGGCTTTACCCTCGGGTGGAGCCGCATCGAGCCGTAGCGAAACCCTCTGGAGGGGATCCACCACCGGGCAACCGGGTGTCACCCACGGGCCCCCCATCGCGAGAGCGGTGGGGGGCCTCGTGCGTTTTGCCCCCCGCGCCCCCGCGGTCGCGACCTGCGGGCGCTTGCCGCCCGGCCGCGCGTGTGTAGCTGGTTATGTCTCGCCCCCCCGCGGAGGTAAAGCATGGGTCTCTGGGACACTCTCTCCAGCCACGCCAAGGCGCAGTTCCTCGACGTCATCCAGTGGTTGGACGACACCCGGAACACCCTCGTGTACCGGTTCCCGATCTTCAACCAGGCGATCCAGGACGGCGGCAAGCTGGTCGTCCGCGAGGGGCAGGCGGCCGTGTTCGTGTCGGAGGGGCGCCTCTCCGACGTGTTCGGCCCGGGCACCTACGAGCTCTCCACGCGCACCAAGGCGATCTGGAGCTTCTTCGAGAGCATCAAGTACGGCCTGAACATGCCGTTCAAGGGGGACGTGTACTTCGTCTCCACGCGCCAGTTCACCGACCAGAAGTGGGGCACCGCCAACCCGATGATGCTGCGGGACCGGGACCTCGGCGCCGTCCGGCTCCGCGCGTTCGGCGTGTTCGCCTACCGCATCACCGACCCCGCGGTGTTCATCCGCGAGGTGGTCGGCACCGCGGGGCTCTACACCACCGACGAGATCAACGGGCAGCTCAAGCGCAAGCTCGTGAGCGCGCTGGCCGACACCATCGGCGAGTCGAAGATCCCCGCGCTCGACCTCATCTCCCAGTACATGGACCTCGGGGACGCGCTCCGGCAGCGCCTCAACGGCTGGTTCCAGGAGAACTACGGCATCACGCTCACCGACTTCGTGGTCGAGAACATCTCGGCCCCGCCCGAGGTCGAGAAGATGCTCGACAAGCGCTCGTCCATGGCGATGGTGGGCGACATGAACGCCTACACGCAGTTCCAGGCCGCCAACGCGATGGAGCAGGCGGCGGCCCGACCGGGCGGCGGCGGCGCCATGCTCGAGGCGGGGCTCGGCCTCGCCATGGGCAACGCGATGGGCCAGCAGATCGGCCGCGCCCAGCAGGGCCCCGGCACCTTCAACCCGCAGCAGGGCCTCGGGCCGCCGCCGGCCCCGCCGGCCGAGCCGCGCTTCCACTACCACGGCCCCTCGGCGCAGGGCGAGTACACGGCCCGCGAGATCGCCAACTTCGTCCAGCAGAACCGCGGGGGCGCCCACAACGTGTGGGCCACCGGCTGGCCGGGCTGGAAGCCCTGGGGGGACGTGCCCGAGATCGCGGGGCTCCTGCCCCCGGTCCCGCCGCCGCTCCCCACGCCCGTGAGCTTCCACTACGCGGGGGCCGACGGCGCCACGCTCACCTTGAGCGCGGCGGACATCGCCCAGCGCGTGAAGGCCGAGCCCGCCGGGCGGCACCTCGTCTGGAAGGACGGCTTCCCCGGCTGGAAGGACGCCAAGGAGGTCCCCGAGATCGCCGGGCTCCTCGGCGGCGGCGGCCCGCCTCCTCCGCCTCCGCCCCGCTAGGAGCTCCTCTTCTTGGGGCGGGGGGCGCGGCCCCCCGCAACGCCCCCGCTTTTGCGTAGGGGCCGGTGCCGCTCGCCTCACTCGGCGAGCAGCACCAGCACCGCCCCCACGCCCCCGAAGATCGCCACCGCGCACACCAGCACGATGACCGTGCCCAGCAGGCCGCGCTGCCAGCCCGCGAGCGCGTCCCAGCGCGCCGAGAGCTGCGGGACGGGCACGCCCGTCACCACCTCGGTGGCGAAGTAGACGACCGGGAGCAGCGGCAGGCCGAGCGCCGGCCCCCAGAGGGTGCCGCCCCGCTGGAAGAGCCACAACACGCCGCCCACGAGCGGCACGGCCACGAGGACGCTCCCCGCGAGCCACTTCGCGGCCCGCAGCCGGACGCTCCCGCCCGCCCCCACCGTCAGCGGTACTCGGAGTTGTCGTAGGCCGACCCGCACGAGGGGTCGTCCGCGTCCGTGCCCTGGATGAGGTCGTTGTCGGTGTCGTCGTTGCACTGCGTGCCGCCGAACCCGACCTCGCCGGTCGCGGTCACCGGCGTCGGGCAGTCCGGATCCTCGGTGTCGAACCAGCCGTCGAGGTCGTTGTCCACGCCGTCGTTGCAGTCCGTGTGGGGGTCGGTCTCGTCGTCGTCGGAGGCGTCCGTGCAGCCCCAGTCCTCCGCGTCCACGAGGCCGTCGCCGTCGTCGTCCACGCCGTCGTTGCACGCGGTGCCGGAGGTGCCGTCGCCCTCGAAGAGCGTGGTCGCGTCGGGGCAGGCGGCGTCCGCGAGGTCGGACCAGCCGTCCCCGTCGTTGTCGAGCCCGTCGTCGCACTCGGGGGTGTGCGTCTCGTCGGGATCGAGCCCGCTGGCGCAGCCGGGGTCGTCGGCGTCCACCAGGCCGTCGCCGTCGTCGTCCACGCCGTCGTTGCACACGAAGGCGTCGGTGCCGAGCTCCGCGCCGAGCCAGGCGCAGTCGGGATCCTCGTCGTCCACCCAGCCGTCGCGGTCGGCGTCCACGCCGTCCGAGCAGTCGATGCCGCCCGCGGACATCGTCGCCTCGACGTTGTCCCAGGCGTCCGCGCAGTCGGCGTCCGCGGCGTCGACGAGGCCGTCGCCGTCGTCGTCATCGCCGTCGTTGCACTGCGCGGTCCCGGTGGCGCCCGCCTCGGCGGTGGCGTCGACGCAGTCGGGGTCCTCCCCGTCGATCCAGCCGTCGAGGTCCGTGTCGACGCCGTCATCGCACGCCGCGACGGGGTCGGCCTCCACGTCGTCGTCCGCGTCCGCGCAGCCCGGGTCGTCGAGGTCGGCGAGCCCGTCGCGGTCGTTGTCCACGCCGTCGTCGCAGTCGGGCGCGGACACGCCCGCCTCGATCCAGCTCGTCGCGTCGGCGCAGTCCGGGTCGTCGGCGTCCACGAGGCCGTCGCGGTCGTCGTCCTCGCCGTCGTTGCACGCGGCGCGGCCGTAGCCCACCTCGTCCCCGGTCGACGCGCAGTCCGGGTCCTCGTCGTCGAGCCACCCGTCCCCGTCGTCGTCCGCGCCGTTCTCGCAGTCGTCGCCGGAGGTGGCCTCGTCGTCGTCCCAGCCCACGGTGCAGTCGGGGTCGTCGGCGTCGGCGAGCCGGTCGCCGTCGTCGTCCGCGCCGTCGTTGCAGGCGCGCGTGCCGAGCCCCAGCTCGTCGCCGTCGGTGTGGCAGTCGGGATCGAAGGCGTCCCGCCAGCCGTCCGCGTCGTCGTCGTCGCCGTCGGCGCAGTCGTCCGCGGCGCCGTCCTCGACGCCGTCCCAGGCGTCCGCGCAGTCGCCGTCGGCCGCGTCGATCGCGAGGTCGCCGTCGTCGTCGAGGCCGTCGTTGCAGCCGGCGTCGCTCGAGAAGCCGAGCTCCTCGTCGCCGGTCGCGCAGTCCGGGTCCTCCTCGTCGAGCCAGCCGTCGCCGTCCTCGTCGGCGCCGTCCACGCAGCCGCCGTCGGTCTCGTCGGCGTCGTCCGCGTCGGCGCAGCCGGGGTCGTCGGCGTCGATCGCGCCGTCGCCGTCGCCGTCCACGCCGTCGTTGCACTCCGCCGTGCCGTGGCCGCTCTCCTCGGTGCCGAGCGCGCAGTCGGGGTCCTCCGCGTCGCGCCAGCCGTCGCCGTCGCCGTCCGCGCCGTCGTCGCAGCCGTCCGCGGCCGCGCCCTCGACGGTGTCGCCCGCGTCGGCGCAGTCGGCGTCGAGCGCGTCGGCGCGCCCGTCTCCGTCGTTGTCGGCCCCGTCGTTGCACTCGGCGCCGCCGAGGCCCGCCTCGCTCGTGCCGCTCGCGCAGTCGGGGTCGTCGGCGTCGGTCCAGTCGTCGCCGTCGTTGTCGATGAGGTCGTTGCAGCCCGTGATCGGGTCGGTCTCGTCCGCGTCGAAGCCGGACGAGCAGCCCGGGTCGTCCGCGTCCACGAGGCCGTCCCCGTCGTCGTCGAGGCCGTCGTTGCAGAGGTGCGCGCTCGTGGCGGGCGTCTCGAGCGCGTCCGAGAGGCTCGAGCAGCCCGGGTCGTCCAGGTCGGCCCAGCCGTCGCCGTCGTCGTCCGCGTCGTTCCCGCAGGCGTAGTCGGCCTCGACCGCGTCGGTCGCGCTGGCGCAGTCGGGGTCGTCCGCGTCGGCGAGCCCGTCGCCGTCGTTGTCGGCGGCGTCGTTGCACTCGCCGCCGGCGAAGCCGGTCTCGGTGACGCCGGTGCAGTCGGGGTCGTCGGCGTCCACCCAGCCGTCGAGGTCCTCGTCGACGCCGTTCTCGCAGTCGCCGGCCTCGGCCGTCCAGAGCGCGGAGAGGCAGTCCGCGTCGGCCGCGTCGAGGGCCAGGTCCCCGTCGTTGTCGAGGCCGTCGTTGCACTCGCCGGACCCGAAGCCGAGCTCCTCGCGGCCGCCGGAGCAGTCCGGGTCGTCCGAGTCCGCCCACCCGTCGCCGTCGCCGTCGCGACCGTCGCTGCAGCCGTTCGACTCGTCGGTGTCCCACGCGCTCGCGCAGTCCGGGTCGGTTGCGTCGATCGCGCCGTCCCCGTCCTGGTCCTCGCCGTCGTTGCACGGCGCGGTGCCGTAGCTGACCTCCTCCACGCCGCCGTCGCAGTCCGGGTCGTCGGCGTCGGACCAGCCGTCGCCGTCGTTGTCGCCGCCGTCCTCGCAGTCGCTCGCCTCGAAGTCGTCGGCCGCCTCGGTGCACTCGGGGTCGAACGCGTCGACGAGGCCGTCCCCGTCGTCGTCGAGCCCGTTCGAGCAGGCGCCGGCGCCCTCGAAACCCGTGCCCTCGCTGTCCTCGCCCGGGCTGTCGCAGGCGGGATCGTCGAGGTCCGACCAGCCGTCGCCGTCGTTGTCGACGCCGTCCTCGCAGGCGTTGATCTCGAAGTCGTCGTCCCCGCTGGCGCAGGAGGCGTCGTCCGCGTCGACGTCGCCGTCGAGGTCGTCGTCCACGCCGTTGTTGCACGCCCAGTCCGAGAGCCCGATCTCGTCGTCGCCGGTCGCGCAGTCGGGGTCGTCCTCGTCGGTCCAGCCGTCGCCGTCGTTGTCGTCGCCGTCCTCGCAGCCGACCATCGCCTCGCGGTCGTCCCAGGCGTCCGCGCACTGGCGATCCGCGCTGTCCACGTCGAGGTCGCCGTCGTTGTCGGCGCCGTCGTTGCACTCGGTCGTGCCGGGGCCGACCTCCTCGCCGAGGTCGGCGCAGTCCGGATCCTCGGCGTCCACCCAGCCGTCGCCGTCGTTGTCGTCGCCGTCGTCGCAGGGCGGGGACTCCCAGGTGTCGAGCGCGTCGACGCAGTCGGGATCGCCGGCGTCCTCGCGGCCGTCGCCGTCGTTGTCGTCGCCGTCGTTGCAGGCGGTCGTGCCGTACCCGACCTCGGCCCCGGAGGAGCAGTCGGGGTCGGCGTCGTCGCGCCAGCCGTCGCCGTCGTTGTCGACGAGGTCCTGGCAGGGGCCGATGGGCTCCTCGAGCGCGGCCGCGACCAGGGTGATGGAGCGGACCTCCTCCGCGAGGAAGGCCACCGGGCCCACGGTGTCGGTCCCCGCGGTCTGCTCGACGCCGAGGTAGCCGCGCGCGACCAGGTCGAAGTCCGGGTCGTTCCCGCCCGGGCGCAGCTCCACCGTGTCGGGCACGCCGTTCGTGACGGGCACCTCCACGCGGAGCTCGAGCGCCTCGTCGTCCAGGATCCAGTCGCCGAGCCGATCGTCGAAGCCCTCGTCGAGCACCGTGCCGTCGCGCTCCGCGAAGGGGGTGACCGGGTCGAGGATCAGCCACCACTCGTCGGCCACGTCGGGCGCCGCGGAGGCGTCGATGGTCACGACGACGGCGGTGCGGTCGTCCTCGGGCGTGCACGCGGCCAGGGAGCCGAGGGAGAGGAGCGCGAGGAGCGCGTTCGCCCGCCTCACGGGAGCACCACCACGGTGTCGCCGGTCGGGGGCGGCTCGGGCGCCGTCGCGACCGCCACCGCGGCCGCCGTGGCCCCGCCCGCGACCGCCGCGCCGCCCACCGCCGCCCAGAAGCCCCAGCGCTGCACGAGCGGCTTGCGCTCCACCAGCACGTCCCCCGCCACGCGGAGCGCGAGCGTGCCGCGCGCCGGCACCGCCACCGTGTCGATCACCTTGCGATCCCCCAGCTCGATCTGAAGCTTGACGCGCCCCTTCCGGAGCGGCCCGAGCACCACCTTCTGCCCGCTCCCGACCGTCGCGCCGTCCACGAGCACCCGCGCGTCCGCGCTGCCGGTCGTGATCTCCAGCGTGCCGCCGGTCTTCGGCAGCGTCGCCTTCACCTCGCCGCGGCTCCCGTCGGACGTGTCCACGCGCTCGAGCACGCCCGCCCGCTCCGGGTGGGTCAGCATCACCACGTGCGCGCCGGGCTCCACGTTCTCGAGGCGGAGCGGCGTCACGCCCACGACCGCGCCGTCGAGCGACACGCTCGCGCCGGCCGGCGTGGACTCGACCACGAACACGCCGCGCGAGGAGCGCATCTCCACGTCGACGAGGTAGTTCTTGCCGGCCACGACCTCGAGGCGGCCCTCGGCGGGCTCGAACTTCGGCGCCTCGACGCGCCAGGTGTGCGCGCCGGCGCCCGGGTTGGGGAGCCGGATGGGGAGCGGCCCGCGGTCCACGCCGTCGAGCGCGAGGCGCGCGCCGGCCGGCCCCGCGAATTCCACGGTGCCGGCGCCAGGCGTGAGCGCGGCCTGGACCTCGACGGTCTTGTCGGCGTCCACGTCGATCTTCCGGACGAAGGGGTCGTAGCGGTCCGCGACGACGCGGAGCTGGTGGGAGCCCACCGCCACGTACTTCGACAGCGGCGCGGTCCCGAGCAGCGCGCCGTCCACCCAGACCTCGGCGCCTTCGACGTTGCTGCGGACCTTGAGGATGCCCGTCGGCCCGTCGGCGGCGGCCGCGGGAGCGAGGAGTCCGACGAGGGAGAGGAGGAGGGCGAGCGCGGCTGCGAGCATCGGCGTCGGAGCCTACCACGGGTCCACTCGCGCTCGACTGTCACCGGATCGTCCGCGGGGGAACCGTCCCGAACGAGCCTCCCGGCGTCATTCCCCGCGGCGGAAGTTCAGCGCGAGGTCGAAGCCGGCCTTCACCGGGCGCCCGCCCTCGTCGCGCAGCGGGTGGAAGCGGTAGCGGCGGGCCACGGCGTCCGCCGAGGCGCGGAAGACCTCGGGGCAGCTCTTCACCACGACGTCCGACGGCCGCCCCGCCTCGTCGATCTGGATGCGCACGACACAACGCGTGTCCGGCAGGTTCAGCGCCGCCGCGGCCGCCGGGTAGTCCGACGCGCGCACCTGCGGCCGCACCCGCACCTGCACCTCCGACCAGTGCACCACGCGCACCCCGCCGCCCTCGCCGAGGCCCGTGCCCGTGCCGTTCCCGAGGCCGCCGTCGCCGGTGCCGCCGCCGGATCCGTCGCCGTCGCCGTCGCCGTCGGTACCCGCGTCGGTCACGCCGTCCGCGGGGGAGGGGACCGCCGTCACCACGGCGACATCGGCCTGGACGGCCACCGCGACGGAGGCGGTCGGCGCGGGCGCCTCGACGCGGGCCTTCGCGCGCGGGCGGGGGGCGGGGCGCGCGGCGGGTGCGCCCCCGGAGGGCGCGGTCGGGGTCGGCGCGCGCAGCTCCACGGGGCGCTCGATCAGCTCGGCCTCGACGACCCGCTCCACGGTCTGCGCGCCCACGACCAGCAGGGCCCCGATGGCACCGGCGTTGAGGAGCAGCGCCAGGAGGAAGGGCACGGTGCGCTCCTGGGGCGGGGCGGCGTGGCCGACGGAGGTGAACATCGGGACCTCGGGGTTCGTGGCGGTACACGCGCGGGGCCGTGTCCGCGTTTGTCAACGGCAGGTCTACGCGCGCGCTTACGGGGGGAGGTGCGGGGCGCGTCCCCGCCGAGGACGGCGGGGCCGGACCCTTCCGGGCTCGCGGCGGAGCCGCTCGGTCCGCCCGAGGACGGGCGGACCGGCCGCCGGGGGCGGCCGCCCTCCAGGCTCCTCGCGCGGGGGCCTACGGGACGGGCGCGAGCCGCTCGGAGCGCCAGTCGCCGGTGCACGGGTCGACCGACAGCCAGCGATCGCCGACCACGCCGCGCACGTTCTCCTCCGGGACAAAACCCCAGACGCGCGAGTCGACCGAGTTGTCGCGGTTGTCGCCCAGCACGTAGAGGTGGCCCGCGGGCACCTCGACGGGACCCACGTCGACGAAGCGCTCGGCCACCTCGGCCGCGGTCCGGGTCCCGTACGCGTGGCCGCCGAGCGACTCGAGCCAGGCCTTCCGCGGGCCGGACGGGCGGCAAGACGCGTCCAGGATCTCCGGCGCGTCGCCGAGAGGCCTGCGGGGCACGGCGACGCCGTCGATCCAGACGGCGCCGTCGCGCACCTCGACGGTGTGGCCGCCCGTCGCGACCACGCGCTTGACGTAGTCCACGCCCGAGGTGGGATGCCGGAACACGATCACGGCGCCGGGCGTGATCGGCCCGCCGAAGCCGGACTTGCGGGCCAGGAGGAAGTCGCCCGTGAGCAGCGCGGGCGCCATCGAGACGGTGGGGACCTGGTACGGCTCCGCGAGCCAGGCCCGGGCCGCGAGGATCGTCCCGAGGTCGAGCGCGAACGAGGCGACCGCGACGCCGGCGTAGACGGCGACGCGCTGGCCGGGCTGCCCTCGGCGCGGCGGGAGCAGCGCGATCCCGAAGGGCACGAGCCGCCACAGCACGCCCGGGACGAGGAGGGAGGCGAGGAAGAACGACGCGGGGAGGACGCCGACCGCGTACCCGCCGAAGCTCACCAGGGCGACCAGCGGCACGAACACGAGCGCCGGCGCGGCGACCCGCGGACGCCCGGCGTACAGGAGCCCCGCGGGGACGCTGATCCACGCGAGGACGAAGGCCACGAAGCGGCGGAGCATGGCCGGGTCTACCAGCCGCGTGGTGCCGACGCCAGGGGCGCGTGAGGTGCCCGGAAGGCGGCCGCGCCCCGCGCGGCCGGTCGCGGGCCGCGGTCCTCCGCGGACCGGGACCGAGGCCCTCCGGGCCGAGCCTGTAGGGGACCGACCCCGCGCGTCTTCGCGCGGGGGCACGCCCGTGCGTGTCCGAGCTTGACGACGCGGCGCTCTCGGAGCGATCGTGCGCACATGCTCCACACCTGCGCCCACTGCGGCTGCTACGTGCGCCTCGCCCAGCCGACCTGCCCCCACTGCGGGGCGCTCGCGCCCGGCGTGCGCGTGCCCTCCGCGGCGGCGGCGCTGCTCGGCCTCGCGCTGGCGGGCTGCCCGGACCCGAACAAGGACGCGGTCGCGCTCTACGGCGTCGAGGCCACCGACGAGGACGGCGACGGCTGGCTCTCCACCGAGGACTGCGACGACGCCGACGAGACGATCCACCCCGAGGCGGAGGAGACGCCCGGCGACGGCATCGACTCGAACTGCAACGACGAGGACGACACCTGATGAC
Organism: uncultured Enterobacteriaceae bacterium; assembly: GCA_964457335.1. Classification (GTDB taxonomy): domain Bacteria; phylum Myxococcota_A; class UBA796; order UBA796; family SXON01; genus CAJBVW01. Next base: position 21,921 of record CAYWGD010000057.1, on the reverse strand, counting down.
CGCGTGCCCCGCCTGCGGCTGCTACTGCCGCCCCGCCGAGAAGGCCTGCCCGCACTGCGGCGCGACCTTGCAGGCGCCCCGGCGCGCCTCCGCCGCGCGCCTCCTCGGGCTCGCGCTCGTGCTGCCCGGCTGCGTCCAGGCGATGTACGGCGTGCCCGACACCGGCGCGCAGGCCGAGTACGGCGTGCCCGACACCGGCGCCTACGCGGACGAGGACGAGGACGGCTGGACGCGCGCCGACGGCGACTGCGACGACCAGGACGAGACGATCCACCCCGACGCGGACGAGATCCCGGACGACGGCGTGGACTCGGACTGCGACGGCGAGGACGACACCTAGCTCGCGTCGGAGCCGGTGGCGGACGGCGCCGCGGGCCACGGCTCCTCGGAGAGCTCGAAGCGGCCGAAGTCGTAGGGCGCGCCGGACGGCCGCTCGACGGGATCGATGCGCTCGCGCACGCCGCGCCGGCGCAGCTGGTCGGCCCGGTACCAGCAGAAGGGGTTGTTCCCGCGCCGCCCGAGCGTGCAGTGCGTGGTGAAGGAGCAGCCCGCCTTGCAGATGTCGGCGTAGTAGCAGCTCTTGCAGAAGCCCCAGAGGTCCTCGGTGCCGCGGTCGCGGGTGAACGCGAGCTCGGGGGCGCTCGCCCAGATCTCCTCCAGCGAGAGGTCCCGGACGTTCCCGCCGACGTAGGGCGCGGTGGGCAGCGACGGGCAGCCCTTCACGACGCCGTCGGACTCGATGCCGAGCACGTGCTTCCCGGCCGAGCAGCCGCTCCACCAGGCCTCCTCGCCCCCGGGGCGGCTGCGGAGGAGCTGCTCGTGCGGGCCGAAGTAGCCGACGTTGTTGGCGGCGCGGACGCTGAACGCGCGGCCGGGCGGCACGCCGCGGGCCCGCGCGTCGGTGATGGCCTCGACCTGCAGGGCGGCGAGCGTGTCGATGACGTCGAGGACCATCCACGGCTGGAGGATCCACTCGGGGTGGTCCGCGGCCCGGCCCATCGGGACGGTGAGCTGGGGGCGCCACACGCGCACGCCGCGATCGCGCACGAGGGCGCAGGTCTCGCGGAGCAGGTGCCGGTTGAGCTGGTTCACCTGCATGTTCGACGTGGTGACGAGGCCGTTGTCGCGGGCGGCGTCGAGCGCGCGCAGGGCCGCGGCGTGGCTGCCGGGGCGGGCGCGGAGGAGGTCGTGGACCTCCGCGGGGCCGTCGATCGAGACGCCGACCGCGGAGAGCCCGGCCTCCTTGAAGCGGCGGGCGCGCTCGGCGGTGAACGCGAGGCCGCCGGTCTGCATCGTGACGCGGACGCCGCGCTGGTGGAGGAACGCGACGATCTCGTAGACGTCGGGCCGCAGGTAGGCCTCGCCGCCGATGAGGGTCACCTCGCGCGCTTCGAGGCGCACGAGCGAGGCGGCCACCTCGAGGAGCTCGGCGGTGGAGAGCTCGTCGGGGCGGACCTGGCCGGCGGTGGGGGCCGCGCGCGAGCCGCAGTGCGCGCAGGCGTGGTCGCACTTGAGCGTGATCTCCCAGACGGCGTAGACGGGCACGGCGCGGGCGTGGTCCTCGGGGCGGAGCGTGCGCGCGGTCTGGGTCGGCATGCCGCATCGTAGCCGGCGGGCGGGGCCCGTTCGACCTGGGCGGAGCGTTCTCCTATTCTGGGATGATCGCGCCAGGAGGCCGCATGCCCGTGTCCATCCGGTCCGTGTTCGTGCTCGTGGGCCTGCCGGTGCTCTCGGGGTGCTCGTGCCTGCCGTGGCAGGACTGCGGGTGTGGGGACGGGGTGGAGCGCCTGCAGGTCAGCGTGAGCGCGGTCGCCGCCGCCGAGAGCGCGGGAGCGGCGCGTGCCGTGTGGGCGCGCATCGCGGCGGACGAGACGCGGCACGCCCAGCTCGCGTGGGACATCGAGGCGTGGCTGGCCGGGCGCGGGGCGGCGCGGCCGGATCTGCGACGGCGGGCGGCGCGGCGGCTGGTCGCGCGGGTGCCGGCAGAGCGGCGTGCGATGGCGGAGGGGTTGTGGCAGGGGTTGTGGGCGCCCCGGTCCAGGCAGGGGTTAGCCTGCGGGACCGTCCGTCGCGAAGGAGCGGGGTCGAATACGACACGGCCGCCCAGGAGCGGCACCGAATACGACAGTCGGCGCTCCGCGGGGGGGCTCGCCTGGGAGCGGGAACGGACGAACCGTGTTTTTTGGCGAGTCCTCGGGGCCCCGAGGAGGCCGTGGGCGGACGCTTGTCGTACTCGGTGCCGCTCCTGATCGCGGTTGTCGTACTCGGGGCGACTCCTTCGGTCGGAGCGCCGCGCGAGGGGCCCGGCGGGCGCCGCGGGCGCGTGGGAGCCGCCGGCGCCGGCAGGATCCGAGCCCGCGAGCGGTCGGGCGCCCCGCAGGCGCCCGACGGAGCGGCTCCGCCGCGACCCCGGAGGGGCCCGACCCCACCCGTCCGCCGGCAGGCGGCGGGTGGGGGCGCGCCCGCACCTACTCCCCGAGCAGCGCCGCCTCGTCGCCGCTGACGATGTAGGTCCACCCGAGCGTGGGGAGCGTGCTCCAGGCGTAGACGACGCCGTCGTGCACGTGGTGGTTGGCGTCCCCGCCGGCGCGGATGGCGGCCAGCACGTCGGGGTAGGGGAAGGGCGGGGGCTCCCACTCGCGCACGGTGCGGGCCTCCTGCTTGAGGCTCGAGCGCACGACGACGCGGCCCTCGCCGTCGACGAGCCAGGCCTCGACGGGCGCCGCGAGGCCGGGCGGCACGAGGAAGGTGTCGATGAGGAAGCCGACGGTGATGTCCACCGCGGCGACCCCCATGAGCCGACCGTCGGCGTCGCGGAGCGCGCGCGTGGCGGTGACGAGGAGCCCCATGCCGCTCTCGTCGAGGTAGGCGGGCTCCCAGTGGGGGCCGGCGACGGCGCGCGTCTGCTCGTACCAGTGCTGCGCGCGCGGGTCGTAGCCCTCGGGGTACACGCCAGTGCCGGGGTAGCCGGCGAGGATGCCCTCCTCGGTGGCGACGTAGGACCACACGATGGGCAGGCCGTCCACGCGCAGCCGCGCGGTCCAGTCGGCGGCGCCGTCGGCGCTCCGGCGGTGCACCTCGGCGAAGGCCGGCGTGAGCGCGGCGAGCTGCGCGATCCGGTCGGCCACCGCGCGCTCGGCCACGCCCGGGGCGAGGATCACGTCGGGGTGCGCGAAGCTGATGCGCGTGTCGTAGAAGCGCGAGGGGACGAGGTCGGGCGGGCCCTTGCCGGGCATGGTGAAGAGGGCCGCGAGGTAGTAGGGGCGGGGCGCGGCGGGCTCGCCGAGGCGGGTCTCGGCCACGCCCGCGAGCCGCTCCAGGAGCCCCTCGTAGCGCAGGAGCGAGGACTCCATGCGGTGGGCCTGGCCCGACGTGGCGCCGAGGATGGCCGCGAGTCGCGCCTCCCGCGCCTCCGCGGCCTGCCGGGCGAGCTCGCGCGCGCCCAGGGCGGCGCCGACGCCGAGCGCCGCGGTCAAGACGACGAGGAGCGCGAGGATCGCGCCGATGGCCAGCGTGGTCTGCCGGTGGTGGGAGATCGCGCGGGCGAGCCGCTGGGCGAGGGTGTCGGGCTCGGCGAGCACGGCCTCGTCGCGCAGGTAGCGGCGCACGTCCTCGGCGAGCGCGGCCACGTCGGGGTAGCGGCGGACGGGCTCGAGCGCGGTGGCCTTGCGCACGATGGCGGCGAGCTCGCGGGGGATCTTCTCGCGGGGATCGAGGGGGACGAGCGGGTCCTTCTCGCCCGCGGCCGCGCGCTTGAGCACGTGGGCGGCGCTCTTTCCGCTCCGGCCGGGGCGGAGGCTCACGAGCTCGAAGAGCAGGAGCCCGAGGGCGTACTGGTCGCTCTTGCCGTCGAGCTCGTCGTTGCGCCCGTTGGCCTGCTCCGGCGACATGTACCGGGGCGTGCCGAGCGCGAGGCCGAACTGCGTGCGCTCGGCGCGGCCGCTCGGGGCGGTGTCCTCGGTGATGACCTCGGCGCCGCCCATCAGCCGGGCGATGCCCCAGTCCATCACGATGACCTCCTGGAAGGAGCCGACCATGATGTTGTCGGGCTTCAGGTCGCGGTGGATGACGCCGCGGGTGTGCGCGTGCGCGATGGCGTTGCAGACCTGCAGGAAGATGTCGAGGCGGGCCGGGAGCTGGACGTCCGTCGGGAGCGGGGCGTGCTTCTCGACGAGCGCGCGGGTGTCGTTGAGGAGCTGCTTGAGCGTGCGCCCGCGGATGAGCTTCATCGAGTACGCGAGCGTGCCGTCGGCCTGCGGCTCGAGCCCGTAGACCGGGATGATCGCGGGGTGGTCGAGCTGCGCGGTGATCTGGACCTCGTTCGCGAAGCGCGCCGCCAGCGTCGGGTTCTTCGCGTGCCGCACGTCCATGCGCTTGATGGCGACGTTGCGGCGGAGGTCGGGGTCGCGGCCGATGAAGACCTCGCCCATCGCGCCGCGGCCGAGCAGCCCGAGCAGGCGGTGCCGGTGCGCCGTGGGCGCGACGAGGCCCTCCGAGAGCGTGAGCGTCACGTCGAGCGAGGAGAGGATGGCGCGGAGCTGGTCGGCGTCGAGGTGCCCGTCGGCGTGGAGCGCGGCGACGAAGTCGTTGACGTCGCCGTCCTTGTTGCGCGCGGCGAAGCGGCGCCAGAGGACGTCGGACTGCGCGGCGACCGCGGGCGGGAGGAGCGGCTTGAGCCGGACGAGATCCATCGCGTCGGAAGTGTAGCCGAGCGGCGATCCCGGGGGCGCCGAGGGTGTATCGTCGGCGGATGTTGCTCCTCCTCGCCGCCTGCTCCGAGAACGAGATCGTCGCGAAGAACGACCCGCCGGCGGAGGACGCCGTCGCCACGGCGCCGGACCTGGTCGTCGAGCCGTCGTCCGTGGCGTTCGGGGAGATCGCGTGGGACGGCGAGGGCGTGGCGGCGCTGGTGCTCTCCAACGTGGGCGACGCCGCGCTCCACCTGTCCGCGCTCTCGCTCGCGGGCGGGTCGGAGGAGGTCGCGTGGACCGCGATCACGAGCCCCGTCGTCCCGCCGGGCGGCTCCATCGAGACCGTGCTCACGTGGACGCCGACCTCCGGCAACCCCCTCGACGACACCCTGCTGGTCGACTCCGACGACCCCGACGAGCCGCGGATCGAGGTGCCGTTGAGCGGGTCGGTGCCCGCGGGCGACCTCGTCGTCGAGCCCGCGCTCCACGACTTCGGGACGGTGATGGTCGGATCCACCGCGTCGACCGTCGTGACCGTCTCGAACGTCGGCGACGGCCCGCTCACCATCACCTCCGCCTCGTACGCCGCGAACGACGGCGACCTGGGCGTGGCGGACTACGGCGCGCTCGCGTCGCTCCCGTACCGGCTGGCGCCGGGCGCCTCCACGGAGGTGGTCGTCACGTACACGCCGTCGGACGCGGGCGGCGACGAGGGGCTTTTCTCGGTCGTCTCCGACGACCCGGACCAGCCGCGCGGGGAGGCCGAGCAGCTCGGAAACGGCGAGGTGGACGACCCGTGCGACGGCTTCACCCAGACCGTCGACCTGTTTTTGACCGCCGACGACGCCTGGCAGGGCTGGCTCGACAACGTCGAGTTCAACGGCCCGGGCCAGAACGCCTGGAACCAGTTCGACACGTTCACGTGGGAGATGGAGTGCGGCGACCACGCGCTCGCGCTCTACGCCACCGACACCGGGCTCGTGATTGCCGGCGTCGTCGCGGTGATCAGCGTGGAAGGCAGCGTGCGCTTCGTGAGCGGCCCGACGGACTGGACGATGATCGACACCACGCCGCCGTCGGGCTGGACCGACCCCGCCTTCGACGACTCGAGCTGGCACATCCCCGAGGTGTGCGCGGACACGTCCCCCTGGGGCGCCACGCCGCAGCCCTTCTACGACCTCGGCGCGTCCTGGATCTGGTGGTCGACGGACTGTCGCAACCTCGGCGAGGCGTGGCTGCGCCTGAACTTCACGGTGCCCTGATGGCGGACGTGATCGACCTCTCCGTGGACCTGCGGGCCGGCCCGCGCAAGGAGGTGCGGCCGCTGCTCGCCGACCCGCGCCGGAAGCTCGTGCTGATCGTGCTCCGCGAGGGGGAGCTCCTGGCCGACCACTCGGCCCTCCACCCGATCACCATCCACTGCGTCGCCGGCGCGGGCACGCTCACGGTGGCCGGGGAGCCGCACGCGCTCGCGCCCGGGAAGCTCGTGCCGGTCGACGCGGGCGTGGTGCACGCGGTGCGGGCCGAGCCCGCCGTGGCGGTGCTCGTCAGCTTCTTCCGGGGTTGAACCGGGGGCCGCGGGCGGGAGCGCGGCTACCGCGAGCGCGACGACGACGCCGGGTCGAATGCACGTGCCGGTCGCGCGTAGGGCGTGTCCAGCCCGGACATCGACGTGACCACGCTCCTGCTCGCCCTCCTCGCCTCTCCCTCCACCGCCGGCGCGAACCCCTGGTCGACGGAGGTCGCCAACCGGCTCGGTGACGATCGCCTGCGGTTCGCCCCCGCCGGCGACGGCTTCGTGGCGGCGCCCGGCAGCGGCCTCACCGGGCGCTTCGACGTGGACGGGGCGACGTTGTCGAGCGCGGAGGGCACGATCACCGTGCGCACCGCCGGGTGGGGGCGCGCCGACGCCCTGGAGGAGATGCCGCCGGGCGCCCCACGCCTGGGCGCCTGCCTCGGTCGGGAAGACCCGTCCGGCGCCTGCGTCCGGCGCCTCGAGTACGTCGACGCGGGCCTCGTGGAGTGGTGGGCCGCCGGTCCCGACGGCTTCGAGCAGGGCTGGACGGTCACGACGCCCCCGGCGGGCGCGGGCCTGCTCGTGGTCGACCTCGCGGTCGACGGCGCGGACGCCGTCGTGGGGGACGGCGAGCTCTGGCTGGAGGGCGCGGAGGCCTGGAACGTGTCCGGGCTCGTGGCCTGGGACGCGGACGGCGCGCCGCTCCCCGCGCGCTTCGAGGCGGCGCCCGACGGCTTCCGGGTGACGGTCGACGACGCGGGGGCGCGCTACCCGATCGAGATCGATCCCGTGTACACCACGGCGAGCGCCATCCTGGCGCCGGAGACGACGCAGTACGTGTTCGGCGGCGCCGTCTCCGACGCGGGGGACGTGGACGGGGACGGCTACGACGACGTGATCGTGGGGGCGCAGTGGGGCTGCGACGGCCTCGGCTGCGCGTACGTCTTCCACGGCTCGGCGAGCGGCGTGTCGGCGACGGCGACGACCATCCTGACCGGGGAGGAGTACGCCGACAACTTCGGCGTCTCCGTGTCCAGCGCGGGGGACGTGAACGGCGACGGCTACGACGACGTGATCGTGGGGGCCTACGGCTACGGCAGCGCGTCCGCGGGGCGGGCCTACGTGTTCCTCGGCTCGGCCGACGGCGTGTCGGGCGCGCCGGGGACCACGCTGACCAGCGCCACGAACTACAGCTTCTACGGCTACTCGGTCGCCGGCGCCGGGGACGTGAACGGGGACGGGTTCGACGACGTGCTCGTCGGGGCCTACGAGGACGCCGGCTTCCTGGGTCGGGTCTACGTGTACCACGGGTCCGCCGCCGGGGTCTCCGCCGCGGCGGGCACCACGCTGACCGCGGACACGACCTACACGCTCTTCGGGGAGTCCGTGGCGGGCGCCGGGGACGTGGACGGCGACGGCTACGACGACGTGATCGTGGGGGCCCGGTTCCACGCCGCGGACACCGGCCGCGTCTACGTGTTCGGCGGGTCCGCGGCGGGCGTGGTCTCCACGCCGAGCGTCACGCTCGACGGGGAGTCGACCAACAGCAGCTTCGGCCGATCGGTGGACGGCGCGGGGGACGTCGACGGGGACGGCTATGCGGACGTGATCGTGGGGGCCCCCGAGTACGGCTCGGAGACCGGGCGGGCGTACGTGTTCCGCGGCTCGGCGGGCGGGTTGGCGACCGCGGCGAGCGTCGCGCTGGACGGGGAGGCCGCCGGCCACCGCTTCGGCGAGTCCGTCTCGCGTGCCCGGGACGTGGACGGGGACGGCTTCGGCGACGTGATCGTGTCGGCGCCGGGCGACGGTACGGCCGAGGGACGGGCGTACGTGTTCGGGGGCTCGGCGGGCGGCCTGTCGACGGCGGCGGTCGCCGCGCTGACCATGGATGCGTCCGAGACCGCCTACGCGCAGGGCGTGTCCGACGCGGGGGACGTGGACGGGGATGGCTATGACGACGTGATCGTCGGGCACGGCGCGCAGGAGACCGGCACGGCGCACGTGCACCACGGCTACGCGGACGCCGACGGCGACGGGTACGCCGCGACGGTGGACTGCGACGACGGGGACGGCGCGGTGCGCCCGGGCGCGGAGGAGCGCTGCAACGAGGTCGACGACGACTGCGACGGAGGGGTGGACGTGGACGCCGCCGACGCGCCCACCTGGTACGCGGACGCCGACGGCGACGGGTACACCGACCCCGACGGGGCGCAGGCCGCCTGCGACCAGCCCGACGGCTACACGACCGCGTCCGCCGAGGCCGACTGCGACGACGACGACCCGGACGCCTGGCCCGGCGCGGAGGACGTGGCGGGCGACGGCGTCGACCAGGACTGCCACGGCGCGGACGCGCCCGGGGCGAAGGAGGCCGCAGACGACGCCGGGTGCGGCTGCGCGACGGCGCCGTCGGGCGGATCGGCCGCCGTCCTCGCGCTGGTCGGCCTCCTGGTCGCGCGCCGTCGGCGGGCGTGAGCGTTCCCCGGATCAGCCGGACCCGCGCACACGCGCGTCGCCGACGCGCTTCGTCACGCCGCGCGCGTCGAGCCACTCGAGCAGCGGGATGGCCGTGCGGCGCGAGAGCCCGGTGAGGTCCTTGAACGCGCCCGGGTCGAGGGTGTCGGCCGTCTCGAAGAAGGCGCGCACCCGCTCGGTCACGCCGGCGAGCACGCTCGCGGCGTAGAGCCGGTCGCCGACGGCCTCGATCTCGCCGCGATCCTTCAGGAGGAACACGAGCTCGTCGTACGCAACATCCTGCGCTGACTCGCGAAGCTTGTCGCTCCCCTCGACGCCCGCGGCCACGAGGTGCGCGAGCGCTCGCTCCCGCCACGCCTCCTGGGCGGGGCTCAAGCGCGCGGCGTGATCGGGCGCCCGCACGCGGCCGCCCTCCGCGACGATGCGCCCCGCGGCCACCTCGGCGTCGAGCAGCGCGAGGTACTCCCGGTCCCCGAGAGCGAGGAGGATGCCCGAGCGGAGCGCCTTCCGGTTGGCGCCGGGCGCGAGCGGATGCGCGGCGTGGAAGCGGGCGAGGCTCGCGTGGAGCGCGGCGCGGTGGGCCTCGGCGTGCTCGGGGGCGAACCAACGGTCGCCGATCCGCACGCCGTGGAGCGCGCCCATGCGCGCCATCGCCTCGGCCTCGGAGAGCCCGGCAGGGCCGGCGCGGACGAGCCAGGCCTCGGCGTCCCCGGCCTCCATGCGGTCGAGCACGGAGACGGCGCGCGCGGCGTCGCGGCGTCGCGCCACGGGCGCGAAGGGGTCGAGCACGACGCCGCCGCCGACGGTCGACGCGGGGGAGGGGCGGCGGGCCACGAAGCGGTCCCCGGGGAGGCAGGGCACGGGCTCGCCGGCGCGGATCTGGACGTGGCAGGTCTCGCCGGGGATCAGGCCCTCGGCGTCGAGCGGCACGACGCGCGCCTCGACCTCGCGCGTGCCCAGGAGGATGGTGAGGCGCGCCTCCCCCGCGTACACCGGCGCGTCGGGGAGGTGCGTGTAGCGGGCGTCGAGCACGAGCGGCGCGGGGAGGGCCCCGGGCGCGGCGATCCAGCTCCCGCGGCCCACGTCGTCGAGCTCCACGCCGGCGAGGTTGAGCGCGGTGCGCGCCCCGGCGGTGGTCTCCGGGACGCTCGCGCCGTGCACCTGCATCCCGCGGACGCGCGCGCGCCGCCCGCCCGGCTGGATCTCCACCTCCGCGCCGTCGGCGAGCCGCCCCGACCAGGCCGTGCCGGTGACGACCGTGCCGAAGCCCTTGCGCGCGAAGGCGCGGTCGACCGGGAGGCGGAAGGGCCGGTCCAGCGGGCGTGCCGGTGGGACGATCGCGTCGATGGCGGCGACCAGCTCGTCGAGGCCCTGCCGCGTGACCGCGCTCGTCGCGAGGACGGGGGCGCCCTCGAGGAAGGTGCCGCGCACCTGCTCCGCCACCTCGTCCACGCAGAGGCCGAGCAGCTCGGGGTCCACGAGGTCGGCCATCGTGACGGCCACCACGCCCGTCTTCACGCCGAGCAGCCCGAGGATGTCGAGGTGCTCGCGCGTCTGGGGCATCACGCCGTCGACCGCGCTCACGCAGAGCACGACCGCGTCCATGCCGCTCGCGCCGGCCACCATCGTCCGGACGAGGCGCTCGTGCCCCGGCACGTCGACGAGGCCGGCGATCCGCCCGCTCGGGAGGCGCAGCGGCGTGAAGCCGAGCGCGATGGTGATGCCGCGCTCCTTCTCCTCGGGCAGCCGGTCGAGATCCACGCCGGTCAGCGCGCGGACGAGCGAGGTCTTGCCGTGGTCCACGTGGCCGGCGGTGCCGACGACGAGCGGCGAGGGGGGCATTCGCCGAACGTAACCGTGCGGTAACCGCCGGCCGGGCCTCCGAGCGGCCCGAGGACGCGCAGGTTGCGGTATCCTCCGCCGCATGCACGTCGACTGTCCGGAGTGCGGCGCGAGCCTGGCGGGGAGCCCCGGCGCGGAGATGGTGTGCCCGGCGTGCATGACGCCGTTCCTCGTGCCGTCGCTCGCGCGCGCGGTGCGCGCGTTCGACGTGCAGCCGTCAGGAGACGCCGTCATCCACGCGATGTCGCGCCACGCGATCCGGGAGGCCATCTACGTGGGCCGGCTCGACGCCGCCGCGCGGGTGCGGCACGAGGGCGGCAAGTGGGAGCTCATCGGGGGCTACCCCGAGTTCGCGGCGGTGTTCCGCCTGCTCGGGGGCGACCTCGCGCCGATGGCCGGCACCCGCAAGCTCGCGGGGTGGGGGCGCGGCGGGGCCGCGCGCCGCGACCTCGAGGAGCCGACCGCGCCCTCGCGCACGCCCGCGCCGGCGCGCGTGTCGGGCCCGCCGCCCAGGTCCGCTCCGCAGCCGAACCCGGCGCTCCGCTCGCCGACGTTGGTGCCGCCCCCGGGCCCCAACGCCCCCCCGCCGCCGCTCCCGGCCGCGACGGCGCCAGCCACCGCGGCCACCCTGGCGGCGGTCGAGGCCGAGCGGGCGGGCCTCGTCGAGCCCTCCTCGCCGTCGCTCGCGCGCCCGGTCCTCGCGGTCGAGGAGCCCGCCCCGTCGCGCGGCCCCTGGCTCGCGGTGGGCGGCCTCGTGGTGATCGCGCTCGCGGCGGCGTTCGCGCTTTCTTAGGACTCCGCGGCGCGCGGCTCCGCCGGCTCGGTCTCCGGCCGCGCCTCCTCCGCGCCGCCCGTGAGCCGGCGGAACACCTCTTCCAGCGTGGAGCGCTCCTTCACGAGCTCCCACACGCGCACGCCCTGCGCCACGGCGAGGTCGAAGATCTCCTTGCGCGGGTCCCGCGCGGCGAGGACCTCGAAGGCCTGCAGCTCCGGCTCCTCGGCCGACTGCTCGGTGACGCGGGTGACGCCCGGGATGCCCTCGAGGAGCCCCTTGAGCGCCGCGGTCGTGAGCCGCACGGTGCCGGCGCCGAGCACCACCTTCACGAGCGCGCCGCCGCGCTCGTTCGACTGGATCTTCTCGGTGGGCGCGTCCGCGACGATGCGCCCGCGGTTGAGGATCAGCACCCGGTCGCAGGTGGCCTGGACCTCCTGGAGGATGTGCGTCGAGAGGATGACCGTCCGCGAGCGCCCGATGCGGCGGATCAGGTTCCGGATCGCCAGGATCTGGTTGGGGTCGAGCCCGCTCGTGGGCTCGTCGAGGATCAGGATCGGCGGCTGGTGGAGGAGCGCCTGGGCGAGCCCGACCCGCTGCCGATAACCTTTTGACAAGGTGCCGACGGGCTGGTGGAGCCGGTCGACGATGTCGCATTCGGAGGCCGCACGCTCGATGGCCGTGACGCGCTCCGCCTGCGCCATCCCCCGCACCCGGCCGATGAAGTCGAGGTAGTCGATGACGCGCATCTCGGCGTAGATCGGCGCGGATTCGGGGAGGTACCCGATGCGGCGGCGCACCTCGAGGGAGTCGGTGACCACGTCGAACCCCGCCACCCGGGCCTCGCCGCCCGAGGGCGACAGAAAGCCGGTGAGGATCTTCATCGTGGTCGTCTTCCCCGCGCCGTTCGGCCCGAGGAAGCCCACGATCTCGCCGGAGTCGACCTGGAAGCTGACGCCGCCGAGCGCGGCGAAGCCCCCGTACTGCTTCGTGAGGTCGCGGACCTCGATCATCACGGACATGGCAGGCCGACTAACAAGGAACCGAGACGCCGGCGGGCGGGCCGGGCGCCCGGTGCACGAGCGCGGCCGTGCGGTGCTAAGCTCCCCGCGTTCTCGGAGCCCCGACCATGGTCACGCTCTTCCTCTCGCTCGTCGCCTGCCAGGGCCAGTACACCATCGGGGAGGGCGAGGATCCCGCCGCCGCCGACGACCCGCTGGACACCGCCCCCGTGGAGGAGGAGGACTTCTCCGAGTTCGACGGCGCGCGGCTGGTCATCAAGACCCCCGCGAGCGGCGACTTCCTCGCCTACGAGGAGTCCCACGCGTTCGAGGCCGAGGTGCAGGACGCCGAGGGGAACGTGCTCGACTTCGAGGACATCCAGTGGTCGAGCGACATCGACGACGGCTGGCTCCTCACCGGGGCCGACCTGGACGACGACTCCCTGGACGTGGGCACGCACGCGCTCACGGCGGTGGCCGAGCTCCCGAACGGGGACCGCCTCGCGTACACGATCGGGGGCGTGCTCGTGCAGAGCGAGTACACCGGCGTCTACACGGGCACGCTCAGCGTGAACGCGGCCGCGGACTACAACGGCACGAGCTACTCCGCCGGCTGCGGCGGGGCGATCACGCTCGTGGTCGACGCCTACGGCGAACAGGTCACCGGCGATGCCGGCTGCCTGATCTCGCTGCTCGGCTACGAGCTCGACACGGCCTACGTCTTCGAGCTCGAGAACGACGACGGGGACGTGTCCGGCACCGCGGCGCTCGACCTCTCCTTCTACCAGCTCGACATCGACGCCGAGGGCGAGATCGACGGGGACGGGAACCTGACCCTGGCGTTCGCCGACGACGTGTACGGCTACGTGTCGCTCGACGCGAGCGTCGAGGCCACGCGCGTCAGCCGCGACATCTCCGAGTACGCCGAGTAGCCCCTACCAGGGGCCGTCGACCGCGAAGCGGAGGCCCACCTCGGCGACGCCGTACACCAGCGGGGTGCGGTCGTCGGGGAACACGTGCGCGGCGAGCGCGAACGTGGGCCGGAAGCGCGCGGCCAGCGTGGTCTCGCGGTAGGGCGGCGCGAGCATCCAGCCGGCGCCGACCTCGAAGCCGGTGCGGTGCGCGAGCGTGTCGGCGACGCCAGCGCTGACGCCCACGGGATCGGCCAGCCAGTCGTCGGCGAGCGCCTCGTGGTTGTGCGTGAAGCCGACGAGGGCGAAGGGCCCGGTGCCCGCGGGGTACTGCACCTGGACCTCGATGTTGCCGACGTTGCGGAGCGGGCCGGCCAGGACCGACTCGTGCACGCGCGCGACGAGCCCGACCGAGCGGCGGGCCTCCTTGCCGACGCGGGCGCCGGCCTCCACGCCCACGCCGCCGCCGCCGCCGGGGACCTCCGACGCGCCCAGGGATCCCCCCAGACCGACGCCGACCCACACCCGCGGCGCCGGGGCGTCGACGAGGGCGGGCGCGGCCAGGGCGAGCGATACGAGCGCGACGAGCATGAGGCCGGCTAACCCGGGTTTCCGCCGCCCGCGGCGGAGGCGACGTCGATCGCCCGGGTGGCCGGCGGCCGGGGGCATGGCCGGGGGGCGCCGGCCCGGATACCGCGGCGGACATGCTGCTCTTCGCCCTCCTCGCCGTCGCGTTCGACGCGCCGCCCGTCGCGGAGGTCGTCACCGTGGCCTTCGGCGCGGGGGGGGAGCGCGTCGCGATCGAGACGCGCTGGGTGGAGGAGGGGCCGGGCTTCCCGAACGCGAAGATCGACCTGCGGGACACGTCCACGGGCGCCCTGCTCGGGACGTGGTCGGCGCGCCTCGTCGAGGCCGACGCGAACCGGGGCTTCGCGGGGGCGAGCGCGGACGCGCGGGCGAAGGCGGCGGGCGCGCTCGCGGAAGCGGGCGTGGACCTCGGGCAGCCCGCCACCGCCTACCCCTGCGCCGGGGGGGCGTGCGGCCCCGCGGGGACGGGCGGCGGCTGCGTGCGCGCCCGCGACCGCGTGCGGTTCACGCTGACCACCACGCCGACGCAGCGGAAGATCGAGCAGTGCTACGGGCGGGGCACGCCGCACCTCCTCACGCTCTCGGTCCAGGGCCACACCTGGGTCGCGGAGTCCGAGCCCGCGGACGGCTGCCCGTCCAGCTGGCGCGCGGAGGCCGCGTACGTCCACGGCGACCGCGCCGTGCTGCTCCTCGCCTACGACGTGCCCGGCCACGAGGGCCTCACCCCCCGCCGCACCGCCCTCGCCGGTCGCCTGCGCTGATGCGCTGGGCGCCGCTCCTCGTCGCGGGCGGCGCGACGCTGCCCTGGGCGTGGTGCCGGATCGCGGGGGCGCACCCGGCGGCGCTCGTCGCCGCGGTGCTCACGGGGGCGAGCATCCTCGGCGCCGCGTTCCTCCTGTCCTGGGCCTGCGAGGTCGCGGAGATGGACGTGCCGCGCGCCCTGGCGGTGAGCGTGCTCGCGCTCGTGGCGGTGCTCCCCGAGTACGCGGTGGACGCCACGTTCGCGTGGAAGGCCGCCCACGATCCCACCTACGCCGGGTACGCGGTCGCCAACATGACGGGCGGGAACCGCCTGCTCCTGGGCCTCGGCTGGCCGCTCGTGGCGGTGCTCCGCTGGATGCGCTTCGGGAGCCGGGAGCTCGAGATCCCCCGCGACATGGGCGTGGAGGTCGTCGTGCTCCTGCTGGCGACGCTGTACGCCGCGGTGCCCATCCTCCGCGGGTCGCTCACGCTCTTCGACACGGTCGTGTACGTCACGCTCTACATGGCCTACCTCCTGGCCGCGTCGAGCGGGCCGTCGCACGAGTTCGAGCCGGTGGGCCCGGCGCGGGTGCTCGCGGAGCTCCCCGCCTACGGGCGGCGGGCGGCGGTCGTCGCCCTGCTCGTGTTCTCGGCGGTGGCCATCGGGGTGGCGGCGGAGCCCTTCGCCGAGGCGCTGGTGGCGTCGGGGCGGCACCTCGGCATCGACGAGTTCGTGTTGGTGCAGTGGGTGGCGCCGCTCGCGAGCGAGTCGCCGGAGATCGTCGTGGCCGTGCTGATGGTCCTGCGCGGGCACGCCTCGACGGGGCTGCGCACGCTCGTGAGCTCGAAGGTGAACCAGTGGACGCTGCTCATCGGCACGCTCGCGGTGGTGTTCTCGCTCGGCCGCGGCGGCGTGGGCGAGATGCCCATCGACGAGCGGCAGCGAGACGAGCTCCTGCTCACCGCCGCGCAGAGCCTGTTCGGCATCACGGTCCTCGCCGGGCTCCGCTTCGGGCTCGCGGACGCCGCCCTCCTCCTCGCCCTCTTCCTCGTCCAGCTCGCGCTCTCGGGCGCGCACTTCGAGGTCGGCATCGGCTACCTCGTGCTGGCCGGGCTCGCGATCCTCACGCGCCGGTCGACCCGGCGGGGCTTCGCCACCTGCTTCCGCGCGTTCGTGACGATGCTGAGGGGCGAGGCACTCTGACGCCGCGTCAGTTGCAGCCGTCGGGGCCGGCGGGCGGCTCGATCACGCGGTGCTGCACGTAGTCGGGGGCGTCGGCGTGGCAGGCGGCGCACGCGGCGACCTGCCCCGCGACCACCAGCGCGCCCGTCTCGTCGAGGTGCGCCCAGTACCAGTCGCCGGCGTCGGGGGCGAAGCCGTCGACCTTCCGCATCGCGCCCACGAACTTGGGCGTACCGTCCTCGTCCTGGAAGGAGGCGTTCACCAGGATCGCGCCCTCCGAGAGCTCCGCGGCGTCGGCGGCGAGGTCGGCCGCGGCCACGTCGTTGACGTAGAGGCGCACGTAGCCGCCGTGGGAGCCGTCGCAGGACACCGAGAGCCCGGACCAGCCCTCCGGCGCGTCCCAGTCCTCGTAGCCGTCGAGCTCGGCGAGCAGGTCGGCGTCGCCGTACGCGGCCTTGGGCGCCTCGGCCTCGCAGGCGACGAGGGCGAGCAGGAGGGGGACGAGGCGCCTCATGGGGTGGTTGTACCCCGGGTCGCGCCGTCCGGCGCGTCGGAAGCGACGTCGTCGCGCACCCAGAGCGCGTACCACCGGCGGTAGTGCTGCTTCGCGACCGAGTGGCGGTGGAAGTGGTCGGCCACCCGGGCGTCGCGAAGGAGCGTGCGCTCCTGCTGGTAGATGGTCGGGAGCTCCTCGGGCGTCGTCGCGGTGGTCACGAGGAACGCGGGGTCGCGCCCGAGGACGTACTCGACGTCGAAGCGCTTCCCGGTGAGCCGCGGGTCGGTGAGCGAGAAGGGGTGGATGTCGATGACCTTCACGTCGGGGCCGGCGAAGTAGGGGACGACCCCGGCGTCGCGGGACAGGAGCCAGCTCCCGGGGGGCGCGAGCGCCGCGATCGTGCGGCCCATCCCCTCGGCCTCGTTGCCGGGGAGCGCGGTGTGGCGGCTGTCGTAGCGGGTCTCGTCGGCGCGCGGCGGGCCGAGCGAGAGCCAGCCGATCCAGGCGAGGACGAGGAGGAGCGTGACCGGGCGGACGCGCCCGGGGAGGGCCTGGAGCGCGGGCGCGGCGGCGCACGCGACGAGCGCGATGGGCGCGAGGAAGAGGCGCGCCCCGGGCATCCAGTTGTAGACGCGCATCGCGACGAGCGCGAGGCCGGCGGCGACGGCGAGGACCGCGAGCCGCGGGAGGGTGCGCCGGCCGACGGCGAGCGCGAGCACGAACAGGGCGAGCGCGCCGCCGTAGAGCTCCGCGGAGCGCGCGTAGTACCCGGCGTTCATCTCGAACATCTCGAGGAAGGGGTGCCGGGCCTGGGCCGCGAACGTGTTGGGCCCGAGCGTGCCGAAGTACGCGGTCCGGGCGGCGAAGTAGGGGACGGCCACCGCGGCCGCCGCGCCGATCGGGACGAGCGCGCGCCGGAGCCCGTCCGCCCGGGCGCGCCACGCCGCCACGAGCACGAACACGCCGGCCGCCGCGAGCCCCTCGGGCCGCACGAGGTAGAGCAGCCCGGCGAGCGCGCCGCCGAGCGCCGGGCGGCGCCCGTCGAGGAGCGCCCAGGCCGCCCCGAGGAGGACCGCGAGGTAGAGCGCCGTCTCGAGCCCGTTGGTGGCGGCGATGCCGAAGACGGGGAGCGGCGCGAGGATCGCGGCGGGGACGAGGCCCCACGTCGAGCCGCGGCCGCAGAGCGTCGCGCCGACGCCGCCCGCGGCCACGACGGCGAGCGCGCCGAACACGAGGCCCCAGCCGGTCGCCCAGTCGGCCGGGTGCACGGGGAGCACGGTCCCCGGCGCCATCCAGAGCACCCAGAGGAAGTTCGTGTAGCCCTCGACCGGCGGCTCCCCGGCGTTGTAGACGAGCCCGTGCCCCAGGGCGAGGTTGCGGGCGTAGCGGAGCGACACGTAGGCGTCGTCGACCATCGACGCTCGCGTGGGCCACGCGGACGCGACGAAGACCCCCACGGCGAGGAGCGTACCGGCGAGCAGGCGGCGGTTCACGGGCGCTCCTTTAGCGCGCGCCCTACCGGCGTGCGGATGGGCGCGCTACCGACGCCGGATGAGCGGGGAGGCGAGGGGAGGGGCGCGGGAGCGCCGCAAGGCGCGGGGCCGGGTGGTCCGCCTGCTGCTCGGCTGCGCCTTCGCCGCGGTGCTCCTCTACCTCTTCGAGCTCGGGCTGCGGATCGCCGGGGTCGAGCCCGCCTACACCGCCGGCGCCTCGGGGAGCTGGCGGATGACGCCGAACCTCGACGGGCGCCCGCTGCGCGGCCCGCGCGACGGGCACGACTTCCGCGTCACCACGAACGCCGACGGGCTCCGGACGAAGCTGCCGAAGGAGCGCACCCCCGGCGTCGCGCGCGTCGCGGTGATGGGCGACTCCACCGTGTTCGGCTGGGGCGTGGACGACGGCGGCGCCCTGTCCGACGGGCTCCAGGCCGCGCTGGACGCGGAGGCGCCCGGCCGCTTCGAGGTGCTCAACGCCGGGCAGCCCGGCTACTCGACCACCCAGGTGGCGTGGCTCTTCGACGAGGTCGTCGCCGCCTACCGCCCCGACCGCGTCGTCGTGTTCGTGTCGATGCACGACTTCAACCGCGTGCTCGTGTCCGACCGGGAGCTGCTCGACGGCGGCGCCACCCTCGCCGCGCGGTTCCGCGTGCTCCTGGTGAGCCACTCCCGCGTGTACCAGGTGCTCAGGCAGGCCGTCTGGCCGCTCACCGACCGCCCGATGCTCCTCCCCGACCAGGAGACCGGCGAGCCGCGCGTGGAGCGGGTCTCCGACGTCGAGCGCACGCGCGCGCTCGACGACGTGCGCGCGCGCCTCGCGGAGTGGGGCGGCGACGTGATGATCGGCTTTCTGCCGTTCCACGCCGACCTCTCCGGCATCCGGAGCGAGCGGCCGGGCCTGGACTGGGCGCTCGGCTACGACGCCGCCCGGGGCGGCCTCGTGGACGTGCGCGCCTGTTGCAGCGGCGCCGACCTCGTGCTGCCCGACGATCCGGGGCACCTCACCGCCGAGGGCAACCACCGGGTCGGGGCGGCGGTGGCGCCGTACATACTCACCGAGGCCCGGTGACGCGCGACGCGCGCCCGATCTGGTAGCCTCCGTCGGTGCTCCCGCTCCTCCTCGTCCTGGCCTGCACGGTGCCGGCGCCCGACCTCGCCCGGCCGGCGACCGCCGAGCCGACCCCGGTCGACCCGGCCTCGCCGCCCCCGGCGCGCGGCCCCGCCGAGGAGAAGCTCTACCAGCTGCTCTACGCCGGCGAG
>CAYWGD010000057.1:0-2852 GCA_964457335.1 uncultured Enterobacteriaceae bacterium | reverse complement strand
CGAGGAGGCCCGCGCCGGGGAGGCGTCCGTGCGCGCGGCGCGCGAGGCCCTCGGCGCCCGCGAGCTCGCCGCGTACGGCCCCGTCTACGACGCGCTCGAGGCGCGCCTCGCCACGGGCACGCCGCTGTCCGAGGCCGAAGGCGCCGCGTTCGCCGAGCAGCTCGTGGCCGCCCGCGCGACCGTCTACGCCGACGGCGATCCCCGCGCGGCCCACTACGCCCGGGTGCGCGGGCTCCTCGGGGCCGTGCGGCCGTGGATCGCCGGCCTCACCGAGGCGCAGCGGGAGCGGCTCGGCGAGAGCCGCTTCCTGCTCGCCCGGCGCCTCGGCCCCTTCGTGAACCCCGGCGACTACGGCGACCTCGTCGGCACCATGTGGGACGGCGGCGACTTCGGCTCGCTCCGCGCGACCGTGCGCCCCACCGAGGAGGGCCACCTCGACCTGGGCGGCCTCTGGAGCGTCGAGGCGATGCAGGCCGGGCCCGATCGCCGCCTGGAGGGCTTCCAGCTCGAGGCGCTGGTGTTCCTCGCCGCGCTCGAGGCCGAGCTCCCCGGCGCCATCAAGCTGCGGCTCGGCGACCCCGTCGCCGCGAGCCCGGCCGACGGCCCCGCGCCGACGCCGTAGCTACTCCAGCTCGACGGTTCCGACCGCCTGCCCGCGCGCCAGCGCCCTGCGCGTGGTGACCCCGGCGGCGTCGGTGACGACGAGCTCCACGGCGTCGAGGTCCGCGCGGACGGCGAGCGCGAACGGGCCCGGCGCGGCGAGGCGCGCGCTGGAGAACGCGCGGCCGTCCGGCCCCCACAGCTCCACGCGCAAGGGCGGCGTGCCCCCCGTGACCGACCCCTCCACGGTCCAGCGCCCGTTCGTGGCGCGATCGTGCGAGGGCGCCGCGCCGGCCCCCACCATCGGGGACGCCTTCCGAGGCCCGCCGCCGGCGGAACCTTCGTCGTGCGGGTCCGTCGAGGGCACCGCGGGCCCGGTCGGCGGCCCGGCGGTCCGCACGTCCCCGAACAGGTTCCGCTGCGGCGACGCGGGGTTGGGGCTCCCCTCCCCGAAGCGGCTGTCCGAGAGCGTGTCCGCGGGGAAGGGCGCGGCCTTCGCGAGGAGCCGCTCGCCGGGCCAGCCCGCCGCGCGCAGGGCGTCGGCCGCGGTCGCGGCGAACACGGCGTGGCCCTCGGCGGAGGGGTGCATCACGTCGACGAACAGCCGCTCGGCGTCGTCTTGCGCGGCCGCCCGCATCGCGGGCAACGTCGGGATCCAGGGCACGCCGTGGTGCGCCGCGACCTGGCGCTGCGCGTCGAAGAACACCTCCCACGACGCCCCGTCGGGGTAGCGCCCGTCCACCATCCCGACGTTGCACGGCCCGATCAACGCCGTCCCGATCCCCTTCGCCGCGGCCTCGCGGGCCATCACGTCGAGGTTCTCGGCGTAGCGCTGCAGGGGCACGCGCCGGCCGCCGTGGGTCGGGAACTGGCTCTGCTTCGTCCAGGTGACGATCCGGGCCCCCGTGCCGCCGCGGGCGCGGTCCACGGCCCCGGCGAGCAGGCGGAAGAAGTGGCTCGCGAAGAGCGGGTTCTCGCGCGCGACGCGGGCGGTCTCGAGCAGGTCCTGGTCGCGGAAGGAGTCGACGTTGTTGTCGCTCCACAGGCTCCCGATCAGGAGCATGTCGGGCTCGAGCCCCCAGCCGACCTCGTCCAGCAGGATGCGCGTCTGCTCGGTCGAGTAGCCGGGGATGCCCGCGTTGATCACGTCGACGTCGAGGCCGTCCGCCCGCAGGCGCGCCTCGAGCTGCGCGGGGAAGGTGCGGTCGTCGGGCACGCCGTGGCCGAACCAGGTGCTGTCGCCGAGCACCAGGACCCGCGTCCGGCCGGCCGGCTTCGGCATCGCCGGCGCCTCCCCGCGGAGGCCGAGCGTGTTGATCGTCGCCTTCTCGTCCCCGTTCTGCTTGACGCCGGGGGAGAGGCCCCAGAGCCGGGTCTCGTGGCCCGTCATCACGACGCCTTCGGCGTCCACGAGGCGCCACGCGGGCACCTCCGCGCCGATCGTGCGGGCCGCGAGCTCGGCCATGCATCCGAGCGTCACGACGATCACCGCCGACGCCGCCACCCGGAAGCCGAGCGACCGGCGGCGGCGCGTCACCGGGCGGCTTCCTCGGCGAAGCCCGCGGGCGTCTCCACGAGGCGGATCGTGCGCTCGGCGGTCTGCACGACCCACGCGGCCCCGTCGCGCCGCGCGGTCACGCGCGCGATCGCCGGCACGCCGGGATCCTGCGCGAGCACGCACACCGAGCCCACGCCCGTCGGCAACAGGTCGGCGTAGTCCTTGAGCGAGGCGGCGTCGCCCTGCGTGCCGAAGAGCAGCGTCGCGACCGCGCCGCCCTCGCGCTGCAGGGCCTCGGCGGCATCCCCGACGTGGGACGGGCGGATGTTCGTCGACCGGTACACCGGCCCGCCGTACACGCCCGGCACGGCCACTCCCGAGGGCGCCACGACGAGCACGCGGTGGTGGCGCGCGAGCGTGCCGAGGAGCGGCCGCAGGAGCGCGTCGGCGTCCTCCGCGGGCACGACCCAGAGCTGGAGCCCGTCGGAGAGGGAAGGGGACCCCGGCCCGAGGAGCCCCGGCTCCGGCACGACGGTGAGCCCGCCGGGGCGGGACGCGCCCTCGCCCGGGCGGTTCCGCAGCCAGAGCCACGCCACGCCCACGAGCACGAGCACGCCGAGGCCGAAGCCGATGTAGAGCGAGCCGTTGCCGCCCTTCGCGTCCGCGGGCGCGCCGGGGAGGCCGGCGATCGGGGGCGTGCCGGGCGCGGTCGGGATCGGCGTGGCGCCGGGCGTGGCCGCGGGCTCGCCGCCGG
>CAYWGD010000056.1:0-46282 GCA_964457335.1 uncultured Enterobacteriaceae bacterium | reverse complement strand
GGGGGGGGGGGGGGGGGGGGGGGGGGGGGGGGGGGGCCCCCCCCCCCCCCCCCGCCCCAAGAAGACGAACACGCCTGAACCGCGCCAGGCACGCACGCGCGGTCAGAGCCCCAGCACGTCCTCGATCCGGTACCGCCCCGGCGGCTTCCCGACGATCCAGCGCGCGGCCGTGACCGCGCCGGCGGCGAACAGGCCGCGGTGCGTCGCGACGTGACCGAGCTCCAGGCGCTCGCCGGGCCCGCAGAGGTAGACGCGGTGCTCCCCGACGATGTCCCCGCCGCGGACGGCATGCATGCCGATCTCGCCGGGGTGGCGGGGGCCGGTGCGACCGTCTACGCGCGGCCCGAGGCCCTCGACGAGGCGGATGGCCGTGCCGGAGGGGGCGTCGCGCTTGTGCTTGTGGTGGAGCTCGACGACCTCGATGTCGTAGCCGGGAAGCGCGGCCGCGGCGTCGCGGACGAGGCGCGCCAGCACGGCCACGCCGAGCGAGAAGTTGGGGGCGTGCAGGTACGCGATGCCGACGGTGGGCGGGAGCTCGACACCGGTGGTGCCGCTCACGACGGGGCAGGTCGCGTGGTCGAGGAGGCGCAAGAGCCCGTCGGGCGTCGAGAAGTCGACGATGACGTCGGCGTCGAGCGAGGAGGGGAGCGAACGGCCGCAGGACCACGCCAGCTCGAGGTCGGGGGCGGCCTCGACCTCGGCGATGACGAGCCGGCCCATGCGCCCCGAGGCGCCGTGGACCCCGACGCGGATCAGGCGAGCCCCGCGAGGAGCTCCGGGGGCGGCGCGGTGCCGGTGGACAGCGGCAGCCGGCAGTCCGGCGCGCACAGGCCCATCGCGGCGAGGGCGGCCTTGCAGGGCACCGGGCTCGTGGTGGCGAAGAGCCAGCGCACGAGCGGGTAGAGCGCGCGGTGGCGCGCCGCGGCCGTGGCGGGGTCGCGCTCCTTCCAGGCCTGCCACACGGCGACCGTGTTCGCGGGCGCCACGTTCGAGAGCACGGAGACCACGCCCGTGCCGCCGACGGAGAGGAAGGGGAGCCAGGTGAAGTCGTCCCCGGAGAGGACCGGCTTCTTCGTCAGGAGCATCAGGTCCTGGCCGAAGGTCAGGTCGCCGGTGGCCTCCTTGCAGGCGATGACGCCCTCGATCTCGCAGAGCGAGGCGAGCAGCTCGGGGGAGAGCCGCTGCGCCGTGCGCCCGGGCACGTGGTAGACCATTAGCGGGAGCCCCACGGACGCGGCGGCGCGCACGTGGGCGCGCAGGCCCTCGGGGGTGGGCTTGTTGTAGTAGGGGAGGACCAGGAGCCCCGCGGCGGCGCCGAGCTCGCGGGCGCGGGCCGTGTTCGCGACGGTGGAGCGCGTGTCGTTCGTGCCGACGCCCATCGTGACGGGCATGCCGCCGCCGACCTCGTCGAGCGCGATGCGGAGGAGCAGATCACGCTCTGCGGTGTCGAGGGTGGGGGACTCGCCGGTGGTGCCGGCGACCACGATACCCTGCACGCCGCCGCGCACCTGCCGCGCCACCAGCGCGCGGAACGCGACCTCGTCGACGTGGTCGTCCCGGAACGGGGTGACGATCGCGGTGTGGACGCCCTTCCACGGCATGTCAGAACTCCACGGTGCCGATGAGGCGCGCCGCCCAGGCGGGCTGGTCGAAGCCGCCGCCGTGCGTCGGGTCCTCGTACTCGCTGAAGTACTTGCCCGGCAGCAGCACGCCGGCCGAGCCCTTCACCCACACGTGCGGGTGCGGGTCGTAGCGGAGCGAGAGGTCGAACTCGTTGCCGTAGCCGGTGCGGCCCTCGGTCGTGGCCGGGCCGGAGGCGAGCATGCCCGTGAACCACGAGAGCTCGCCCTCGAGCTCGGGGAGCAGGTGGTACTTCACGGAGGGGCGCAGGTAGAGGACGTTCGAAAGCCCGTCGGAGGTGAGCGCGGCCTCGGTGTCGCGGCCCTCGTTGCTCTCGTTCATCACGCTCGTCTGGAGCGTCGGGAGCGTCTCCTCGAAGAGCACGAGCGCGACGTTGTGGTCGCGGTCGAAGCTGAACGTGCGGATCTTCTCGTCGTCCGGGTCCTCGTCGCCCGTGGCGAAGCCGCCCTGGAGCCCGACGGTGAGCTTGTCGGTGGCGTACTGGAGGTCGAGCATGCCGCCGAAGGACATGATGTCGACGTCGTTCGCGCCGGTGGACAGGCTGGCGGCGGCGCCGAAGACGCCGACGGCCTCGAGCTCCGCGCGCACGGGGCCGAGCTGGGTGAAGGCCCAGACGTCACCGGTGTAGCTCTGCAGCTCGGCCGAATTCTGCCAGCGGTAGATGTTCAGGAGCCCGACGCCCGCGGTCTCGGTGCGGTAGCCGACGCCGAGGGACGCGGCCTGCATGTCGTCCTCGGCGCCGAGGAAGCCCTCGAACTGCACGTCGTACGCGCCCATCACGAAGACGGGGCCGACGCGCGTGGAGTACTGGAGGCGGTCGGCGGTGTCGCCGTACTCGTCCTCGGGGTCGTTCCCGGGGTTCCAGAGGATGCCGGCGCCCCACTCCATCGGCATGCGGCCGAGCGCGAAGCGGCCGACCGGCGTGTAGGCCTCGGCCCACGCGCGCGTCGCGACGAGCCCAGCGCCCACGCTCTCCGTGCCGTCCGCGAACGCGGTGGCGGTCTCCTCGCCGGTGACCGGATCGACGTGGGTGGCGGTCTGCTCGCCCCAGAGCTGGTAGGGGAAGAGGTCGACCTGGGCCCGCAGCGCCGCGTGCTCCGAGAGGAGCCACGACGGGCGCAGCGACATGCGGTGGTCGAACGCGGCGCTGAAGCCCTCGGTGGACTCGTTGGACGTCGAGAGCGACAACGAGTCGTAGGCGAGCGCGCGGCCCCGGTAGTAGCCGTCCCACGTCAGCTCGGCGGCGGAGGCGGGCGCGGGCAGGAGGAGCGCGAGCAGAGGAGCGATCAAACTGGACTCCGAGCGAGCTCGGACGTGCCGGGCAGCTCGTCCGACCGGGCGTACCGGCGAGCCGCGGGAGTAGCACGCGCGGGATCCCCGGGCAACGGCCGTGCTTGACGGATGGAGGCCGCTGACGGACATTGACGCAATGCTGGAACTGTTCCGACGGATGTGGGTGGGCTGGAACGTCGTCGTGCGCGGGATCGTCACCGCGCAGAGCCGGCTGCTGATGGCCGTGACCTGGATCGTCGGCCTCGCGCCCGTCGCGCTCGTGATGAAGGCCATGGGCCGCCGGATGCTCGACCGGAGCCCGGCCGATCCGAACGCGCCCTCCTACCGCACCACGCGTGACCCGAAGCCGCTCGACATGGACCGCGCCGCGCGGATGTTCTGACCGCGGCGCGTGGACGGGCGGCGGGACGGTGCCCGCCGCCGCGATCGACCGGGCCTACAGCGCGTAGATGAACGGCAGGACCGGGCTCGCCTCCGCGAAGAGGATGAACGCGACCATCGCCAGCAGGACGACGACGATGGGCGTCATCCACCACACCTTCTCGTGCACGATGAAGTCCCAGAACTCGGCGAGGAGGCTCTTGGGGGCGGACGGGAGCTTGGGTTCTTCCATGGTGCCCGCATCCTACATCAGGCGGCGCATGGCGCAAGCCCCGGGGGGCGGCGGGGATCCCGCGCCCGTCGGGCTCGGGCGGGCCCCCGGGAGGGAGTTGTGCCCAGCTATGGACAACTCAGTGGACAACATGCCGAGCGTTTGGATCCCTGCCGATGGGAAAGCTGCTACCCGTCCGTGGGCATCGGCGGACAACGGGGATCAACCGACGACGGGCACGTAGGCATACGCGACGGAGATGCCCACAAGCCCCGCGATCGGGATCCCGAGACGCACGGCGGGATGCTCGAACGCGGCGGCCGTGCAGCCGGCGGCGACGGCGGCGAGGTGCACCAGCGGCAGGAAGTAGTGGGACGGGCTGTGGTCGATGGTGCAGAGCAGCAGTGAGTAGACGAGCGCCGTGCCGAGCAGCACGCGGGTGCCGCGCGGCCAGCGGAGCGCGGCCAGGACCGGGAGCCCGCCCGCGTACGCGAGCCAGAGGCCGTAGAAGCGCGGGGCCCGGCCGAGGAGGACCGCGGGGTCGTGCTCGCCGTGCCAGTGCTCGGGGCCCGTCTCCCAGGCGACCGTGGCGATCCAGCCGTCCAGGCGGCCGGAGAGCCACCCGCCCACGGCAAACGCCGCCGCGACGGCGAGCACCACGCCGAGCATGCGCGCGACCCGCCGCGGCTCGCCCGCGAGGAGGCCGGCGATCGCCGCCACGAGGCTCCCCGGGTAGCGGCAGAGCTGCGCCAGGAGCGCGTAGCCGGTGAACCCGCGTCCGGTCGCGAGCGCGGTGACGGCGCCGACGAGCGCGAGCGTGTAGAGCGAGTCCGGCAGCATCGCGCTGCCCGGCTCCAGCAGGAGCTTCGCGTGCTCGGCGACCGCCCCGGCCGGGAGGAGCCACGCGGGGAGCGGCGCCCGCGGCGCCCAGGCTTGGAGCGCGCCGACGCCGGCGAGCCCGAGGACGAGGAGCTCGAGCAGGAAGACGAGGTTCGTGGTGGGGAGCTCCCCGCCGGTGACCGCGAGCGGCGCGGCCAGCACGTACGAGGGGAGGGGGGGCTGCACGTCGGTGACGCGCCGATCGGCGTAGAGCTCGCGCGCCCAGCGCACCTGCTCGACCATGTTGAGGAGCTGGTAGTAGTGCACGAAGCGCAGCTCCCCCTCCGCGTGGAGCGCCCAGACGGCCTCCGGCGAGCCGAGCAGGTAGACCACGCTCCGCTCCGGGTCGGACAGCTGGATCGGGAGCTTCTCGCCGCGGGCGAGCTTCACGTCGACGGTCAGCGCGGCGACGCCGCGGTCGAGGTAGCGGGGGACGGGCCCCTCGTCGGGATCCTCCGTCACGTCGGCGACCACGACCGCCTCTCGGCCGGCGACCTCGAGCGACGCGCCCAGGGGCCCGCGGATCGCGAAGACCATCGGGCCCGCGGCGGGGCCGAGGAGGAAGGGCCGGTCGGTGCGCGGGACGAGCCGCTCCGCCTTCGCCTCGCGCCAGCCGACGAGCCGCCGGTCCCGCCAGCCCGCGCCGCTCTCGGGCAGCGTCGTGTCGCGGCCCTCCCAGGCCGTCTCGGCGTCCGCGTACCACCAGTGCCGATCGAGCGGGCGGAGCAGCGCGTCGCGCCAAACCCAGCCCACGCCCGCGACGGCGAGCAGCACGGCGGCGGCGCCCACGCGGGCGGGGAAGGGGAGGCGGCGCGCGCGGGCCTCGGGGAGGCGCGCGGTGGCCGCGGTGATCGTGGCCGCCGCGGCGAGCGTGCCGGCGGCGCCGAGCCCGGTCCACACGCCGATCGACACGGCGGGGACGGCGAGCACGCACGACGCCCAGAACGTCGCGACGGCGCGCTCGAGCGGGTCGCGCGCGAGGCGACGCGCCACGCCCCGGCCCGGGAACCACAAGAGCGCCGGCACGGCGAGCAGCGCGGCGAGGCGCTCGACCACCCCGCCCGCCAGCGCGGCGGCGGCGAACACCGCGGGGATCAGCACGAGCCATCGCATCCGGCGGGAGTCTACCCGCTCGGCCGTCCGGCGGGTCGAACCCGGGCCCGCCGCGCGGGCGGGCGGGCGCGGCACGGCGGAGGTAGGGTAGTGTGCGCCGATGGTCCTGCTCCT
Organism: uncultured Enterobacteriaceae bacterium; assembly: GCA_964457335.1. Lineage (GTDB taxonomy): Bacteria > Myxococcota_A > UBA796 > UBA796 > SXON01 > CAJBVW01. Next base: position 40,650 of record CAYWGD010000056.1, on the reverse strand, counting down.
CGCCCTCGCCTGCGATTTCAGCGCCGCCACCGGGGTCGTCCCCGAGGACACCGCCCTGGGCGGCGACACGGCGCGTGACGACACGGGCGACACCGATCCCGACGACACGGGCGACACCGACCCCGAGGACACCGACCCCGACGACACGGACCCGTACGCGATCGACGACGACGGGGACGGCGCGAGCGAGAACGCCGGCGATTGCGACGACGACGACCCCACCGTGCACCCCGGCGCCGAGGACGTGTGCAACGGCGGCGACGACGACTGCGACGACGACGTGGACGAGGACGCCGAGCCCGACGGCTACGAGCCGAACGACGCGGACGCGACCACCATCGGGAACCTGGACGAGGACCCCGAGCTCTCGGTCGTCGCGACGCTCGCGAACGACGACGACGTGGACCGCTACGCCTTCTCCTTCAGCGACAGCGGCTGGAGCCTGTTCACCGTCACCATGTCGCTCTCGGGCATCCCCGAGGACGCGACGTTCCGGTTCACGCTGAACCGGCTCGCCTCCGCCGGCGACCTCCCCGCCGAGGAGGTCGACCAGGTCTTCGGCACGGGCACGCTCGAGATCGTGCTGTCGGACACCACGTGGACCGAGGACGGCGGCACCTACGAGCTCGTCGTGGAGTCGATCTCCGGGGCGGACTGCGGCCGGACCTACCTGCTCGCCGTGGCCTGGTAGCGGATCAGCCCCGCGCGCCGAGGAGGCGCCGGTCGACGCGCAGCCGCGACGCCGCGGCGAGCCAGCGGATGAGCCCACCCAACGCCGCCTCCGCGTCCGCCGGCCGGGTGTCGGCGTCCGCGGCCCAGGCGCGCAGGACCGCGCGCGCGCCGACCGGGTCGAGGCCGTCGGGGCCCCAGACCGCGAAGCCCTCGCCACCCGGCCCGTCGACGAGCCCGCGGGTGCCGAGGACGCGGGCGCCGTCGCTCTCGACGCGCAAGGCCACGCCGCCGTCGTCGACGCGCACGATCCCGCGGGCGGCCGGCGGGGGGAAGGCGCGCGCGAGCCGCTGGGCGAGGGCGCCGAGCCGCGCGCGGCGGGAGGCGTGATCGAGCGCGCGGACCCGGCCGACGAGCGCGTGCCGCTCACGGGCGAGCAGCCCGGCGCAGGCGTGCACGACCAGGCGCGCCGCGTCCGCCGCGGAGGGGGGCGGCGCCTCGGCGAAGTCGCCGACGAGCTCCCCGATGGGGCCCATCGGGTCGAGCGAGGCGACCAGGAGCCCCAGGGCGCGAAGGTCCTCGACGGGATCGGCGTCCGGCACGGGCCCGAGCCACGCGAGCGTCCACCCGGCGCGTGTCGCCACCACGCTCTCGGCCCCCACCCAGCCGTGGGCGTGCCCCGTCGCGTGCACGGCCACGAGCCCGGCGAGCACCCCGAGGGCGAAGCGCGCGGTCCACTCCGAGCCCGGCCCGCCCTCCATCGGGAGGAGGTCGGCGAGCGCGCAGGAGACGGGGCCGGTGCGCACGAAGCGCACGCCCTCGTCGCCGGCGGCGGCAGGGAGCGGCAGGGAGGCGAGCCGTTCGCCGGACAGGGGAGCGTCCGCGCGCAGGATCCGCACGAGGAGCCGCTCGCCGGTGGCCGTGTCCCAGGCCTCCCAGGTCGTCGAGATCGGGTCGGCCTGGACGCGCCGCCGGCGCCGGAGCGTGCCGAGGAGCGCCGGCGCGACCGGCTTCAGCGCTCTCCGCATCGGGCCTCCGACGGCGCCGCGTCTATCCCGCCGCCGGGGCCTACGTCCCGCGCTCGATCGTGCAGGCGATGCCGAAGGCGCCGATCTGCCAGCGCCCGCGCCCGATGCGCCGCTGCCACCGCACCTCGAGCTCGACCCGGGCCGAGACCCGCTCGCCCGAAACGGCGAGCTGCAGGCGCTCGCCGGGACCCGGGGCGGTGGGGAGCGCGAGGCACACGCCGTCCGCGCCGATGTTCTGGAGGTGCCCGTCCGCGACGACCGGCGCGAGCAGGCGCACCGGCCAGTTCAACGACTCGCGCTCGCTCCCGCGGCGCTGCCCGAAGGGGTCCGCGGCGGCCTCGCCGTCACCCGCGCGCACGACCTGGTCGCGGAGGAAGCTGGCGTCGAGGAAGCGCGAGCGGCCGTGGTTGCCGAGGTCGCCCACGAGCTCCTCGCGGGCGTCGAGGTAGCGGCTGGACGCGCGGAGCCAGCGGTCGACGCGGTCGGCCGCCTGTGAGGGGTCGAGCGCGGCCAGCGGCTGGCGCCAGGTGTCGGAGCGGAGCTTCCGCGCGAGCGTCTCGGCGGCGGTGCGCGCCTCGAGGAGGTCGTCGGCGCCCTGCCGGATCCAACGGAGGCGTTGGGCGATGTCGATCGGCTCCTCCGACACCGCGAAGATGGGGAGGCGTCCGCCGCCCTCGCGATACCGGCGGAGCGCGGGGAGCACCTCCGCGTTGGCGGGGAGGAGGCCGCCGTCCGCGGGCGCCGCGGGGTCGGCCCCGTCGACGAGCTCGACCAGCCCGGCGAGGCCGCTCAACGCGGCGTCGGGCAGGCGGCCGCCGAGGACGAGGAATCGAGGGAGGAACGTCCGCACGGGACGATGGTAGCACCGGCTCGGGGTCAACGCCTCGCCGGACGTCTTACACTTCGGCCGTGCGTGTCGCCCTCCTGTCCCGTGGGGACCTCTTCCCGACCTGGCACGGCGCCGCCGTGAAGATCGTCCGGACCGCAGAATCGCTCGCCGCACGCGGGGATCGCGTGTTCGTCCTCACCGACGATCGGGAGGCCTACTGGAGCGTCGAGCGGTCGGGCTGGGTGCGCGTCCCGTACGGCGCGCGGTTCCGCGCGCTCGAGGAGTGGCCGGTCCTCCGGAACGGCGCGCGCGCGGAGCGGTGGTGCGCGCGGGTCGGCTACCCGGCCGACGAGCACTTCCTCTACCGCCCGATCTTCGACCCCGCGTGGTGGGCCCGCGCGCTCTACGTGGGCCTGCGGGAGCGGATCGAGGTCTACCAGGCGGAGTTCCCCGGCTACGCGGCGCCCGCGCTCGCCGCGGCGCGCGCCCTCGGCGGGCGCACCGTCGCGGTCATGCACAACGTGGAGTTCGACCGGCTGCGGCAGATGGCCGGCCTGCCCGAGGACGCCCTCGCGCGGATCCGCCGCGCCGAGGTGGCCCTGCTCCGCGCGGTCGACGGCGTCGTGGCGGTGTCGGAGGACGACCGACGGCGGATCGTGGACGCGGGCGTGCCCGAGGGGCGGGTCTCGGTGATCCCGCACGGCGTGGACGTCGACGCCTACGCCGGCCGCCCCGTCGATCTGCGCGTCCGCTACGGGCTCGGCGGCGGCCCCGTGCTCTTCTTCCACGGCACGTTGCACTACGGCCCCAACGCCGATGCCGTGCGCTTCCTCGCGGACGTGGTCGCGCCGCGCCTGCCCCGCGGCGCCACGCTGCTCCTGGCCGGCATGACGCCGCCCCGCGAGCTCGAGACGGACCGGGTGCGCTTCACCGGGCCCGTCGACGATCTGCCCGGCCACATCGAGGCCGCCGACCTCTGCCTCTGCCCCATCCTGGCGGGCGGCGGGACGCGGATGAAGCTGCTCGAGTACTTCGCCGCCGGGAAGGCCGTGGTGTCCACGGCGCTCGGCGCGGAGGGGCTCGACGTGGTCGACGGCGAGCACCTCGTCCTCGCCGAGCCGACGGGTTTTGTGGACGCGACGCTCGCCCTGCTCGGGGATCCCGAGCGGCGGCGCCGGATCGGGTGGGCGGCGCGCGCCTACGCCCGGGCGCGGGACTGGCGCACGGTCACCGCCGACTACGCGCGCGTGCACGCCGGCGAGCGCGTCACGTTCGCGCCCCGCCCCTCGATCGAGGCCCACCTCCCGCCGCGGGAGCCGAGCAAGCCGCTCACGCTGCTCTTCCTCGTGAACAAGGGCTGCAACCTCCGGTGCGCCTTCTGCGACCTCTGGGAGGGCAAGGAGCAGGTGCCGGTCGACCGGGCGCTCCGCCTGCTCGACGAGGCCCGGGCCATCGGCACGAAGACGCTCGTCCTCACCGGCGGCGAGCCACTCCTGCACCCGGGGATCTTCGCGCTGGTGCGCGCCGCCAGGGACCGCGGCATGGGCGTCAACATCACGACGAACGGCACGCTGGTCGAGCGGCACTACGCCCAGCTCGTCGCGGCCGGGGTGGACAGCCTCTCGTTCAGCATCGACGGCCTGCCCGAGACCCACGACGCGCTGCGCGGGCAGCCGGGTGCGCACCGTCGCACCTGGCACGCGCTCCTCAAGGTGCTCCACGACCGGAAGATCGGGGCCAACGTGTACTTCACGGTGACCAACCGGAACGTGCGCGAGCTCGTGCCGGTGTGGGAGGAGGTCCGGCGCGCGGGCGCGGGCTTCGACTTCTGGCCCGTCAACGACGCGCCCTCGCTCTACCTCACGTCTCCCGAGGACCAGGCCGCGTGGCGCGAGGCCGTCGCGCAGATCGCGAAGCACGACGCCACCGTGGCCGCCCGCGCCCACTACTACGAGGAGGGCCTCCGCTACCACGCCGGCGAGCGCGGGCCCGTGCGGTGCCTCGGCCTCGTCGACCAGTACGGCGTCACCTACGAGGGCGACCTGCTCCCGTGCTGCGTCTGGGGCGGGGAGGGGCTCCGCGTCGGGAACGTGTTCGAGCGGCCGCTGACCGAGCTCTGGTACGCGCCCGAGGTGCAGGCCCACCGACGGCACCTCTACGAGGCCGGCTGCGCCGCGGGGTGCTACAACCACAGCCTCTACGAATTCGTGGTCTCCACGGGGAAGACCCATCGATTGGGACGTGAATGAGCTGGATTCAGGCGGATTTCAAGGGGACGAAGGTGTGGGCGGAGGTGGACGAGGGGGGCAAGCCGGTCGAGGCGGGCGGCCGCCGCGCGATCCGGTACAGCGACGCCCCCGGCGCCAAGGTGTACAAGGCCACCGCCGCCTCGGTGAAGGACATGGGCGGCCCGGTGCGGGCGTTGGACGCGGGGGTTCCGGCCGACCCGGGTGGCGGGGCCGCCCGTAGCGGGGGGGGCGTTGCGGGGGGGGCACCCCCCCGCCCCAAGAACGGCCGGGGCTCGGGCTACGGCAGCGCCGGCACGCGCACGGCGGCGCAGTCGGCGGCGGCGGCCACGGACGCGAAGGCGCGCATCGCCGCGCTCCCCGCGGGCACGGTGCTCGCGTTCACGGACGGCGCGTGCACCGGCAACCCGGGCCCGGCCGGCAGCGGCGCGGTGGTCCGGCTCCCCGACGGCGGGGTGTTCGAGCGGCACCAGGCGTGCGGGTTCGCGACCAACAACGTCGGCGAGCTCACGGCGGTCAAGCTGGCGCTGGAGCTGCTGGCGGAGAACGGCGTGGATCCGTCCACGCCCGTCGCGCTCTTCACCGACTCCGACTACACAATGGGCGTGCTGACCAAGGGCTGGAAGGCCAAGGCGAACGTGGAGCTGATCGCGGAGATCAAGCAGGCGTTGCGGCCCTGGAAGAACCTACGCATCGAGTGGGTGGCCGGCCACGTGGGCGTGGCCGACAACGAGCGCGCCGACGTGCTCGCCCGCCGCGGCGTGGACGAGAGCCGGCGCCGCTGATCGTCAGTCGTCCGCGGCGCCCGCGTCGATCCAGGCGCGGAGGAGCGCGAGGCGCTCGGCGTCGAGCCCGTCGCTGCCGTCGGGCATCGCGGCTCCCACGAGGCCCACGGCCCCAGGAGTGCACTTCTGCACGAGGTAGCTCGCGTCGGCGTCCCCGGCGACGACCAGCGTGCTGCCGGGGTTGTCGACGCTCGCGACCCCGACGATCTCGGCGTGGGCGGTGCCGTCCGAGAGGTCGAGGTCCGAGGCGCCGCCGCCCCCGTCCCCGTGACAGGACGAGAACGCGCAGGAGGGGGTGAAGATCTCGGCCTGGACGTTGGTGAGCGTCGGCTCCAGCGTCTCGCCCGTGTCGTCCTTGGGCGCGCCGGCGCAGGCGACGAGGAGCAGGATCACTGGTTGCCTCCGTCGCAGATGTTCGTCGTCAGCAGCGGGTAGACGAGGCTGACGCTCACGCACATCTCGTGCGGGAACTCGAGCGGCTCGTCCGTGTCGTTGAACCACTCGCAGGTCGTGCGGAGCGTGGTGCCGGCGGCGAGCGAGTACGGCTCGGAGGTGAAGTTGGTGACCGGCGCCTGGTCACGGTACACCGGGTCCCACGCGGGCACCTCGTACACGGTGCGGACGGTGTCGCCCGAGACCTCCTCGACCTTCAGGGAGCGGCCCCACTCGTGCATGTGGCCGAGCATGTAGACGAACGTGTAGTCGGCGTCGAACGTGCAATCGAAGCTGACCGACGAGGTCTCCTGCGGGGGCAGGGAGAACTCGCCGTGGTTGGTCACGAGCTGCGCGGCCCAGGTGTCGACCTCCGCGGGATCGATGAACTCGAAGACCGCGACGTCCTTCGCCAGGATGGGCTCCGTGCCCGTGTTGATCCAGTGGCCCTGCATGACGAAGCGCTGGCCTTCGTCGAGCTTGACGGCCATGCCGTCGGGGATCTCCATCCCGAGGTCGACGTACTCGTCGCCCACCTGCGTGCCGTTCGGGACCACGATCGGCTCGAGGTCGGTCATGCTGATCGACCCGGTCTGCGTGCAGTCCACCACCGTGCCGTCGGGGTAGTCGAGCTCGCTCGCGGTCGTGCCCATGGGCACGAGGTGGTGCCCGAAGGCGTTCTGGTAGGTGATCAGCCCGTGCACGCCCTGATCGGGGCCGTGGTAGGTGCCGAAGACGCAGTGCATCACGTCCTCGCCGGGCTGGAGCTCCACCTCCGGGCCCCACCACACCGCGTTGGCGTCGCCCGGGTCGGGGTAGTCGCCCTCCCGGAGACGCAGGTCCCGACCCTCGAAGCCGGGGGGGACGCTGTCGGCGTCCTGCGGCGCGCAGGCGATGGCGGAGAGGAGAAAGATCATGGCCGTAGCATCCCCATGTAGACCTCGAACGGCGTCTCGGTCCCGGCGACCACCTGGACCTTGTTCTCGTTCGGGATGGTGATCGGATCGCCGGCGTCCCCACACCCGTCCGCCGGGACGTCGATGTCGAGGCAGCCGAGCACCCAGACGATCTGGGCCTCGATCGGGTCGGTGACCAGGAGGGTCGCCGTGGGGCCGCCGCCGCTCGAGAGGTCGACGGCGACCGAGAAGTCGAAGAGCGAGACGGCGTCGTCGTTCGGGCCCATGGAGGAGGCGTCTTCCTCCGCGTAGATCGAGCCGCCGAACGTGCCCGTGGGCGAGTGCCCGTTCTCCGCGATCGTCGTCAGGTAGTCCGCGTCCATGCGGAAGGAGAGGGCGAGCGTGCCGGGGCCCGTCGGGGCGGCGGTCTCGGCGGTCTCGCCGGCGGCGGTGTCGTCCTTGGGGGTGCCGAAGCAGGCGGCGAGAGCGAGGAGGAGCGCGAACATGGCGACGGAGGATGCGCCCCGGCGGAGGCCGGTGTCAACGGCCGCGCTCGAGGACCGTCCGACGGGACCGGCGGGCCTGCGTCAGCCCCCGAAAAGCGGCCGCTGGCGCAGCGCTTCGATCGTCCCCCACCGGGTGCGCACGAACGAGGGGAGGGGAGCGGACTCGCCCAGCCGGGCGGAGAGGAAGGCGCGCGTGACGGGGTCGGACGGGTAGCCGCTCCCGACGGGGCCGTGCCCGCGAGCGACGGTGTCGGCGTCGATCTCGGCGATTGCGGCGTCTCGCGCCACCTTCGCGAAGATGCTGGCCGCGCCGACGACCGGGTAGGTGCCGTCCGCCTTCGGCTCGACCACCCAGTCGGCGACGCCGGTGGCGGCGACGAGCCGGTCGCGGAGGCGGGGGATCCCGCCCGGGTGCACGGGCGCGTCGAGGAAGACGCGGTCGGGCGCGAGCGCGCGGACGAGCTCGACGAACGCGGCCTCCTCGAGGCGGTTGACGTTCCCCTCGTCGATGGCGGTCGCCGCGATGGCGTGGACCACGCCGCGGCCGAGGTCGGCGAGGCGCGCGCGCACCTCCACCCGGCGGGCGTGCGACAGCACCTTCGAGTCGTCGGCCCCCGCCGCCCGGAGCGGGGCCTGATCCTCGGTGTCCCAGAGGAACGCCCCCACCACCAGCGGCCCGAGCACCGAGCCACGGCCTGCTTCGTCGAGCCCCAGGATCCGCATCGGCGCAGCCTACCACGGGGTCCTGCGGCCGGCCCCGTCGGGCTCCCGCCGACCTCGTTGACTCCGGACTCCGGCAGGGATATCACCCCCGGCCGCAGAGGTACCCGGTGGTGGATCCGTACGTCCCGGTGATGGTGTCACTCCTCATCGCGATCGTGTTCAGCCTCGCGTTCGTGGGGTTGAGCAAGTATTTCGGGCCGCATCGTCCCACGGCCACGAAGGTGTCGCTCTACGAGTGCGGCATGCCCTCGGTGGCGCCGGCGCACCAGCGCTTCAGCGTGAAGTTCTACCTGGTGGCGGTCCTCTTCATCCTCTTCGACCTCGAGGCCGTCTTCCTCTTCCCCTGGGCGGTGGTCTTCAAGGACTTCGTGAAGGGCGGCGCCGGCCTGTTCATGCTCGTCGAGATGTTCACCTTCCTCGGCGTCCTCTTCCTCGGCTGGGTCTACTGCCTCAAGCGTGGAGCGCTCGAATGGGACTAGAGTCGCACGTCAGCCAGCCCTTCCTCGCGACGCGGCTGGACGAGGTCATCAACTGGGGGCGCAAGTACGCGTTGTGGCCGATGCCCTTCGGCACCGCGTGCTGCGCCATCGAGTTCATGGGGTGCGTGTCGGGCCGCTTCGACATCTCGCGCTTCGGCGCCGAGCTCGTGCGGTTCTCGCCGCGGCAGGCCGACCTGCTGCTCGTGATGGGGACCATCACGCAGAAGCAGGCCCCCGTGCTCAAGCTGATCTACGACCAGATGCCGAACCCGAAGTGGGTCGTCTCGATGGGCGCCTGCGCGAGCTCGGGCGGCTTCTACGACAACTACTCGGTCGTGCAGGGGATCGACGAGATCATCCCGGTGGACGTGTACGTAGCGGGCTGCCCGCCGCGCCCCGAGAACGTGCTCGGCGCCGTCGTGAAGATCCAGGAGAAGATCGACCGCGAGAAAGCCGCCGACTGGCGCTGACGGAGCTGACGTGAACCAGACCGACATCCTCGCCCGCGTGAAGGACAAGTTCGGCGGGCGCGTGCTCGCGGACTACCAGTTCCGCGACCAGGTGGCCGTGACCGTGGCCCCGGAGACGCTCCGCGAGCTGCTCGTGTTCCTGCGGGACGAGCCCGAGCTCGACTTCGACTGGCTCATGGACGTCGGCGCGGTCGACTACCTCGGGTACCCCGACGACGACGATCGCGAGTGGCGCTTCGAGGTCGCGTACCAGATGTACTCGATGAAGAAGAACCACCGCTTCCGCGTGAAGGTGGCCGTGCGCGACGACTCCGTCGAGGTCCCCTCGGTGTGGGACCTCTGGAACGTCGCGAACTGGGAAGAGCGCGAGGTGTGGGACATGTTCGGGATCCGGTTCACGAGCCACCCGAACCTCCGCCGCATCCTCTGCCACGACGAGTTCGTCGGGCACGCGCTCCGCAAGGACTACCCCATCAACAAGCGGCAGAAGCTCTCGGCGCCCGCCGAGATCATCCTCTGCGAGAAGTCGGAGTACGCATGAGCGCCGACGGCACGAAACAGGCGGGCGGCGGCGACGCGGGCACCCACGTCCAGCCGATCCCCACCGAGCTGCTCACGATCAACATCGGCCCGGCCCACCCGGCGACGCACGGGACGCTGCGCCTGCAGCTCCAGCTCGACGGCGAGACGATCATCAACGCGGGCGCGGAGATCGGCTACCTCCACCGCGGCTACGAGAAGCAGGCCGAGAACTGCTTCTACCAGCTGGTGATCCCGTACTCCGAGCGCCTCAACTACATGGGGCCGGTCAACAACTCGAACGCCTGGTGCTACGCCTGCGAGCAGCTCCTCGGCATCGAGGCCCCGCCCCGCGCCCAGGCGCTCCGCGTCATCACGAGCGAGATGGGGCGGATCATCGACCACGCGGTGTGCATGGGCACCAACCTCGTGGACCTCGGGGCGCTGACCAACTTCTGGTACATGTACAACTACCGGGAGAAGATCTACGACCTCTACGAGGAGCTCACCGGCGCCCGCATGATGGTCAACTACCCGCGCATCGGCGGCGTCTCGCAGGACGCGCCTGACGGGTGGTTCGAGAGCCTCCTGAAGGTCGCGGACGACATGACCGAGGCCGTGGGTGAGGTGCGCGCGCTCATCGAGCACAACCGCATCTTCATGGACCGCACCCAGGGCGTCGGCGTCATCACCCGCGAGCAGGCGGTCTCCCACTCGGTGACGGGCCCTTGCCTCCGCGCCACGGGCATCCCGTACGACGTGCGCAAGGCGCAGCCGTACTGGGGCTACGAGAAGTACGAGTTCGAGATCCCGACCGCGCAGAACGGGGACACGTACGACCGGTTCATGGTGCGCTTCGCCGAGATGGAGCAGAGCCTCTCCATCATCAAGCAGGCGATCGCCAACGTGCCGGACGGCCCCGTGATGGTCGAGGACCACCTGGTCGCGATGCCGACCAAGGACAAGGTCTACAACACGATGGAAGGCCTGATCAACCACTTCAAGTTGGTCATGCACGGCATCCGTCCGCCCAAGGGCGAGATCTACTCGGCCACCGAGGGCGGAAACGGCGAGCTCGGCTTCTACATCGTCTCCGACGGCAGCCCGACGGCCTGGCGCGTGCGCATCCGTCCGCCCTGCTTCGCCAACTACTCCGTGTTCCCCAAGATCATCACCGGGAGCATGGTGGCCGACGCCGTGGCGGCGCTCGGCTCCATCAACATCATCGCTGGGGAGCTCGACCGATGAGCCACGGCGCCGTCGCCCACCATCCCTCCCGAGGGCCGCGCGAGTGGTCCCCGGAGCAGCGCGCGAAGATCGACACGATCCTCGCGAAGTACCCCACGAAGCAGGCGGCGATCATGCCGATCCTGTGGCTGGCGCAGGACGACTTCGGCTGGCTCGATCTCGACGTGATGCGCCTCGTCGGCCGCACGCTCGAGCTGCCGCCGAGCCAGGTCCACGCGGTCGCCAGCTTCTATACGATGTTCAAGAAGGTCCCGACGGGGCGCTACGTCATCGACGTGTGCCAGACCCTGTCGTGCGCGCTCGTCGGCGCGGACAAGATCATCGCGCACCTCGAGAAGATCCTGGATCTCGACGAGTACGGCAACAGCAAGGATGGGCTGTTCACCCTCCACAAGGTGGAGTGCCTCGCGTCCTGCGGCTCCGCGCCGATGATGCAGGTCAACGAGCACTTCTACGAGTTCCTCACGCCCGAGTCGGTCGATCTGATCATCGCCGGCCTCCGGAGTGGCAACCCCCTTCCCACGCCTCGCCCCGAGGTTGACGAGTGGCAATGGGCCCCAAGATCCTGAGCGCGAACTGGGGCGTCCCCGGTTCCCACAAGCTGGAGGTCGCGCGCAGCCGCGGCATCTACTCTCGGCTGCCCAAGGCTCTCGCCATGGCGCCCGCGGAGATCACCCAGGTCGTCAAGGACTCGGGCCTCCGGGGTCGCGGCGGCGCGGGCTTCCCCACCGGCGTGAAGTGGAGCTTCGTGCCCTCGAAGGAGAAGCGCGGGGACAAGCCCGTGTACCTCCTCTGCAACGCCGACGAGTCGGAGCCTGGCACCTTCAAGGACCGCTACTGCATGTGGCTCGATCCGCACCTGCTGATCGAGGGCATGATCATCGCGGCCTGGGCGCTCGACTGCCACAAGGCGTACATCTACATCCGGGGCGAGTTCCGCTTCATCCAGCAGCGCCTGGACGAGGCGGTGGCCGAGGCCTATGCCGCCGGCCTGCTCGGGAAGAACATCCTCGGCACGGGCTTCGACTTCGATCTGCACGTGCACCTCGGCGCCGGGGCGTACATCTGCGGCGAGGAGACGGCGCTCATCTCGTCCCTCGAGGGTGAGAAGGGCCAGCCGAAGCTCAAGCCGCCGTTCCCCGCGGTCGAGGGCGCGTGGCGCGCCCCCACGGTCGTGAACAACGTCGAGACGCTCGCGGCTGTTCCCTGGATCATCGAGAACGGCGCCGCCGCGTACAAGGCGCTCGGCACCGAGAAGGCACCCGGGACCAAGCTCTTCTCCGTGTCCGGGCACGTCAACAAGCCCGGCGTCTACGAGATCCCGATGGGGATGCCGATGCGGCAGTTCCTCGACGAGGTCTGCGGCGGCGTGAAGGGCGGGAAGAAGCTCAAGGCGGTCATCCCGGGCGGGTCCTCCGTGCCGGTGATGACGGCGGCCGAGGTCGACAAGTGCTCGATGGACTACGAGTCCATCAACGCGAACGCGGGCTCCTACCTGGGCTCGGGCGGGTTCATCGTCATGGACGAGACGACCGACATGGTCGCCGCGCTGACGAACCTGCTCCGGTTCTACGCCCACGAGAGCTGCGGGCAGTGCACGCCCTGCCGTGAGGGTTGCGGCTGGATGTACCAGATCCTCTGCCGCGTGCGCGACGGCCTCGCGACGCCCGAGGACCTCGCGACGCTGCGGGAGCTCGCGGACAACATCCACAGCAAGACCATCTGCTTCTTCGGAGCCAGCGCCGCGATGCCGGTGCAGAGCTTCCTCACCAAGTTCCGCGACGAGTTCCTGGAGCGCGTGCAGAAGCCCGCCGCTCCGGTGCCGGTCGTGGCGAGCACCGGAGCCGCGTAGATGGCAAAGGTCAAGATCAACGACACCGAGATCGAGGTCCCCAACGGGATCAACATGATCGAGGCGGCGCGGCTCGCGGGGGAGGAGATCCCCCACTACTGCTACCACCCGCATCTGTCGGTCGCGGGCAACTGCCGCATGTGCCTCGTCGAGACGACGACGCCGCGGGGGCCCGTGCTCGAGATCGCCTGCAACATGCAGGCGCGCGACGGGCTCGCGATCCGCACCGACTCCGCGCAGGTCAAGCACATGCGCAAGTCGGTGATGGAGTTCCTGCTCGTCAACCACCCGCTCGACTGCCCGATCTGCGACCAGTCGGGCGAGTGCCGGCTCCAGGACTACTACATGGAGCACGGTCAGTACGACTCGCGGGGGATCGATCCCAAGGTCGGGAAGAACAAGCGCCAGGACATCGGCGAGCTCATCGTGCTCGACGCCGAGCGCTGCGTGCAGTGCAGCCGCTGCGAGCGCTTCGGGGACGAGGTGACGGGCACCGGCGAGCTGCGGCTGATGAACCGCGGCGACCACACCGAGATCGGCATCTTCCCCGGCGAGCGCCTCTCGCACAACTACCAGGGGAACCTCGCCGACATCTGCCCGGTCGGCGCGCTCACCAGCAAGGACTTCCGCTTCCAGCGGCGCGTCTGGTACCTCAAGGAGGTCGACAGCGTCTGCACGCACTGCGCGACGGGCTGCAACATCAAGGTCTGTCACCAGGAAGGGGAGGTGTTCCGCTACCTCCCGCGCCGGAACGACCAGGTGAACAAGTCCTGGATGTGCGACACGGGTCGGCTCTCCTACAAGGAGGTCGCCGGGCTCGACCGCATCCTCAAGGCGTCGGTCGACGGCAAGTCGGCCGAGCCGGACGCCGCGGTCGCCGAGCTCGCGAAGCGCGTCCGCGCCGCGGGCGCCGGGGCGGCCTTCGTGCTCGGCACGCGGGCGACCAACGAGGCGAATTGGGCGCTGCTCCAGGCGGTTCGTGGCAACGTGCCCAACGCCCGGATCTTCGTGGTCGAGGGCAACGACAACGGCCCCGCCGAGGGGGATCGGCTCCTCCTCTCCGCGGACCGCAACCCCAACACGGCGGGCGCCCGCCTCCTCGCGAAGCACGACGGCAACGTCGGCGACCGCGCCGCGCTGGTCGAGGCGCTGCCGGGCATCTCGCTCCTCGTCGTCCTCGAGGACGACGTGGTGAGCCGCCTCGGCGGCGCGAAGCCCACGGCGATCGCGTACTTCGGCGCGTTCCGCAACGCGACGGCGAAGGCGGCGTCCATCGTCGTGCCGACGGCCCACGCGGTCGAGCAGGACGGCACCTACACGAACCGCCAGGACCGCGTCCAGCGCGTCCGCCGGTCCGTGAACCCCGTCGGGGACTCGGCGCCCGCCTACGTCGTGGTCGACAAGCTCGGCGCGAAGCTGGGCAAGGCGCCGGGCACGCAGATGGTGGCCGCGGCCTTCAACGGCATGGCTCGCGCGGTCGCGCGCTTGAGCGGCATCGACTTCAAGGGTCTCGGGGCCGAGGGCCGCCTCCTCGCGCCCGAGGCCACCCCCGCCGCCACCGGCGTGGAGGCGGCGACATGAGCTTCGACGCGATCCTCCCCTACCTGATCGTCCTCGCGAAGTGCGTCTTCGCGGTGGCGTTCGTGATGCAGATCGTCCCGCTCCTCATCTGGGCGGAGCGCAAGGGCTCGGCGTACATCCAGGACCGTCCGGGCCCGAACCGGGCGCACATCGGCGGGATCCGCGCCATCGGCCTCGTGCACACGCTCAACGACGTCGTGAAGCTCGTCATGAAGGAGGACGTCGTCCCCCAGCATGTCGAGCGCTTCTATTGGGCGTTGGCGCCTGTCATCGCCATGTCGGTCGCGCTCGTGACCTTCATCGTGGTGCCGTTCGGCGACACGTTCATGGGCTACCAGCTCAAGGTCTCCGACATCGACGGCGGGCTCCTGTTCGTGCTGGCCATGACGAGCCTCGGCGTGTACGGCGTCATGCTCGCCGGGTGGTCGAGCAACAACAAGTTCAGCCTCCTCGGCGGGCTGCGCGCGAGCGCCCAGATGGTGAGCTACGAGCTCGCCATGGGGCTCTCGGCCGTGGTGATCTTCCTCGGCGCGGGCTCCGTGTCGCTCTCGGCGATCGCCGAGCAGCAGGCCGGCGCGATCTGGAACTGGAACGTCTTCAGCATCCCCGGCGTCATCGCCTTCGTCCTGTTCTGGGTGGCGGCGTTCGCGGAGACGAACCGCACGCCCTTCGACCTCCCCGAGGGCGAGGCCGAGCTCGTGGCCGGCTACCACACCGAGTACAGCTCGCTGCGCTTCGCGCTCTTCTTCATGGCCGAGTACGCGAACATGGTCGTCGCGTCCTCGGTCACGGCGACGCTCTTCTTCGGCGGCTACAACGTCCCGTTCCTCACCGGCGAGGCGATCCGGGCGAACGCGGACATCCTGCTCACGGTCATCGGATTCGCCGCGGTCCCGGCCTTCCTGGTGTTCTCCGCGCTGGCCTGGAAGCGTCGCAACGCCCCGTTCTACCGGGCGCTCGCCCCCGATGACATCCGCCACCGCGAGCCCAAGTTCTGGACGGTGCTCTTCGTCGGCGCCGCGCTGGCGCACGCCGGGATCGGCGTCCTCGGCCTGACCGGCATCGTCGGCGGCTCCCCCGTCGGGCAGGACGTGGTCGCCCTGGTCTTCCAGCTCACCGCCCTCGGCGTGAAGGTCCTCATCGGCTGCTGGATCTTCATCTGGGTCCGTTGGACGCTGCCCCGCTTCCGCTACGACCAGCTCATGAACCTCGGCTGGAGGGTCATGCTGCCGATCGCGCTCGGGAACGTGTTCCTGGCGGCGCTGTGGATGATCGTCAAGCACTCGCCGGCCGCCTGAGAGGTCCCATGCCGCTCCCCGCGCCAAAGAAGAAGCTCTCGACCCCGGACTCGGTCTACCTCATCGAGGTGGTCAAGGGGATGTTCCTCACGATGACCCACGTCATCAAGAACATCTTCGACCAGGAGAACCGCCGGACCATCGAGTACCCCGACGTCCGCAAGCCCATGGCCGCGCGGTACCGCGGTGCCCACCGACTGCTCACCCGGCCCGACGGCAAGGTGAAGTGCGTCGCGTGCATGTGCTGCCCGACGATCTGCCCGGCGAAGTGCATCACGATCATCGCAGGGGAGGATCCCGCGGATCCCGCCGAGAAGTTCCCGGTCGAGTTCGACATCGACATGCTGCGGTGCATCTTCTGCGGCTTCTGCGTCGAGGCGTGCCCGAAGGACGCCATCCGGATGGACACGAAGATCTACGAGATCAACGCCTACACCCGGCAGGACATGGTCCACAACAAGTCCTACATGGTGAACCTGATGGACGGCATCAAGCCCGAGGCGGAGGACGTCTACCGGGCGCATCCGGACCAGGCGCCTGCTGGCTACACCTTCGACGAGAAGCCGGTCGCCTAGCGCCCGACGGGCCCTGCGCGCGCGTTGACAGGGCCCGCCTGCCGTCGTAAACCGCGCACCCCACGGGGCCTTCCCCGCCCCCTTCCCCCTTCACCGGGCTCCCGATGACCGAAGCGGTTCTCTTCTACCTCTTCTCGCTCGTGGCCGTCGTGGCCGGGATCTCCGTGGTGACGACGCGGAACCCCATCACGAGCGCGATCTCGCTGGTCGTCTGCTTCTTCTTCCTGGCGGCCGACTACGTGCTGCTGGACGCCCACTTCGTCGCGGTGATCCAGATCCTGGTCTACGCCGGCGCCATCATGGTGCTGTTCATCTTCGTGATCATGCTCCTGAACCTTCGTCACGAGGCGCCGACGCCGATCCTGGAGCTGTCACGGAGGGGCCTCGTCGGGGTGCTCGTGGCAGGGATCCTCGGCACCGGGCTGATCACCGCGCTCGAGGCGATGCCCGAGCCCGGGGCCGTCGCGTCGGTCGCGGCGGACTACGGCAGCGTCGCCCAGGTGGGCACCGCCATCTTCTCCGGCGACTACCTCCTCCCGTTCGAGGTGGTCTCCGTGCTCCTCACCGTGGCCCTGGTCGGCGCGGTGGTCCTCGCGAAGAGGGAGATCTGATGGAGTCGGTCGGATTGTTCCCCGTCCTCGCGGTGAGCGCCGTGCTCTTCGCGACGGGGGTGGGCGGCGTGCTCACCCGCAAGAACGCGCTCATCGTCTTCATGAGCGTCGAGCTCATGCTGAACGCGGTGAACCTCTCCTTCGTCGCGTTCGCCCGGCAGACCGGCGCGGTCGACGGGCAGGTGTTCGCCCTCTTCGTCATGGCGGTGGCCGCGGCCGAGGCGGCCGTCGGTCTCGCCCTCGTCATCCTGCTGTTCCGCAACCGGGTCACCGTCAGCCTCGATGACCTCGACCTGATGAAGGGGTAGCGATGCTCGCCCTCATCCCGGCTCTCCCCCTCCTCGGGGCGCTCCTCAACGCCGTCCTCAACCGGCGCGCGAACCGCGTCGTCGCGGGCGGCATCGCGTCGGCCGCCGTGGGCGCGAGCGCGATCCTCTCGTTCATGGTCTTCTTCCAGGTGCTGGGCAACCACGGCGAGCCCGTGACCCAGACGCTCTGGACGTGGATGCAGGCGGGCAACCTGCAGGTGGACATCGGCTTCTACGCCGACCCGCTCTCCGCCACGATGATGTGCATCATCACGGGGATCGGCTTCCTCATCCACGTGTACTCCGTCGGCTACATGGACGACCCGGCCGACGCCCGCAGCGTCTGGCGCTTCTTCAGCTACCTGAACCTGTTCGTCTTCGCGATGCTCCTGCTCGTGATGGGAGACAGCTTCCCGCTCATGTTCGTGGGCTGGGAGGGCGTGGGGCTCTGCTCCTACCTGCTCATCGGGTTCTGGTTCACCAACACCGACTACGCGGCCGCGGGCAAGAAGGCCTTCGTCACCAACCGCGTGGGCGACTTCTCCTTCCTCGTCGGGCTCTTCTGGCTCTTCTGGGCGCTGGGGGACAAGGCGACCATGAACTTCGCGGAGCTCCGCGAGGTCATCGTCGCCCACCCCGAGCTCGTCGGCGGGCTCGGCGGCGTGGCCGTCACGGCCATCTGCCTGCTCTTCTTCGGCGGCGCGACCGGCAAGAGCGCGCAGATCCCGCTCTACGTCTGGCTGCCGGACGCGATGGCCGGCCCCACCCCGGTGTCCGCGCTCATCCACGCGGCCACGATGGTCACGTCCGGCATCTACATGATCTGCCGGCTCAACTTCCTCTACGTGCTCGCGCCCGCGGCGCTCGCCACGGTCGCCACCATCGGCGCGCTGACGGCGTTCTTCGCGGCCACCATCGCGATCACCCAGACCGACATCAAGAAGGTCCTGGCCTACTCGACGGTCTCCCAGCTCGGCTTCATGTTCCTGGGTGTCGGCGTCGGCGCCTTCACCGCCGGCTTCTTCCACGTCCTCACCCACGCCTTCTTCAAGGCGCTGTTGTTCCTCGGGTCCGGCAGCATCATCCACGCGCTGCACCACGAGCAGGACATGCGGAACATGGGCGGCCTGCGGAAGTACATGAAGGTGACGTTCTTCATCTTCGTGGTCGGCTGGCTGGCCATCATCGGCTTCCCGGGCTTCTCGGGCTTCTTCTCGAAGGACGAGATCCTCTGGCTGACGTTCATCACGCCGGCCTTCGAGTCGCTGCCGCTCGGCACCGTCATGCCGAAGGTGCTCTGGGCCATCGCCACGCTCACGGCGCTGCTCACCGCCTTCTACATGAGCCGCCTCATGTTCATGACCTTCTGGGGCGACTACCGCGGCCACGGCCACGTCGAGGCGCACGGCGGGCACGCCGACCACGCGCACGAAGAGCACGGCGGCGCCCACCACGATCACCACAAGCCGCACGAGTCCCCGGCGATCCTCCTGGTCCCGCTGCTCGTCCTCGCCTTCCTCTCGGTGGTCGGCGGCGCGCTGAACCTCCCGCATTGGCTCCCCGGGCACGGGTGGCTGCACCACTTCCTCGAGCCGGTGTTCGAGCACAACCAGGTGGTGTTCCCCACGGACAACCCGCTCGAGTTCCCGCTCATGGGGCTCACGCTCCTGGGTGTGGCGGTGTCGGTCGGGGTCGCGTACTCGCTGTACGTCACGAACCCCAACAAGCCCGCGGAGATCGCGGCGAAGCTCAAGCCGCTCTACGTCGGCTCCCTCAACAAGTGGTTCGTCGACGAGATCTACCAGAAGGTGCTCCTCACCCCGCTCCTGACGGTCTCGCGGCAGGTGCTCTGGGCGGTGGTGGACGCCCAGATCATCGACGGCGTCGTCAACGGCGCGGCCAAGGCCGCTACGGGCCTCGGCCACCTGCACGGGAAGCTCGTGTCCGGGCGGGTGCAGGCCTACGCCATCTCCATCGCTGCCGGGGCGGCCCTCATCGTGACCGCCTACGCGCTCGGAGCCTAAGATGGGCCTTCTCTCGCTCGTCACCTTCCTGCCCATCATCGGGGCGCTCGTGGTCGCGGCGCTCCCGGAGCGCGCGGCGAAGTCGTCGGCGCTCGCGGTGTCGCTCCTCGCGCTGGCGGCGTCGGTCCCGCTCTGGTTCGGCTTCGACCCGGCCTCGGCGCAGGCCTGGCAGTTCGAGGAGGACCTGGCCTGGATCCCGGCGTTCGGGATCCGCTACCACCTCGGCATGGACGGCGTGAGCCTGCTCCTCGTCCTGCTGACGACGGTGCTCACGCCCATCATCGTGGCGGCGGGCTTCTCCGGCGTGGAGAAGAACCAGCGCGGCTACTTCGCGCTGATGTTGGCCCTCGAAGGCGCGATGATCGGCACCTTCGTCGCCATCGACACCTTCGTGTTCTACCTCTTCTGGGAGCTCGTGCTCATCCCGATGTACTTCCTCATCGGGATCTGGGGCGGCGCGCGGCGGCTGTACGCGGCGGTGAAGCTCTTCGTCTACACGGTGGCCGGCTCGCTCCTCATGCTGGTCGCGCTGATCGGGCTCTACGCGCTCCACCACGAGGTGACCGGCGCCTGGACGACCGACCTCGGCACGCTCCTGCAGCTCGACATCCCCTACGACACCCAGATGTGGATGTTCGCCTGCTTCGCGCTCGCGTTCGCCATCAAGGTGCCGATGTTCCCGGTGCACACCTGGTTGCCCGACGCGCACGTCGAGGCCCCCACCGGCGGCTCCGTGGTGCTCGCGGGCGTCATGCTCAAGATGGGTACCTACGGCTTCTACCGCTTCGCGATCCCGCTCTTCCCGGACGCGGCGATGGCCTTCGGGCCCTTCCTCATCGCGCTGTCGGTCATCGGCATCGTGTACGGCGCGCTGGTGGCGATGGTGCAGGACGACGTGAAGAAGCTCGTCGCCTACAGCTCCGTGAGCCACCTCGGCTTCGTGATGCTCGGCCTCTTCGCGCTGAACGGGCAGGGGGTCTCCGGCTCGGTGCTCCAGATGCTCAACCACGGCGTGAGCACGGGCGCCCTGTTCCTCCTCGTCGGCGTCCTCTACGAGCGCCGGCACACCCGCGCGATCGCCGACTACGGCGGCCTCTCCAAGGTGGTGCCGCTCTTCGCGGTCGTGCTGATGGTGGTGACGCTCTCCTCCATCGGGCTGCCGGGCACGAACGGTTTTGTCGGCGAGTTCCTGATCCTGCTCGGGGCGTTCGAGTTCGCGCCCGTCCCGACGGCGATCGCCACCACCGGCGTCATCCTCGGCGCCGCCTACATGTTGTGGATGTTCCAGCGCGTCATGTTCGGCCCGCTCACCAACCGGGCCAACCAGACGCTGACGGACCTCAACCTGCGCGAGATGCTCTACCTCGCGCCGCTGGTCGTCCTCATCTTCGTGATGGGCGTCTTCCCGCAGATCTTCCTCGACCGCATCAACCCCTCGGTGGACCGCTTCCTGGCGCGCATCGAGGCTCGCTACGAGGGCTCCCCCTACGCCGCGCTCGGCTCCGTCCCCTCGTGGGTCGGCGCCACCGCGGGCCCCGAGGCGCCCTCCGCACCCGCCCCCACCAACGCCTCCGGCGAGCACGGGGAGTAAGCCGACATGATCACCACCCCCGCACTGGGTGATTCGCTCCTCCTGTCCAGCCCCGCCATCCTCGTGTTCGGGGTGGCGCTGGTGATCATGCTGGTCGAGGCCTGGGCCCGGCCGGCCTCGAAGACGATGTTCTGGCTGCTCGGCTTCGGCGGCCTCGTCGCCGCGGGCGCGCTCACCGTGATGGTGCACGGCATGACCGAGGGCGCCGTCGACGCCTTCGGCGGCATGCTCCGCATCGATCGCTACGGGGTGTTCTTCCAGATCTGCGCGATCCTCGCCGGCCTCCTCTCGCTGCTCATCAGCGACGGCTACCTCGACCGGATCGGCGTGCGCGTGGGCGAGTACTACGCGCTGGTGCTCTTCGGCGTGCAGGGCATGATGCTGATGGCCGTCGCGAACGACCTCATGATGGTCTTCATCGCGCTCGAGGTGATGAGCATCGCGATGTACGTGTTGTGCGCGCTCAAGCGCGGCGACCCGAGGAGCGTCGAGAGCGGCTTCAAGTACTTCATCCTCGGCGCCTTCTCCTCGGGCGTGCTCCTCTACGGCGTGTCGTTCATCTACGGCGCGGTCGGCAGCACGTCGCTCGACGCGCTCGCCCAGTGGTTCGCCACGGACCACGCCGCCGGCGCGAACCCGGTGATGGCGGTCGGCATGGCCCTCGTGGTCGTCGGCTTCGGCTTCAAGGTCGCGAGCGTGCCGTTCCACATGTGGGCCCCGGACGTGTACCAGGGCGCCCCGACGTCGGTGACCGCGCTCATGTCCTCCGGCGTCAAGGCCGCGAGCTTCGCCGCCTTCGGTCGCGTCGTGATGGGCTCGCTCGGCGAGGACGCCGCGGGCTGGCACGGCGTGTTGTGGTGGATGGCGGCGCTCACGATGATCGTCGGCAACATCGGCGCGATCGTCCAGGACGACCTCAAGCGCATGCTGGCCTACTCCTCGATCGCCCACGCCGGGTACCTGCTGCTCGCCTTCGTCGCGATCGGCCCGGGTGGGGTGAACGCGAGCACCAGCCTCGGCAGCCTGCTGTTCTACATGCTCGCCTACACCTTCATGAACGCGGGCGCCTTCGCGGTGCTCTCCATGTTCACCAAGGCAGGCAGCGACGACACCAACATCGAGCGCCTCTCGGGCTTCGGCCACAGCCACCCCTGGCTGGCGGCAGGCCTCTCGATCTGCCTCTTCTCGCTCGCCGGGATCCCGCCCACCATGGGGTTCGTCGGGAAGTTCTACCTCTTCTCCGCCGCGCTCGAGGCGGGGGAGCGGAACCTGGCGATCATCGGCGCCCTCTCCGCGGCGGCCGGCGTGTACTACTACATCCGTCCGATGATCTACATGTACATGCGGGACGGCCACCCGGCCGTCACCGTGGATCGTCGGGCGGCGGCGGCCGTGGCCGTCTGCGCCGTGATGATGCTGGTTCTCGGCCTGCTCCCCGGTTCGGTCATGGAGTGGGCGCAGCACTCGCTGGTGGCGGTCGCCCAGTAGCTACGACGCGCCGCGCGGGCAGCCCAAATCCGGCTATACTGCGCGTCCCTGCCTCCTGAGCGAGGGACCGGAGTCGCCATGACGCGCGTGATCCTGCTGGCCCTTCCCCTGATCTGGGCGGCCGGCTGCGACGACACCAGCAAGCCCGACGACAGCGAGACCGAGGAGGTCGGCGGCCTCGAATTCTGGCCGCCCTCGGCCGGTCGCGGGACCACGTTCGACGCTCGGATCGCCGCCGGCGCCTCCGTGTTCACGTTCTCGGGCACCGAGCTCGAGCTGGGCGAGGGGGTCACGGTCAACAGCGTGACGGTCCTCGACGGGTGGACGGCCACGGCCAACCTCACCGTGGAGGAGGGCGCCGAGCTCGGACCCCGGACCGCGGAGATCGGCACTTCGAGCGGGCACTACTCCATCGGCGAGGCGCTCACCGTCGTGGACGACTCGTTCACCGTGAGCCCCAACCGGGCCCGCATCGGCGAGAGCGTCGAGGTGGAGCTCGTCGGCCTCAACACCGAGTGGGTCGGCGGGTCCACGTGGGCCAACTTCGGGGACGACATCGAGGTCACGTCGGTCACGGTGTTCTCGGAGACCTTCGCGACCGCGAGCGTCACGGTCGGGCCCGACGCGGTCCCCGGCTACCGCGACGTGTCGATGGAGGTCGGCCCCGACCTCACCACGCTCTACAACGGCTTCCAGGTCGACCGGGTGGCGCTCTCCGCGCGCTTCACGCCGACGGAGGCGGCCCAGGGCGAGACGGTCGAATTCACGGTTCAGGGCGTGGGCACGCACTTCAGCGGCGACTCGGAGCTCACCTTCTGGAAGGACGGGTACGAGAACGGCGACGTCGTGGTGGACAGCCTGAACGTGGTCGACGCCGAGAACCTCTGGGGCCGGATGACGGTCTCGAACGCGGCGGAGATCGACTGGCGCGACGTGCTCGTCACCACGGGCGACGAGGGCGTGTTCATCGAGGACGCCTTCCAGGTCACCGAGGGCGACCTCGACCTCTCCGACGTGGGCATCGCGCTCTCGTTCAACGTGCAACGCGGCATCGACAACAACACCGGCGCCATCTCCGAGTACGTGAACGGCTCGGCGGTCTTCTACATCCCGCTCGATCCGGCCTGCCCGAACAGCCCGGAGGCCTACGCCTGCTCGGACGGCGAGGACAACGACGGGGACGAGTTCGTCGACTGCTACGACAACGACTGCTCGAACGACCCCGCCTGCGCGTCCGGCCCGCAGCCCTACGACTCCAACGGTGTCTTCCAGACCTACACCACCGGCGGCACCTCGGACTGTCCGAACCCGATCACGCTCGGGGCCGGCGACTACGTCTGGTTCGAGTCCGACTGCAACGTCGTGCAGCTCGAGAAGTTCGTCGACGGCGCGACGGGCATGATCTTCTACACGGCCAACCTCACGCTCGACGACTACTGCTTCGACCAGATGTACGACCTCCACACCCAGGGCGAGGACGGCGGCATCGGCGAGTACGTGATCGAGGACGTGCAGCCGACCGTGCCGGCGGACTTCACGCTGCTGAACCCCGAGTGGTGGGGCAACTTCACGCACAGCCGGTCCGAGGACCTGACCTACACCTGGACGCCCGCCCAGACCTACCCCGACGCCTTCTTCGTCACCCAGATCTCGGGGACGCTCGAGGCGACCGGCGAGTCGGGCTACGTCGGCTCCATCCCCTGGGACGACGGCGAGCACACCTACACCGCCGAGGAGCTCTCGCAGCTCCAGGCGGGCAGCGCGAACTTCGCGGCCTACAGCATCATCCCCGAGGGCCCCGAGTTCGGCTTCCCGTTCAGCACGATCCAGAACAACACGTCGAGCACGTACGTCTACATCCAGGGCTATCTGGTGCTGGAATGATGCTTCTCGCCCTCCTCGCCTGCAGCGACCAGAACGTCTCCGCGCTCAAGTTCGACGCCATCGCGGTGGTCCAGGGCGACTTCGACAACGTGTACGAGCCGCTCACGGCGCTGAACATCAACACGCAGCTCTACAACGGGTTCATCGTCCAGGCGACGTACGAGCCCGAGGACGACCGGCCCACCCGGGAGACGGACGCGAACCCCTCCTTCGAGGGGCTGCTCACGGGCACGGTCGACAACGGGCGGCTCCAGATCAACCTGTTCAACGCCGTGTTCGTGAACTCGGGCGTCCGCGGCCTCGGCGCGTTCGTGTACAACGACCTGCTCGAGCCCGACGACGCCGTGCTGCTCGACGCGACCGCGGTCGAGAACGCCTGCAAGTTCGTCGAGGGGGGCGGCACCCTGGTCGTCACGGACTGGGGCTACGACATCGTCGAGGCCTGCTGGCCGGACGCCATCGAGTTCTTCGGCGACGACCTGGTGCCCGACGCCGCGCAGGCCGGGATGCCCGACGCCGCCGTGCTCGCGGACGTGAAGGACGAGGCGCTGAAGGAGTCCCTCGGCGCGAGCGTGAACATCACCTACGACTACACGGCGTGGTCGGTGATCGAGTCCGTGGGCGGCGAGACGGAGGTGCTCCTCTCGGGCACCGTCGAGTACCAGCCCTCGGGCGATCAGCTCCCGGTCAGCCTCGCGGACGCGCCGCTCGTGGTGCGGTTCAAGCCCGGTCGCGGGCAGGTGGTGTACAGCACCTTCCACTGGGCCGCCCAGACGCCCGACGTGTCGCAGAAGCTGCTGCTCGACGGGATCGAAGGCCTCGAGGAAGGCGCGGGTGACGACAGCACCGACGCGGTGCCGGTGGAGGGGAGTGGTGCGTAGCGTCCTGGCCCTGGTGCTCTTGTCCGGCTGCTCGGACTACGAATACACCCAGCCGACGGTGGAGGACTTCTTCCTCCAGAACCGCCTCAACACCGTCGACCTGCTGCTCGTGGTCGACAACTCCTGCTCGATGATCGAGGAGCAGAGCAAGCTCGCCACGAACTTCGAGAACTTCATCCAGTACTTCGACGACGCGAACGTCGACTGGCAGCTGGGCGTCGTCACGACCGACGTGGAGCAGGCGCAGTTCTCCGGGCGGCTCGTGGGCGGGGACGACGAGATCGTCGTCGCCGACGCGGACGGCCGCGAGATCGACCGCGTCAGCTACGACCGCGACTGGCCGGTCGCTCCCGGCGTGGTCTTCTCGCTCGATCCGTCCTACTTCGCCGCGACGAGCAACGACTCGGCGTCGAAGTGGTGCACCGCGGTGGACGCGACGCCCGGCGCGGCCAACCCCGGCTGCGGCGGCACCGGCGGCGGGGCCGACCCCACGCGCGGCGCGCTCGTCATCACCGAGTTCGTGCCGGATCCGGACGGAGTCCTCGACGCCGACGGCGAGTGGGTCGAGATCACGAACGTGAGCGACGCCACCATCGACCTCTCCGGGTACTACCTGCACGACGACGGGCGGAACCTCTACACGTTCCCCGAGGGCACCTCCCTGGGCGCCGGCGAGCCGCTCGTGCTCGCGCGCTCGCTCGACGTGGAGGGCGCGGACCTCGCCGTGGGCGCGGACTTCACGCTCAACAACCACGACCTCTTCCTGACCTCCCAGACGGAGGAGCCCGCCGAGATCTTCCAGGAGATGGTCGCCCAGGGCATCAGCGGCTCCGGCCTGGAGATGGGGCTCGAGGCCGTGCGCCTCGCGACCTCCGCGCCGCTGATGACCTTCGACGACGTGGGCGCCCCGGTGCCCGACGGTGGCGCGCCGAACGACGGCTTCCTCCGCGCGGAGGCGAACTTCTCCGTCCTCATCGTGTCCGACGAGGAGGACTCCTCGCCGCTGCCGGTCAAGGACTACCTCCGCGCCTTCGCGGATCTCAAGGGCGAGGCCGCCTACCGCGACCACGCGCTCATGAACGTCTCCGCGGTCATCGGCGACCGCGCCCCCGAGTTCGAGGGCGAGCCGAGCTGCAGCTCGGCGAACGGCGAGGCCGACTGGGGCCGCCGCTACCTCGCCGCGGTCGAGGAGACGGCCGGCCTCGTCGACTCCATCTGCGACGACGACTTCTCCCCCATCGTCAACGAGCTCGGCCTGACGCTGTCGGGCCTCCAGGCGGAGTTCGCGCTGTCCCGCGTCCCCGTCCTCTCGACGCTCCAGGTGTCCATCTACGACGACGCGACCGAGGCCAGCAAGGTCCGCGACCTCACGCTCGACACCGACTACACCTACGACGAGGTCGAGAACTCCATCCGCTTCGAGTACGACCAGGTCCCGGAGCCCCAGCAGTACATCCTCGCGGAGTACAAGGTCCAGAGCGGGAGCTAATTGATGCGGTTCCTCCCTTTGCTTCTCCTCCTCGCCTGCACGGGGGAGGCACCCGAGTGCTCCGAAGACGTGCCGTGCCCGTTCGGCTCCGTCTGCGAGAACGGCGTGTGCAACGCGCAGAGCTGCGCCACCTCGGACCAGTGCGGCATCGAGCAGTACTGCGACGACAACAGCTGCGTCGACGGCTGCCAGACGCACGACGACTGCCGCTTCGGGGACCTCTGCAACACCGACACGAAGGAGTGCTACGAGGCCGAGTGCACCGACACGCACGTCGACTGCGGCTTCGGTGAGTTCTGCTCCCCGGCGGGCGACTGCTACGACGCCGGCGGCTACTTCTGCGCGCCCTGCCAGGACGACGGGGACTGCGGCGGGAACGGAAACCGCTGCGTCAACAGCAGCTTCTGCGGCGTGACGTGCGACTCGGACAGCGACTGCCCCGCGTCTTACGACTGCCTGCCCTTCCAGGACTTCAACGGGAACATCATCGCGAACCTGTGCTACACGGTCTGCGACCTGTACGAGGAAGAATGATGCGCCCGCTCCTCCGGACGTTCCTCCTCCCTCTCGCGCTCCTGGTCGCCTGTGACGACGGGGCCGACGGCAAGGAGACCGGGCCGAGCTTCGAGGGTCCTACCCTCGAGCACACCGTCCCCGACGCGGTCGTGGAGGGCACGGCGCTCTCGATCGAGGTCACCGCGACGGACCCCGACGACGTCGCCTCGGTCACGCTTTACCACCGCGTGATCGGCGAGACGACGTGGGTGCAGGCCCCGATGATCCGGGGCGAGGACGACGCGTGGTCCGCGGCGCTCGAAGCCACCGACGTCGACGACCCGGGGCTCGAGTACTACTTCAAGGCCGAGGACGCGGCGGAAACACCCGCCTCCACCTACCTCCCGGCGGACTCGACCGCGGCGCCCTTCGAGCTCACGGTCACGGTGCTCGGCCAGGCGCTGCCCTTCTTCGAGGGCTTCGAGCACGAGGACGGCGACGAGCTCTCCGCGCTGGGCTGGGGCAACGCGAGCCTCGGCTTCAGGGGCTACGCCTGGGAGACCAGCACGTCGTACGCCTACGAGGGCAGCCGCAGCGCGTTCCACTCGCGCGGCCACACCGACGCCTCCGAGATGGAGGACTGGCTCATCTCGCCCGCGCTCGATCTCACCGGCGTGAGCACCGCGCAGGTGACCTGGCGCGAGCGCGGCGTGAACGTCGGCGAGGCCAACCACGGGCTCTACGTGAGCACCGGCCACCGCGACCCCACCGAGGGCGAGTACGTCGCCGTCGCGGAGCTGCTCCCGGCCCCGTCGGACAGCGACTGGGCGCGGTCGGCCGTGTACGATCTCTCCGCCTACGCGGGCGAGCCCACCGTCTACCTGGCCTGGCGCTTCGTCGGGCAGGCCGCGGACGACTGGTACATCGACGACGTGCGCGTCGACGTGCTCTCCCCCGACCTCGTCATCGACGCGGCGATCGCGCCCGCGCCGATCGAGCCGGGCGACACCGGGACGTTCTCCGTCACCGTCGACAACGTCGGCACCGTGGATGCCTCCGGGCTCACCGTGAGCGTCTCGTTCCCCGAGGGCGGCGCGAGCGTCGCCGAGGGGAGCGCGGACCTCGGCGCCATCGCTGCCGGCGGGACGGCCGCCGCCGATCTCTCCCTCACGATCGACGCCACCGCGCCCGACAACTCCTACCTGCCCTACGAGATCACCGTCACCGACGGCGCCTCCTCCTGGTCGGCGGAAGGCGAGCTCCTCGTCGGCTACGCGAGTTTCGCGGACATCACCTGGACCCCCGCCGAAGAAGGCGCGGTCGAGCTCTCCCTGGGCGTCGGCGACCCCGACGCGCCCACCTGGGAGGAGGTCGTGTACGACGGTACGAGCGCCACGCCCGTCGTGCTCTCGCTGGACATCACGGAGCACGGCGCGATGCTGCCGCCCGCGGCCGGCGACCTCCGCTGGTTCCTCCGCGTGAACGGGGAGGTGAGCGGCACGATCGACGACTTCACCATCTCCCACGACGGCGACGCCTACGAGGCCACCGTGCTCCCGCGCGTGACCTCCGGCGTCGAGTCCGTGGCCTGGCTGCCGGAGCCGCCGTCGTTCGACGTGACGGCGACCACCTCGCCGGTCACGCTCGCCCCCGGCGACGCCGGCGCCACGCTCGGCCTCTACGTAACGAACGACGGCGCGGCGACGCAGGGCCCCGTGCTCGCGTCGCTCTCGTCGGCCGACCCGGACGTGACGGTGCACGACGGCGGCCCCGTCGCCCTCACCGACGACGTGCTCGGCGCCGGGGCGTCCGTGAACGTGGCGGGCCTCTTCTCCTTCGACGTGTCGTCCGCCCACGTGGACAGCTCGGCGCTCGCGCTCGACCTCACGCTGGACGACGGCGTCGAGTCCTGGACCGTGCCGCTCGAGCTCGAGGTGCCCTACCCGTACCTCACGATCACCGACACGGACATCGACGACGACGGGCGCGATGGCGAGCTCGACCCCGACGAGGAGGCGGAGGTCAGCTTCCAGCTGACGAACGCCGGTGACCTCTCGACGGACGGGGACCTCTCCGCCGTGCTCTCGCTCGAGTCGACGAGCACCGCCAGCGCCACGATCTCGTCGTCGCCGGGCATCTACCGCACGCTCCTGGCCGGGCGCTCGGACACGCCCGACGACCCGTGGACCATCCAGGTGAACGGCGGCGCCGAGGGCGACACCCTCGACCTGCTCCTCACCGTCACGGACGACGCCCGCACCTACGAGATCCGCACGACGCTCCGCCTCGGCGAGCCCCCGTGGGAGTCGTTCGACGCGAGCGGCGACCCCGAGGGCGACGCGGTCGGCGGCTGGGACTTCGACATCGTGGGCGGCCAGTGGCGCGTCGACGACGGCATCCTCCAGCTCCGCTTCGAGTCCGCGGCCCCGTACGACCCCGACACGCTCTTCATCGAGTCGTGGGGCTTCTCGACGGTCTCGGACTGGACGCTCTACCGCATCGTGCTCCAGTCCGGCGTCGCGACCCTCGAGGGCTACGACTCCGGCTTCACGACGATCGGCGCGCCGGTCGTGAGCTACCCGAGCGAGACGGTGGTCCAGCTGGACATCACGCTCGCCGACATGGGGCTCTCGCTCGACACGCTCTCGCTCGGCTTCGCGTCGGGCTGGTGCGGTCCGCCCGAGTACTACTGCGACCACTTCCCGGACGGCTGGGGCTACCCCTACGACGCCTGGTACTCGAGCCTCTTCTTCGATCTGACCTGGTAGTCCGGTGAGCCTGGGGCACGCGGGCGGGAGATCCGGGGTGCGCGCGGCGCCCCCCGACGCGACCGGTCGGGTGCTCGTCCTCCTGGCCCACCCGGCGCTCCACCGGTCACGCGTGAACCGCTCGCTCGTGGACGCGCTGGTGGGGCTCGACGGCGTGACCGTCCACGACCTCTACGAGGCCTACCCGGACTTCGACATCGACGTGGAGCGGGAGCAGGCGCTCCTGGCGGCGCACCCGGTGCTCGTCTGGCAGCACCCCTTCTACTGGTACAGCACGCCGGCGCTGCTCAAGGAGTGGCAGGACCTCGTGCTCGAGTTCAACTGGGCCTACGGGCCGCAGGGGAACGCGCTCCGCGGCAAGCTCTTCCTCCCGGTGCTCTCGACCGGCGCGCCCGAGCCCGCGTACCAGCCCGGCGGCTTCAACCGCTTCACGATCCGCCAGCTCCTCGCCCCGGTCGAGCAGACCGCCAACCTCTGCGGGATGCGCATGCTCCCGCCGTTCGTCGTGCACGGCAGCCACCGCCTCGGCGAGGAGGAGATCGAGGCGCACGCCGCGGCCTACCGGCGCGTCATCGAGGAGCTGCGCGACGGACGCCTCGATCCCGACGCCCTCCGCGGCCGGGAGCGCCTCAACGCGCCGATCGCCGCCGGCCGGGACCCGGAGGGCTGATGGACAGCTTCTTCGTCCAGGCGTTCGTGTACCTCGCGGCGGCGCTGCTGGTGGTGCCGGTCGCCAAGCGGCTCGGGCTCGGCTCGGTGCTCGGCTACCTGATCGCCGGGCTCCTCATCGGTCCCTGGGGCTTCGGGTTGGTGGGCGACGAGGGCGACGACGTCATGCACTTCGCCGAGTTCGGCGTCGTCATGATGCTTTTTCTCGTCGGCCTGGAGCTCGACCCGACGACGCTCTGGCGGCTGCGGGGTCCCATCCTCGGGCTCGGCGGGCTCCAGGTGAGCGGCACCGCGATCGTCGTCGCGCTGGTCGGGCTCGCGCTGGGCCTCCCCTGGCAGCAGGCCGTCGCCGTGGGGCTGATCCTCGCGATGTCGTCGACCGCCATCGCGCTGCAGACCCTCGCGGAGAAGGGGCTGCTCAAGACGGACGCGGGGCAGAAGTCCTTCGCGGTGCTCCTCTTCCAGGACATCGCCGTCATCCCGATGCTCGCGGCCTTTCCGCTCCTCGCCACCGTGCCGGTGAGCGGGGGAGGGGAGGGGCACGGCGGCGGGAGCTTCGTGGAGCATCTGCCCGGCTGGCAGCACGGCCTCGTCGTGCTCGGCGCCATCGTGGCGCTCGTGGGCGCGGGCCGCTTCCTCGTGCGCCCGGCGATGCGCGCGGTGGCGGCCACCGGCCTGCGGGAGATGTTCACGGCCGCCGCGCTCCTGCTCGTGGTCGGCGTCACGCTGCTGATGTCGCTCGTGGGCCTGTCCCCGGCGCTGGGCACCTTCCTCGCGGGCGTGGTGCTCGCCAACAGCGAGTACCGCCACGAGCTCGAGAGCGACATCGAGCCCTTCAAGGGGCTGTTGCTCGGGCTCTTCTTCATCGCCGTGGGCGCGTCGATCGACTTCGGGCTCCTCGTCGACGCGCCGGGCACGATCGTCGGCCTGCTCGCCGGCGTGCTGCTGCTGAAGCTCCTGGTGCTGGCCGGCCTCGCGCGCGCGTTCGGCGCCGTGCGCGACCAGGGCGCGATCTTCGCCGTCGCCCTGGCGCAGGTGGGCGAGTTCGCGTTCGTCCTGTTCTCCTTCGCGAGCCAGAACGGCGTGCTGCCCGACGCGGTCACGCGGCCGCTCGTGGCGGTCACCGCGCTGTCGATGGCGGCGAGCCCGCTGCTGTTCACGCTCAACGACCGGGTGATCCTCCCCCGCCTCCGCCGCGACGCGCCCAGGACGCGCGAGAGCGACGTGGAGGACGAGCACAACCCGGTGATCATCGCGGGCTTCGGTCGCTTCGGGCAGATCGCCGGTCGCTTCCTTCGCGCCAACGGCGTGGGCGCCACGGTGCTCGACCACGACGTGGACCAGATCGAGGTGCTCCAGCGCTTCGGCAACAAGGTCTTCTACGGCGACGCCTCGCGGCTCGACCTGCTGCGCGCCGCCGGCGCCGGCCACGCCAGGATCCTCGTCGTGGCGGTCGACGAGCACGCGAAGGCGATGGAGATCGTCGAGACGGCGAAGAAGCACTTCCCGCACCTCGTGCTCCTGGCGCGGGCGCGCGGCCGGACGGAGGCCTACGAGCTCCTCGAGCACGGCGTCACGCACGTGTACCGCGAGACGTTCGACACCTCGCTCCGCCTCGGCGAGGACGCGCTCCGCGAGCTCGGCGCCCACGCGCACCAGGCCCACCGCGCCGCGCGCACCTTCCGGCGCTACGACGAGCAGGCCGTCCGCGACCTCGCGGCCGTGCACCACGACCAGGCCCAGCTCGTGAAGACCGCGCGCGAGCGCGTCGCCGTGCTGGAGCAGGCGCTGCAGAAGGACCGCGCCGGCGGGCGCATCATGGGCGACCACGGCTGGGACAGCGAGGCCATCCGCGAGGGGCTCGGCATCGTGCCGCCGCGCGTGACGAAGGACGAAGCGGAGGCCTGAGCGCGGGCTTTTCGGCGAGGCCCGTCGGCCCGCGTCCGCCCGCGTCCGCCCGCGTCCGCCCGTGTCCGCCCGCGCGCCCGGCCGTGGGGCTTGCGCCTGCCCGGCTGATCGGGTATTCGGTGCCTCTCGAAAATGAACATCACTTTCATTTTCAAAACGCCACCGAGCCGGAGCATCGTCATGCGTCGTGTCCTCCTCCTCCTGCCGCTCCCCGTCGCCTTCGCCTGCCAGCCCAACGACGACGGCGTGAAGCCCGACACCGGGGAGGCCGACGCGGACACGGACGCCGACACGGACGCGGACACGGACACCGACACCGATACCGACACCGACACCGGCACCGACGTCTGGGAGCAGACCGACGTCGGCGCGCGGCTCTCCGCGGCGTGGCCCGGCTTCCTCGCGGCCACCACGTCGCTCGACGCCGCGGCCGCCCTGGCCGCCTACGAGGGCGATCTCGCCGCGCTTGTTGGCGAGGCCGAGGCCGCCACCGGCCTCACCTGGGACGCCGACATCCGCGCGAAGCTCGCGGTGGGCCGCCCGCACGACGTGATCGACGCCGAGTACCTCGCCCGCGAGGCGATGCTCCGGTGGTGCCGAGACGCGCTCTCCGACGCGGCCGCGTACTACCCGGTCTCCGACGCGAGCCAGGACGACGCCATCCGCGCGCACTGGTTCCTCGCGCACGACCTCTGGACGATCACGCTCGCCGACCTCGCGCCCACCGCCGAGGCGCTCTGGGCCGAGGACCTCGACGCCGCGATCGAGGCCGGCTTCGAGGCAGGACTCGCGGGCATCGCCGCGCAGGACCACGTGGCCGTGGGTGGCTCCCGCCAGGTCGTCGAGAAGTCGCTCTACCGGCTCTTGCACCGCGCCGTCGTTGCGGAGACCGGCGCGGCCTACACGCTCTCCACCGCGCCGACGCGCGACCAGTTCTCCGCCGCCCGGCGCGCCTGGGCGACCTACACGCTCTTCGAGGACCGCGTCACCGACGCGAACCTCGCCAACGCCAAGAACTCCTGGGGCGCGGTCGAGATCGAGGACCTGCTCACGGGCCCGCTCGACGCCGTCGACGGCGACAGCGTCTGGACCGAGCTCGACATCGCGTTCGCGAAGCGCACGGACGGCTACGCGAGCCGCGCGGTGGACGATCCCGCGACCAACCTCGGCACGCCGACCGGCGCCATCGGCGCCTGGGAGGGCCGCACCTACTACACGCTCGTGGCGCCCGGCATCGCCAATGCGCTCGTCGGCACCGACACCGACGCGACGCTCGCGGCCTGGGACGCCTACATCGCGGCCATCCTCGCGAACGACGCCGCCGGCGTGGTCGAGCCCTCGGCGCACATCGAGGGCGAGCTCTGCGACTACATGGTCGCCCTCGGCGCGTGGGCCTCCACCGGCGAGTGCGCCACCGG
This sequence comes from uncultured Enterobacteriaceae bacterium, assembly GCA_964457335.1. GTDB lineage: Bacteria > Myxococcota_A > UBA796 > UBA796 > SXON01 > CAJBVW01. Next base: position 6,980 of record CAYWGD010000056.1, on the reverse strand, counting down.
CGACGGCCCGACCTACACGAGCCTGATCGACACCGGCTCCAGCGGCGACGACTGGGACCTCTCCCACGCCCCCGCGACGCTCGGCACCATCTGGTCCGCCGCGCTCCTCCTGTTGAAGGCGGACCTCTCCGCCGCCTCCACCGACGGCGCGCTCGACCACGACGCGCTCGACACCGCGTACGAGCACTGGAAGACGCTCGAGCCAATCGCGACCGCGGTGGATCCGGACCGCGTCGCGACCATCGAGGCGGCGTTCGCCGACTTCTCCGTGGCGATCCAGGCCGGCCAGTCCTGGAAGGCGGCCGCCGCGAAGCAGGTGATCGAGAAGAGCACCTACACCTTCCTCCACCGCGCGATCGTCGCGTGGTCGGCGGACGCCGCCGCGGGCGACGAGCACGCTCGCGACCTCGCGTACAACGCCTACCTCCTCCTCCGCGACCGGGTGACCGACGCGAACGTCGCGAGCGCGAAGAACAGCGTCGGCGACGCGATCATCGTGGAGATGCTGACCGGGGACACGGCCGGGATCGACGACGCGCAGATCCTCCGCGAGCTGAACGTCGCCTTCGCGAAGCGCACGCTCGCCTACACCACCCACGGCCTGCCTTCGTCCGAGGGCGGCTCCGACGGCATCGGCACGGACCTCGGCTACGCCCGCGCGATCGAGGGCCACACCTACTGGAACCTCGTCGCGCCCTACGTCACCGGCGCGGACCTCACGCTGGAGGCCGCCGCCTGGGGCCACTGGGCCGCGTCCATCCGTCGCAACGACCTCGACGAGGTGCGCTGGTCCAGCGCGCAGATCCAGGGCACCGTCTGCGGGTACATGACCGGGGAGCTCGGGCTCACCAACTGCTCCACGGCCGACACGTCGACGGAGGAGGGGTCGTGATCACCTGGGCGCTCCTGCTTGCGGCGTGCACCGGCGAGCCGGCCGACGACACCAGCGCGCCCGACGCCGACACCGACACCGACGCGGACTCCGACGCGGACTCCGACGCCGACACCGACACCGACACGGACACCGACACCGGCGCCCACCCGTACGACTCCGCGCCGCAGGCCGACGTGCTCGTCGACGGCGTCGCCGCGCCCTCGCTCCTGTCCGGCCAGTCCGTGTTGTTCTTCGTGAACGGCCGGCTCTCGGACGCGAACACCGGGTACGCCACCAACCGCATCGAGTCGAGCCGCCTCCTCGGCCCCGACAGCTTCGTCTACGACCCCGCCCAGCCCGGGAAGCTCCTGGCGCTCGGGCGCCCCGACTACGGCGCGGTCGACGGCTACCAGGGCCGCGAGCGCCAGAAGCTCACGGTCGACGAGGTGGCGTGGCACCCTGACCACGGGCTCTACGCCATCCACATCGATCCCATCAACGACGAGTGGCTGCTCGGGCGCTGGAACGTCGAGGGCTGGGACACCGCCGACCAGGTGTGGTCCACCGAGCTCTGGGGGCTCCCCGTCGACGACGACCAGCAGCACTCGCTCTACTGGGAGTACGGCATCGAGGCCCTCGAGTTCGTGGACGGCACGCTCTACGCCGGGAGCCACGTCGACTACACGACCGACGACGGCGGCGAGCTCTACGCCTTCGACATGGCGCTCCCGCCCACCTACGACCCGTCGCAGCCGACGGACGACCTCTTCTACATGGCCGAGCCACCCAGCGAGCCGCTCCTCGCGCTGCCCTACGGCATTCAGTGGGCCGGCGACCTCGCCGCGCTCCCCGCGGGCCCCTTCGGCGTGATGAACGCGTCCGACCCTTCGGTGATGGCCGACGATCGCAACGTGCTCTACGCCTTCGACTTCGACGCGATGCGCTACACGCCCGCCCCGAACACGATCGCGCTCTCCGCGGCCGACCAGGACGTGGAGGGCCTCGCGTTCATCGCCGGGGTGCTCTACGGCATCACGGTCGACGCGCGCGTGCTCGTGATCGACCCCACGACCGGCGCCGCCACGCTCCACGACGACCTCGGGCCGCTCTTCCGCGATCTCTCGGGCCAGGTGCGCGTCCGCGGCGCCACCACGGTGGTCCTGCCGTGATCCTCCTGCTCGCCGGCTGCATCACCCTCACGGTCGACCCGCTGCCGCCGTCAACCGGCGTCGACGACTGCGCGGGCTGCGTGCCGAACGAGCTCACGGGCCAGGTCATCGCGCTCGTGAACGGCAAGCTCACCGACGCCGCCACGTCCTACACCGCGAACGCCGTGCTGGAGGACGGCTCCGTGCTCGGCGCCAGCGTGCTCCTCCACGACCCCGCCACGACGGAGCTCGTGAAGCTCGGCAACCTCGACTTCGGCGTGGACGACCTCGGCGACGGCGCGCTCGCCCGAACCGGCCTCCGCGATCTCGCCTGGGACGCGGAGGCGGGCCTCTGGGGCCTCGCCATCGACGCGGTCAACGACGAGTGGATGCTCCTGCAGATCGAGGTCCCGGACTGGGGCGGGGACGATCAGCGCCTCCCGACGACGATCTACACCTTCCGCACCACCGACCCGATCTACTGGGAGGAGAACGTGAGCGGGATGGGCTTCGTCGACGGCGAGCTCGTGCTCGGCACCCAGGCCGACGCCGGCGGCGCGGGCGGGCGGCTCTACCGGAGCGCGCTCCCGACGGGCTGGAGCGTCGACCCCGCCTGGCCCGACGACCCCACCTGGTACGCCGACGCCGTGCTCACCGAGCGCTGGACGAGCTTCCCGGAGGGGCTCGGCGTCGCGGGGGACCTCGCGGACGGCGACTGGCCCGTGGCCACGATCCGCGCCGAGCGCTCCTCCGCCGGCGCGCTCGACGAGAACTGGCTCTGGGAGCTCGGCGACACGCCCGCGGGCCTCGGCGTGACCTTCCCCGTCGTCCGAAACCAGGACGTCGAGGGCGTCGCGGTGATCGACGGCGTGCCGTGGGGGATCGACACCGAGGCCGTCACCTGGCGCGCGGAGGGGAGCGTCGCCGCGATGGGCGCCGACCTCTCCGGTGCCTTCACCGACCCCGAGGACGGCATCCGCCTGCGCGGCGCCGCGCGCGTGGAGCTCCCGTGATCCTCGCCCTGCTCGCGTGTTCGGACATCAACCAGGACGAGCTGCTGCTCCCGCGCGACACGGCCGACACCGCCGAGGACACCGGCGGGACCGGCCTCCCCACCGGCGCCGAGAAGCTCCTGCTGCTCAACGGCAAGCTCTCCTCGGCCGAGTCCAACTACACCCTCAACACCCGCGACGGCGGCGGCGACTGGATCGGCTCCTCGCTCTACGTCTACGACCCCGCCGCGCCCGGCACGCTGCGCCGCCTCGGCTGGCTCTGGTACGGCCCCGACGACGGCGTGCACGACTGGGAGACGATGACCGCCCGCGAGGTCGCGGTCGCGCCCGACGGCACCGTGTGGGTCGTCCTCATCGACCAGGGCACCGACGACGAGTGGCTGCTCGCGCGCGTCGACGTGCCGGACCTCGCCGGCACCGACCAGGAGCTGCCCGTGACCGCCTGGGCGGTCAACGCCGCCGACGCCGCCCTGTACGAGGCCATCGACCTCACCGGCGCCGGCTGGGACCCCGACGCGCGCGACGGCGCCGGCGCGCTCCGCCTCGGCACCCCCGCCGAGGGCGCGTTCCCCGGCGCGATCCTCACCGTCGGCCCGCTGCCGCCCACGCCGGACGAGGACCCCTACTACGCCGCCGCCGGCCTCCTCGTGGAGACCGCGGAGCTCACCGGCAACCTCGGCGTCGCCGGGGACATCGCGCGCCAGGGTGGGAACGTCGCGCTCGTCCGCTCCGGCACCGACTTCACGACCAACACGCTCTACGACCTCGACGCCGCCGCCCTCGTGGGGGAGGGGACCGCGCGCGACCCCGCCGAGCCGCTCACCGCGCTCGCCTCCGTGAACGGCGCGCTCGTCGCCGTGGGTTTCGAGGGCGACGTGTGGCGCGTCGACCCCGACACCGGCGCGTTCACGCAGGTCGACGACCTCGCCCCCGCCCTCCCCGACGACGACCGCGGCCAGCCCACCCGGCGCTTCCGCGGCGGCGCGACCGTGAGCCTCCCGTGATCCTGCTCGTCGCGCTCGCGCTGGCGGAGGAGCCCACGCAAGACGACGCTCCCCAGGATCCCGGGGGGGGCGTTGCGGGGGGGGCCACCCCCCCGCCCCAAGAGCAGCCGAAGCCCACCACCGCCGCCGACTGTCCGCCCGGCACCGAGCTCTTCGAGGGCCGCTGCATGCCCGTGGCCGGCGACGAGCTCGACGTGAGCGCGTCCAAGGTCGGCGACCCCGGCGCGGCCTTCGAGCACCCGGGCGGCCGCACCGTGCTCGACGAGGAGGCCATCCGCGACTCCGGCGCCACCGGCCTCGGCGAGGCCATGCGCGCCGTCCCCGGCGTGAAGGTCGTCGAGTCCACCGGCACCGGCAACTCCGACACCAAGCTGAACATCGGCGTCCGCGGGCTCGATCCCCGGCTCTCCGCGCGTTCCACGCTGCTGCTGGACGAGATCCCGATCGCGGTCGCCCCCTACGGCCAGCCCCAGGCCTCGCTCTTCCCGGTCTCCATCTTCTCGGTCTCGGCCATCGACGTGATCCGCGGCGGCGCGTCGGTGCGCTTCGGCCCCCAGAACGTCGGCGGCGTCATCAACATGCGCACGCGGCCCATCCCGGAGCGGCTGAGCGCGGCGGCGGTCACGCAGACCGACGAGTGGGGCGACACGATGGTCGGCCTCCAGGTGGGCGGCACGAAGGGCTGGTTCGGCGCCGAGGCCGAGTACACGCCGCGCTTCGGCGAGGGCTACCGCGAGGAGTCCGCCAAGGAGATCCATGGCGGGCTGCTCAAGCTCCAGGCGAAGCCGTCCGACGCGCTGACGATCAAGAGCACGACCCACGGCTGGTACGAGGAGAGCGAGCTCCCCGGCGGGCTCTACCCCGCGGACTTCGCCGAGGATCGCCGCCAGAGCCTGCGCCCGCTCGACGCCTTCTCCGGCCGCCGCGTCGGGAGCGCGCTCGACGTGACGTGGCAGCCCTCCTCGGACTTCCAGGCCCAGCTCCTGGGCTACTCCACGTGGTCCTACCGCAAGTACCGCCTCGCCGATCGCCCGGAGCCCGACAGCACGCTGATCTCGATGATGCCGCGCACCTACGCCGTCTTCGGCGTGGAGCCGCGCGTCGCCTGGCGCTTCCGCGCGCTCGGCATGACACACGCGCTCTCCGCGGGCTACCGCCGGGCCTTCGAGGAGGCCCACTACGACGAGTCGACCCTCGATCGCCACACCGGCGACGAGGAGGTCGCCCGCGACGACGACGCCCAGCTCGCCGCCGACGCGGCCTACCTCGAGGACGAGGTGTCGCTCTTCGGGGACAAGGTGCGCGTGAACGCCGGGCTCCGGCTCGAGGACGTGCGCATCGCGCGCCGCGACAACCTGCGCCAGGAGCTCCTCGGCGCGGACTACACCGCGCTCTTGCCCGCGGGCTCGATCTCCTGGGTGGCCGACCCGCGGGTGACGCTCTTCGGCAGCTACGCGCGCTCCTTCGGCTCGCCGCAGTTCCTCCAGATCTCGCTCGCCGCCGACGAGGACAAGCTCACGGAGGAGATCGCCGACACCGTCGAGCTCGGCGGGCGCGTGCAGGACCTCGGGCCCTTCGGCGGGGAGCTGACCGGCTTCCACATGCGCTTCCAGGACCAGATCGAGTTCAACGACACGTCGTTCGAGAACATCGGCGAGACCTGGCACACGGGCGTGGAGGCGGCGCTCTCGTTCTGGCCCGGCTTCTGGGTGGAGGCGCTCGACGGCCTGGAATTCGAGGTCGGCGACACCCTGCTCTTCACCGAGATCGTGGCCGGCCCCTACGCCGGCAACGAGCTGCCCTACGCCCCGCGCGACTCCGTGTGGTGGGAGGCGACGTTCGAGGCGGAGAACGGCTTGAGCCTCTCGGTCGACGGTTGGTGGGAGGCCGAGCAGTTCTCCGACGAGCGCAACACCGTCGCGGAGAACAGCACCGGCTCGGCCGGCGTCATTCCGGCCTTTCTGGTGTGGAACCTCCGCGCCGGCTGGGAGGCCGAGATCGACGAGCACTGGTCGATCGACCTTCGCGCCGGCGTGAAGAACGTCTTCGACGAGGACTACTGGTACCGCTCCGACGACATCAACGCGGGCATCCTGCCGTCGCGGTCGCGGACCTTCTACAGCGCGATGGGGGTCCGATGGGTCCACTGACCCGCCGCTGGCACGTGAACGTCGGCCTCGTCGCCGCCGCGCTCCTCGCGATCGTGGCGCTCACCGGCGTCGTGTTGTCCTTCCGCCACGAGCTCAAGCCGCCCGAGCCGAAGGCCGAAGGCGCGGCGAAGGGGCCCGTCCTCACGATGGAGGGCGCCATCGCGGCCGCCCGCGCGCACGCCGGGGTCGAGGCGCCCGCCGCCGAGCTCTACCTGGCCAACGACCCCGAGGGCACCTGGTGCGTCGTCTTCGCGGACGACACGGCCACCGAGGTCTACATGGCCGCCGATGGCGCGCTGCTGAAGGTCGTGGTGCCCGAGAAGGGCCTCACCCAGTGGATGTTCGACCTCCACACCGGCGCGGTGCTCGGGCCCGCGGGCTCGTGGGTGTCCGCCGGGGTCGGCCTCTCGCTGCTGTGGCTCGTCGGGTCCGGCGTGTTCCTCAAGGTCCCGCGGCGTCGCAAGGCGAAAGCGAAGGCGGCCTAGGTGGGCGCCGCGACGACGCGCCGGCTCCTCGCCGCGCTCGTCCGCGACGGGCTCGCCGGGGGCGTGCGCGACGGCGACGCGCTCCGCGTCCGCGGCTCCCGCGGCGAGTGGGTCACCAGGTTCACCGGCCCCGACCCGAGCTTCCCGCACCCGAGCGAGCTCCCGGACCCCGGGGACGACCCTTTGGCCGTGCTGGATGCCGTCGGGTTGCCGGGGTCTTCTTCTTCTTGGGGCGGGGGGGATGGACAGGCGCGGGGGGGGGGGGGGGGGGGGGGGGGGGGGGGGGGGGGGGGCGGGGGGGGGGGG
>CAYWGD010000055.1:25402-46817 GCA_964457335.1 uncultured Enterobacteriaceae bacterium | reverse complement strand
GGGGGGGGGGGGGGGGGGGGGGGGGGGGGGGGGCCCCCCCCCCCCCCCCCCCCCCGCCCCAAGAAGAACCCCACCCGACACACGCGGATGTGTCAGGTGTGTCGGCGCCCCTGCTCGCTGGCCCGGTAGGCCGCCGCCCGGATCAGGTTGAGGTCGCCGACGGGCTCGAAGACGGGGCCGGTGGGGTCGGGCCACGCGGGGGTGACGACGAAGCTCGTGGCGGAGAGCGCGTCGGTCTCGGCGCGGACGGCTGCCTTGTCGCGCTCGCCGGCCTCGAGCTGGAGGAAGCCGATCGGGACCCAGGGGGAGTCCCAGGCGACGCGGTGGTCGTCGAGCGGCGTGCGGACGGGGTCGAGGAAGCCCTGGAGCTGGAGCGACCAGTGCACCGGGCCTCCGGCGAGCCGCGCGAGCAGGTCGTCGAGGAGCACGTCCGCGCCCCGGCCACCGAGCCCGGCGGGCACATCCGGCACCGGCGCGAAGCGGAAGCGCACGGCCCAGGGGCCGAGCGCGAAGGGGGCGCGGCTGTCGAAGGTGAGCTCGGGGAGGCCCTTCCCGCCGAGGCGGGCCCCCGACACCGTCTTCGCCAGGCGCAGGCCGTCCCCGACCCCGAGCGCGCGTACGAGCGTCGTGACCGCGCCGAGCTGGCCCGTGAGGCCGCCTCCGGCGGCGACGGCGGCCGCCCGCAAGGACGCGAGCATGGCCTCGGCGTCGCGCGCGTGGTGCGCCGCCCCGGTCGTCGCGAGCAGGTCGAGCCGGTGGACCCCCTCGGCCACGCGCACGGCGAGGCCCCGCTGGTCGGGGGCGTCGTCGGGCTGCACCTTCGGGGAGGCGCTCGAGAGGCGCACCAGCGCGGGCCACTTCGCGCTCGGCCGCAGCGGCCCGACGCTCAGCGCGGGCGGCAGCCACCAGGCCACGTCCAGGCGCGCCCGGGTCGTGGCGAAGATGCCGCGCGGGTGCAGGGCGTGCCGGGGCGGCCCGTCGCCCTTCGCGGCCGCCTGGAGCGCGGCGACGACGGCGCGCGTCTCGGCGAGCAGCCGCTCCGTGTCCTCGGGCGTTCGCTTCGGGAGCGCGTCGCGCCAGTCACGGCTCCAGGCCTCGATGGGCTCGAGCCAGGTGGGCTCGGCGATGGAGGTCACGCCCGGCTCCGCTCGCCGGCCCAGGGGTCGTCGAGATCCTCGGCGAACGCGCGGGTGGGGTGGCGCGCGGGGTCGAGGCGGCCCTCGTCCCACGGCTCGAAGGCGTTGCGGACGTTCCCGATGCCGGTCTCCGCGAGGCCCGGGAGGTGGCGCAAAAGCACGCCCTCGAGCGTGGCGGCGTCGACCCGGTCGAGGCCCTCCTGCGTGTAGATCTCCGGGCGGTAGTCGTCGGTGTAGAAGCGGTCGCCGAGCAGGCGCCAGCTCGCGTTGAGGATGAAGACCTGGAAGAGGGCCTCGCCGAAGCCGAAGCCCTCGGGCCGGTGCCCCTCGCAGAGGGTGCCGACGCGGGCGAGCAGGAACAGCGCGTCGCCGAGCAGCACGAGGCTCTCGCCGGTGGGGTCGGCGTCCGCGCGGCCGTCGAGGAGCTCGGCGGCGCGGGTGGGGTCACCGGCGGCGAGCATGCGGCGGGCGGCGTCGCGGCGCTCGGCGACGGCGGGCGGCACGGTGGCGGAAGTCATCGGCAGGACCTTGGGAAAGGACCGCGAGTCTACACGTCGGCGTACGTCCGTGTCCGGAGCGCGAACGCGGGCGGTGATAGGCGTCCGCATGTCCGCCGCGCTCCCCCGGCTCGGGCTGCTCGCCAGCCTCTACCTCTCCCAGGGGCTGCCCTTCGGCTTCTTCACGCAGGCGCTGCCGGTGCTCCTCCGTCAGCAGGGCGCGACGCTCCCGGAGATCGGGCTCTCGAATCTCCTGGCGCTCCCGTGGATGCTCAAGTTCCTGTGGGCGCCCCTGGTGGATCGGCGCGCGCACGGGCGGCTCGGGCGGCGCCGCGGCTTCATCCTCCCGATCCAGCTCCTCACCGTGGCGGTGCTCGGCGCCCTGGCGTTCCTCGACCCGGCCGCCGGCATGGCGCCCCTGCTGGTCGCGGTGCTCGTGTGCAACCTCCTCGCCGCGACCCAGGACATCGCGACCGACGCCCTCGCGGTGGACCTGTTGGGGCCGGGCGAGCGGGGGCTCGGGAACGGGGTGCAGGTGGCGGCCTACCGGGTGGGGATGATCCTCGGCGGCGGCGCGCTCCTGCTCGTGCTCGACACGCTGGGGTGGACGCGGAGCTTCCTCGCGATGGCGGCGCTCCTGGCGCTCGCGTCGGTGCCGGTCGCCGCGTGGAAGGAGCCCGCCGCGCACGCGGAGCCCGCCGCGCGTGTCGACTGGGCCGCGCTCGGCGTGTGGTGGCGGCGCACGGACACGGCCGCCTGGATCCTGCTGCTCTTCCTCTACAAGCTCGGGGACGCGCTCGCCGGCAGCATGGTCCGCCCGATGATGGTGGACGCCGGCTTCGGGCTGGCGGACGTGGGCTGGGTGCTGGGGACCATCGGGAGCGGGATGGCGCTCGTCGGCGCGCTCGTGGGCGGGTGGGGCGCGCAGCTCCTCGGGCGGCGCCGGGCGCTGCTCGTGTTCGGCGTGCTCCAGGCGCTGTCCGTGGCCGGCTACGCTTACGCCGCGCGGGCGCCGTCGCTGACGGCGTTCCAGGTGCTCGGGGCGGCGGAGCACCTCTTCGGGGGGATGGCCACCGTGGCGCTCTTCACCGCGATGATGGACGCCTGCCGCCCCGCCCGCGCGGCCACCGACTACACGCTCCAGGCCTGCATCGTGGTCGCGGCGACGGGGCTCGGGGCGACGCTGGGCGGGTTCGCCGCGCAGGAGCTGGGCTACGCGGGGCACTTCGCGGCGTCGGCCGTGCTCAGCCTCGTGGGGGTCGGGATGGTGGCGATCTACCGGCCGGTGGGCGGGGGGTTCGCGCCGCGGCTCGCCTGATGTATCGCTGATACATCGCTGATACACGCCCGCAGCCTGCTGGCGGGCGCCTACTGTTCGGCCTGCCGGCGCCGGCCGCCCCCGGGATGGCGCGGGGTCGGGCGCTCGTGGGGCATGTCGGGCGGGGTGGCCTGGGTGGTCGGTGCGGGGGTCGCCTCGGTCGGCGCGGGGAGGGGCGCGGAGACGCCCAGGGCCGCGCGCACCGCGGGAAGGACCGCGCGGGCGAGGACGGCGTGGCCCGCGGCGTTGGGGTGGTCGGGGTCGAGGCGGCCGGTCGGGTGGAAGTGGGGCTGCCCGCTCGCCTGGAAGGCGGTGAGGCCGTCCACCCACGGGAGCTTCCGGGCCTCGAGCGCGCTCACGATGTCGCGGTACTGCTTGCCGCTCGCCTCGCAGAGCCCGGGGACGGGGAACTGTTGCGGGCAGGTCTGCATGTTCGCCATGGCGTGGGGCGCGATGGCCAGAAAGACCACGGGCACGTCGTGGGCCGTCGACCAGGCCGCGACGCGGTCGACCTGGGCCTCGTACCAGCCGGTGCGCGCCGAGCCGGGCCCGCGCTCCCGCTCGCTCCGGGCGTACTCCGCGCCCTGGAGCCGCCGGAAGAGCGCGCTGTGGCGCACGAGTGGGAGGGCGAGCCACTCCGGGAGGAGCCGCGCCTGCTCGGGCACGTCGGTGCCGACGAAGACGGGGTCGCCCGTCGTCTGGCCGTAGAGCAGGTAGGTGGGGAACACGTCGTTGACGTAGGTGCCCCACACGACGACGTCCGGCTCCCACGCGGCGACGCGGGACTCGAGCAGCGTGGCGACCTGCTCGGCGTCCCAGCCGTTCATCCCGAAGTTGAAGGCCTCGGCCTCGCCGAGACCGCGGCGCACGCCCGCGCACCAGGTCTCCCTGGCGCCGACGCTCACGCCGTAGGTGACGCTGTCGCCGAGGCAGACGATCCGGGGCGTCCCCGGGCGCCTCGGGGTCGGCGCGGCCTCGACGCGCCAGCCGCGGCCGTTGTCCTCGCTCTCGGGCGCGAGCACGTACTTGATGCCCGGCGGGTCGAACCACACGCGCATCGAGCCGAGCTCGTGCGACCGCTGCCAGGACTCCGCGTAGGCGAGCCCCCCGAGCGCGATCGCCGACCCGAACGCGGCGGCGACGAGCTTCCGGCGCATCTACCGGCGGCGCCGTCGCAGCGCGAGCGCGGCGACGATCCCGAGGCCGAAGCCGGCGGGGTCCCCGAGGCCGGTGGCGCAGCGGCTGCCGCCCCCGCGGAGGCGCTCGCCGTCGCAGACGTCGCCCACGCCGTCCTGGTCGACCGTGTCCCCCTGGTCGGGGTTGTAGACCTCGGGACAGTTGTCGCAGACGTCGCCGAGCTCGTCCTGGTCGGCGTCGACCTGGCCCTCGTTCGGATCGAGGACGCAGTTGTCGCAGGCGTCGCCGACGCCGTCGAGATCCTCGTCCTCCTGGCCGGGGTCCGCGACGGCCGGGCACACGTCGCAGCCGTTCCCGAAGCCGTCGGCGTCGTCGTCGTTGCCGCCGTCCTCGTCGGGCACGAAGTCGCAGGTGTCGCAGGCGTCGCCAAAACCGTCCCCGTCGGAGTCCAGCTGGTCGAAGTTGAAGGCGTCGGGGCAGTTGTCGCAGAGGTCCCCGAAGCCGTCGAAGTCCGCGTCCGACTGCGTGTTGTTGTAGAGCCCCTCGCAGTTGTCGCACTCGTCGCCCACGCCGTCCGCGTCCGAGTCGGTCTGGTCCTCGTTCGCGATGGGGGGACAGTTGTCGCAGTCGTCGCCCACGAGGTCGCCGTCGGCGTCGGCCTGGCTCGGGTTGGAGAGCGCCGGACAGTTGTCACAGGCGTCGCCCGCCTCGTCCTGGTCGCTGTCCTCCTGCCCGGGGTTGGTGTCACCCGGGCAGTTGTCGCAGTAGTCGCCCAGCTCGTCGAAGTCGCCGTTGGCCTGGTCGTGGTTCGGGACGTCGAGGCAGTTGTCGCAGAGGTCCCCGATGTCGTCGCAGTCGAGGTCGTCCTGCGTCGGGTTGTAGTCGTCGGGGCAGTTGTCGCAGGAGAACACCGCGATGACGTCGGGGTACTCGGCGTCCTCGGGGACCTGGAAGGTGCCCTCGGAGAGCCCGTCGTCGTCGGTGTCGAAGGAGACGACGAGGAACTGGCAGCCGTAGGAGTAGTAGTCCCAGTAGTAGTCGGCGTTCGGGTAGGGCTCGCCGGTGGACGGGTCGATGTTCTCGAGGCACTCCTCGTCCGTGAGGTCGACCGCCTGCTCCTCCGTCACGTCGACGGTGTTGCAGTTGAGATCCTGGTAGGCCTCGTTGGCGCAGTCCTCTTCGGCGCGGGCGGAGACGGCGAGCAGGAGTAGAAGGGTCATTCCGGCGCCTCCTCGTCGTCGTCCTGCTCCCGGAACAGGTCGGGGTCGGTCGGGAAGTCCTGGTCGGGCTTCGGCGGCGCCTTCTTCTCCTCCGGCTTCGGCTCGGGCGCCGGGACGGGCGGAGGCGGCGTGAAGGTCTTCGGCGCGCCGTCCCAGGGCAGGAGCATCTCCGTCCGGATCGGCGGCTGCTCCTCGCCCGGGCGGATGCGGCGCACGATGTGGAAGATGACACGGCGGTTCTTCGCGAGCGCCATCTCGTCGGCGCCGAGCGTGACCGGCTCGACCTCGCCCATGCCGCGGCAGGAGAGGCGGCCGGGGTAGGTGCCGGCCAGCACGAGCTCCTGGAAGATCGCGAGCGAGCGCCGGATGGACAGGTCGTAGTTGTACGCGAAGCTGCCTTCCTCGCTGGCGTGCCCCTCGATGACGAGGTGGCCGATCTCGGGGTGCTCGGCGAGGAGCTTCGCGATCGCGTGCAGCGTGGGGATCGACTCGGGGAGGATCCGCGCCGTCGCGAGCTCGAACTGGATCGGGTCGCGGATGACGATCTGCTGCTCCTCGACACGCGCGAGCTCGTCCTCCTTCCAGGCGGGCTCCTCCGGGGGCGTCGGGGTCTCGATGAGGAGATCCTGCGGGATGTCGGGGGCCTCGGTCACGAGCAGGCGGGCCACCGGCTCGGGCTCGGGGGAGGGGGGGAGCGGCGGGGTGCGCTGCCAGGTGAGCCCGGCGAAGGTGCGGAACTGGGTGGTGCCGTAGCCGGGGGTGAGCCCGCGGCCGACGCCGACGTTGACGCGCCAGTCGGGCAGCACGCGGACGCCCAGGTCGGCGACGAGCTCCGTCGGCGTCTCGGCGCCCACGGACCAGAAGTCCGCGAAGCCGGTGCGGTGCACGACGCCGGCGCCGAGCCAGACGGTCTCGGGCCAGATGTCGAGCCGCGCCCCGCCGGACAGGGCGAGCTCGGAGCCGAGGTCGAAGTCCTGCTCGGTCTCGATGGGGGCGCGGCCGATGACGCCGGCGTCCCCGAGCAGCGCGACGGGCCCGAGCCGGGCCTGGAGGAGCACGCCGGCGGCGCCGCGGAGGCCGGTCTCCCCGAGGTAGGCGCCCTGGGTGCCGAAGGGGAGCATCACGTCGGCGCGGACGGCCGTGGAGAGGGGGCCGACGTCGAGGAGGTGCACGCGCGCGCCCAGGCTCGCGTCGCCGATGCCGCCGGTGTCCGCCGCGAGCGAGGCCACGTCGGAGCCCCACTGGCCGCCGATCGGCAGCACGAAGCGCGCCGAGAAGCGCTTCGTGAAGTCGACCGACACACCGAGATGTGTCATGAGCCGGTTGCTGACGACCGCGCCCGCCTCGCGCTCGAGCTGGTAGAGCAGGAGCGGGTCGCGCTCGTACTGCACGAGCAGGCCCGCGCGGATCGTGCCGGTGCGGCCGAGCACCGGTGAGTCGAGCCCGGCGATGGCGCCCTGCGAGAACGTGGGGCGCACGAGCTCGATGTCGGTCGAGTAGCCCTCGGCGCGCGCGGGGGTGGCGCCGAGCGCCAGGAGGAGGAGCGCGGACACGGTCAGAACGTCCCGGCGATGCCGGTGAAGGCGAGGCCGAAGACCGGCGTGAGCTGGAGGCCGGGCTCCCGTGCGCCGGAGCCGGGCGGGTCCGCGGGGACGGAGCGCTCCTCCGGGGCGGGCGCCTCCTCGGGCGCGGGCGCCTCCTCGGGCGCGGGCGCGTCCTCGGGCGGGTCCTCGTCGAGCTTCTCGTCCTCCTCCGGTACGGGCGGCGGCGTCACGACGGCCGCCTTGGGCTGCGCGGGGTCGGGCAGGCCGATGCGCTGCCGCACGGAGGCGTTGTGGGCCCCGATCAGCGCGTCGGCGTCCTCGGGGTCCCAGTAGAGCGCCGGGAGCTGGCGGCGATCGGCGGCCCCGCGGGCCGCGAACGGCGACGCCACGAGCGAGAGCGCGCCCGCGCCCGCCAGGAAGCCGGCGATCCACACGCGGTCGTCCTTCCGGATCTCGTGCTCGTCCTGCGCGGCGCGGTAGTCGGCCTCGGCCTGGGCGAGCGCCTCGAAGTACTGCGCGTTCGTGTCGTAGCTCGAGATGTCGGGCTCGTAGGTGTCCCACTGGGGCGCGCCGGCGTTCCGGGCCACGAGGAGGCCGAGGCCCGCCACGGCGAGCGCGCCGCCGCCGACCGCGAGCCCGATGCCCACGCCGCGCGCGGTCTTCCCCTCGCGCTCGATCCGGCGCTCGACCGCGAGATCGCCCGTGCGGCGGGCGAAGTCGAGCGCGTCGAGCGTGCGCCCGCGCCCGTCGCGCACGGCCCAGACGGCGTCCGGCGCGTCGGCGCGCGGCTTGGGGTTGTTGACCCGCTTGAGCGCGACGATGTCGTAGGTGGACTGGAGGACCGCGGGATCGGGGGGCGGCGGTGTGGCCAGGGGCGCGAGCGGCGGCGGGCCCGCCGGGGCGGCGGCGCCGGCTTCGGCCTGCACGTGGGGGAGGGCGGCGTCGACCCCGGGGATGGAGCCGACCCCCGCGCCGGGCGCCGTGGGAGGCAGCGCGGGCGCGTCGGAGGCCAGCGGGGTCGCCGCCACGGTGGGCGAGCAGGTGCCGTGCGTCGCGACGGTCCAGCCGCCTCCGGTGGCGGCGCCGAGCCGGACGCCGCAGGGCAGACCCGCCGCCTGCAGCGCCCGGCGCATCTCCTCGGCGCCGTCCCCGATGTACCCGATGCGCACGACCCGCACGTGCCCAGGGGGCAGCGACTCGGCCACGTCCAGCGCGATGCGCTCCGCCTCGGGCCCGGCGGCGGCGAGCAGCACGGCGCCCCCGGCCGCGGCGTGGACCTGCCCGACGTACGCGCTCACATGGGACCGCGTCGGGACGGTCTGCCCGGCACTCGCGGCCTCGTCCGCCGCGAAAGCGAGAGAGGACCAGGACAACAGGGCGAGGAGGGGGACGAGGGGCATCGGCGGCGGCACAGCGTACTCCGGCACCCCCCTGTGCCGCAACGCCGCCGTCGGCCGGCGGATCCGCGGCGAGACGCCCGCGCGGGGCCCCCGCAGGCGCAGGTCCACGCCCGCGCCCGGGCGCGTGCAGGACGAAGCTGCGGCTGTGTCTAGACTTCCGGCACAGGGGGGCGCAGGATGAGGAAAGTATCGGTTCACCGGATACTATCCGGTTCTCTACTGGTCTGCCTCGTCGGCTGCGGCCCCGGGATCACCGCCGAGGAGCCGCTCTGGGACCCCGACGCGGTGCCGGTCTACCGCATCGAGTTCGACGGCGGGGACTGGGAGGACCGCCTCGCGGCCTCGTTCGACCCGTTCGAGTGCGGCGACCGTGCCTACCAGCGCGCGGACGTGATCTTCGAGAACCCCGCCACCGGCGAGATCGAGACCTGGGAGGACGTGGGGGTCCGCTACCGGGGGCACAACGTGTACGACGAGAGCGCGCTCGAGCGCCGCGGCTTCAAGCTGTCGTTCGACGAGTTCGTCCCCGACCGGACCTTCCACGGCGTCGAGAAGATCAACCTCCTGGGCACCGAGGGCGACTACACGCTCCTGCGCGAGCGCATCGCGCTCCAGCTGATGAACGACGCGGGCATCGAGGCGCCGCGGGTGACGCACGCGCGCCTGTACGTCAACGGCCGCTACATGGGGCTCTTCCCGAACAGCGAGGAGGCCGACGGGCAGGAGTTCCTCGACGCCCACTTCGCGGAGCCGGACGGGAGCTACTTCAAGGTGAAGGGCTACTGCGGCGACCGCGCGAGCCTGCAGTGGGTGTCGGACGATCCGGCCGCCTACACGCTGACGTACGAGCCGAAGGCGGGCACCGACGAGGTGGGGGTGGCCGACGACCTCATCCCGATGCTGGCGTGCGCGACGGCCGAGACCGACGAGGAGCTGGAGTCCTGCCTGCCGAACCACGTCGACGTGGACCAGTGGCTGCGCGAGATCGCGGTCGACATGGTGCTCCCCGACGTGGACGGAATGGCGAGCGCCGGGCAGAACTTCCTGCTCTACAAGCCGCCCGGCGGGCGCTTCGTCGTGGTGCCGTGGGACAAGGACCTCTCGCTCACGCTCACCAACCACGATCCCGCCGACGGGAGCATCTTCTCGCTCCACCCGTTCTGGCTCGAGAGCTCCCAGCCGGTGTTGGTGAACCGGATGCGCGAGGCGTACCGCCAGGACTTCTGCGCCACCGTGTTGGAGGTGGCGGAGCTGTACGACCCGGCGGTGCTCTCGCCCAAGATCGACCGACTGGAGGAGCTCCTGCTCCCGTACGTGAAGGACGATCCCTTCATCGATTGGCAAACCTGGCAGTGGATCATCGACGATCTCCACGAGACCATCCGCATCCGCCACGGACAGGTGGTGGAGGAGGCCACGACATGCGCTGGTTGATCCCCCTCTTGCTGGTGGGATGTGATCCCGTGGATCCGCCCCCGGGGGGCCCCAATTCGCCCGAGGACGCCGGCGACCTGGACGACGAGGACCTCGACGACGCCCGCGACCAGGCCATCCAGGAGGCGCTCTTCGACGCGACGCGGCTGCGGACCGTCGCCATCCGCCTCGACGACGCGGCGATGGCGGCGCTCAGCGCCGATCCCGAGACCTACGTGACGGGCACGGTCGAGCACGAGGGGGCGGTCCTCGAGAACGTCGGCGTGCGGCTCAAGGGGAGCAACAGCTTCCAGGGCTTCGAGGGCAAGCCGGCGTTCAAGATCAAGTACGACGCGTTCGTCGACGGGGCGCGCTACGGCGGGCTCCGCGGCGTCACGCTGAACAACCTCGTCGGCGACCCTTCGATGGGCCGCGAGATCGTGGCCTACGGGATCTGGAACGACGCGGGGATGCTCTCGCCGCGGGCGGCACCGGCGTTGGTGACGGTCAACGACGAGCCGTACGGGCTCTACGCGTTGGTCGAGTCCATGGACAAGGAGATCGTCCAACGTTGGTTCTCGGACCCCGACGGGACGTTGTGGGAGGGGAACGACTCGGCCGACCTCACCGAGGCCGGCGTGATCCACTTCGAGCGCTCCACCGGGGACGACAACCCGGAGCGGCTCTCCCGCGCCGCGCGCGTCCTCGCCCGGCCGACGACCGACTTCTACACGCTCGCCGGGGACGTCCTGAACATGGACCAGTTCCTCGACTACTGGGCGTGGACGATGGCGACCGGCAACCTGGACGGCTACCCGTACAACCTCGACGACTTCTTCGTCTGGGTGGACGAGGGCGACGAGGGCCGCATGTCGTTCTCCCCGTGGGGGATGGACGAGACCTGGGACACCGGCTGGCGCTGGCAGTGGGGGCGTGGGCACACGTCCTACCAATGTGCCGCCGACCCGGAGTGCCTGGAGCGCGTGTACGTCCACACCGAGGAGGCGCTCCGCTTCTACGAGGGCGCCGACGTGCCCGGGCGCGCGACCGCGTTGTTCGCGCTGACCGAGGACGCCATGCTCGAGGACCCGCGCATGCCGTGGACGCCGGCCGAGGTGAGCCTCTCGCGGGACGTGCTCGTCGGGCTCATGGAGATCTGGCCCGACAAGGTCCGCACGAGCATGGGAATGTGACACACAAGGTGACGAGCGCTCGATTGCTCGTCGCCCCTCCGCCCGCACATTCCTTGCAGCGGAGGTACAGGATGTTCTCACTTCTCCTGCTTTCTACCGGGTGCCTCGTGTACGACGAGCCGGGTGGCGCGGACGAGCCCGCCCCCCCGGACACCACCCCCCGCGTCACGCTCACGAGCCCCGTCGCCGACGAGCAGCGCTACGGCTCGAGCCTCGACACCACCTTCGAGGTGAAGAACCTCACCCTCGACGAGAGCGCCATCGGCGGCGCGGACGTGGCGGGGCGGGGGCACGTGCACGTGTACGTCGACGACGTGCTGGTCGGCGAGACGGGCGGCAACAGCTGGACGATCGAGGACCTCCCCTCCGGGGGACACACCGTCGAGGTGCGGCTCGCCGAGAACGACCACGACGAACGTTGGGAGGGCAGCTGGGCCTGGGTGGAGACGCGCGACGCGCGGCTCTCCATCCTCGGTCCCACCGAGGGGACCGTGCTCTCCGCGAGCAGCGCGCCGCTGCTCCTGCAGATCGACGGCTTCGACGTGTCGGCCGCCGTCGCCTTCGGTGAGCCCGCGTTCGGGAGCGGCCGCTTCCTCGTGGAGGTGGACGGGTTCGTGACCGACCTCGGCGTGGATCCGACGGCCGCCGAGCTCACCCAGCTCGAAGAGGGCGTACACGACGTGGCCGTCGAGCTCGTGCACGCCGACGGCTCGCCGCTCGACCCGCCGGTGCGCGACGCGGTGAGCCTCGAGGTGCTCCCGGCCTCGCCGTACGTGGCGATCGACCGCGCGCCGTACCTGGCGGAGTTCGCGTCCGCCACCGTTCCGCTCGCCATCGCGGCGGCCAACGTCCCGCTGGAGTACCACCTGTACCTCGACGGCGAGTACGCCATGGGCGCGAGCGAGCCCGAGGTGCGGCTCGACCACGTGCCCGCGGGCTACCACTTCGTGGAGCTGCGCCTCACCGACGGCGGCTCCGAGACCCCGATCCGCGACCACCTGCACCTGTTCGTGGCGCCGTCGCGGCCCGACGTCACCATCACCCACCCGGGCGAAGGGTGGGGCGTGCCCGCGGCCTTCGACCTGTCGGTGTCACCCGAGAACTTCACGCTCGACTCCGCCGCGATGGGCGGGGAGGCCGTCCCGGGCGTGGGCCACTGGTCCGTCGCGGTGGACGGGGTGACCGTCGCCGAGAGCGCCGGTCCCACCGTGTCGCTCTCCGCGCTCGCGCCGGGCGCGCGGAAGATCCGCGTGCAGCTCGAGAACAACGACCACTCGCCGCTCGATCCGCCGGTGTTCACGGAGATCAACGTGGACGTGGAGTAGGGCGGAGCCTCTCTCGGGTCAGGGATACGCGCTGAGCACGTAGACCTTGCCCGCGTCGGTGGCGCCGTCGTCGTTGTAGGTGGCGGCGACGGCGAAGTCGAGCACGCCGTCTCCGTCCAGGTCGCGCGGCGTGCTGATGGCGGTGCCGAAGAGGTCGCCGTTGGCCGCGCCGGTCCAGCTCGCGAGCTGGTCGGTCGGGAGCGTCCAGGTGCCGGACGTGATGCCGCCCTCGAGCAGGTACACGACGCCCTGGTCGGCCGCCCCGGCGGTCGTCGCGCCGCCGAGGAGGTCGACGACGCCGTCCCCGGTCACGTCGCCCGTCATGTTCACGGCGGTGCCGAGCGCGCCGTCGCCGCGCACGAGCCAGGCGGCGGTGGCGGAGGTCTCGCTCCCGGACAACGTGCCGTTCCGGTAGATCAGGACGGCGCCGCCGTCGGCGGCGTAGCCGTCGTAGCCCGGCATGCCGACGGCGAGGTCGTCGAGCCCGTCGTCGTCGAAGTCCCCGACGGACAGCGACTGGGGCGTCTTCCCGAGCTGGTCGCTGACGGCGCCGCCGGTGATCACGGCGGTGTCGTGGTCGCGCACGTTGGCACCCTGGACGTTGGTCGCCGTGTCACGGGTGCTGCTGCCCACGAGGATCCAACACGTGCCCGAGCCCGAGCCCGCGTCGTCGTCGTCGGGCGAGCAGGCGACGAGGTCGTCGTAGCCGTCCGCGTCCAGGTCGCCCATGGCGACGGAGTAGCCGAGGTGGTCGCCGCCGCCCGAGCCGCGCACCCAGAACTGGGAGTCGTTGTCGGAGATGGCGCCGGTCCCGAAGCCGTCGGCGAGGAACGTCACGTAGACCTCGCCCTTCCCGCTCTCCTCGCCGGGCGCGCCGGTCGCCACCTCGTTGGTGCCGTCGCCGTCGAAGTCGCCGACGGCGAGGGCGTAGCCCGTCCACCCGTTGTTCGCGTCGCCCTCGATGGCGCCCTCGTCGACCGAAGAGGCCGTGTCCGTGCCGCTCTCCCCGCCCACGTCGAGCAGGTACACCGTGCCGTCGTCGCTGTTGTCGACGTCGTTCTTGTACGCGCCCACGACCAGCTCGAGCTCGCCGGCGCCGTCGGTGTCGCCGACGACCGCGAAGGCGGCGCCGACGTGGTCGTCGCTCCCGTCGCCGTAGAGCGCGTACCACCCGTCGGTGAGCGCCACGTCGAGGCCCGCCGTGTCGAGGTCGTGGAAGGCGAGGAACCCGACGTCGGACGAGGACGCGGAGTTCGCGTCGCGGCCCCCGATCACGAGCTCGGGATCGCCGTCGCCGTCGAGGTCCTCGGCGGTGTACACCCCGCCCGACCCGATCCAGTCGCTCGACCGCTCGCCGAGGATCGTCCAGGTGGAGACGTCCTCCGCCACCATCTCGTCCTGCAGGTCGTCGCAGTCGTTGTCCGCGAGGTCGTAGGCGAGCTCGTCGGCGCCGGGGCTGGTCGTGTCGGTGGTGTCGTCGCAGTCGGTGGCGTCCGCGACGTAGCCGCTCGGGGCCGCGCAGTCCGTGATGCTGACGCTCGCGTCGCCGTACCCGTCGCCGTCCGCGTCCAGGTGGTACGTGCCCGTGGCGAGCCCCTCGTCCACGACGCCGTCGCAGTCCTCGTCGACCGCGTCGCAGGTCTCGGTGGCGCCGGGGTTCACGGAGGCCGCGCCGTCGTCGCAGTCGGTCGACGCGGCGGCGTAGCCGGCGGGGGCCTCGCAGGCGTCGACGGTGGCGCCGGGGGTGCCGTAGCCGTCCCCGTCGGCGTCCACGTAGTACGACGTGGTGACACCCTCGTCGACGGCACCGTCGCAGTCGTCGTCGGCGCCGTCGCACACCTCCGCGGCGGAGGGGTGCACGCTCGCGTCGGCGTCGTCGCAGTCGTCGCCGCCAGCGGACACGGCCTGGGCGCCGTCGCCGTCCTGGTCGTAGTCGTCCGCGCCGTCGCAGTCCTGGTCGACGCCGTCGTACCAGACCTCCTCGGCGGCCGCGTTCACCGAGGCGTCGAGGTCGTCGCAGTCGGTGCCCCAGTACGCGGTGCCGTCCTCGCCGTCCTGGTCCTGGTCGTAGTCGGACCACCCGTCGCAGTCCTGGTCGATGCCGTCGTACCAGGCCTCGGTGGCGGACGGGTTCACGGACGCGTCGAGCTCGTCGCAGTCGTCGCCGCCGTAGGCCAGCGCGTCGTGGCCGTCCCCGTCGTGGTCGTAGTCGGAGCCGCCGGAGCAGTCCTGGTCGACGCCGTCGTACCAGGTCTCCGTGGCGCCGGCGTTCACCGTGGCGTCGAGGTCGTCGCAGTCGTCGCCGCCCCCGGAGAGCGCGTCGTAGCCGTCGCCGTCCTGGTCGTGGTCGCTGCCACCGGAGCAATCGGCGTCCACCCCGTCGTACCAGGTTTCCTCGGCGTCGGGGTTGGTCGTGGCGACGAGGTCGTCGCAGTCAGTACCGCCGTGGGCCGCGGCGTCGAAGCCGTCCCCGTCGGCGTCGTAGTCGCTGGCGCCGTCGCAGTCCTGGTCCACGCCGTCGTACCAGGTCTCGACCGCGTCCGGGTTGGTCCCTGCGTCCGTGTCGTCGCAGTCGAGCCCGCCCGCCACGGGGGCGTCGTGACCGTCGCCGTCCTGGTCGTAGTCGGAGGTCGACGAGCAGTCCTGGTCGAGGCCGTCGTACCAGGTCTCCTCGGCGTCGGGGCTCACGGTCGCGTCGAGGTCGTCGCAGTCGTCGCCGCCGAAGCCGTCGCTCGCGGCGCCGTCGCCGTCCTGGTCGTAGTCGCTGGCGCCGTCGCAGTCCTGGTCGACGCCGTCGTACCAGGTCTCGTCGGCCCCGGGGTGCACGCTCGCGTCGCCCTCGAGGCAGTCGCCGTCGGTCTCGGCGTAGCCGTCGCCGTCGGTGTCGACGGAGGAGAGGGCCTCGTCCACGCTGCCGTCGCAGTCGTCGTCGACGCCGTTCTCCAGCACCTCGATGTGCCCGGGGTACGTGGAGGAACGGGTGTCGTCGCAGTCGTCGCCGCCGTAGCCGGTGGCGTCGTGGCCGTCGCCGTCCTGGTCGTAGTCGGAGCCGCCCGCGCAGTCCTGGTCGACGCCGTCGTACCAATTCTCCTCGGCGTGGGAGCTCGTGGCGGGGTCCGTGTCGTCGCAGTCGCCGCCGCCGTGCTCCAGCGCGTCGTCGCCGTCCCCGTCGGCGTCGTAGTCGCTCGTGCCGGAGCAGTCCTGGTCGACGCCGTCGTACCAGGTCTCCTCCGCGCCGGGGTGCACGGCGTCGTCCGCGTCGTCGCAGTCGTCGGTGCCCATGAAGCCGTCGCCGTCGGCGTCCTCGCCGGCCTCCGCGGCGAGCGTCACGGTGACGGAGGGCTCGTCCGGGTCGTCGGAGAGGATCGACACCTGGCCGCTGTGCCCGCCCGCGCCGCTCGACCGGAAGGTGACGGTGATCACCTGCGCAACGTCACGTTCGAGCTCGAAGCTGTAGAAGTCGAGCGTGAAGGCGCCCGAGCCCGACTGCTCGATGGTGCCGGTCAACGGGGCGTCCCCCGCGTTCTCGACCACGATCTCGGCGGTGGCGGTGTCACCCACGCGCACCGTTCCGAAGTCGACGGTCAGCGGGCTCACCGCGATGTCGGGGACGCCCTCCTCGGGGAGCGGGTCGGACTCGTCGGGGAGCTCGTCGCCCTTGTAGTCGACGACCACCGGGCTGCAGCCGGCAAGCAGGACGAGCGGGAGCGTGGCCGAGAGCGCGGATCGGATCATCCCGGGACGCTACCCCTCGTGTCAGGAGCCGGTCAACGCGCACCGCGGATTGGGTACGCGCCGCGTAAGCTTCGGCGGGGCGCGCCCGACGGGAGCAGCGGGGCGCGCGGGGACGCGCGGGGCTCGTCGCGGGCGTGGCACGCTCCCGACGTTGGGATAGACCGCGCGCACGAGGTCCAGCCATGCGCTGCGTGTCGATGATCCTCCTCTTCGCTGCGTGTGGCGTGGAGGACGCGCAGGGTCCCATCCCCAAGGACCAACGCCCGCCGCTACACGACGCCGATGCGGACACCGATGCCGACAGCGACGCCGACACCGACGCCGACACGGACACCGACTCCGACGCCGACACGGACGCCGACACCGACGCGGACACCGACACCGACACCGACGCGGACGTGGACGCCGCCGAGGCCTGCCACCCCGACGTGGCAGGGTGGTCGGCGGCGTGGGCGGCGTGGGAGGAAGAGGTGGTCGACCTCGTGAACCGCGAGCGCGCCGCGGGCGCCGACTGCGGCACCGAGGGCCGCTTCGGGGCGGCGGGGCCGCTCACGATGGAGCCGAACCTGCGCTGTGCGGCGCGTTTCCACTCGAAGTGGATGTCGGACGAGGACAGCTTCACCCACGAGTCGCCCGGCGGGGCGCTCGGGGAGGATCCCTGGGAGCGCATCGGCTCCACGGACTTCGCGGGCTACCCCCTCGGGGAGAACATCGCGGCCGGCTACGCGAGCCCGGCCGACGTGGTGGCGGGCTGGATGTCCTCGGACGGCCACTGCGCCAACATCATGAACAGCTCCGCGACGCTCACCGGGGTCGGGTACTTCCAGGGCGGGAGCTGGGGCCACTGGTGGACCCAGAACTTCGGACAGTAGAAGGGCCCCCCCTCGGACGCGAGGAGGGGCCCTCGGATCTGCGCCGGAGCGCTACTTGCGGCCGAGCTCCACGTCGAGCTCGATGGTGACCTCGTCGCCGACGATCACGCCGCCGCCGTCGAGCGCGTTGTTCCAGCTGATGCCGAAGTCCTGGCGGTTGATGGTGCCGACCGCGCGGGTGCCGGTCTTGTAGTTGCCCCACGGGTCCTTCCGCTCGGCCGGGAGCGTGTTCACCTTGAGGGTGACCTCCTTGGTGACGCCGCGGATGGTGAGGTCGCCGACGAGGTCGAAGCTCTCCTTGCCGATGTTCTTGACCGCCTTGGACTTGAACTTCATCTCGGGGAACTTCGCGATGTCGAAGAAGTCGGGCGACCGGAGGTGGTCGTCGCGCTTCGGGTCGCGCGTGTCGACCGAGGCGGTGCCCACGGTGGCGTCGACCTTGGTGGCCGCGACGTTCTTGGGATCCCAGTCGACGGTGCCGGTGACCGTGCCGAATTCGCCGCGCACGGTGCTGACCATCATGTGCGACACGCTGAAGCCGACGCGCGTGTGGGAGGCGTCGACCGCGTAGGTGGCCGCGAACGCCGAGGACGACGCCGCGAGGAGGGGGAGGAGGACGAGGGACCGGAGGATGGACATGAAGTCTCCAGGGTTGGTGCCTCCCTCCTACGTTGGGGGGCGGACGGGCGGAAGGCGGCCGGCTCCGGACGCACCGTTCCGTTTCCGGGACGATGGGGTGCGCCCCGGAGCGCGGCGCGGGCTACGTCCCGAGGATGCACGAGGCAGGTTTCGATCCCGACGACGTGGCCGGGATGGTGGTGTTCGCGGCCGTGGCGGAGCGCGGCTCCTTCACCGCGGCGGCGGAGGAGCTCGGGCTCGCCAAGAGCGTGGTCAGCGCCCGCGTGGCCCGGCTCGAGCAGGGGCTCGGCGTGCGGCTCCTGCACCGGACCTCCCGGCGGGTGGCGCTCACCCCCGCGGGCGCTGAGGTCTACCCGCTCTGCGCCCGGGTGAGCCGGGCCGCCGCGGAGGCGCGCGCGGTGGCGGTCGGGGAGGCGGCGGCGCCGCGGGGGCGGCTGCGCGTGAACGCGCCGGTCACGTTCGGCCAGCGCTGGCTCGCGGAGCCGCTCGCCCGCTTCGTCGAGCGCTACCCCGCGGTGCACCCCGAGGTGACGCTGCAGGACGACATCGTGGACGTGGTGGGCGGCGGTTGGGACGTGGTGATCCGCCTCGGCGTGGTCCGCGACCCGGAGCTGATCGCGCGCCGCTTCGCGCGAGACGTGGGCGTGTGCTGCGCGTCGCCGGCGTACCTCGCGCGCCGCGGGACGCCGCGCCACCCGCTGGAGCTCGGGCAGCACGCCTGCCTGCGCTATGCCAACATCGCGCGCGACCAGGAGTGGCGCTTCGCGACGGACGAGGGCGACGTGTCCGTCCCGGTGTCCGGCCCGCTCACCAGCAACGACGGCACGCTGCTCACGGCGCTCGCGGAGGCGGGCGCGGGCATCGTCGTGGCGCCGTGGTTCATCGTGGCGGAGGCGGTGCGTGCCGGGCGCCTCGTCCGCGTCCTGCCTACGTTCCCGCAGTCCGACCTGCCGTGCCAGGCCGTGCACGGCCAGGGGCGCCGGCCGCCCGCGAAGGTGCGGGCGTTCGTGGAGCATCTCGTCGAGTGGTTCCGCGAGCCGCCGTGGGGGGCGCCGGGGTAGCGGCGGGGCGCGCCCCCGCGTCAGCCCAACCGCTCCACCCGGAAGCGCCGGCCCTTGATGCGGCCGGAGGCGAGGGCCTCGTAGGCGCGGTCCGCGGCATCACGCGCCACGGCGACGTAGGCGAGGTGGTCGTGGATCTCGATGCGCCCGACGTCGGCGGCGGGGAGGCCCACGTCGCCCGTGAGCGCGCCGAGGATGTCGCCGGGGCGGAGCTTGTCCTTGCGGCCGCCGCCGATGCGGAGGGTGACCATGGGGGCGACGGGGCCCGCCGGCGCGTCGGGGGGGCGTTGCGGGGGGGCGAAGCCCCCCTGCCCCAAGAGAGAGGGGATGGAGGACAGGAGATCGTCCAGGGAGAGCCGCTCGATCGGCAGCCCGGAGAAGGCCTCGTAGCGGCGCAGCTTGCCCTCCTCGCGGGGGGCGG
Source organism: uncultured Enterobacteriaceae bacterium (assembly GCA_964457335.1). Classification (GTDB taxonomy): domain Bacteria; phylum Myxococcota_A; class UBA796; order UBA796; family SXON01; genus CAJBVW01. Next base: position 27,906 of record CAYWGD010000055.1, on the reverse strand, counting down.
CGAGCGCGACGGCGAGGCCCGCACGGCCGGCGCGGCCGGTGCGGCCGACGCGGTGGACGTAGCTCTCGGGGGCGCCGGGGAGGTCGACGTTCACGACGAGGGCGAGCTCGTCGACGTCGAGGCCGCGGGCCGCCACGTCGGTGGCGACGAGCGCGGCGAGGCTCTTGTTGCGGAGCATGGCGAGGACGCGGTCGCGGTCGCGCTGCTCGAGGTCGCCGCCGATGTAGGCGGCCGCGACGCCGGCGCGGCGCAGGTCCTCGGCGAGCGCGGCGGCGGTGGCCTTGAGGTTCGCGAACACGAGCGTGGGCCCGGGGTGCGCGCGGCAGAGGGCGAGCAGCGCGGCGGGCTTGTCCTCGACGGCGCAGGCGACCTGTCGGAGGGTGGCGGGGGCCTCGGCGGTCTCCTCGACGACGACGTGCACGGGATCGCGCTGCCAGGCCTCGGACATGTCCGCGATGGAGCGGGGGAAGGTGGCGGAGAAGAACATCGTCTGCCGCTCGGCGGGGAGGGCGGCGAGGATCTGCTCCACGTCGGGCGCAAAACCCATGTCGAGCATGCGGTCGGCCTCGTCGAGGACGGCGACGCGGAGGTGGCGCGGATCGAAGGCGCCGCGGTCGAGGTGGTCGCGCACGCGGCCGGGGGTGCCGACGAGCACGTGGACGCCCTCTTCGAGGGCGCGCCGCTGGGGGCCCCCGGGCTGGCCGCCGGAGACGAGCAGGACGCGCAGGCCGGGCAGGTGGCGGCCCAGCGTGCGGAGGGTGGTGGCCACCTGGGCGCCGAGCTCGCGGGTGGGGCAGAGCACGAGCGCCTGCGGACGGCGCCGGCCGAGGTCCACGCGGGTGAGCAGCGGGAGGCCGAAGGCGACGGTCTTGCCGCTGCCGGTGCGGGCGCGCCCGACCAGGTCGCGGCCGGCGAGCAGCGGCGGGAGGGCGCGGGCCTGGACGGGGGTGAGGGTGGGGAAGCCGAGCTCGTCGACGGCGCGCAAGAGCGGCGCGGGGAGGTCGAGGGCGGCGAAGGTGGCGGGCGCGTCGGACATGCCGCGGGCTATCGCGGCGCGGCCCCGCGGGGGACACGTCGTCGTGGGCGGATCAGGCGGCGGCTTCCGTGGAGGGCTTCGCGACGAGGACGTTGCGGAGCAGGACCATGAGGATCGGCGCGGCGATGGTCATCAAGCCGATGACGAGCCACATCGGCTCGCTGTCGCGCGGGCCCTCGGCGGGGCAGTAGCGCGTGAGCAGGGCGCCGCTCATGAAGCCCACGACGGGTTTCGCGAGGAAGAGCGGCACCTCGGACAGCCCCATGTAGCTGGACTCGCGGCCCGGGGGCGCGATCGTGGCGGTGTACTCGTAGAGCCGCGGGCTCCAGAGCGCCTCGCCGATGGAGAGCAGGACGATGAACACGACGCTCGCCGTGATGGTGGTCGAGAACGCCATCGCGAACACGGAGATCGCGGAGAGGAAGGCTCCGCCGACGATCACCGGGAAGGGCGGGAGGTGCCGGGTGAGCGCGGTCGCGATCGGCGTGAGGAAGATGATCATCGCGGGGTTGATGGCCCAGTAGGTGGCGAAGGGGAAGTCCTCGCCGAACTCGCGGATGCTGTACTTGGGCCAGGTCAGGTGCGCGTGCTGGAAGATGAGGCGCACGAACGTGAGCAGGGCGACGAACGCCAGGAAGGTCCAGAACGTGCGGACGCCGAGCACCTCCCGCGCGATGCGCAGCGGGTTGGTCGTGGTGACCGTGGGTCGCGACGCGGGCTCGCGGAGCAGCGCGACGAGGCCGACGTTGACGACGGAGACCACGAACCCCACGAGGAAAACGAGCTGGGAGCTGGACAGGTCGTGGCCGAACACCGTGGCGCCGTCTGCGAACCAGCGGCGGAAGCCGGAGATGAGCGGCCCCTGGGTGACGGCGCCGAGGTTCATCACGACGTTGTAGAGCGAGAAGCCGAACGCGACGGTTGCCGGAGTGGTGTAGGCGCGAACCGCGGCGTTCATCGTGGGCTTCATCGAAGCGATGCCCCACACGCTCGCGGCGAGGCCGACGAACACGGCCTCGGGCGTGCCCGCCATCGCGACGAGCCCGCGGCCCACGGCGGCCGAGATCGCCGCGATGAGCAGCGCGCGGCGGATGCCGAGCCCGTCGGCCACGAAACCCGCGCCGAACACCACGAGGCTCACGGCGGTGAGCCAGGTGCCGGTGATGGAGCCGGCCTCGGTGTCGGAGTAGCCGAGGTCGCTCGACAGGAAGATGGCGAGCAGCGTGTAGACCGTGAAGTACGCGACGGACTCGAGGAGCTTGATCGCGTAGAGGATCCACAGGTCGCGGGGGCCGGCGAGGAGCGCGGCGAGGCCGGCGCGGAGGGACGACATCCGGCGAGTATAGGGCCGACTGCCGACAGCCCGCGGAGCGGGCCGTCGGCAGTCGCTGTGCATCCCGACATTCGGGGCGGGCGGGGTACCGCCCGCCCCGAACGTCGGGGATGCTCCCGACTGCCGACAGCCCGC
>CAYWGD010000055.1:23115-25302 GCA_964457335.1 uncultured Enterobacteriaceae bacterium | reverse complement strand
TGAGCGGGCCGTCGGCAGTCGCACCCACGGGGGAGGAAGGCGGGTAGTGGGGCGGGGTACCCCACGCCCCCCCGAACGTCGGGGATGCTCCCGACTGCCGACAGCCCGCTGAGCGGGCCGTCGGCAGTCGCACCCACGGGGGAGGAAGGCGGGTAGTGGGGCGGCGGACGTGTTCGACACGTGGGGCCTCCATGACCGCGGCCAGGTCGGACGCGGCGCCGCGCGAGGGGCCCGGCGGGCGCGCGCACGCGAAGGCGGGCGCGCGGTCCGGCGCCGCCCGACGCGGAGCGGCGGGGAGGCGGCGACCGAGCGGCTCCGCCGCGAGCCCAGAGGGGCCCGGACCCGGCGTCTTCGCCGGGGACGCGCCCAGGGGGAGACCTACCGCATGGTGCGGAGCGCGCGCGGGGCCCAGAAGCCGCGCAGCTTCATGCCCGCGGGGGCGGGCGTGCCTTCGAGCCAGGCGACGCCGCCCTTCTTCCAGGTGAAGCCGCCGCCGGCCTCGCGGGTGCCCATGACCAGCAGGCCGAGGAGCTCGCCGAGCCAGGGTTGGTGGCCGACGACGCCGACGCGTTCGCCGCCCAGGGTGGCGAGCAGGGGCTCGCCCGGGGGGGCCGCGAGGAGCGGGGTGACGAGGGACTCGCCGCGGAGGAGGTCCTCGAGGAGCTCGGCGGTCTCGACCGCGCGGAGGAGCGGGCTGTGGTAGAGCCGGTCGAAGCGGACGCCGAGCCGGGCGAGGCCGCGCGTCGCGTCGGCGAAGCGGCGGGCCCCGCGCGGCGTGAGCGGGCGGGCGGCGTCGGCGGGGTCGATGGACGCGGGGAGGCGGTCGGGGGTGGGGCCGTCGGGATGCGCGGCCGCGATGGCGTGTCGGACGAGGTAGAGCTGCACGTCAGCACCAGGTGGAGAAGAGGGGTCGGGCGGCGCGCCAGGCGGCGAGCGCGACCTGCACGCGCTGGGCGAGCAGGTCGGGAGAGACGGCCTCGGGGCCGAGGTAGCGGACGGCCTGGGCGAGATCGTCGAGCTCGCCGAATGCGGCCTGGACGGGGGCGAGGTCGGCCCGCTCGCCGACGATCTCGAGCCCGTAGGCGAGGCGGCGCACGGCGCGGCGGAGGCGGTGGAGGCCGGCGAGATCGTCCTCGGCGGGGGGGAGCGCGCGGGCGGCGCGGGCGAGGGGGGCGATCCGGGCGCGGGCCTCGTCCACGGGGACGGGCGGGAGCACGGCGAGACCCACGAGGAGGCCCTCGAGGCGCACGTCGTCGAGGGCCTCGCGGAGGGCGCGTCGGGCGACGGCGCGCAGGGACCGGAGGCGGCGGGCCTCGCGGGCGGGCCAGTCGCGGGCGATGAGGCCGTCGAGGTCGCGCACGGGGCCGGCCGCGCGGCGGAGCCAGCGGAGGTCGTCGCGGAGGCGGGCGCGCCCGGCGAGGCGGAGCCACACGTCGAGGCGGCGGGTGGCGACGAGGAGCTGGTGGACGACGTCGGGGTCGGCCACCTCGCGGGTGGCGGGGATCGCTTCGCGGAGGCTGGCGAGCCAGGGCTCGACGGACAGGGGCTGGCTGGACATCTACCGGCCCATAACCTGCCGGGTGGCCGAGTTGTCGAGCTTGGTGGCGGCGTTCAGCGCTTCCCGAGCGGGAGCTCCACGCCCGCGGAGACGGCGAGCAGCGGCTCGAGGGGCTCGCCCGCGGTGAGCGGCGTGGTGAGCTCCGCGCGCAGGCGCAGCTGGGGGCTGTCCGCGCGCCCGAGGTCCACGCCGGCGACGAGCCCCGTGGAGACGCCGATCGGCGGGTCGACGGGGCCGCCGGCGGGCGTCGGGACGAAGCGCCAGGCGGCGTCGACGGTCCAGCCGAGGACGGGCGCGACCTTCTCGAGCTGCAGCGCGAGCTCGGCGGAAGCGTGCGGGACGAGGAGGGGCGGGCTGACGGCGGGCGCGAGGACCGCGGCGAGGTCGGCCCCGACGGCGACGGTGGGCCGCCAGGGGCCGTCGAGCAGGTCGAGCCGCAGGTCCGCGCCGATGCCCCCGCCGATCCGGCCGACGGGGCCGCCCCGGCTCGGGAAGGCGCGGGAGCCCCCGTCGAAGGCCACGGACCAGCGCGTGGGCGTCGCGGGGACCGGGAGGATCGCGTCGTCGGGGCGCGGGGCGCGGCGCGTGGCAGTGCGCCTGGGGGGGCCGGCGGCGGTGGGACCGTCGGG
>CAYWGD010000055.1:0-23015 GCA_964457335.1 uncultured Enterobacteriaceae bacterium | reverse complement strand
GTCGGCGGAGTCGGCGGTGAGGTCGTCGACGGGAAGGTCGGCGGAGTCGGCGGTGAGGTCGTCGACGGGAAGGTCGGCGGAGTCGGCGGTGGGCTCGTCGATGGGGAGGTCGGTTGCGTCGGCCGGGCGGGTGGCGTCGGCCGGGCGGGTGGCGTCGGTCGGGCGGGTGGCGTCGGCCCGGGGGGCGGCGGCGACGGTGGCGACGGGCGGGGCCTCGGCCACCTCGCGGACCGTGGGCGTGGTCGGCGCGGACGCGGGCGGGCCGCCGGGGATCGCTTCGCTGGGCTGCGCGGCGGCATCCGGGGTGCCGCTCGCCCACCCTTCGGGCACCCTCTCGCCCTGGGGGGGAGCGGGCTCGACGGGCGGCGGCGAGGCGAGCGCGGGCCCCGTGGGACGCGAGGGATCCGGGGGGTGCGCCGAGGCGAGCGCGGGATCGGCGGGCTCCACGGGGGGCGCCGACGCGACCGCGGGCACGACCTCCCCCGGCGACGGCGCGGACGCGACCGCGGGCTCGCGCGGCATTTCCACGACGACCGCCGGCTCGCGCGAGGGCGCCGTGTCGAACACGCGCACCGCGGCGACGCCCCCCACGAAGCCCGCCACGAGCGCGCCGCCCACGGCGCCGCCCAGCACCCACTTCGGCACGCCGGGGCGCGGCGGCGGGGGAGGGGGCGGCGGCGCGGCCATGGCCAGGATGTGATCGGCGGACGTTCGGGGCTCGGCGCCCGCGGGTGCGCCCAGCGCGCCGAGGAGCGCGTCGAGATCGTCGTCGGGGCGGTTCACGCCTCCTCCATGCGGCGGCGCGCGGCGCCGTCCTCCATCCAGCTCCGCAGGCGCTTGCGCGCGTAGGAGAGCTGGGAGTCGACCTGGCCCACGTCCATCCCGAGCGCCTCGGCGGTCTCGGCGGCCGAGAGCCCGTGCACCACGCGCAGGAGCAGCACCTGCCGGTGCTCGGGCGGGAGGCGCGCGAGGAGCTCCTCGAGCACCGCGGCCTGCTCGCGCAGCGCCGCCTGCGCCTCCGGGGACGGCGAGGGCGGGCGCGCCTCGGCGAGCTCGACGAGGTGCGGCACCGCGTCGCGCGTGACCTTGCGCTGCCGCAGGATGTCGAGGCAGAGGCGGTGCGCCATCGTGAACAACCAGCCGCGCACCGTGCCGCGGTCCTCCCAGGCCCCGCGGGCGCGCGCCACGCGGAGGAAGGTCTCCACGTACACCTCCTCGGCCTGCTGGGGGCTGTGGAGCATGCGGAGCGCATAGCCCTTGATCGGCTGCCCGTACCGCTCCACGAGCACCGTGAACGCGGCCTCGCGGCCGGCCGCGAAGGCACGCAGGAGCTGGTCGTCGGGGAGGTCGGTCAGCAAGCGGGCCTCGAACCCTACAACGGGCCGGCGCCGAAGACCTGGACCGCTTTTTTCGCTACTCGAAGAGCTCGCGCCGCAGCTTCGTCAGCTTGCGGTCCCCAGGCGCGGCCGCGAGGCCGGCCTCGAGGCGCTCGAGCGCGCCCTCGCGATCACCCGCCGACACGAGCGCCCGCACGGCCGCGGCGCGCACGCCCCGATCGTCGGGGAAGGCCACCAGGAGCTCCTCGACCACCGCGGGCAGGTCCGGCGCCGGGTAGGCCTCGAGCAGCTCCAGCAGCGCCTGGGCCGGCGCGGGCTCCCGCGGGGCGTCCCGCCGGGCGGCTTCGATGAGGGCGCGGGCGGCGGCGGGGTCGCCGAAGTCGGCCTCGCCCTCCGCGCGGCGGAGGCGCCCGCGCCAGTCGTCGCCGGCCTCGCGCGCGGCCGCCACGTCCTCCGGCACGGGCAGCGTGACCCGCGCGAACAGGCGGTTGCCCAGGCGCGACACCCGCGCCTCGTCCACCGGCACGTCCAGCACGACCCGGTGCACGTACCGGCCCCGCGCGAACACCTCCGCGCGCACCTGCCGGACGCGCCCGTTGGCCTGGTAGCCGAGCCGGAGCGCCCGGCCGTCCACGCCGTCGCGCGTGGTGGCGCCCTCGTCCTGGAGCGCGGCCCAGGGGTCGATCTCCCGGTAGTCCGCCAAGAGCTCGCGCACCGCCGCCTCCGGCGTGGTCGGGTCCTCGCCGCGCGTGGTGCGCACGACGATGATCCCGCCGCCCACCGGCGACGCCCACCCGCCCTCGCCCGTGGCCGCCCACCCGGTCGACCACCACGCCGGGCGGCTCCCGACGAGCCCGTCCTCCTCGACCGGCACGAGCGGGATGGGGAGCCGGGCCATCCCGATGAAGCCCACCACCATCAAGAGCAGCGCCGTGAAGCTGATCCGCCGGTTCCGCGCGCGCCACTGCGGGCCCACGTCCGGCCGGAGCAGCGCCATGAACAGGCCGCCGGCCACGAGCCCGCCGAAGTGCGCCCAGTTGTCGATCGGCTCGTCGGAGAGCGCGCCGTTGAGCAGCGCGAACAGGAGGTAGAAGAGGATGACGAAGCCGAAGCGCGGCCGGGCCCGCGGGGGCAGGAGCTCGAACCAGCGGAGGCCGAACACCGCGGCCGCCGCGAGGTAGCCGAAGTCGCCCGCGGACGCGCCGATGGCCGGGCTCCCCGGCGAGAGGAGCCCCGAGAGCACCCCGCCCCAGAACACGCTCGTGAAGAAGAGCGCCGCGAGGTTCACCGTGCCGACCACGCCCTCGAGCGCCGCGCCGATGTAGGCGATGAACACCATGTTCATCGCGACGTGCCCGACGCTCGAGTGGAAGAAGCCGTAGGTGAGGAGCCGCTCCAGCTCGTCGCGCTCGATGATCGCGGGGGTGTAGCGGGCCCAGCGGTCCACGAGGCCCTCCTCGATGGGCGTCCCCCGCACCCAGAAGAAGATGCGCAGCTGGAGGCCCACCAGGATCACGGTGAACCACGGCATCGGCGCGTTCCGCCACGCGCGGCGCAGGAGCGCCTCGGGCGAGGCGTGGAGCCCCTTGTAGAGCTCCAGCTGCCCGGCGGGGACCCAGCGGTCGCCGGTGAGCGCCTCGGCCCGGACGGGCGTCTCCGGCCCCACGGCGCCCGTGCGGATCAGCTCTTCGAGCTCCGTGAGCGCGACGACGCGTTCGGACCCATCGAGTTGGACGTGGACGAGCACCGTGCCTAGCCTTCGGTCTGGGCGGTTCTCTATCCGCTATTCCCCCCAGGAGTCCCCGTGGATCGCGCACGACTCGCAGAGGCCTGCCGCTCGCTGCCCCTCTTTCCTCTGCCGGGAACGGTGCTGATGCCGGGCTCGCTGCTGCCGCTGCACGTGTTCGAGCCGCGCTACCGCCAGCTCGTCGCGGACTGCATCCGGGACGGACGGCCGCTCTCGGTGTGCCAGATCCACCCGGACGAGGTGTCCGACGCCGCCAACTCGCCGGCGCTGCTGCCCTACGCCGGCGTGGGGCTCATCGGCGCGCACCACGAGCTGCCGGACGGGCGCTACAACGTGCTCGTGCAGCCGGTGGGGCGCGTGCGCCTCGTGGCGGAGCAGTCCTCGGACCGCGCCTACCGCGTCGCCCACGCCGAGCTCCTGGTCGACGACCAGGTCGCGCCCGGCGAGCTCGCCGCGGAGGGCGACCGGGTGCGCGGGCTCTTCACGCCGCTCGTCGGGCGGATGGGCAAGGTGGGGGAGGGGGTCGCGCGCGCGCTCGCGTCGCTGCCGCCCGAGCGGGTGCCCGAGGCGCTCGCGTCCGTGGTGCTGCGCACCGACGAGCCGCGCCAGCGCTTCCTCGCCGAGCCGAGCCCGCTCCGCCGCGCCGCGATGGTGGAGGAAGCGGTCCTGATGCTGCTCGCCGAGCTCACGGGGACGGCGGCCGCGGAGGCCTGATCCGGCGCCGTCCGGTGGCGATCGCGACCATCCCCGCGCGAGGAGCCTGGAGGGCGGCCGCCTCTGGCGGCCGGCTCGGCGCGGCCCCGGCGCTCCCTTGGCGCCCGGCGGGGCGAGCGGGCCGCGCCAGCCGAGGCGCTCGCGCCGAGCCCGGAAGGCTCCGGCCCCCGCGTCTTCGCGGGGGACGCGCCCGTCAGCTGAACTTCGTCCGGGCGGTGGACCCGATGGGGACACCGACGGCGAGCCGCCGCCGGGGGTCCCCGAGCGAGGAGAGGAAGAGGTAGCCGGCGACCGCGAGGGTCACGGCGCCGAAGCGGCCGTCCACGAGGGCGCCGTCGGCGTGCACGCGGGCCCCGGAGGCCTCGAAGCGGCCGTTCCAGGCGAGCCGGACGATCTCGCGGCCGGCCTCGTCCCGCACGACGGTGCCGCCGCTGTGCGTGGGGTCGATCTCCCAGGAGGGGCCGCTCGCGAAGTGCAGGCCGTGGAGGCCCCGCCAGTCGGCCTCCAGGTGGGCCACCTCGGCCAGCACCCCGACGGGACGCACGACCACGCGCGGGCGGTGGAAGCCCACCCGCTGGATCGTCCAGGCCTGCTCGCGGAGCTCGGCCACCCAGGCGCGCTCGCCCGGCGTGAGCCGCCCGTGCACGCGCCCCTCGCCGAAGAGCTCCCAGCCCACCCCCCAGGCGGGCAACCACTCGAAGGAGGCCACACGGTGCTGCTCGCTGCGCATGCCACTCAATGTGCCGTCCCAAGGTGACGGCCCCGCCGCGTGCGGGTGACATGTTCGGTGCGCTTTCGGTGACGTTCTCGTTTCGAGCGACTACTGGCTCTGCCGGCGAATTATCCTACCCACCCTCATGGCGACCCTCCCCACCTTTGGCGTGGACCCGGAACGGACCGTCCGGCCGCCCGCGCTGGTGAACCGCGAGCTCAGCTGGTTGGCGTTCAACGCCCGCGTCCTCGAAGAGGCGCAGGACCCCTCGGTCCCGTTGCTCGAACGTCTGCGCTTCCTGGCGATCTTCAGCTCGAACCTCGATGAATTCTTCATGGTCCGCTACGCCGGCATCTGGCGGCAGATCGACGGCGGCGTGACCACCCCGGGTCCGGACGGCCTCACCCCGCACAAGGTGCTCGAGGCCGTGTCCGCCCGCACCCGCGAGCTCGTCGCCGCCCAGCACGCGCTCCTGCGCCAGTCGCTCCTGCCGGCGCTCGCGGCCGAGGGCATCCGGCTCCTGCGCGAGCGCGACCTCTCCGCCGAGCAGCGCGCGTTCCTCGACGACACGTTCCAGCGCCGCATCCTGCCGGTGCTCACGCCGATGGCGATCGACCCGTCGCACCCCTTTCCATGGCTCGCGAACCGCGCGCTCTGCCTCGTGGTGCAGCTGGAGCCGCTCCAGGAGGCGCCGGCCCCGACGTCGACCCAGTGCGTCATCCACATGCCGGCGGCCGGCCTCCAGCGCTTCGTCCGCGTCCCCTCGGAGGAGGGCACCTGGGCGTTCGTGCTCCTCGAGGACGTGATCCGGATGCACCTGGACCGGCTCTTCACGGGCTTCCGGGTGCTCTCCTGCCGCGCGGTCCGCGTGACGCGCGACGCCGAGCTCGACCTCACGGGGGACGGCGCCGAGGACCTGCTCCAGACCATCGAGGAGGCGGTGCGCAACCGACGCATGGGCGCGGCCGTCCGGCTCCAGTACGAGCGCGGCCTCCCGCGCGAGCAGCTCGACATGCTCGTCTCCGAGCTCGAGCTCGATCCCGCCGACCTCTACCCGGTCGAGGGCATGACCGCGCTCACCGACCTGTCCCAGCTCTACGGGCAGATCGACCTCCCGCGGCTGAAGGACCCGCCGTTCGCCCCGCAGCCCGTGCCCGAGTTCGAGCACGCGCGCGACCCCTTCGCGGCCATCCGCCAGGGCGACATCCTGGTGCACCACCCGTACCAGGACTTCGAGTACGTCCACCGCTTCGTGCAGACCGCCGCCGAGGATCCGGACGTCCTCGCGATCAAGATGACGCTCTACCGCGTGAGCGGCGACTCCCCGATCGCCAAGGCGCTGCTGCAGGCCGCGCGCAACGGCAAGGAGGTGGCCGTGCTCGTGGAGCTCCGGGCGCGGTTCTCGGAGGAGGCGAACATCGCGTGGGCGCGGCGGCTCGAGGCGACGGGCGCGCACGTGGTGTACGGCATCGTCGGCAAGAAGACGCACTGCAAGGCCGCGCTGGTCGTCCGCCGAGAGGGCGAGGGCCTGCGTCGCTACTGCCACCTCGCGACGGGCAACTACAACCACCAGACGGCCAAGGTCTACACGGACGTGAGCCTCTTCACCGCGAACGACCGCTTCGGGGAAGACCTCACCCACCTGTTCAACCTGCTGACCGGCTACGTGCGCCCCCCGCCGCTCAACCACCTCGTGCTCGCGCCCGACGGGCTCCGGCGCTTCCTGGTGGCGCGCATCCGGCGCGAGGCCCAGCACGCGCGCGACGGCCGCCCCGCGCGCATCCGCGCCAAGCTCAACGCGCTCGCCGACCCGGACCTGATCGGCGAGCTCTACGCCGCGAGCCAGGCCGGCGTGCGCATCGAGCTCGTCGTGCGGGGCATCTGCTGCCTGCGGCCGGGCGTCCCCGGGCTCTCGGAGAACATCCGCGTCGTCAGCATCGTGGACCGCTTCCTCGAGCACGCCCGCATCCTCTGCTTCGAGAACGGCGGCGAGCCGGAGTACTTCCTGTCGAGCGCCGACTGGATGGGGCGCAACCTCGACGGGCGCGTGGAGACCACGTTCCCGGTGCTCGAGCCGCGGCTCCGGGCGCAGGTGGAGGAGATTCTCCGCGTGCAGCTCGCCGACAACGCGAAGGCGCGCGTGCTCACGCCGGACGGGCGACACGTGCGGCCGACCCCGGAGCTCGACGCCGTGCGCGCGCAGGAGCGCCTCATCGTTTCGGCGTACGCGCTGGCGGTCGAGGCGGAGTAGGGGGCGGGCGGCCGGCCTCAGGCGCGCGCGGAGACCACCAGGGGGCGCCCGAACGCGCGGCCGAAGCGCTCCACGATCTCGGACTGCACGCGCCCGTCGAGGCGGATCCGGACGGCGTCGGGGTCCACGTCGGCGTCGACGCCCCGGCCGTGGGCCGCGGAGACGAGGTCGAGCAGCACGGCGAGCCGCGCGCGGATGCCGAGGTCGATGCGCAGCCGCGGGACCGGCGAGACGAGGTCGGCCACGGCGAGCACCTCGCGCTGGTAGAAGCCCTGGATCGGGCGCTCGAGCAGCGCGGAGAGCGGGCCGGGGACGGGCGAGCGGCGCTCCCAGAGGGCGCGGAGGCGCGCGGCGACGGCGAAGGTGTCGCGGAGCGTGAGGTCGACGCCGAGGGGGCCCGCGAGGGCGTCGAAGAGCGCCTCGGCGGTGGCGCGGGCCTGCCCGGCCCAGGCGAGGTCCTCGTCGTTGCCGCCGAAACGCGCGCGGAGGCCGGCCTCGCGGATGTCGGCCACGAGCGCGTCCTCGCCCAGGCGGTGCTGGAGCGCGGCGCCTTCGCGCACGCCGGACGAGGAGACCTCGACGGCGTCGAAGCGGCCAACGCGGAGCACCTGCTTCACGACGAGCGCGCCCGCGACGATCAGGTCGACGCGGTGCGCCGGGAGCCCGGGGATCTCGCGGCGGCGCGGGCCCTCGGCGCGGCTCACGAGCTCCCAGGAGGACTCGACGTCGTCGGCGGTGAGGCGGTAGCCGTGCCCGTGGGGGATCGGCCACTCGGCCGCCCGGCGCGACATCTTGGCGAGCGTGCGGATGGTGCCGCCCACGCCTACCAGCTGCCCGCCGGCGTTCCGGAGCCAGGGGAGGGTCTCGAGCGTGCGCTGGACGTGGCGCCGCAGGAGGTTGACCGTGGGGCCGTCGGGCGGGTCGGACCGGATGAACTGGTCCGTCATGCGGAGCGCCCCGAGCGGCAAGCTGGCCACGCGCGTGGCGCGCCGGTTCTCCACCTCGGTGAGCTGCAGGCTGCCGCCGCCGAGGTCGACCACGAAGCCGTCGACCAGCGGGAGGGTGTTGACCACGCCGACCACCGCGGTGCGGGCCTCCGCGGCTCCGTCGAGCACCTTGAGCTCGAGCCCGAGCTCGTTGCGCACGCGGGTGACGAGGTGCGCGTTGTTCGGGGCGTCGCGGACGGCGCTCGTGGAGATGAGCTCGATCGCGTCGGTCTCCATCGAGGAGGCGTGCTGCACGAAGTCGCGCAGGACCTGCATCGTCGCGGCGATGGCCGCGGCCGGCAGGTGCCCGTCGGGCCCGAGGCGACGCAGGAGCTGCAACGGCTGATCGCGCTCCGCGATGCAGCTGATGGCGCCGTGGTCGTCGACCTGGAACACCGCGAGGTTCGCGGTGTTGGACCCGATGTCCACGACGGCGATTCGCCGCTGTCCGCTCACGCTGTTTCCTCCAACGCTTGCACCCTCCTAGTAGTCACTCGGTCGCGCCCGCCGGTGACGGGCGGGTGCCGATCCCGTGGGCGGCGCAAGCGTATCGCCCCCCGCGCGCGGATGGGGTGCCGTTCGTGTGGAGGGCGCCGGGACGGGACGCGGCGGTGCCGACGGATCGCGTGCTCAGCCGAGGCGATCGAGCGCCCATCCGGCGTGCTCGGCGAGCGTCCCGTCGCTTGATGCGCGCGCCCGCTCGAGCGCGGGCCGGGCCGCCGGGTCGCCGATGTTGCCCAGCACGACCGCGGCGTTGCGCCGCAGGCGGTGGGGGGCCGCGCGGCGGATCGGCGTGCCCTCGAAGGTGTCGAGGAGCGCGCGGTCCGAGGCCTCCAGGATCGCGGGGAGGGGGAGCCAGGCGTGGCGCGGCGCGAAGTCGGCCGGGACGGGGTGGCGCGCCGCGTGCTGGTGCGGGCAGGCGACCTGGCAGTCGTCACAGCCGAAGAGCCAGCGCCCGAGCGCCGGGCGGAGCGGCTCGGGGATGGCGCCGTCGTGCTCGATCGTCAGGTAGGAGATGCAGCGGGCGGCGTCCATGCCGCCGCCGTCGAGGAGCGCGCCCGTCGGGCAGGCGTCCAGGCAGCGGCGGCACTTCCCGCAGTGGTCGCCCACGGGCGTGTCGGGGGCGAGCTCCTCGGTGAGCAGCAGCGTGGCCAGGAAGAAGAGGCTGCCTTCGGAGGGGACGATGGCCATCCCGTTCTTCCCGGAGAAGCCGAGCCCGGCGGCCTCGGCCCAGCCGCGCTCCCAGGCGGGGCCCGAGTCGACGCCGCCCCAGGTGCGCAGCCCGGGGAACGCGGCCTCCAGCGCGCGCCGGAGGTGGCGCACGCGGAGCCCGATCAGCGCGTGGTAGTCGCGGCCCCAGGCGTAGCAGGCGACGCGGCCCGTGAGCCCGCCGGGGTCGGGCGGGGCCGGGCGCGCGTAGTCCATGGCCAGGACCACCACCGAGCGGGCGCCGGGGAGGAGGCGCTCGGGATCGCCGCGCACGTCGCGGCTGGTCTCGAGCCAGCCCATCGAGGCGTGGTGGCCGGCGGCGAGGAACTCGTCGTAGCGGGCGAAGCCGGGCGGCGGCCCCGCGCGCGCCACGCGGACGCGCCCGAAGCCGAGCCGGCGCGCCTCAGCCTCGAGGGTCGAACGGAGATCCATCTGCGTGGGGTGTATCCACGGGAGCGGGCTCGGGGCGGGTGACGCCGAGCGGCTCCGGTGTACCGACGAGCTCGCAGTGAGCGGCGCCACCGGAGATGGAGAGGGCGGTGCCGTCCCAGTCGTAGATGTCCTCGACGCCGTCCGGGGCGGGGACCTGCGCAGCCGGTGCGGCTCCTTCGGAGAGTGCTCGAGGGCGAGCACCCGCTCCGGCGCGTGCCGCAGCCGCACCTTCGCCACGCGCGCCTGCCCCGAACGCGCGATCGGGGCGACGATCTCCAGGTCCTCGGGGCGTATCGGCCTTTCCACGGCCGGACTCTACCGGACGCGCCGCGCCGCCGTCCCCCCGTACGCTCGCGAACCTGCCGCGAATTAGCTTCGCGCGCATGTCGCTCACCGCCCCCGCCACGAAGCTGCAGTCCCAGGTCACGAACCCCGTCCTCTTCCGCTTGTGGATGCTCGGGAAGCTGCCGGCCGCGCTCTTCGCGGGGGTGGGGCTGCGGGAGCTGACCGAGGCGCGGTGCGTCACCACCGTGCCCTACGGGTGGCGGAGCCAGAACCCCTTCAAGTCGACCTACTTCGCGGCCCAGGCGATGGCCGCGGAGATGTCCACCGGCGCGCTCGTGCTCCTCGCGACCGCCGACGCGGACGTGCCCTTCTCCACGCTCATCGTCGACCTGAAGGCGACCTTCGGGAAGAAGGCGACCGGCACCGCCACGTTCGTCTGCGAGGGCGGCCCGGCTGTGTTCGACGCGGTGCGCGAGGCCCGGGCCACGGGCGAGGCGCGCGCCGTCTCGCTGGAGACCACCGGGCGACTGGCCGACGGGACCGAGGTGAGCCGCTTCACGTTCACGTGGTCGGTGAAGCCGCGCACGGGGAAGTAGACGGGGAGGCCGATCGGGAGCGCGCGCAGGCGCGGGCGCTCCCGCGTGTGATAAGGAGTCACTTATCACTCGGGAGCCCCTTGCACGGCGCCGTGCCCCCCATCGCCCTCTTGATGATCCAGATCGCCGTGGTGGTCGCCACCGGGCGCGTGCTCGCGCGGGTCGTCCGCTACCTCGGCCAGCCGACGGTCATCGCCGAGGTGGTGGCCGGCATCGTGCTCGGGCCCTCGCTCCTCGGGTTGTTGTGGCCGGAGGGGATGGCGTGGCTCTTCCCCGCCGCCGCGATGCCCGGGCTGTCGCTCGTGGCCCAGCTCGGCCTCGTGTTCTTCATGTTCCTCGTCGGGCTCGAGTTCGATCCGCGGCTGTTGCAGGGCCGGGGCCACCAGTCGCTGGTCATCAGCTGGGCGAGCATCCTCGCGCCCTTCGGGCTCGGGGCGCTCCTCGCGTGGCCGCTGCACGCCTCGCTTGCGCCCGAGGGCGTGCCCTTCCTCTCCTTCGCGCTGTTTTTGGGCGCGGCGATGAGCATCACGGCGTTCCCCGTGCTCGCGCGCATCCTGGCGGAGCGGGGCGTGCTCCGCACGAAGCTCGGCGCCATCAGCCTCTCCTGCGCGGCGGTGGACGACGTGACGGCGTGGTGCATCCTCGCGTTCGTCGTCTCGATCGCGCGCGCCGAGGGCGTGCGCTCGGCCGTCGTCACCACCGTGCTCGCGCTCCTGTTCATCGCGGTGGTGTGGTTGGGCGTGCGGCCGCTCCTGCGGCGGCTGGGGCCGCGGCAGGGGCAGTCCGTTTCCGCGGAGACGGTGGCCATCGCCTTCTTCCTCCTGCTCGTCTCGGCCACGACCACCGAGCTCATCGGCATCCACGCGCTGTTCGGCGGGTTCCTGCTCGGCGCGGTGATGCCGCGGGGCGGAGGCCTGACCCAGGCGATCACGGAGAAGATCGAGGACTTCGTCACCATCGTGCTGCTCCCGCTGTTCTTCGCGTACAGCGGGCTCCGGACGCACATCGGGCTCCTGGAGGACCGCTCCGACTGGCTCGTGTGCGGCGCGATCGTGCTCGTGGCGTGCGCCGGCAAGTTCGGCGGGAGCGCGCTCGCGGCGCGGTTCGTGGGGCTCACCTGGCGCGAGGCGAGCGCGATCGGGATCCTCATGAACACCCGCGGGCTCATGGAGCTCATCGTCCTGAACGTGGGGCTCGACCTCGGGGTGCTCTCCCCGCGCCTGTTCACGATGATGGTCATCATGGCGTTGGTCACGACGTGGATCACGTCGCCGCTGCTCGAGCGCATCTACCCACGGCGCGAGATGGTCCGCGAGCTGGAGCCGCCCCCCGAGCCGGCGCCCGCCCCGCCCGCGCCCGCGCTCCTCTGCGTGTCCGACCCGGCCATCGCGCCCGCGCTCCTCGCGGTGGGGCAGCGGCTCGTGGTGCCCGGGGAGCCGCTGCTCGCGCTCCACGTGGTGCGCTCCGACCGGCCGTCCGCCTACCTCGCCGGCGAGCCCGACCCGACCGACCAGGAGGCGCTCGAGGTGGTGCGGGAGCACGCCGGCGCGCTCGGCGTGCCCGTGCGCACGCTGTCCTTCGTCGCCGAGGATCCCGCGGCGGACATCGTCCGCGTGGCGGAGGCCAAGGCGGCGGGCCTCGTGGTCCTCGGCACGCACCGGCCGATCCTCAGGGAGGGGGAGCTCGGCGGCGTCGTGCGGCGCGTGCTCGCGGAGTCGAACGCGGACGTGGCCGTGCTCGTGGATCGCGGGATGACGGAGGTGCGCGCGATGATCGTGAAGGGCGCGGGCGAGCCCGCCGTCGAGGCGGTGCGCGCGCGGCTCGCCCGCGGCGGCGTGACCGAGGTGGAGGAGCCCGGCGAGCACACGCTGATCGTGGCCCCCGTGGGCGCGCCCGTGCCGGACGGGGCCCCGGTGCTCCTCGTCCGGCCGAGGCGCACGTAATGGGCTTCGGAGCGGCCCTCCGCCTCCTGCGGGTCGACGCGGGCGCGAGCCTCCGCGGGCTCGCGAGCGCCGTCGGCGTGTCGAGCGCGTACCTCTCGCGCGTCGAGAACGGGCACGACGCGCCACCCACCCCCGACCGCCTCGTCGCGATCGCGCAGGCGCTCCGGGTGCCGCCGGGGCTGCTGCTCGAGCTCGCCGAGCGCGTGGAGCCCGCGGTCGCGGGGTACCTCGCCGAGGTGCCGGCCGCCAACGCGCTGTTCCTCGAGATCGCGCGCCGACGCCTCGACGCGCGGCAGATCGCGCGGGTCCGCGCCTTCGTGGAGGCCGAGTTCCCCGGCCCGCGCGCGCCCGGGCCCACGGTGCCGCCCGTGCACGCCCTGCTGGCCCCCGAGCGGGTGGTCCTCGGCGTGCGCGGCTCCGCAATGGACGACGTGCTCGACCTCGCGGCCACCCGCCTCGCCCCGGCGCTCCCCGGCGTGGCGCCGTCCGCGCTCGCGGCCGTGCTCCGGGCCCGCGAGGCGGCCGCCTCCACCGCGCTCGGCTGGGGGCTCGCCGCGCCGCACGCCGCGACGCCCGGCGGCCCGCCCGTGGCCGCGCTCCTCACGCTCGCCACCCCGCTCGCCGGCGGTCCCGACGGGGAGCCCATCCGGGTGGTGCTGGCGCTGGCGGGCCTCGGCGACGCGAGCCTGCCGCTGCTCGGGCGGGTGGCCCTTCTCGCGCGGGCGCGGGTCGCCGAGACGCTCGCGGGGGCCACCTCGGCGGAGGAGGCCATCGCCGCGCTTCGCGTCGCCGAGCGCTGGAGCGGGGGCGGCGGCGAATCCTGACCGGCGACCTCGATCACGTCCCGTGTCGGGCGCGGGCGCGACCGGACGTAAGCTCCGGGCGAGGCACGGAAGCGGGCTGACGCGCGTATAGTCGAGCCCATGGCTGGCACCGGCGTCGTCGATCTCCACTCCGCGCCCTGGTGGCCGGAGCTCCTACGAGTGAAGGACTCCATGGGATGGGGGGCGCTGGCGAAGCGCTTCGGTGTGCCGGAGTCGGTGCTCCGGCGGGCCCTGGCGGAGGCCGGCGAGACCAAGGTGCCGGGCCGCCCGGGCCGCAAGCCGCGTGCGGTCGAGGCCGCGACGTCCTCGCCGGCGGGCCTCCCGGCGCCGTACGTGGATCCGCTGCTGGCGTTCCGGGACCAGATCGGGAAGGTCGCGGACGCGGTCGTCGCCGAGAAGGCCGGCGTCACGCGCTGGCAGGTGGCGCGCTGGCGCGTGCGTCACGGCATCCCGGCCTACGACGGCTTCCGGTTCGCCACGCGGGGGGGCGACGCGGGAGCGGGGGGGGCCGCGTCCGGGCCGCGGAAGCGCCGGAAGGCGGCCCCGAAGGCCTCCGCGACGCCGAAGCGCGAGGTGGCAGCCCCGGCGGCCGCGGCGGCGCCGGCGGCCCCCGTGGCCGCGCCGATCGACGCCCCGGCCGCCAACCCGGCGCGGGCGAGCGCCTGGCTCGTCGTCACGGGCGCCGACGCGCGGAGCGCCCGCTTCGTGGTGGTGGCCCCGGACCTCGCCGCGGCCGCGGCCCGCGCGGTCTCGGTGGCGTCCACGCAGCCGGACGGCCCGTGGGCGGTGCAGGCGGTGCAGTGGGTGGGGGAGCTGGCGCCGTAGGACGCACGATGCGGGAGGCGTCGGCGGAGGAGCAGACCCCACGCCACGAAGGGGGGGCGTTGCGGGGGGGCCGCTGTCCGCGTGCGCCGGGCGGGCGCCGCCGAGAACCGCGCCCGGGCCCCCCGGTGGGGCCCTCCGTACGGGCTGCCCCCCCACCGGACCCGGGCGCACGGCGGCGGCGCCCGCCCGGCGCTCGCTCCCATGCCCCCCCGCCCCGAGATCCAGAGACCCTACTGCGCCGAATTGGCCCCGTGGCGGGTGAGGAAGTCGACCAGGTCGAGCTTGGTCAGGATGCCGCGCAGCGACTTCTGCTCGTCGACGACCACGGCCACGAGCCCGTCGGCGAAGAGCTTCGAGAGGATCGAGGCGTCGTCGGACTCCTGGACGGTCCGCACGTTGCGGAACATCACCTCGGCGACCTTGCTGTCGAGGCCGGCGCGCCCGTCGACGAGCTTCATGAGCACGTCGGACTCGGTGACGATGCCGACGAGGCGGCCCTCGTCGACCACGGGGAGCTGGCTGACGCCGCGGCCCTTCATGAGCTTCACGGCCTCGGACACGGTCATGCCGCTCGTGGCGGTCATGAGCTCGCGGCGGGGGAGGCTGCGGAGGAGCTCGCCGATGGACGCCGTCTCCCAGCCGCGGTCGGTGAAGCCGTTGGCCCGCATCCAGGCGTCGTCGAGGAACTTCGTCATGTAGTTGCGCACGGAGTCCGGCGCGAGCGTGACGACGCGCTTGTTCGGTCCGTACTTCTTGGCCATCTGCACGGCGGCCCACACGGCCGAGCCGGAGCTGCCGCCCACCAGCATGCCCTCCTTCCGGATGAGGCGGCGGGCCATGAGGAAGCTCTCGCGGTCCTCGGACTTGACCCACTCGTCCACGAGCCCGCGGTCGAGCACGTCGGGGATGAAGTCGTAGCCGATGCCCTCGACCTTGTAGCTGCCGATGGGGCCCGGGCCGGCGAGGATGGAGCCGACGGGGTCGACGCCGACGACGCGGACGTTCGGGACGTCCTCCTTCACGCGCTTCGCGATGCCGGTCAGCGTGCCGCCGGTGCCCGCCGTGAGGACGAGGATGTCGATCTTCCCGTCGGTCTGCTCGACGATCTCCTTGCCGGTGCCCTCGTAGTGCGCGAGCGGGTTGTCGGGGTTGGCGTACTGGTCGAGGATGTGGGCGTTCGGCAGGATCTTCTGGAGCTGCTTCGCGACGCCGATGTGGCTCTCGGGCGCGTCGAACGCGGCCTCGGTCGGGGTGCGGATGATCTCGGCGCCGAGCGCCTCGAGGACCACCTGCTTCTCCCGGCTCATCTTCTCCGGCATGGTGATGACCATGCGGTAGCCGCGGACGGCCGCCGCGAGCGCCATGCCGATGCCGGTGTTGCCGCTCGTCGGCTCGATGAGCGTGTCGCCCGGCTTGATGCGGCCGGACTTCTCGGCCTCGAGCACCATGCGGCGCCCGATGCGGTCCTTCACCGAGCCGCCCGCGTTGAGGTACTCGCACTTGACGAGGATCTCGCAGCCGGTCTCCTTGCCGACGCTGCGGAGGCGGACGAGCGGCGTGTTGCCGATTGCGTCGAGGATCGAGTCTTTGATGGCGGACATCGGGGAGCTCCCGGTAGGGTGGATTACGGAGGCGGCCCCCTAACGCGGCGGTCGGCCCCGGATCCACGCCGTTCCGCGCGAACGTCAGACCCCCGGCGTGACGCCCAGCAGGTGCTCCCGGTAGCCGCCGAGCTCGGGGAGCTCGGGGTGCGCGAGGAGCAGCCGCGCGCTGGCGCCGACGGCGCCGTCGAGCACGTCGACCGCGGCGCGCCAGGCGAACGGGTGCTCGCGCACCGCCCAGAGGAGCTGCGCCGCCTCCCAGGCCCCGCGGCGGGCGGTGGCGATCGTGGCGATGACGACGTGGTCGTCGAGCTCGCCCAGCTTCTCGTCGAGCTCCCCGAGGGAGGGGGGGAGGAGGTGCCGGCGCACCTGGTCGCTCGTCTCGTCGAGGATGTGGTTGAGGAGCTGGTAGTCGCGGAAGCGGGCGCTGTCCTCGTGCGGCGGGCACACGTCGGACATCGCGACGGCCACGGCGAGATCGCGGTTGATGTGCGCGTGCATGCCGGCGAGCGCGAAGCGGAGCGGCGCGACGCCGAGGTCCTCGCCGCGCTCGAACAGCGGCTCCCAGGCGCCGGGGATCGGCCGGCCGAGCGCCCAGGCGTCCACGGCGTCGAAGTAGAGGTCGGCGAAGCGCACGTCGAGCGTCACCATCTGGTCGGGCGCCTCGAAGCGGCCGGCCTCCACGGCGCGACCGACGTTCTCCGTGGTCCAGCGGTAGAGGCGGTTGAACGCCGCGACGCCGTGACGCGGGGGGAGCGCGCCCTCGATGACGTGCATGCGCTGGACGACGCCGTCGATCGTGGTGGGGCGGGGGAGCGCTGCGAGACGGGCGAGGATGGACCTGGGCATGGCGGTGCATGGGCTATCCGGGCGCGCGATCGCCTGCCCGGGACACACGGAGACGGACGGGCGCGCTGCGCCCCGGCGGGGCACCGGATAAGCCGCCGGCCATGCGTCACGAGAAGGTCGTCATCCTCGGGTCCGGCCCCGCCGGGCTCACCGCCGCGCTCTACACCGCCCGCGCCAACCTCGAGCCGCTCGTGCTCGAGGGGCTCCAGCCCGGCGGGCAGCTGACCATCACCACCGACGTCGACAACTTCCCCGGGTTCCCCGAGGGCGTGCTCGGCCCCGAGCTGATGGAGCGCATGCGCGCGCAGGTCGAGCGCTTCGGCACCCGCTTCGAGTTCGACGCCGTCGCTTCCTGCGACCTGTCGCAGCGCCCGTTCGTGCTCACCACCGAGAACGGCCAGCAGATCACCACCGAGGTGCTCATCATCGCGACCGGCGCCTCGGCCAAGTACCTCGGCCTCGAGAGCGAGACGCGGCTGCGCGGCTACGGCGTCAGCGCGTGCGCCACCTGCGACGGCTTCTTCTTCAAGGGCGCCGAGATCTGCGTCATCGGCGGCGGCGACACGGCGATGGAGGAGGCCACCTTCCTCACGAAGTTCGCCAGCAAGGTGTACTGCATCGTGCGGCGCGACGTGCTGCGGGCCAGCAAGGCCATGCAGGACCGCGCGTTCGCGAACCCGAAGATGGAGTTCATCTGGAACTCCGAGGTGATCGAGGTCCTCGGCGAGAAGGGCGTCGAGGGCGTGCGCATCAAGAACGTCGTCACCGGCGAGGAGTACGTGAAGCCCGTGACCGGCATGTTCCTCGGCATCGGGCACCAGCCGAACACGCGGCCCTTCCTCGACTGGATCGACCACGACGAGAACGGCTACCTCGTCACGAAGCCGGGCCGCACCGCCACGAACGTGCCCGGCGTGTTCGCGTGCGGCGACGCGCAGGACCACTACTACCGGCAGGCGATCACCGCCGCCGGCAGCGGCTGCGCGGCGGCGATCGAGGCCGAGCGCTGGCTCGAGGATCAGAAGCACGGCGGTTGACGACATGGCGCGCGCATCGGCGCCGGGCGCCGATGCGCGCGCCACGTCGTCAACCGCGTTGCATCCCGACATTCGGGGCCCCCTGGTGGCCGCCGGGCGGCCACCGGGGGGCCCCGAACGTCGGGGATGCTTCCGACTGCCGACAGCCCGCTCCGCGGGCCGTCAGCAGTCGCGCCGCCGAGCCGGCCGCGCGGGCGCGGTCGCCTGCCGCGGGGACGGAGCCCTCGCGGCCATGCAGGCGGGATCATCCGGGATGATGGGGCCTGGATGACCGCGCGGCGACCGCGGGGATCGGGGTCGCCCGGGGTGCTGCGTGAGGCGCCTGGAAGGCGGCCGCGCTCCGCGCGGCCGGTCCCGGCCCACGGCAGGCCGGCAGGCCGGGCGTGGGGCGGACCGAGGCGCTCGCGCCGAGCCTGGAAGGGGCCGACCCCCGGGGCGTCCGCGCCCCGGGGGGCACGCCCGTCGTAGCCCGATCTCGTGAAATCTTCGCGAAGATGGGTTAGACCCGCGTTCCTTCCGGAGCACGAATGCTCTTGCTGCTCGCCCTCTCCTCCGCGGGGTCCGCCCTCGCGCAGGACATCCCGTTCGAACGTTACGAGCTCCCCAACGGGCTCCAGGTGATCCTGCACGAGGACCACAGCCTCCCGCAGGTGGTGGTCGACATCTGGTACCAGGTCGGGTCGAAGGACGAGGCGCCGGGCCGGTCGGGCTTCGCGCACCTCTTCGAGCACCTGATGTTCATGGGGACGGAGCGGCTGCCCGGCAGCGGCTTCGACCAGGTGATGGAGGCCTACGGCGGCTCCAACAACGCCTGGACCATGGAGGACGCGACCAACTACTACGAGGTCGGCCCGCCCAACCTGCTCCCGACCTTCCTGTGGATGGAGGCCGACCGCATGGAGGGCCTCGGGAAGGCGATGACGCAGGAGAAGGTCGACCTGCAGCGGGACGTGGTGCGCAACGAGCGCCGCCAGTCCTACGAGGACGAGCCCTACGGCGTCGCGTGGCTCGAGGTGCCGACGGCGCTGTACCCGGCCGGGCACCCGTACGCGCACACGGTCATCGGCAGCCACGAGGACCTGCAGGCCGCGTCGCTCCAGGACGTGAAGGACTTCTTCGCCACCTGGTACGTGCCGAACAACGCCTCGCTCGTCGTGGCGGGCGACTTCGACCCCGCCGCGGTGAAGCCGCTGATCGAGAAGTACTTCGGCAGCATCCCGTCGCGGGTGCTGCCCGAGCGCGCGAAGGCGGAGCCGGTCGCGGCGCCGCAGAAGCCGCGCGTAGAGGTGACCGACCAGGTGCAGTTCCCGCAGGTGAACCTCTTCTGGCACACGCCCGCCGCCTACGCGGAGGGGGACGCCGAGTTGCAGCTCGTCGCGTCGCTGCTCGGGGAAGGGGAGTCGAGCCGGCTGTACGAGGCGCTGGTCGTCGAGGGGCTCGCGCAGGACGTGCAGGTCGCGCAGATGCCGACGGCGCTCGGGAGCGCGTTCATCGTGTCGGCCACCGCCATGGAAAAGGTGACGCCGGACCGGCTCGAGGCCGCGATCATGAAGGAGATCGGGGAGCTGGCCGCCACGCCGCCGTCGACCGCCGAGATGGAGCGGCTCAAGAACAACTTCGAGTACGGCTTCCTCTCCGGGCTCGAGTCGCTCCTGGGGCGGGCGACGCAGCTCAACGAGTACGACGCCTACACCGGCTCGCCCGACTACCTCGCGAAGGACCTCGCGCGGTACCGCGGCGCCACCGCCGAGGGCCTGACGAAGGCCGCCGCCACCTGGCTGAAACCCGATCTCGCGGCCCGCGTCGTCGTGCGCCCCGAGGCCGCTCCGGAGGGCAACAAGTGATGTCCCGCCTCCCCGTGCTCGCCCTGATCGGGCTCCTCGCCTGCGCGCCCAAGCCCGCGCCCCCGGTCGTCGACGTCGCCCCGGCGGCGCCCGCCGCGCCGGTCGACCCCATCGGCCCCCGGCCGGAGGTCGGCCCGGAGGTGCCGTTCACGCTGCCGACACCGGCGTCGGCGCAGCTCTCGAACGGGGCGGGGGTGTGGGTCGTGCCCGCGCCGTCCTTGCCGCTCGTCACGCTCGTCCTCTCGGTGCCCGGCGGCTCCTCCGTGGACGCGCCCGGCAAGGAGGGCACCGCCGCCATCGGCGACCGCCTCCTCACGCAGGGCGCCGGCAAGCTCGACGCGCGCGCGTTCGCCGCCGCGGTGGAGCGCCTCGGCATCCAGCTCGACGTGGAGACGGGCCGCGCGGCGTCGACCATCACGATGTCCTTCACGAAGGAGCAGATGCCCGCGGCGCTCGACCTGCTCGCGGACATGGTCCTGCGGCCGAAGCTCACCGCGGTCGACTTCGCGCGCGAGAAGGGCATCCTCGTGTCCGACCTGAAGATGGCGCAGGACGAGCCCGTCGCGGTGGCCGCGAAGCTCGGCTACGCGCAGTGGTTCGGCGCCGCGCACCCCTACAGCCGCCCGCCGGACGGCACGGTGAAGGGGATGCAGGCGGTCACCTGGAAGGACGCGAAGGGCTACCACGCGAAGGCGTGGAACGCGGCCCAGGCGCGCTTCACCGTGGCGGGGGCCGTCACGAAGGACGAGGTGCTCGCGGCGCTCGAGCCGCGGCTCGGCAAGCCCTGGAAGGCGGGGACGGCCGCGACGGTCACGCTGCCGCCCGTGCCCGCGCACGACAAGCTCCCGATCGTGCTCGTCGACAAGCCGGGCAGCGCGCAGACGATGTTCTACCTGCTCTTCGACGGCCCCGCGTTCGGCGACCCCGCCGCGCCGCCGGTGAAGGGCGGCACGGTGGTGCTCGGCGGCACGTTCACCTCCCGGCTCAACGCGCTCTTGCGCGAGAAGCGCGGCTTCACCTACGGCGCGCGCGCCCGGGTGGAGTCGCTGCCGGGCGCGGGCGTGCGCGTCATCTCGACGCGCATCCGCACGGACGCGACGGCGCCCGCGATGACGGACCTCGTGGGCGAGCTCGCGAACATCCGCGCCGGCGTCACCCCCGAGGAGGTGACGAAGGCCCGCGCCGCGTACCGCCAGGATCTCGTCGAGGCGATGGAGTCCCGCGCCGGCACCGCGCTCACGTTCGCGGCGTGGCAGCGCGCGAGCCTGCCGCCCGAGTCCCTCGGCGCCGAGCTCGCCGCGATGCAGGCGCTCACGCCCGACGCGGTGAAGGCGGCGATGGCCGACTACGACCCGGCGAAGGCCGTGATCGTGCTGGTGGGCGACAAGGCGGTGATCGAGAAGCCGCTGACCGACGCGGGCTTCGGCCCGTTCACGGTCGTCGCGCCGCTATAAGAAGTCGCCCAGGAGCACGTTCACGCGCTCCGGGGCGTCGTTCTGCACGAAGTGCCCGGCCTCCTCGATCCAGGAGAGGTGGCCGGTGCGGCAGAGCGCGATCGAGGGCTCGGCGAGCTTCGGGGAGAGCGCGACGTCGCGCTTCCCCCAGATGAGGAGGCCCGGCGGGCGGATGGGCGTGGCGTCCCGCCGCCAGAGGAGCCGCCGGCCCGCGCGGTACCACGCCAGCATCCCCTCGAGCGCGCCCGGCTCGGACCAGGCCTCGTGGTAGGCCTCGAGCTCTTCTTCCGGGTACGCGCCCGGCGCGGCCGTGGAGACGATGCTCTTGCGCAGGCCGCCGTAGTCGTGCTCGCGGATCGCGCGCTCGGCCAGCCCGGGCACCTGGAAGAACAACATGTACCAGCTGCGCCGCACCTGGTCGGGGCTCGTGAGCAGGTGCCGCGCGAGCACGGTGGGGTGCGGGCAGTTGAGCACCGCGAAGCGGCGGACCGCCTCGGGGTGGTGCTGCGCGGCCCACCACGTGACGGCCCCGCCCCAGTCGTGGCCCACCCAGCAGGCCTCGGAGTAGCCGAGCACGTCGAGCAGGCCGAGGATGTCGGCGACGAGCACGTCGATGTCGTAGGCGTCGACGCCCTCCGGCTTGTCGCTCCGCGCGTAGCCGCGCTGGTCGGGCACGATGACGCGCCAGCCCGCCGCGGCGAGCACGGGCGCCTGGTGCCGCCAGCAGCGGCCCGTCTCCGGGAAGCCGTGGAGGAGCACGACGGGGCGGCCGTCGCTCGGGCCGGCGAAGCCGACGTCGAGCTCGATGCCGTTGGTGGCGACACGCCGCCGTTCGGTGATCATGAAGGGCCGGTCGCTCCGCGAAAGGTTCTACACGCGCTTCCTCGGGGTGACGAGCCGCGCCGGTCAGAGGCGGAGGACCGTCGCCGCGCGCTCCCGGGGGCCCCAGACCACGATCTCCGCGCGGCCGTCGCCGGTGAGGTCGTGGACGAAGATGCTCTCGTCGGCCACCGGCACGCGCACGGGGCTGTCCCAGGCCGCGGTGGCCTCGAGCCCGGTGGCGCTGCCCCGGTACACGCGCACGCGGTCCTCGCCGTCGTTGGTGACGAGGTCGATCCGGCCGTCGCCGTCGACGTCGCCGTCGAAGGAGGCCTGGAAGCGGTCGGGCTGCTCGAGCGGGAAGGCGAAGACGCGCTGGACCTGCGGCGCCGCGAAGGTGCCCTGATCCATGCGGAAGAGCGAGAGGTCCACGCGGGCCGACCGCGCGAGCAGCGCGCGCGCCACGGCGCCGATGCCGACGTCGACGACGGGGGCGAGGAAGTCGCGGTCGCCGTCGCCGTCGAGGTCGAGGAGCTCGACGCCGAAGGCGGCGGCGTTCACGGGGAGGGTGGCGAGGGCGCCGAAGCCGTCGCCGCGGCCCTTGGCCCAGAGGAGCTCGGCGGTGGCGCCCCACCAGCTGCCCGAGAGCACGATGCGCTGCACGCCGAGGTCGGTGCGGCCGTCGCCGTCGATGTCGACGATCCACACGGCCGTGATGCGGCGGCGCGTCTCGCCGGGCTTCGGGTCCTCCTCGGGCGGCTCCAGGTCGAGCGGGAGCGCGAGGGTGGCCGCGCGCGCGCCCACCGTGTCGCCCGTGAAGTAGGCGGCGAGCTTGGCGCCGGCGGGCAGGAGCAGGTCCTGGCGCCCGTCCCCGTCGAGGTCGGACACGGCGAGCGGCGGCGGGGTGAGCGTGGCGCTCGCGCGCGCGCCGCCGGTCTCCCAGTCGAGGCCGAGCGCGCCCTCCGCGGGGGCGGGGACGCTGCCGAGGGGCGTGCCGTCGGCCCGGAAGGCGAGGTAGCGCCCGGCGGACCAGGCCACGAGCTCGGCGGCGCCGTCGCCGTCGAGGTCGTGGGCGAGCGGGGACCAGGCGGGTGTCGTGGGGCCGAGGCCCGCGAGCGCGGTCGGGAACTTCGCGACGCGGGTGGTGGTGCCGGCCTCGGGGTCGATGCGGGCGAGGCCGTCCTTGTCGACGGTCCAGAGGCCGCCGTTCACGTCCCAGAGGGCCGGGCGGCTCCCGAGGTCGACCTCGCGGCGGCCGGCGAGCGCGCCGTCGGCCGCGAAGTGCAGGAGCGTGAGCCGGACCGTGTCCGGGGCCCCCGGGCGCGGCGTGCGGCTCACGGCGATCAGCTCGGCGCGGCCGTCGCCGTCGACGTCGCCGGCGCGGAGCTCCCGGGTGTCCGCGGGGAGGTCGACGGTCTGTAGGGAGAGAGGCATGGCGCAGTGTAGCGGGGGGGCGGCCGCGTCGGGAGCGCGAGGGCGCGCGGGGGAGGAGGCGGGCGCCGGGTCGAGGCGGCCGGCGCCGGGTCGAGGCGGCCGGCGCCGGGTCGAGG
>CAYWGD010000054.1:10900-47121 GCA_964457335.1 uncultured Enterobacteriaceae bacterium | reverse complement strand
CCCCCCCCCCCCCCCCCCCCCCCCCCCCCCCCCCCCCCCCCCCCCCCCGCCCCCCGCGCCCCCCCCCCCCCCCCCCCCGCCGCGCGCTCCCAATCCCCCCGCCCCAAGAAGACGATGCCCACGATAAGAGGCAGGCCCCACGGAGGCCGCATGCCCACGTTCCAGTACCAGGAGATGTTCCCCAGCCACGACGATCCGACGCCCTACCGGCGCCTCGACGTCGACGGGGTGGGCATCGTGGAGGCGGGTGGCCGCCGGTTCCTCGAGGTGGCCCCGGGCGCGCTCACCGCGCTGACCGCCGCGGCCATCCGGGACATCTCCCACCTGTTCCGGCCGGGCCACCTGCGCCAGCTGCGCGCGATCCTGGAGGACCCCGAGGCGAGCGCCAACGACCGCTTCGTGGCGCGCCAGATGTTGATGAACGCGAACGTCGCGGCGGGCATGGTCCTCCCCTCCTGCCAGGACACCGGCACGGCGATCGTCATCGGCAAGAAGGGCCACCGCGTGCTCACCGACGGGCGTGACGAGGAGGCGCTCGCGCGTGGCGTGTACGAGACCTACACGGGCACCAACCTCCGCTACTCGCAGCTCGCGCCGCTCTCGACCTTCGAGGAGGCCAACACCGGCACCAACCTCCCCGCGCAGATCGAGCTCTACGCGACCGAGGGCGACGCCTACAAGTTCCTCTTCATGACCAAGGGGGGCGGGTCCGCCAACAAGACCTACCTCTTCCAGGAGACGAAGGCGCTGCTCAACCCCGCGTCGCTGCTCGCGTTCCTGGACGCGAAGCTGCGGATGCTCGGCACGTCGGCCTGCCCGCCCTACCACCTCGCGATCGTCATCGGCGGCACCTCGGCGGAGGCCACGCTCAAGACCGTCAAGCTGGCCAGCGCGCGCTACCTCGACGGACTCCCCACCGTCGGGAACCGGCTCGGCCACGCGATCCGCGACGTGGAGCTCGAGGCCCGGGTGCTCGAGCTCACGCGCAAGACGGGGATCGGCGCGCAGTTCGGTGGCAAGTATTTCTGTCACGACGTGCGCGTGATCCGGCTTCCCCGCCACGGGGCGTCCTGCCCGGTGGGCATCGGGGTTTCCTGCTCCGCGGATCGGCAGGCCGTCGGCAAGATCACGGGCGAGGGCGTGTTCCTCGAGGCGTTGGAGACCAACCCGGCCCAGTACCTCCCCGACGTGGCGCCGGACGGCGCGGAGGTCGTGCGCATCGACCTCACCCGCCCGATGGCCGAGATCCGGCAGACCCTGTCGCGCTACCCCATCAAGACCCGCCTCTCGCTGACCGGCCCGATGGTCGTGGCGCGGGACATCGCGCACGCGAAGCTCAAGGAGCGCATCGACCGCGGCGAGGGCCTGCCCACCTACTTCAAGGACCACCCCGTCTACTACGCGGGGCCGGCCAAGACCCCCGACGGCATGGCGTCCGGCTCGTTCGGCCCGACCACGGCCGGGCGGATGGACTCCTACGTCGACCTGTTCCAGCAGAACGGCGGGAGCTTCGTGATGCTCGCGAAGGGCAACCGCTCCAAGGCCGTGACCGAGGCCTGCAGGAAGCACGGCGGCTTCTACCTCGGCTCGATCGGCGGCCCCGCGGCGATCCTGGCGCGGGACCACATCCGGAAGGTCGAGGTGCTCGACTTCCCGGAGCTGGGCATGGAGGCCGTGTGGCGGATCGAGGTCGAGGACTTCCCGGCGTTCGTCGTCGTGGACGACAAGGGGAACGACTTCTTCGCGGCGCTATCGTAGGATCGAACCATAGAAATATAGGGCCATCGGCCGTCATGGCCGGGCACGGCCGACGGGCGGAGATGCGTCAGGACACACCAGAGCGCGCTGACCCCCGACGGAGGCGTTGATGGACTCGCTCTCGGTGGATGACCCTCGGCGGTGGGCGGTTCAAGGTGCGGTGGCGGGAGAGCGTCCAAGTTCCAGGAGCACTCGAGCGTGATCCGCGCCAGGGAGCACGGGCTCTGGTGTGGCGCCCCTGCGCGCGCAAGCGCCCGATGGAACGCGAGCTGCCGTTTCGCCTCCCGGGAGTCTGGGAGCGCTCGGCGTTGTGCACTTCTCGCGATGGCAGCGCACGGCAACGGCTCTTGCGCGCAACACCGTGCTACCCTCCGCTCCCTTCCGGATGACGCATGTACGCCTTCTCCGCCCGTTGCGACCAGCTCGAACGCGAGGCAACCGCCCTCGACGCGCTGCTCGCCGCGGCGGGCGACGACACGGGCCCCGCAACCCGCATTGCGCGTCGCCTGCGCACCGAGCCTTTCCGCGTTCTGGTGGTGGGCGAATTCAGCCGCGGAAAATCGACCTTCATCAACGCGCTTGCGGGGGAGCTCATCCTCCCGGTAGCGGTCCGGCCCACCACCGCAGTCATCAGCGTCTTGAAGCCCGGCCCGGAGCGGCGTGCGACGCTCCATTGGCACGACGCGTCGCGGCCGCCCGTCCCAATCGCGCTCCCCGTCGTGGACGCCTCCAAGGCGCTCTCCACCGTCGTGACGGCACAAAACACGAACGCCACCGAGATAGCGAAGGTCGTCATCGACCTTCCGTTGGATCACCTGCCGCTGCCCGTGGAGATCGTCGACACGCCCGGGGTGAACGACACGTGCAAGCAACGCGAGGACGTAACCTGCGACTACCTCGCCCGGGCGGACGCGGCGATCGTGCTGCTCGACGTGCAGCAGCCACTCTCCGGGAGCGAGAAGGAGTTCCTCGAGGAGCGCGTCATGGGGAGCGACATCCGGAAGCTCCTCTTCGTCGTGAACAAGGTCGACCAGGTCGACCCTTCGCTGCGTGAGAAGGCCCTGAACTACATCCGTACCCAGCTGTCGAGCCTCGCCAGGCTGCGCCAGCCCGAGGTGATCCCGGTGGCGGCCAAGCAGGCGCTCCGAGCGAAGCGGGACAGGGACGCGATCGCGCTGGACGCCTCGCTCTTCCCCGCGTTCGAACGGCGACTCCTGGCGTTCCTCGCCGAGGGGAGCGGACCCGGGCGCGTGGACACCGCCCGCACACGCGTGCTCCGCATCGCGGATGACCTGATGCACAACCTCGGCGAGACGGCGAAGAGTCTTCAAGGGGATGCCGCCCGAGTGTCCGCGGGGCTGGATGACGCGTCCAGGGAGCGCGACGGGGTGGCCGCCGGTGTCGAGCGCCTCCGCGCCGACATCGAGTTGGCGGTGGCGCGCTACGAGCTGGAGGCGACCCAGGCCATCCGCACCCACGCCACGGCTGCGCGCCGGCGAATCGCCGAGGTGGGAGGCCGGAACACGTTCCCGAGCGAAGCGGACGTGAAGGAGCTGCGAACCCTCGTCAACACGGCCGCTCGCGACGCCGCCGAGGCGCCCCGGCTCGCAGCCCAAGAGGCATACCAACGCCTGGCCCGCGACAAGCCCCTGCGGCTGGCGGTAGACGGCGGCGCCGAGCTCCCCGCGTGGGAATCCCCCGACGGAGAGGGTGAGGGACTCGTTGCCGTCGGGATCGGCTCTGCCATCGGGGGCTTCGTCGGTGGCTTGCTTCTCGGCCCGATCACCGGCCTTCCGCTGGCGGCGCTCGGGGGGTGGATCGGCTCGCTGCTCGGGGGCGGAAAACCGTCGGGGCGGGAGCTGCTTGCGCAGCTGAACGAGTTCGTCGGTACACTCGAAGGAGGCTCTCTGCCGGCAGTCCGGAAGGGATCGGAGGCGCTCCGGGCGCAGCTCGCCGAGGCCCTGCTCGCGCCGCGGGAGGCGGATCTGGCTCGGCTGGACCGGCGTCTCCGCGAACTGACGGCGGCCTCCCGCGAGGGCGCGAAGGAGCGGGAGGCGCGCCTCGCCGCGGTGGCCGGGCGGCTCCAGCAGGTCCGGGCAATCACGAAGCGCCTGGCGGCGGAGGAAACATGATCGCAGCACAACTCGACACGATCGCGAGCGTGGCCCGCCGTGCGGCGCTCCCGTCGCTGGCAGCCCGCGCGGAGGATCTCGCCACGCGCCTCGCGTTCGACCGTGTCCACGTCGTCGTGATCGGCGAGTTCAACCGCGGGAAGAGCACGCTCGTGAACGCGCTGATCGGCAGCGCGCTCCTTCCCATGGACATCGTGCCGACCACGGCGAGCATCTGGGTGGTGGAGCGCGGCGAGCGGGTATCCGCACACGTCGTCCGCCCGGATGGCGCCCGCGCGCCGCTCGACGCCACCCCCGACTCGCTCGCACGCCTGAGCGCAGACGGTGATCTGGCGAAGGAAGACGTCAAGTTCGTCCACGTCGCCGTCCCGTCCCCGGCGGTCGGCGAGGACGTCGTGATCATCGACACTCCCGGCGTCAACGACATCAACCAGGCCCGCGCCGAGGTGACCTACGGCTTCCTCGGCCGCGCGGACGCGGCGATCTTTGTCATGGACGCCTCCTCTCCGGTCACTCGCACCGAGGCCGAGTTCCTGAAGGGGCAGGTCCTCACCGCGCACATCGACCGAATCGTGTTCGTCCTGAACAAGACCTCTCGCATCGACCCCGAGGAGGTCGGCGAGGCGGTAGAGGCCGCGCGGGAGCGTCTCCGCGAGCTTCTCGGCCGGGACGCGCGCGTGGTCGCGTGCGACGCCCAACGCATCCTGGCCGGCGTCGCGGGTGAGAGGCCGGAGGCCGCGGAGTCCTGGGGTTGGGCGGATGTGCGCGGGGCCCTCGACGAGCTGCTGGCCTCGGCCCGCGACCGCGCTGCGCGGGAGGCGACCATTGCGCGACGCGCCCTCGCGCTCGCGCGCCTGGTACACGACGCGCTCCGTGAACGGGAGGCGTTGGCGCATCTTTCCGCTGAGGAGCTCGAGCGCGCGAGGGAGCGCTTCGAGGCGGACCGGCGCGCCCATGTCGCGGTCCTCGCCCGCCTCGACGAGTACATCGCGAACCACGGGCGCGACCGCCTGCACCTTTTGGTCGCGAAGTCACTCGAGGCCTGCACAACGGACTTCCTCGAGGGCCAGGTCACGCGGCTGTCGGTGCAGAAGGGCGACTTCGAGCTGTACACGAAGCACGTTCTGCCACGGGAGCTCCAGCAGACGGTCAAGCGGTGGTTCGAGGGCCACATGCCGGAGATGGAGCGGTACCTGGCCGCGTTCTCCACGCGGCTCGCGGGTGAGTACCGCACCCACTTCGGGGATGCCCTGGCCATCCCCCAGCACGGGTTCGACGCCCGCGAGCTCCCCCGCGACGTGACGGTCGACCTCCAGGCCGAGGACAGTAACGAATACCTGCTCTACGC
Organism: uncultured Enterobacteriaceae bacterium; assembly: GCA_964457335.1. Taxonomy (GTDB): domain Bacteria; phylum Myxococcota_A; class UBA796; order UBA796; family SXON01; genus CAJBVW01. The sequence continues at coordinate 41,883 of CAYWGD010000054.1, read as the reverse complement.
CCTGCCGGCGGCCGGCGGGCTCGCGGCGGCCCTGCTCCTCACCGGGCCTTTCGCGTTGGTGGGTATGGCCGCGGGTGGGCTCGCCGCCAAGTGGAAGCGAGACCAGGATGTGGCCCAGGCGCGCCAGGCCCTCTGCGAGGCGCTCCCGGGCGCGGTCGATGCCGCTTTGGAGCCGCTCCGGAAGCGGCTCGACGAGCAGATCGACGCGTGGTTCGCCCAGCTCACCACTGCGGTTCACGACCAGTACGCGAAAGACCTCACGCGGCGCCGCGCGGAGCTCGAGGCCGCGGCCTCCGCGCGCGCGAGCGGAGGCACCGGCGATGTCCGCGCAATGATGACCGTCCTGGAACCCATTCTCGGGAGCGCACCATGAGCTTCGACCTCCACCATTTCCTCGGCGACGGACACCTCGTCCACAACGTCCACGGCGGCTTCGATCAGTACGACGCGGCGGGCCACAAGACCGGCTTCTCGATGGCGACGGCCGACGGGGGGCATGATCACTTCGACGCCGTCGGGCACAAGCTCGGGCACGTCGCGCCGGATTTTTCGGGCCGTGGCGTGACGGAGTACGACCGCGTGGGGCACGTCGTCGGACGGGGCGAGATGGGCTTCGGGGGCGACGTGGTTCATCGCGACCCGGTCGGGCACGTCACGCACCACGCGCGGGCGCGCATCGACGGCGGTCACGAGGTCTACGACGCATCGGGCATGCACGTCGGGGCTGTCGGCGCCGAGCACTTCGGCCGGATCGACCTCCACGGGGACCCCCTCGCCGCGGGCCAGCACTGGACCTTCCCGCGCTTCGGTGGGTGAAGATGCGTATCTCCCATTCCGCACTGCCACCCTCCGTCCATATCGTCGAGCTGGGCGCGAATTACCTCGCCGGAATCACCCGGGAGCGGAACCTGGACGAGGGGATTCGGGCGAGGGCGGGGAAGGCGCGCGACGAGGTCCTCGCGTTCGCCGCGAACCGTCGCCTCCGCTTGGCGGTGATCGGTGAGTTCAGCTCGGGGAAGAGCACGTTCATCAATGCGCTGCTGGGCGTGGACATCCTCGCCTCTGATCTCGAGCCGACCACCGCTGTGTCGACTCGGCTGACCTGGGGGCCCGCGTTCCAGATCCGGGCCCAGAAGGCCAGCGGCGCACGGTGGCTGTTGGGGCCGTACGTCACAGGGCGCGATCAGGCCGCATCCACCCTCGCCTGGTACAGGGAAAACATCGGGGGCACCGTCCTGAACCGGGACGGGTCCCTGCGCGCCGCGGCTCGCCCGATGGCATCCGAGTTCGTCCGGAACAACACGACAGAGCAGAGCGGCGTCCGCGACGTCGACGAGGTCGTGATCGAGGTCCCGTCGCCCTACCTCGAGGGCGCGATCGACATCCTGGACACGCCGGGGCTCAACCCGGGCATGAGCGAGGCGGACAAACGCCGCCACTGGGAGGTCACGCGACGCTGCGTCGAGGAGGCCGACCTCGCCATCTTCCTGCTCCCCGGTACCGGCAGCGTGCTGAAGGGAACGGAGCAGCGGTGGCTCGAGGAGTTCCGCCCGCATCTCTCCCGCACCTTCTTCGTCGTGAGCCGAATGGACGGGCTCGACGAGGACGAGGCCGAGCAGACGGAGGCCTACGTACAGGAAGAGCTCGCGGGCAAGCTCGGCGTGCAGGCGGATGCGACGACGCTCTATTTCATCTCCGCGCTCCCGAACGGCACCCAGGGGGCGGACCGGTATCGGCAGAACCTGTTCCAGCTCCGGTCGGACATCGTCCGGTTCATGCGCGCGGCGCGCACGCAGATCGTGCTGGAGCGCACCTCACGCGCGGTGCGGAAGCACGTGGAGGAGGTGCGCGACCATGTCCGGCGCACCGCAGAGGTCCAGCGGCGAGAGCTCGACGCCCTCCTAGCGCGCCGTATCGCCGATTCGGGTGCCATGCGCGCGGCAGTGCTGGGGCGCGCAAACGAGGCGTTCACCGCGGCCTCCAGGCAGTTCGTGGCCGAATACTCGCAGGTCGAGGGATACGTCCAGGCGTGCGTGAACGCGCTCTGGCAGCACCTCGCGCCGATCCAGGAGAACGAGCAGGTCGAGAAGACGTTCGCACGCGTCGCCGGAGGGATCGCCCAGCAGCAGCTCATCACGCCGATGAGCAAGAACATGGTCGAGTGGCTGACGTGGTGCGTGTCCCAGACCCTCGACGCGATGCCGGAGCCCATGCGGGAGCTCTACGCGGGGATGGACCTCGCCCCGCCGGCCCGCCCGCCCCAACACGAGGTGAGCCGCATCGCGAACAGCCTCGCCACCTGGAACGTCGACGGCTCGGACATCGCCGCGGCGCTGCGCGGGGCGCGGGAGGAGGGGCAGGTGGCGGCCGGCTTCGGCGCGATGGGCGGCGCGGCCTTGGGCCTCGTCCTGCTCGGGCCGCTCGGGCTTGGACTGGCCGGCCTGGGTGCGCTCGTCGGCGCGCTGTTCGGCCCGTCGCTCGACGATCTCAAGCAGAAGGCGCTCAACGACTTCGCCGCACGCGTACGGCAGGTGGCCGGGCAGATCGTGGGCTACGCGCAGGCCTGCGTGCAGGGCACGCACCCGGAGTACCACGCGCTGGTGAACCGTTACGCGGAGCTGCAGGTCCGCACCTACTCCGAGAGGGTCGAGCGACGGATTGCGGAGCACAAGGAGCGCACGGCCCGCGTCCGGACCGCCCTCGAGAGCCTCGAGCGGTCCACGATCGAGGCCGAGTCCATCGTCGCCCGCGCCGAGGCGGCGTCGGAGGCGCTGCGGTCCAGCCTGCGCACCCGCGTCTTCGACGCGGCGGACGAGGGGCTCGTGCTCGACGACTCCGCCCTGCGCTGCGCCGCCGAGGCGTGTATGCCTGCCGCGTTCAACGGGGGGTTCGACGTACCCGCGCGGGTCGCGACCATGCTTGCGGGGAGGGCCGTTCCCCCGGAGCACGCGGCCATGGTGGCGGAAGCGGGCGCCCTGGCGTCACTCGTCGAGGCGGTGGTCGGCGAGGACCCCGACGCGCGGTCGTGGTGCTGGCACAACCCCGCGGAGATGATGCGGATCGGCGTGACGAAGGTGGACCTGGCCGTCCTCGTCGCCCCGCCGAGAACCACGACGACGGTCTCCGACGCCACGACGCTGGCGCTTGCCCTCGCTGCTGGTGTGCAGCCCGCAGAGCTGTTGGCGGGCGTGACGCGCGCCGCGATCGGGCCCCTGCAATACGATACGTTGCAGCGGGCGGCTACCGAACTTGCGGCGACGTTCAGCCACTGGGGGGTGACACCACCTCCCGCGCTCACGACGTTGCCCGCAGCGATCCGTTCCGCGCGCGTCGCGTTTGAGGAAGCCGCCCGGCGCGAGGCGGAGCGCCTGGCGGCCGAGGAAAGGCAGCGTGTCGTGCGGCGGAGGCTGTGGTTGGTCGCGGGCGCCGCGGCGGCGGCGGTCGCGGCGACGGTGGCGTTGGCGGGTGCCGGACTCTGGCTCTGGAACTGAACCCAAAGCCACCCAGGACACGTGGCGATCCGTGACGGGCCCGGCGGGCTGTTCCGGGGAGGTCCGGTACTCCGCCAGCTTTCGACGTCGATGACCCCGAACCCCCGACCTCGCCGCGTCAGCCCTTTCGGCAGGTGGCCCAGGCCCATGCCGACTCGCCAGGACCTCCAAGGGTCGGGTGGGCGCTTCCTTGGTCGCCGCGCGAAGCACCGCCGTCAGCGAGACACACCGAGGACACACGGCCTGCGCACACCGGCCATCTCGGGTCGCCTCCGGCCGCCTCGGTCGAGCCGGAAGCGCAGGGCTCATGAGGATCGCGGCGTTTGCCCGCTCCGCCGACGCGAAGACTTCTTCGCCGGGATCTGACCCCTACCCGCCGCCTCCCAGGTAGAGATACACGGCGCCGGCTTCTTCGGCGATCGTGTCGTCGTACGGGGCGCCGATGAGGAGGTCGTCCTCGTCGTCGCCGTCCACGTCGCCGGCCGGCGCGAACCGGCCCCCGAACCAGGTGTCGCGGGCCGTGCCGCGGATCTCGGCGTGTGCGTCCGAGAGGCTCACGGTCCCGTACACGGGGCCCGTAACGACGTAGACGGCGCCGTTGTCGCGCCAGGGCGCCGCCGCCACCAGCAGGTCGTCCCGCCCGTCCCCGCCGAGGTCCCCCGCGTAGGCGACGCCCGTGCCGGCCTCGGCGTTGGAAAACTCGCCGGTGAGGCGGTCCGGGGTCTCGCGGATGGAGTCCCCGCGGGCCACCGGGCCGTAGAGGATCGCGACCGCGCCCGCATCGACGCCGGCATCGGAGGCGGCCCGGATCCCGACGAGCAGGTCGTCGATCCCGTCGCCGTCGAGATCCCCGCCCACCGCGAGCACGCCCGGGTCGTCCGACTCCTCCACCACGAGGAGGGTGTCCGCGGGGTCCTGCTCGCCCGGCGCGAAGGGGCCGGCGTAGACCCGGGTCTCCCACAACCCACCGGTCGGGCCGGCGCCCATGTAGAGGTCGGGTACACCGTCGCCCTGGTGGTCCCCGAAGACCTCGGGCCCGACGAAGTACTGGTCGGTCCAGCTCGACCGACGAAGTACTCGTCGGTCCAGCTCGCGTAGGAGTCCGTCGCGGCCGTCCCGGCGGCCACGGCCTCCCCCAGGATCAGGTGGACCGCGGACTCCGAGCCCGAGAGCATCTCCACGGCGAGGTCGTCCCGCCCGTCCCCGTCCGCGTCCCCGCGAGCCCCGAGACGAACGGGCCCCGTGTGATCAAGCTCGTTCGGGGGAGCGGAAGAAGATGGAGATCGCGGTCGTGGGAGGCGGCTCGGCCGGCCTCGTCACCGCCTGGCTCCTCGACGAGGACCACCGCGTGACGATCTTCGAGGGGCAGCCGCTGCTCGGCGGCCACGTGCGGACCCTCGGCGGGAACGTCCCGATCACGCACCTCCCGCCGGATCACCGGCTCGACGCCGGCGTGCTCCTCTTCGAGCGCCACAACTTCCCGGCCTTCCACCAGCTGATGTCGCGGCTCGGGGTGCGACTGCGCGGCGTGCCCGGGCTCACGACGATGTCGCTGGGGCGAGCGGGCGTCTGGCTCTCGCCCGACTGCATCCGCCGGCTCCCGCGGCCGCTCCAGCTCGCTTCCTGGCCGAGGGTCCTGCCGCTCGCGCTCGAGCGACGGCGCTTCCTGGCCCGCGTGGCCGGCGTCCCCGACGAGGAGCTCTACGCCCGCCCCGTCGGCGACTACCTCGACGGCGGCGTGCTCTCGACCTGGATGCGCCTCCTGCTGATGTACGCCTACTCGACCCCGTTCGAGCGAACGCCCGAGCTCCCAGCGGCGCTGGCGGTGCCGATGCTGCGCGGGCACATCCTCGGGGGGGCCTGGACGGCGATCGTCGGCGGGACGTGGACGTACCTCGCACGCCTGCTCGCCGGCCTCCGGGCGCGGGTCCATGTCGCGACGCCGGTGCTCGGGATCACCCGCCGGCGCCGTCGCGTCGTGGTCCATCTCGGCGACGGCTCCGAGCCGAGCTTCGACCGCGTCGTCCTCGCGACGCCCCCCGGGGAGATCCTCCCGTTGCTGCTGGACGCGGACGAGGCGGAGGAGCGCCGGTTCGCGGACTGGTCCACCCGGGTCGTGCGCACGGTCGTCCACCGGGACGACGGCCCCTACCGCGCCCGGAACCTGCCCACGCGCACCGAGTTCGACCTCCTCCGGACGGGCGCGGACCACGGCTACAACGCCTGCCTGAACGGCATCTGCGGGCTCGGCGGGGGCCCGCCCTGGTACGGCCTCGCGTTCCGCCTCGAGGACGAGCTCGATCGGGAGCAGATCCTCCACACGCAGGAGCACGCCACCCCCTGCTACACGGTGGCGGCCTTGCGGCATCGCGAGGAGGTGATTCGCACCCAGCCGTGGCGCGGGGTCTACTACGCGGGCGCCTGGCTCGGGGACGGGCTCCAGGAGGGCGCGGTCCGGTCTGCGCTGCGCGTGAGCCGGCTCCTCGGCGGCCGCCAGCTCTGACGCCTATTCCAGGACGCGCTCCCCGGTGAGGTGCTCGTAGAGCCGACAGCCCGTCCAGATCGTGCCCGCGAAGCCCGCGTAGCCGGAGGAGGCGTTGCAGAAGTGGAAGCCGGCGAGCGAGGTCCGGTGGTCGAGGCGGTCGGCCCCCATCTGCGAAGGCGTCATGCTCGACCCGTAGGCGTTCCCCATCGGCGCGAGGCAGTAGCGCTCGCTCGTCGTGGGGCTGCCCGTCATGTGGAAGCAGAGGTGCTCACGCAGGCCGGGCACGTAGTCGCGCTCGAGCACGTCGAGGAGCGCATCCATGACCTCCCGCTTCTTGCGGGTGTACCCGGCCGGGCGCCCGATGCGGAGGCCGTGGAAGCGCTGCCAGTCGGCGACCGTGAGCAGCTGCAGGATCTGCGTGCCCTCGGTGCAGTCGCGCGCCTCGTCGGTGAGCAGCGTCGGCGTCGTCACCGCGAAGCTGGGGCGGCTGTAGTCGCCCAGGCGGTACATCTCGTGGAAGGCGCGGTTCAGGTCCGCGTGCGCGGCGTGGAACAGGTTGCTCCGGCCGAAGCCGTGCGCCCGGAGGTCGAGCCCCTCGACCGCGCAGTAGGCGACGAAGCTGGACGGCGAGTAGGTGTAGTCCAGCCGGCGCCGCACCGCGGGGGCGAAGCGATCGAGCCCGATCATCTCGGCCGCCCGGCGGGGGTCCATGTTGCAGACCACCTCCCGTCCCGAGAGCCGCTCGCGACGGCCCGTGCCTTCTCCGTCCCCGGTCACCTCCTCCGCGATGACGCCACGGACCGCGTCCCCCTCGAGCACGAAGTCGACGACGCGGCGCTGCACCCGCACCTCGCCCCCGTGGCTGCGGATGAAGCCGACGAGCGTGTCCACGACGTGCTCGAAGTGCCGCGACGGGTACCACGCGCCCCGCTGGTAGCCGGCGAAGAGCAGGGTCCAGGCGAAGAACGAGAGCTCACCCGGGGGGAGCAGGAAGTCGGGCCATTGCAGCGCGAGCAGGGCCTGCGCCTCCCGCGGGAGCCCGAAGTGGTCGAAGGCGTCCTGGAGCGTGGCGCGGCGCCACCGGAACACGCGCCGGAACCGTGGCGCCCCGAGCAGCATCCGCCCCAGGCGCCCCGGCGGCGGCGGGAGGGCGGTCAGCTCCTCGTCGAGCGCCCGCACCTCCCGGAGGAAGGCACGGCACGCCCGCCCGCTCGCGGGGAAGAGGTCGGCGAGCCGGTCGCCGAGCAGGTCCCAGTCGTAACAGACGTCGAGCGCCCAGCCCGGAAGGCGCATGCGGTCGTAGCCGAGCGGGTCGTACGAGCGGAAGGTGATCTCCCGCTCGAGGCCGAGTCGCGACAGGAAGCGGTGCACCGTCTGCCCCTCGCCGCAGTTCCAGACGTAGTGGAGCTGCGCGTTGAACGAGAACCGCTTCCCGCCGCCGGTCTGGAAGGTGAAGGTGTGCCCGAAGCCGCCCGCGTGCTCGTGGGCTTCGAGCACCGACACGCTCCGTCCGCGCGCCGCCATCAAGGCGGCGAAGCTGAGGCCCGCGAGGCCGCTCCCGACGACGAGGTAGTCGATGCCCGTCCCTCCTCGGGCCTGGGAGTAGGGCCCTGCCGGTCGGGGTCAACCGGTCGCGGCGTCCGACACGACGCGGGGTGCCCGGTGATCCGCGCGAGGACCGCGAGCCATCAGTAGGAGTACGGGCCGTACCAGGGGTACGACTGCCGCCGCCACCAGGCGGTCTCGCCACCGAGGAGCACGCCGAGGCTCACCTGGTACAGCGGCCGCCCGGGGCGGAGCTCCACGTCCGAGAAGGCGGCTCGGGTGTCGAGCGCGCCCGTGAGCGGCCGCACGAAGGTCACCTCGGGGACGAGGCGCACCCCGCGCGTGATCCGGACCGCCCCGCCGAGGGAGATCCCGGCCGCGATCAGCGTCCTGCGCTGCCGCGCCAGTCCCGCCGGCCGTGTCGAGGACCACGCCTGCAGCCGCGGCCCCACGGTCAGCTCGTGCGGCCCCACGCCCAGCCCGACGAGGAGCGGCACCTGGACGTGGATGGGACGCGACCCCCACCACGGCGCCCCCGTCACCGAGGGCGCGAGCGCCACGACGAGCGCCGCCCTAGGGTCGCGCGTCAGCTGGAGCTTCGAGGACACGCCCACGCCCGAGGATCCGAGCCGCACGCCGAGGTCCCACCGGCGCCCGAACCCGTACCGGGCGCTCAGGTTGGTGAGCGGCGCGGCGCCGGAGTCCTTCACGTGCCACATGCCCGGCTCGATCCCCACCTGGAGGGAGCCCTGGTCGATGGGCCTGGCCGTCTGGTGCGTGCCGAAGGTCGCGCACGCCGAGCAGAGCGTCGCCACCGCCGCAAACACCAGTGCCCGCATGGTCCACCCCGCTGGAACCTAGGCGGACCCGTCGGGTCGTCGCGTGAAGGAATGTCCCCGACTCCGTCTCGAACGTGACGTGCCGGCGGCGTTCCGGGGGAGGTCGGCCCCACCCGTAATGCTCGAGCCGCTCGGGCGTCTGCGGGATGTCCGGGGACCGAGGGCCGCGAGGCGTCCCTCCCCCTGGCATCAACCGCTTTGGAGGACCCATGCCCAGACCCGAGCTGGCAGCGCTGCCGCTGCTCGCGCTGCTCGCCTTCCCTGCCTGCCTCGGCGGGGCGGCCAGCCCCACCGCCCAACCGTCCTCCGCCGCGCCCCCCGAAGTGCTCGTCGCCGAGGTGCTCGTCCAGGACCTCGCCGTCACCGCGGAGCTGACCGGCACGCTCAGCTCGCCCGAAACCGTGGCGCTCCGGCCCCGCGTCGCGGGCTTCGTGGAGTCGGTGGGCTACGAGGAGGGCGGCCGGGTGACGCGGGGGCAGATCCTCTTCCGGCTCGATCGCGAGCCGCTGCTCGCCGCGCTCGCCCACGTGCGGGCCTCGCTCTCCGAGGCCGAGGCGCAGGCGATGTTGGCTGAGCGCGAGCACACGCGCGTCACCGAGCTGCGCGCTTCGGGCGTGGCCACGGACCGCGAGCTCGACGCCGCGGTCGCCGCCCGGGCCCTCGCGCTCTCCCGTGTGGAGGCCGCGCGTGCGGCCGTGCAGTCGGCCCAACTGCAGCTCGGCTACGCCGAGGTGCGGTCCCCCATCGACGGCCTGGCGGGCCCCGCCCTGGTGACCGCGGGGAACCTGGTGTCGGGCGGCAGCGGCGAATCCACGCTCCTCACCACCGTGGTGTCGATCGACCCTCTCTGGGTCGACTTCGACGTCGACGAGGCCACCTACCGTGCGCTCCTCGCCGCCCACCCCGAGGGCCGCGACCTCGAGGGGGTCGGCGTGCGCCTCGCCGTGGGCGGCTTCGGCGAGTACTCGCGCGCCGCGACGCTCGACGTCGTCTCCCCCGCGCTCGACGCCGGCTCGGGCACCGCCCGCCTGCGCGCCGTGGTGCCGAACCCGGACGGCCAGCTCCGCCCCGGCATGTTCACCCGCGTCCGCCTCGACGTCGGGGCGCCCCGTCCGACCGTGCTCGTCCGCGACGAGGCCATCCACACCGACCCCGCCGGCCGCGCCGTGATGGTCGTCGGCGACGACGGGACCGTCGAGCAGCGCATCGTCGAGCTCGGCGGCCGCGAGGCCGACCTCCGCGTCGTCGAGCGCGGCCTCGCGCCCGGCGAGCGCATCGCGCTCCTCGGCCCGGCGCGCCCGGGCACCCAGGTCACCCCCAAGGCCGTCGCCATGAAGGGCGCGGAGGTGTCGCCGTGACGTTCGCACGCTTCTTCGTCGACCGCCCCATCTTCGCGGTGGTGCTGTCGCTCCTGATGCTGATCGCCGGCGGCCTGGCGATCTTCCAGCTCCCCCTCGGGGAGTACCCCGCCGTGAGCCCGCCCACCGTGGTCGTGCGCGCGGCCTACCCCGGCGCCAACCCCGACGTCGTCAGCGAGACCGTCGCCGCCCCCATCGAGCAGGAGGTCAACGGCGTGGAGGGCATGCTCTACATGTCCTCCCAGTCGACCACCGACGGCCGGATGTCGCTCACCGTGACGTTCGCGCAGGGCACCGACCCGGACCGCGCGCAGGTGCAGGTGCAGAACCGCGTCGCCCGGGCGCTTCCGCGGCTCCCCGTCGAGGTGCAGCGGATGGGCGTGGTCACCGAGAAGACCTCGCCCGACGTGCTGATGGTCGTGCACCTCGTCTCCCCCGACGCGTCGCGCGACCCGCTCTACCTCTCGAACTACGCCCTCCGGAACGTCGAGGACGAGCTCACGCGCATCCCCGGCGTCGGGCAGATCGCGGTCTGGGGCGCGGGCGAGTACGCCATGCGCGTCTGGCTCGATCCGGCGCGCCTGACCGCGCGCGGCCTCACCACCGGCGACGTGCTCGGCGCCCTGCGTGAGCAGAACGTCCAGGTGGCCGCCGGCGTGGTCGGCCAGTCGCCGGGCTCCTCGGCCGCCCACGAGCTCGCCATCACGGCGGGCGGGCGCTTCTCCGAGGTCGAGGAGTTCGAGGAGGTCATCGTGAACGTCGGGCCGGCCGGGGAGCTCACCCGGCTGCGCGACGTGGCGCGCGTCGAGCTCGGCGCGGACGGCTACGCGCTCCGGAGCCTGCTGGACGGTGAGCCCGCCGTCGCCATGCAGGTGATCCTCACGCCGGGCGCCAACGCGCTCGAGGTGGCCGCCGGCGTGCGCGCGCGGATGGGCGAGCTCGAGCACGCCTTCCCCGAGGGCGTGGCGTTCCGCATCGCCTACGACCCGACGGTCTTCGTGCGCGCCTCCATCGAGAACGTCGGCCAGACGCTCCTCGAGGCGATCCTCCTCGTGGTCCTCGTCGTCGTGCTGTTCCTGAAGACCTGGCGCGCGTCGCTCATCCCGCTCGCGGCGGTGCCGGTGTCCCTCGTGGGGACGGCCGCGGTGATGTACCTGTTCGGCTTCTCGCTCGACACGCTCTCGCTCTTCGGGCTCGTCCTCTCCATCGGCATCGTGGTCGACGACGCCATCGTGGTCGTGGAGAACGTGGAGCGCCACCTCGCACGGGGGCTCTCCGCGAAGGAGGCCGCGCGCGCGGCGATGGCGGAGGTGACCGGCCCGATCATCGCGATCACGTCGGTGCTCGCCGCGGTGTTCCTGCCGACCGCGTTGTTGGGCGGCCTGACCGGGCTCTTCTACCGCCAGTTCGCGCTCACCATCGCGATCTCCACCATCCTCTCGGCGATCAACTCCCTCACGCTGAGCCCGGCCCTCGCCGGGCTCCTGCTGAAGGGGCACCACGGGGAGCCGACCGGGCGCGTGGATCGGCTGCTCGCGCGCTGGGTCTTCGGGCCCTTCGACCGCGGCTTCGACGCCGCGTCGGAGGCCTACGCCCGGCTGGTGCGCCGCATGCTCCGCTCCGGCGGCGTCGCGATCGCGCTCTTCGTGGCCCTCCTCGGGCTCACGGGGCTCGGCCTCGCGAAGCTCCCGAGCGGGTTCGTCCCGATGCAGGACAAGTACTACCTCGTCGGCATCACCCAGCTCCCGCCCGCGTCCTCGCTGGACCGGACGGAGGACGTGATGAAGCGCGTGTCGAAGATGGCGCTCGAGGAGCCCGGCGTCGCGAGCGTCGTCGCATTCCCGGGCCTGTCGATCAACGGCTTCGTCCAGTCCCCGAACGAGGGCGTGCTGTTCGCGATGCTCGACCCGTTCGAGGACCGCACGGACCCGTCGATGTCGGCCGCCGCCATCGCCGGCCGGCTCCAGGGGCGCTTCATGGGGATCCAGGAGGGCTTCGTCGGCGTGTTCCCGCCGCCGCCGGTGCCCGGCCTCGGCTCGCTCGGCGGCTTCAAGATGCAGGTGGAGGACCGCGCCGGTCACGGCCCCGAGGCGCTGCACGAGGCCACCACGGCGCTGCTCGCCCGCGCGGCGCAGGAGCCGACGCTCAGCGGCCTGATGTCGAGCTACCGCATCCACGTGCCGCGGATCGACCTCGACATCGACCGCGAGAAGGCGAAGCGCCTCGGCGTCCCGCTCGGGGACCTGTTCGAGACGCTCCAGGTGCACCTCGGCTCGGTGTACGTGAACGACTTCAGCCACCTCGGCCGTCCCTACAAGGTCATCGCCCAGGCGGACGCGCCGTTCCGCATGGAGCCGACGGACGTGCACCGGCTGAAGGTCCGCTCCGCGACGGGGGAGATGGTGCCGCTCGGCTCGCTCGTCGAGGTGGCCGCCTCGCACGGTCCCGACCGGGTCGTGCGGCACAACGGCTACCTCTCCGCCGACGTCACCGGCGCCGCGGCCCCCGGACACTCCAGCGGCGCGGCGGTCGCGACGATGGAGCGGCTCGCGGGCGAGGTCCTCCCCGACGGGATGGCCTTCGAGTGGACCGAGCTCACGCTCCAGGAGAAGCTCTCCGGCGGCGCGGGGAAGCTGGTCTTCCCCCTCGCGGTGCTGCTCGCGTTCCTCCTGCTCGCGGCGCAGTTCGACAGCTGGTCGCTCCCGGTGGCGGCGCTCCTGACGGTGCCGCTGGCGGTGACCGGCGCGGTGTTCGGCGTGTGGCTCGTGGGCGCGGAGGTGAACCTCTTCACCCAGATCGGCTTCGTGGTGCTCATCGGGCTCTCGGCCAAGAACGCCATCCTCATCGTGGAGTTCGCGCGGGCCCGCGAAGCGGAGGGGGCGGACGCCGTGGAGGCGGCCATCGAGGCCTGCCGCCTGCGGCTCCGCCCGATCCTCATGACCTCGCTCGCGTTCGTGATGGGCGTCGTGCCCCTCGCGACGGCCACGGGCGCCGGGGCGGAGATGCGCCGCGCGATGGGCACCGCCGTCCTCTCCGGGATGCTCGGCGTCACCGTGTTCGGGCTCGTCCTCACCCCCGTGTTCTACGTGCTCGTCCGACGCTTCGCGACGCGGAGCGCCCCGCGGAGCGCGGCCCACGCCGCCCGTGCCGCCGCGCTGGCGATCGCGGTGGGGGTCGGGCTCCTCGCCCCCCGCGAGGCCTCGGCGCTCACGCTCGACCAGGCGCTCGACGAGGCGGGCCGGCAGAACCTGGACCTCCAGGCAGCGGAGGCCCGGCTCCAGCAGGCCGACCAGGCCTCCGCGCGCGCCCTTGCAGGGTATCTGCCGCGCGTCGAGGTGGGCGCCGCCTATACCCGGCACTCCTCGGAGGTGGCGATCACCCCGGACATCGTGGTGCAGCCGCTCGACCAGCTCGGCTTCCGGGCGAGCGCGACGCAGGCGCTCCTCGCTCCGGGCGTGTGGGCCTCGATGCGGGAGGCGTCGCGCCTCGAGAGCGTGGCCCGCGCCGAGCGTGCCAGCGTCGAGCGCGACGTGCTGTTCCTCGTGGCCGTGACCTTCCACGGCGCCGCCGCCGCGCAGGAGGCGGTGCGGGTGCACGAGCGTCTCGTCGAGGTGACCACGCGTCGCGAGGCCGACACGCGCGCCCGCTGGAAGGCCGGGACGGTCCCGGAGATCGCGGTGCACCGCGCGGAGCTGGACCGCACGCGCGCCGCCCAGGAGCTGCTCGGGGCCCGGAACGCGCTCGCCGGAGCCAGGCTCACCCTCGCCACGCTGCTCCAGCGGTCCGCGGACTTCGAGCTGGAGCTGCCCGCGCGCGTCGAGACGGCTGCCCAGCCGGACGACGGCGCGCTCGACCGACGCCCCGACGTCGCGGCGGCTCGGGGCGGGGTGGACCTCGCCCAGGCGAGGCTCGGCTCGGCGCGGGCCGGGTACCTCCCCACGGTGGCCCTCGCCGCGTCCTTCCAGACCGGCAACGCGGACAACTTCGTGGGTGAGCCCACCACGTGGTCCGCCGGCGTCGTCGCCTCCTGGACGATCTGGGACGGCGGGGCGCGCGAGGCGGCTACCCGCGAGGCGGCTGCCCGCGTGCAGGAGGCCACGGCGACGGCCCGCGCCGCGGAAGCGCGCGCGCACGAGGAGATCGCGCGCGCGACCCTCGACCTCGGGACGGCGCGGGGACGGCTCGCCCAGGCAGAGCAGGCCGTCGAGCTCGCGCGGAGCTCGCACCGTCTCGCGGAGGCGGCCTTCCGCGCCGGCGGCGCCGGCTACCTCGAGGTGGCCGACGCGGAGGCGGCGCTCACCTCCGCGGAGGTGGCGCTCGTCGCCGAGCGGCTCCGAGTCGGCCTCGCGGAGGTCACGCTCCGCCACGCCACGGGGGCGCTCGCGGCGAAGCCGTAGGGCGCGGCCGGCGGGCGCCCTCGCGGCGAGGCCGTGGGGCGCCCTCAGCGGGCGAGGCCGCGCTCGAGCACCCGGGCGCCCACGTCGTCGGTGCAGGAACGGCGCCGGGCGACCGGTCCCGAGGCCGGCGGCTATCGCCCGAGCACCTCGATCGCCGCGAGGAGCTCCGGGTCGATGCCGTCGCGCAGGTCCGCCTGGGAGGGGATCACCTCGAGATCCGGCTCGATCCCGACCCCGTGGAGCGTGCTCCCGTCCGGGAAGAGCACCTCCATCCCGGTGAAGGTGAAGAAGAAGCTCCCCGGCAGCATCGCCCCCGTGATGTTGCCGTTCGTGCCCGCGCTGCGCTCGCCGATCAGCGCGGTGAGCCGGTCCGCGCCCACGAGCATCATCGAGAAGTTCTCGGCGGCGGACACCGTGGTGGGGTGCACGAGGAGCAGCGGGCGGAACGCGAGATCGAGGCGGTACACGTGGCCGCGCCGTGCCAGCTCCACGACGCCTCCAGGAGCGTGCCCATGTCGACCCCGTCGATCGCGACGATCGCGTCGCCGCGGTGCACGTCCGCGTGGGTGGACTGCACGACGACGGGCTCGCCGTCGACGAAGCGGACGACGACCCCGAGGTACCCGGCGGCGTCCGCGTCGCAGCCGGCCTCGGTGTCGAGGTCGCCGAAGAACGTGTGCCCGTGGGCGATCGCGACGGCCATCCAGCCGAGGCGTCGCACGACGTCGCAGCGGTCGTCCGGGTCGAGCCCGTCGAGCGCCGTGTCGAGCACCGCGTCGATCGTGTCGCCGCTCGCCTCGAAGTACGGGAAGAACGTGCGGAGCGTGCCGTGGGTGACGAGGAGCACCGCGCGCGTGGTGCCGAGGTCGTGCGCGAGCGAGACCTCCTCGCCGAAGGGCTCGCGGCGACGGATCGACGCCCGGTCGGCGGCGCCCTCGACCGCGGCGGGCGCCAGCCGCTCCCCGGTGACGAACACGAACGCCCGAAGCACGAGATCGTCCGGCGGGGGGCTCGGGGCAGCTGCTCCGCACTGCGGCGGCGTCGGTGCCGCTGCGGGCGTCCGCGGCTCCCGTGCCCGGCGGGGGACCGTGGCGAAATGCCACGCGTGCGCCGGACGGATGCGCCCGCAACGACTCCGTGACAATTCGTGACAGACGCCCGAGCCCCCGCGCGGCGGTGCGCCGAGGGCACCCCGTAAGGGCAACACATTTGACCCCAAAGGAACAATCTCGGAGCATGTCCGCGTGACGACGCGAATCACGGGATCCCGTACCTCCCCGCACCCTCCGGCCCGGGCGCACCCGTACGATCCTCTCCGCACCGCCCCTGGAGGACCCCGTGTACGCACTCCCTCGTCTCTCGCTCGTGCTCGCCCTGCTCGTCGGGTGCACCCCCGACAAGCCGCCCGCGGACGACAGCGCCGCCGACCCGAGCACCACCGACGCCGACTCCGACGGCAGCTTCGCGAGCGAGGACTGCGACGACGCCAACGCGGCGGTCTTCCCCGGCGCGGACGAGCTGTGCAACGACCTCGACGACGACTGCGACGGCGCGGCCGACGAGGACGCGATCGACGTGGTGACGATGTACGCCGACGTCGACGGCGACGGCTACGGCGACCCGGACGGCGCCATCGCCACCTGCGACGCGCCGCCCGCCCACGTGGAGAACGCCGACGACTGCAACGACGCGGACGGCGCCATCAGCCCCGCGGCCCAGGAGGTCTGCGACGACGCCGATGTCGACGAGGACTGTAGCGGCGCCGCCGACGACGCCGACACGGGCGTGGACCTGGCCGCCGGCGTCACCCGGTACGCCGACGCGGATGGCGACGGCTACGGCGACGACGCGGACACCGTCGTGACCTGCGACGCGGTCGACGGTCGCGTCGACGAAGGCGGCGACTGCGACGACGCCGACGCGGCGATCAGCCCGGCGGCCACCGAGCTCTGCGACGCGGCCGACGTGGACGAGGACTGCGACGGCGCGACGGACGACGCCGACACGAGCGTCGACTCGGCCACGGCGACCACCTGGTACGAGGACGCCGACGGCGACGGGTACGGCGCGATCGAGGCCACCCTCGACCGCTGCGACCTGCCCACCGGATACGTGGCCGACGCCAGCGACTGCGACGACACCTCGGCGGACATCAGCCCGGCTGGCGTGGAGACCTGCGACGACGCCGACGTGGACGAGGACTGCGACGGCCGCGCGGACAACGACGACCCGGGCGCCCGCGGCGAGACGACCTGGTACGCCGACGCCGACGGCGACACCTTCGGCGACCGCGCCGCGACCTCCAGCGCCTGCGACCAGCCCGAAGCGTACGTCGCGGACTCGAACGACTGCGACGACGCGGCCGGCACGGTGTACCCGGGCGCGGCCGAGCAGTGCGACGGGATTGCGAACGACTGCGACACCCTCCGCGACTGGACGGCCGACCTCGAGGCCGGCGTCGCGTCCTGGGAGGACGCCTCGGGCTGGTCGGCGATCAGCGACACCCTGGGGGCCGGGACCGGGGACGGCGCAGTCGTCTGGTCGGCGCCCGGCGACGGCGAGCTGCACCTCTGCGACGGCGTCTGGTACGCGCAGATCGACGGGAGCGGCGTCAGCCTCACGATCTCCGGCCTCAACGGAGCCGAGACCACCATCCTCGACGGCGGCGGCTCGGGGACGGTCGTGAGCAGCACGGGCGGAACCCTCTCCATCGAGGGGGTCACCATCCAGAACGGCTCCGGGAGCAACGGCGGCGGTGTGTACTGCCTCGCGTCCGACCTCACCATCGCGGACTCGATCGTCGAGAGCAACATCGCCAGCTCCTCGGGCGGCGGGATCTTCCTCCAGGCCTGTACGGACGCGACCCTGGCCGACACGACGCTCGCGTGGAACACCGCCAGCTCCGGCGGCGGGTTGTACGCCACGAGCTCGGACGGCCTCGTGATCGACACGGTCGAGGTGTCGTCCAACGACGCCTCGACCGCCGGCGGCGGCATCGTGTTGTCCCACTCCGACTTCACGATGGCCGACTCGACGGTCAGCCAGAACGCGGCGGGCGGCAGCTACTCCGCCGGTGGCCTCTCCGTGTCGTCGAGCACGGGCACGATCGAGTCCTCGACCGTGTCGTCCAACACGGCGGCGACGGCCGCGGGCCTGCTCGTGTCGGTCTCGACGGTGGACATCGTGGACAGCACCGTGAGCGCGAACGTGTCGTCCGGCTACGGCGGCGCCCTGCACGCCTACTACACGTCCACCGTCTCCGTCCGGAGCACGACGTTCTCGGAGAACGTCGCGGGGTCCGGCGGGACGATCTACCTGGACACCAACACCTCGGGGACGTTCACGTCCTGCACGTTCTCGTCCAACGTCGGCGAGGACGCGGGCGTGTTCGCGTTCACGGGGACCTCCAGCGCGTCGATCGTCACGTCGGACTTCGCGGACAACGTGCCCGCTGACGCCTACGCGGGCGGCACGGCCTACACCTTCGGCACCGGCGCATCCATGAGCTGCGACGACTCGACCGGCTGCTACTGATCCCACTGCGGGCGCGGCCTCCCGATGAGTTGGCCGCGCCCGCCCCACGGAGACGGACGCGATACGTCGGCGACCCATGGCACGCGTGATCGACGACGAGGAGACCCTCCGGACGCTGGAACGCCTCTGGGCGTTGGACCACGGGCTACAGGCGGTGTCCCGCGCGATGCACGCCCGCTTCGGCGTGACCGGCCCCCAACGCTTCGTGCTCCGCGTGGTGGGCCAGAACCCCGGCCTCACCGCGGGTGAGCTCGCGCGCTCGCTGCACGACCACCCGAGCACGCTCACCGCGGTGCTGAAGCGTCTCGTGTCACAGGCGCTCGTCACGCGCGAGGCCGACCCGGCCGACCAAAGGCGGGTGCGCCTCCGCCTCACCCCCGGCGGCGCCGCGATCGACGGAATCCGCGCGGGCACCGCTGAGGCCGCCGTCGGGGCCACGCTCTCCCGCGTCTCGGCCGAGGAGGCCGAGACCTTCCGCCGCGTGCTCGCGCTGCTGGCCGAGGAGCTCGAGGGGACCGCGCGCCCCAAGACCCCGTAGCGCCGTCGCGTTCAGGCCCGCGAGGCCCCGAGGTTCTTGCCGAGCACGGCGACGATGATGAGCAGGTAGGCGGCCGCGCGCAGCAGGTAGATGGCGGGGTGCGCCTCGCTCGGGATCTCCTGCGCCGCGAGCACGAGGCGGTGGATGCCCAGCAGGACGAACGCCGCGGCGAAGTAGGCGTGCAGCGCGTCCTTCGACCGCAGCCAGAAGCGGACGAAGAACAGCGCGATCGCGAACGCGGCCACCGCCGAGGCGCCGAGGAGCACGCCGCTCATCGGTCTGCTCCTTCGTCGAGAATCAGGCTCCCGAGCATGACGCAGAGGGCCGCCAGGCCGATCGCGTTGCGGACGACGAAGAAGCTGGTGTCACTGATGACGAAGGTGTCCACCAGGACCATCGCCTCGTTGAGCGCCAGCCCCACGAAGCACACGCCGGACCAGAAGAGCAGCGGGGCCCGCGAGCGCCGGTACGCGCCGAGCAGGACGACGGCGCACCCGGCGGCGGTCAGGAAGCACAAGGTGTAGACGACGAGCGCCATCGGATCACCCCTTCCGGAAGCGGAACGCGTCCGCGAATTGCTGGCCCGGGTCCTTTCGCGCGTGGATCAGGTTCGTCATCACCACCAGCCGCTGCCGGTACATGCGGGTGGTCCGCTCGGCGAGCTCGGCGAGCTCGGTGTCCGTGCGGCTCCGTCGCCACCCCCCCTCCTCCGCGACCCAGGCGAGGATCCCGGTCACGGTGAGGTCCTTGAGGATCGAGACGGCTTGCCCCTCCTCGACGTACAGCCGTTTCGCGACTTCGGGGCCGGTCCACACCCGCTCCTGCTCGATGGCGAGCGCGAGCGCCTCCATGTGGCCCACGGACGGGACGTGCGCGCGGATGAACCCGCGAACGTCCGGCGGGATCTCGTCCGTGCTCATGCGGTCCAACGCGTGTCTCCGCGGAGGGGAACGCGGGCCGGAGCCGGCGCCTCGAAAACGACGATGGTTCGTCCTGCCCGCAAGTTGAGTGGGACGGTAACCCCGCGCGTGCCCCGGCGGAGGTCCTCTCGCTGCGGCCACCGCGCCCCCGCCTCTCGGACTATCCACAAAATACGCCGCGACTTGCGTACCGCCGGTAGTTTGTCGTCAAATGAACTCGGGAGCCCTCGAACGGGGGCCGCCCCGCGCACGAGCCCGGTGCGCGTCGCCCCTCGATCACACGCGACGGAGGTCCCGCGCCGGGTTCCCCCGCCGCGAACCCCTGTGCTACCCTCCGCCGCGCCCGCGCGAGCCCGCTCGGGTGCTCCACGGGGATCCGACCGATGGACGCCGCGCCCGGCCGCTTGCCATGGACCCCGCTCGTGCTCGGCGCGATCGCGGTGTGTTTCGCCTGGATCCTGGCCGGGACGCTCGGGTTCCTCCCGGGCGTGTTCCCCGACGTCGCCTGCGCGGGCGGACAGCGCGTGCAGTACCTGTTGCTCGAGCCGACGTGGCGGAGCTTCGTCGAGGCGATCGCGGGCTGCGGCGCCGAGGGCTACGCCGACCCGGCGCTCGACGCCGGGGGGCGCCTCCTCTGGTTCGACAGCTTCCTGGTCGTCCCCGCCTACGTCGCGCTCCTGGTCCTCTGCGTCGGCGCCCTCGCCGGAGACCTCCCGCGAACCGTCCGCCTGGGTGCGCTCGCCGGCGCCGTGGCGGCCGGGCTCGCCGACCTCACCGAGAACGGCGCGCTGCTGGCCGCGCTGGCGCACGCGGCCGGGGCCACGCCCCCCGCGAACCCCGGGCGCCTGCTCACCATCGGCTACGTCGCGACGCAGGTGAAGTGGTACGGGCTCGCGGTGACCACGACCGTGCTCGGCCTCGGCCTCTTGGTCCGCCGCCGCCCCTTCGTGGCGATCGTGGGCTGCGTCCCGGCGGGCCTCGGCGCGCTCGTCGCCGGCGTCGGCGCGGCGCTCCGGCACCTCGGCATCCTCTCGATCGGCGGGGCCTTCGCGCTCGCGGGGCTGGCCGTGATGTCCCTGGTGGCGGTCGCCTCGGGCCCGTGGGGCGCGGGCGCGTCCCGGAGACGTCGCATCGCCGCGGTGCTCGCGGGCGGGCTTCCCCTCGCGCTCCCGTTCCTGGTGGTGCTCGGGCTGCCGATGCGCGTCGACGACCCGGCGTTCGTCGGTCGCTTCGTCCCGGCCGCGGTGCCTCTCGCCGCGCTGATCGGGGCGTGGGCGTGGCGCCGGATGCTCCGCGTCGAGACGTTCGAGACGCCCGGCTACGCGCGCACGCTGCTCGCCGCCACGGCCGTCGGCCTCGCGCTCGTGCCGGACGTGGAGGCCCCGCCGCACCCGGCCTGGCTCCTCCGTGCCACGGTCTTCGTGGCGGCCGGGCTCGCCTGGGGCTTCGGCGAGTACGGCGTCCCCCGGGAGGGCACGCGCTGGCATGCGCTCGCCCAGCGGGCCGTGGCGTCCTTCCTGATCGCCATCGTCCCGAGCATCGAGCAGGCGCTGGGGCCCTGGGTGCTGACGGCGATCTCGCACGTCTACACGCTCTTCGGGCTGCCGGGGACCCCACCGACGGGGATGCTGGAGGGCACGCGCCTGCACGGCGCCCTCGAGCGGCTCGCCCTGTTCCCCTGGGCCTGGCTGGCCGCGCTCCACGCGCGCAGCGCCGTCCGCTACTTCGGCGCGCCGCCGGATCGATTGCCCGTCGTCCCCGACGACGACGGCTGGATCGCGTCGTCCCGCGAGGCGCGGGGCGTCCCCGCAAAGGGCGCCCGCGTGGGCCTCGCGCTCTCGGGCGGCGGGGTCCGATCCGCGGCCTTCGCCGGCGGAGCGCTCGCGGCTGCGCGAGCCGCCGGCTTCCTGGACCGCGTGGACGTGTTGTCCGTGGTCTCGGGGGGCGCGTGGAGCGGGGTCGGCTGGTGGCTCCGCGCGCGGGACCGACTCGCCGGGATCCCGATCGCCGCGTGGACCGCCAACGCCGACTACCTGGGGATCACCGCGGCGAAGGGCCGCCGCGGCGTGTGGCGGATGGCGAAGCTCGTGGCGGCCAACGTGGCGATGTTGGCGGTCACGCTCGGCGTCGGCGCGTTGTGGCTGGCCAACGCGCTCCTCGTCGCGGCGCTCGCGTCGTTGGATCCGAACGTGCCCGGGGTGGTGTTGCCCGCCTGGATCGCGGGGCTCCCGGGCTTCGACTGGCTCCTGGCGCCGGTCCCGCTCGGGACGGAGCTCTGGCTCCAGCGGAGCGCGCCCATCATCGGGTGGATCGTGCTCGCGTCCGCGACCTGGGCCGCGCCCGCCCTGCTGCGCCCGAACGCGGTCGCGCGCGCGTTGCGGCCGCTGGGGCTCCTGCTCTCGCTCTGGGGGGTCCTGACGGCGACGCGGCTCGCCGCCCTCGCGCCCCTGGGCTTCCTCTTCGCGATGTCCGTCGAGTGGCGCCTCCGCCGGCGCGGCTGGACCACGGGGCGCGCGCGGGTGCGGGGCGCGGCCGCCGGGATCGCGCTCGTCGCGGTCTCGGCGCTGCTCGGCGCCGCGGGTGTGCCGGGCGTCGCCGGGGCCGTGGATCACGTCGGGGCCACCGTCCTCGGCGCCCTGGGGGGCGTGATCGCGCGGGTCGGCCGCGACACGGCCGGGCTCTACGCCGTGCTGCTCGTCGCGCCGGCGCTCCTCGCGCTCGCCGTGGCCCTGCGCGGTGGCCCGTCGCGCGCCGGCACGAGCCTCCACGACGAGTGGGCGGAGGCCATCCGCGAGGCGTTCCTCGGCCCCGAAGCCGGGCGGGAGCTCCACGAGGTGCTGGGGCCGCCGGATCACCGGCCGCTCCTCGTGGTGGGCGCCTGCGTCAACGTGCCGAACACCACCGACCCGCAGCTCGCGCGCCGCCACACGACCCCGTTCGAGGTCGTCCCCACGGGCGTCGGCGGGCCGACGATCGGGTGGGCGTGGGTCGCGCGCTACCGCCTTTCCCTGGCCGAGGTGGTGGCGCTCTCCGCGGCCGCCGCGGGCTCGCAGATGGGCGCGCGCGGGGACCGCGGGCTCGGGACGGTGCTGGCGTTCTTCAACCTGCAACTCGGCCGCTGGCTCCCGGCCCCGCGGTACGTGGGGCGGCAGGCGACCCCGGACGGATGGCTCCCCGGGCTCCTCGCGGAGCTCCTCTGGGACGGCGAGGAGCGCGACCCCGACCTCTTCGTTACCGACGGGGGCCACCACGACAACAGCGGCGTCCTCGCGCTCGTGCGGCGCTCCTGCCGCCACGCCGTGTACGTCGATGCCGAGGCCGATGCGTTCACGCGCGCCGGTGAGTGGCACCAGCAGCTGCGCGACCTGCTCGCGCGGATGGTCGACGAGGAGGGCTTCCGGCTCGTCTCCGCGCGCGCCTGGGGCGGAGGAGGCCCCGGCCCCGCGGAGCCCGTCGACGCGCTGCTCCAGGATCCGGCGTGGCGGGACGCCCACCCGACCTGCGCCGTGGCCTTCGAGCTGACCCACCCCGAGCGGGGCCCGCTGGACCTGCTGGTGCTCCGCCTCGCGCGCCCGACCGAGCTGCCCTCCCTCGCGGTCCAGTTCGCCGGGGACCCCCTCTTCCCGGCCTGGCCGAGCCGCGACCAGGGCTACACCCCCGCGCGCTTCGCCGCCATCGCCGCGCTGGGCGCGTCGCACGAGGCCACGCTGCGGTCGTGGGCCCGGCACGTGGGGCTCGCGGCGCCGCCGAGCGTCGAGGCCGTCGGGTAGGAACGACGCGCGCGCGTCGGCGACGATAATCCTCCAACCCGACGCTCCTCTCGCGAGCGCCGGCCGGAACGTCCTTTGCTCACCGAGATCCTCTTCATCCTCGGCCTCGTGCTGCTGAACGGCGTGTTCGCCGGCGCGGAGATCGCCGTCCTCTCCCTCCGCAAGACGCGGCTCGCGGAGCTCGTGGAGGCGGGCAGCAACGCCGCCCGCGCGGTCGTGCGACTCAGGTCGGATCCCGAGGCCTTCCTCGCCACCGTGCAGATCGGCATCACCGTCATCGGCGCGACCGCCGCGGCGTTCGGCGGCGCGTCGATCGCGGCCGACATCGCTCCCGCGTTCGCCACGGTCCCCGTCCTGGCCCCCTACGCGGACAAGCTCGCCCTCGGTCTCGTCGTGGCCACCGTGTCCTTCCTCTCGCTCGTCCTCGGCGAGCTCGTGCCGAAGTCGCTCGCCCTGCGCGCCGGCGAGGCCTACGCGCTCTTCATCGGGCGGCCCCTCGCCGCCCTCGCGTTCGTCGCCCGGCCGCTCGTGGCGCTCCTGACCGGGGCCTCGAACCTCGTCCTGCGGCTCTTCGGCGACCGGACCACCTTCAGCGAGACCCGGCTCTCGCCGGAGGAGCTGCAGCAGATGGTGGAGGAGGCGGCCTCCGCGGGGGCGCTCGACCCGCACGCCGGCGAGATCGCGACCCGCGCGCTCGAGTTCAGCAGCCTCGACGCCTACACGCTGATGGTGCCCCGCGCGGACATCGTCGCGGTGCCGCGCGACATCGGCGGCGAGGCCTTCGCGGACCTCGTCCGGTCCCACCCGCACGCGCGCCTCCCCGTCTACGAGGGGAGCTCGGACAACATCGTGGGGGTGGTGAACGTCCGGGACGTCCTCGGGGCCGCGGTGCGGACCCACGAGTGGCGCCTCGAGCCCCTCCTCCCCGTGACGTTCGTGCCCGACACGATGCCCGCCCCGACGCTGCTGCGGAAGCTCCAGGGCGAGCGCGCGTCGATCGCGCTCGTGCTCGACGAGCAGGGCACGATCGTGGGCCTCGTGAGCGTGGAGGACCTCCTTGAGGAGCTCGTCGGCGAGCTCCTCACGGAGAACGACAAGGCGGCGGGCGCGGCGTTGCGCGAGCCGGACGGCGCGTGGGTCGTGCCGGGCAACACGCCCGTGCACGAGGTGGCGCGGGCGCTCTCCCTGGAGCTCCCGGAGGGCGACTACTCGACCGTCGCGGGCCTGTGCATCACGCTCGCGGGCCGCATCCCGACCGTCGGCGACCGCCTCGAGACGGCCACGGGCCTGGAGCTGGAGGTCGTCGACGCGACGCCGCGGCGCGTGCGGGCGGTGCGGATCCGCCGCTCCCTGTCGACACCGTCGGAGGATTGAGGCGACCCTGTGCACGGATGTGACCGGCCGGACAGATTCTGACCGGGGGTGGTTGTCTCCACGCCCCGGACCCCGTACCTTGGCCGGAACGTCTCGAAGGGTGTGATGAAGCGTCTGTTGCAGTCCGGGCTCGGTGTGGGCCTGCTCCTCCTGCTCGTCGTGATCGGGGTCATCAACACCGCCCAGCTCCACAACCTCGAGACCCGCGTCGCGAACATCGAGAGCGGGGGCGTGGTCGTCGAGGCGAAGGGCCCGAAGACCAACGGCGCCTCCACCTCGAGCACGGTCTCGACGGCGCCGGGCGGCACCTGCTACGCCTCCGCCGAGGACGAGGCGGCGCTGAAGGACCCCGCGAACCTGCTGCGACCGATCACCTACCCGCCCAACTGGCCGACCGAGGTCGACCCCTCGGGCACGCTCCGCCGCCAGGTCGCGTCGGACCCGCCGGGCCTCAACATCCTGGCCTCGAACAACGCGGCCGACCTCGCGGAGCTCTACCGCTACATCGGCTCGCGCCTCGCGTACCAGTCCCCCTGGTCGCCCGACGACTGGTATCCGGACCTCGCCACGAAGATCGTCCGCTCCGACGACGGCCTCACCTACGACGTGTACCTGCGGAAGGGCGTCCAGTGGCAGGCCCCCGCGGTCGACCTGAAGGATCCCCGGCACGCCTGGCTCGCGGCGCCCCACGAGGTCGTGGCGGACGACTTCCTGTTCACGCTGGAGGTCATCCAGAACCCGCAGGTCGTCGGCCGGGCGGCCAGCCTGCGCACGTACTTCGAGTCGTGGGACCGGATCGAGGTGGTGAACGACCACCACTTCCGCGTCCACTTCAGGGAGAACCTCTACATCAACCACTCCATCCTGCTCGGCGACCTGCACCCCACGCCGCGCTGGCTCTACATGTACGACGAGGACGGGCAGAAGTTCGACGACGCCACCTGGGGCGACAAGCAGAACAGCCACTGGTACAACCAGAAGGGCATCGGGACGGGCCCCTACCGCTTCGTGAGCTGGGAGCCGGGCGTCAAGATGTCGTTCGTCGCGAACCCGACGTACCACCTGTCGAAGTGCTTCCCCGCCAACTTCGCGGGGATCGAGATCTCGGTGCTCAAGGACCAGGCCGCGTGGCTGCGGTACCTCGCCAAGGGCAACCTCGACTACACCCAGGTGCAGCCCTCCCAGTACGTCTCCGAGCTCAAGGGCAAGGAGCCCTACCTCGGGGAGGAGCGCCTGAACCTCCTCGTGCACCAGGAGGCGTCGTTCTTCTACTTCGGCTGGAACATGGCGCGGCCCCTGTTCCAGGACAAGCGCGTCCGTCGCGCGCTGACCCAGGCGCTCGATCGCCAGGGCCTGGTCGACGGCGTGTTCGGGGGGCTGGGGACGGTCACCTCGGGCCCGTTCGACCAGTCCAACCCCTGCTACGACCAGAGCATCGAGCCCTGGCCCTACGACCTCGAGGCGGCGGCGAAGCTCCTCGACGAGGCGGGCTGGAAGGACACGGACGGGGACGGGCTCCGCGACAAGGTCATCGACGGGAAGAAGGTCCCCTTCGAGTTCACGATGGTGATCTACGGCGGCTCGACCGAGTACGAGACGCTCGCGCGCGTGTACGGCGAGGCGCTCCAGCGCATCGGCATCCGGATGACGCCGCAGCCGCTCGAGTGGGCGGCCCAGCTGAAGAAGAACGCCGAGCGCGACTTCGACGCCTACAGCGGCGCCTGGGTCCCGAGCTGGGAGATCGACCTCTTCCAGATCTGGCACTCGTCCGAGGCCGACAAGCCGCAGTCCTCCAACTACGTCAGCTTCCGCAACCCCGAGGGCGACCGCATCGCCGAGGAGCTCCGGCGGGAGTTCGATCCGCAGAAGCGCATCGAGCTCTGCCACCAGTTCCACGCCCTGGTGCACGACGAGCAGCCGTACACGTTCTTCTACCAGCGCAAGCGGCCGGTGCTCTACTGGGACTACGTGAACGAGCCGGTGATCTCGCGCCTCAACCCGCACCGCGACGCGCGGCTCTTCTCCTTCTCCGACGCCCCGGGGTAGCGGCGCATGCTCCAGTACGCGCTGAAGCGCATCCTGTGGATGTTCCCGACCTTCTTCATGATCTCGATGGTCGTGTTCGTCCTCATCAACCTCGCGCCCGGCAACCCGGGCGCCGCGGGGGCGGCGGACCAGCAGACAGGGAGCGCCACGCAGTCCGAGGCGGTGATCTTCTTCAAGCGGCAGTTCGACCTCGACAAGCCCATCCTGGTGAACACGCGCTTCGCGCTCACGACGGAGGACGTGCGGGAGCTGGTGGTCACGGCGCAGGCCCTGGAGGGCACGCCGACGCCGGCCGAGGTGATCGCGGCGAAGGACGCGCTCGAGGACTACGGGAACTACCTGGTGCGACACCTGGTCGTGCTGCTCGCCGAGGACCCTTCGCCCGAGGTGCGCCGGCTCGCCGCCGCCTACCTGACCACGGCGGCCGCCCTCCCGCTCGTGAGCGAGCGAATCGGGGATCCCACGGCCGCCCGCGATGAGAACCGCGCCCGCGGCGCGTTCAACGAGACCATCCGCACGTGGCGCTGCGATCCCCTCCCCACCGAGACACCCGCCGGCGCGTCCGAGGGCACCCGCCCCCGTGGGCAGGGCGCCGATCCCGCGTGCCAGTCCGACGTGACCACCAAGTGGCAGGCGTGGTGGCAGGCGGAGCGGGAGCGCTACGAGTACACGGGGGCCGAGAAGGTGCACGCCTTCTTCTTCGACACCCGGTTCGCCAACTACTGGTGGAAGCTCCTCCACCTCGACCTGGGCGTCTCGCCGAACAACCGCATCCCCGTGCTCGACACGCTGACGGACAAGCTCAAGTACTCGGTGAGCCTCTCCCTCACCGCGGTGCTGCTGGCCTACCTCATCGCGGTCCCGCTGGGCGTGTACTCGGCCGTCCGGTCGGGCTCCCGCTCGGACACCCTGCTCACGGTCGGGCTCTTCGTCCTCTACAGCCTCCCGACCTTCTTCACGGGCACGGTGCTCCTGAAGCTGCTCGCGGACGGACACCCCTTCGAGTGGTTCCCGGTGGGCGGCTTCCAGAGCGACGACGACAAGCTTCCGGTCACGACGCTCGGGCAGATCGCGGACGTGGCGTGGCACCTCGCGCTCCCGATCGCGACGAGCACCTCCGTCGCGCTGGCCGCCCTCTCCCGCTACGCGCGCACCGGCGTCATCGACGTGATCCGCGCCGACTACATCCGGACCGCGCGCGCCAAGGGCCTCGAAGAGCCGGTCGTCATCGTCAAGCACGCCGTGCGCAACGGCATGATCCCCATCTTGACGCTGCTCGGCGGCATCCTGCCGGTGCTGGTGTCGGGGAGCGTCGTCATCGAGGTCGTGTTCACGATCCCGGGCATGGGGTCGTACCTCGTCGATTCCATCAACTTGCGCGACTACAACGCCGTCATGGCGGTGCTGCTCGCCTCGGCGGTGCTCACCCTCGTCGGCATCCTGATCTCCGACCTCTCCTACGCCCTCGTCGACCCGCGGATCAACCTTGACTGACACCACCCACCTTCCCCCCGAGGACCCGACCTGGGCGGAGATCGTCTGGGGCCAGTTCCGCAAGCGGAAGGTCGCCTACGCCTCCCTCTGGGGCGTGATCGGGCTCTTCGTCGTCGCGGTCTACGTGCCGGTCGTCATCGCGAACAAGCCCTTCGTGTGGATCGCCGGCGCCGGACCCGAGTTCCCCTGGCTGGCGACCCTGTTCGATCGGAACGTGTACCCGAGCGGGATCGACATCTTCTTCAACACCATCCTCGTGTTCTGGACGCTCCTCGCGGTGCCCCTGGCGTGGTGGTGGAGGCGCACGGCCGCGCGCCCGCGCCGCGAGCGGTCCAGCTCGCGCAGGCGGGCGCTGGCAGGCGCCATGCTCGCGTGGCTCGCCGCCATGGCGACCGTCTACGCCGTCGACCTGAAGCGGCCGCCCACCTACTACACCGAGGAGCAGGCGCGCCTCGAGGCCGCGGGGACGCCTCCCACGGCGATCTGGCCGCTGGTGCGCATCGCGCCGGGCGACACCGACGTGCGCCGCACCATGGCGCCCCCCTCCCCCGACCACTGGCTGGGTACGGACTCCGCGGGCAGCGACGTCTTCACGCGGCTCCTCTACGGGACGCGGGTCTCCCTCACCGTCGGAATCTTCGCGGTGGCGATCTACTGCACCTTCGGGACCATCATCGGCGCGATCGCGGGGTTCTTCGGCGGCCGCGTGGACGCGCTGCTGATGCGGATCGTCGAGGTGGTGATCTGCATCCCCTCGTTGTTCCTCGTGCTGGCCGTGGCGGCGTTCATCCCCGAGCGCAGCATCTTCCACATCATGCTGATCATCGCGGTCGTGACCTGGACGGGTCCGGCCCGCCTCGTTCGCGCGGAGTTCCTGCGGCTCCGCGAGCTCGACTTCGTCGCGGCGGCGCGCGCGGCCGGCTTCTCCAAGGCGCAGATCATCTTCCAGGAGATCCTCCCGAACGCGATCGGGCCCGTGCTGGTGAGCGCGACCTTCGGCGTGGCGTCGGCGATCCTGGTGGAGTCGACGATGAGCTTCCTCGGCCTCGGCGACGCGCGCGTGCCGAGCTGGGGGCAGATCCTCGCGACCGGCCGCGCCAACAGCTCCTGGGTGCTGATCCTGGCGCCGGGGTTCGCGATCTTCCTCACCGTGTCCCTGCTCAACCTCCTCGGAGAGGGGGCCCGAGACGCCCTCGATCCCAAGCTGAGGTCCTGATGGCCGACGTGCTCCTGGAGGTGAAGGACCTCCGGACCCACTTCTTCACGGACGCCGGCGTCCTCCCGTCGGTCGACGGGGTGAGCTTCACGGTGCACCGCGGCGAGGCGGTGGGGATCGTGGGCGAGTCGGGCTGCGGCAAGTCCGTGATGTCGATGAGCATCCTGCGGCTCATCCCACAGCCGCCCGGGCGGATCGTGGGCGGCGAGATCCGCTTCCACCCGCCGGGCGGCGCGCCCTACGACCTCGTCAAGCTCCCGATGGACGCGCTTCGTCGCGTGCGCGGCGATCGCATCGCGATGATCTTCCAGGAGCCGATGACGTCGCTGAACCCGGTGTACACGGTCGGCGACCAGATCGCGGAGTCGGTCATCCTCCACCAGGGCAAGGAGCCGGAGGAGGCCCGGGAGATCGCCATCCGGATGCTCGAGGAGGTGGGGATCCCGGCCGCCCGGCAGCGGGTGGACGAGTACCCGCACCAGCTCTCCGGCGGCATGAAGCAGCGCGTCATGATCGCCATGGCGCTCGCCTGCAACCCCGACCTCCTCATCGCCGACGAGCCCACGACCGCGCTCGACGTCACCATCCAGGCGCAGATCCTGGCGCTCCTGAACCGGGAGCGCGCGCACCGGCGGATGGCGGTGATCCTCATCACGCACGATCTCGGCGTCGTCGCGGAGACCTGCGACCGCGTGGTGGTCATGTACGCGGGAAAGGTGGTGGAGACCGCGCCGACCGACGAGATCTTCGCCCGTCCGGTGCATCCGTACACGCGCGGGCTCATGGGCTCGCTGCCCGGCGAGCACGGCGCGCGTACGCGCCTCCCCACGATCGAGGGGATGGTCCCGAGCCCGCTCGACTTCCCGAGCGGGTGCCGCTTCCGCACCCGGTGCCCCTTCGCCACCGAGGCATGCGCCAGCCCTCCCCCGCGCGTGGAGCTCGGCGCGGAGCACGTCGCCTTCTGTCATCACCCCCAGCACGGAGCCCTCGCGCATGGCTGAACCGAGCGAGCCCCTGCTGAGGGTGGAAGGGCTCACCAAGCACTTCCCGGTCCTCCGCGGCTTCTTCCGGCGCCACGTGGGGACGGTCCGCGCCGTGGACGACGTGAGCTTCACGCTGGGGCGGAAGCAGACGGTCGCCGTGGTGGGCGAGTCCGGATGCGGAAAGACGACGGCCGGCCGGGCCATCCTGCGCCTGGTCGAGCCGGACTCCGGTCACGTGTGGTTCCGCGGGAAGGACCTGCCGACGCTCGGGCCCACCGAGCTCCGCGCGATGCGGCGGCACATGCAGATCATCTTCCAGGACCCCTACTCCTCGCTCAACCCGCGGCACACGATCGGGCAGATCATCGGGCGCCCGCTCCTGCTCCACGGGGTGGTCCCGACCGCGGCGGAGGCCGAGGACCGCGTGCGGGAGCTGCTGGCGCGTGTGGGGCTCCAGCCGAAGTACATCTCCCGCTACCCGCACGAGTTCTCGGGGGGGCAGCGCCAGCGCATCGGCATCGCGCGCGCCATCGCCCTGCACCCGGACTTCGTGGTGTGCGACGAGGCGGTGAGCGCCCTCGACGTCTCGGTCCGGGCGCAGGTGCTGAACCTGCTGATGGACCTCCAGGACGAGTACGGACTCTCCTACATCTTCGTCACGCACGACCTCTCGGTGGTGCGGCACATCGCCGACGACGTGGTGGTCATGTACCTCGGCCAGATCGTCGAGAAGGCGCCCCGGGCCTCGATGTTCGCGCGGCCCTCGCACCCCTACACCCAGGCGCTGCTCTCGGCCGCGCCCGAGCCCGACCCGGCGCGTCGTCGCAAGCGCATCGTCCTGGCGGGCGATGTGCCGAGCCCGATGAACCCGCCCGCGGGCTGCCGGTTCCACACCCGCTGCCCGCTCGCGTTCGACCGGTGCCGCGCGGAGGTGCCGCGGGCCCACGAGGTCACGAGCGGCCACGCGGTCGCCTGCCACCTCTACGAGGGACG
>CAYWGD010000054.1:0-10800 GCA_964457335.1 uncultured Enterobacteriaceae bacterium | reverse complement strand
CGCTCGGATCCGTCGGGCTCCACGCCGCCGCGCCCCGGCCTCCCGTCCGCCTGCCCCCCACGCCCGCGCCAACCCGCGCGGGATGGCCGGCGCCCGTTCGCGCGGTCTGACTCACAGCGGCGCGCGCGCCGCGTGGCCGCGCCGGGGAGCGTGCGAATCGCCGAGGGATGCGCTCCGACATCCCGGTGATCGTCTCGCTCCTGGCGCTCGCCGGGCAGCCCCTCGTGGCCGTCGCGGCCGCCGCACCGGAGGCTCAGCCGTACGGGCTCTCAACGACACCCGAGGCTCCGACCCCGTCCCTGCCCGTGGACGCGCCCGAGGCGCCCGCCTCGGCGCCAGCGGTCGGTGCTGCCCGGGCCACCACGTCCGGGCGGCCGGGGACATCGACGCCGCCGGAGGTGCCGGACCTGCCGCTCCCGCGCGAGGTCCCGCCCCCCGCTCCGGAGGTCCCCTCCCCGCGCCCGCCGCTCCCGGAGATCCCGCCGCCCGAGGAGCCGATGCCGCGCCCGGAGCCGCCCATGCCGACCCCGGAGCCGCCACCCGAACCCACGCCGGAGCCCACGCCCGAGCCCACGCCGGAACCGGAGCCCACGCCGACGCCCACGCCCACGCCCGAGCCCACGCCCGAGCCGGACCCGCCCCCGCCGCCCGAGCCGATGCCCGACCCTGACCCCGACCCGGTGCCGCCGCCCGTCCCGGAACCCCCGCCCGAACCGCCCCCCGTCCCCGAGCCGCCATTGCCACCCACGGCCGGCTGAGCGACCCCCGGAACGCCCCCGCCCCGGCGAACCGCCCGGCAGCCGCCGCCCACGGCCGGCTGAGCGCCCCCCGGAACGCCCCCGCCCCGGCGAACCGCCCGGCAGCCGCCGCCCACGGCCGGCTGAGCGACCCCCGGAACGCCCCCGCCCCGGCGAACCGTCCGGCGGCCGGCCCGAACCCAAAAAGGCGAAGGCCCGACGACATTTCTGTCGTCGGGCCTTGCTCACCTAGGTGGTGGAGATGAGGGGAGTTGAACCCCTGACCCCCAGAATGCCATTCTGGTGCTCTCCCAACTGAGCTACATCCCCGAAGGTGGCGCTCTATTATCGTGCCCCTGCGGATCTGCAAGGGCCTGGACGCGATCTTCGTGCCCTTCCGAGACGGCCCGGACACCGGCTCCGCGATTCTCGCGGATCGACGCCCCAGGCCCCGATCAGGGCGCGCCGCTCTCCCCTTCCGGCTCCGGGCTCTCGTCCGGGTCGCCCCCGGTGGCGCGGATGGCATCCTCGGCCTCGAGCAGCCGCGCCTCGAGCTCCCGCACGCGGTCCACGCCGCGACGGAGCCCAGGGTGCTCGATCTCCCCGGCCTCCAGGAGCGCGCGGGCCTCCTTGCCGAGCTTCTGGTACATGCGGTCGCGGTCGGCCCGGAGCTGCCGGAGCGTGAGGCGCTCGCGCCCCTTCCGCGCGGCCCGCTCCATCTCGACGCGCCCACGGCGCCAGAGCTTCCCGAGGAGCTCGGCGAACATCTCCCCGATCGGCTCCTCGCTGGCGAGCCGGCGCTCCCCCGCGCCCGCCGGGGCGCCGCCCGCCGGATCCCCGGTCTCCGCGCCCCGTGTCGCCCGCCCCTCGTCCCGCTCCTCGGCCAAGAACCCTCCGTCGCCCCGCCCTCTTATCCACTCCCCGAGCGTTCGGTGGCGCCTCGTCGTGCGTCCGCCATGCACCCGCGTGCCGACCCTTCGCGAGCGATGCACCGTCCCCCCCGTCGTGAGCTTCCCACCTCCTCGCGGCGCTTCGACGCGCGGGAGGGCTCGGCAAGCGCGGCTTCCCGGTTAGGGGGTGCCCGTTTCGGGAAGGTACATGATCCTCGTCACCGGCGGGACCGGCCGCCTGGGCAACCAGATCGTCCGTGTGCTCCGCTCCGTCGGCCTCGAGGTTCGCTGCCTCGTGCGCAAGGGCAGTGAGTACTTCTGGCTCAACGACACCGGCGCCGCCTACTTCTTCGGCGACCTCCGCGACCCTGAGAGCCTCTCGCGCGCGCTGCGCGGGGCGAAGTACCTGATCGCCGCGGCCGGCGTGCGCGTCGAGCAGACGGACAACAACCACAAGAACGTCACGGCGGACGGCAACATCGCGCTCTTCGACGCCGCCAGGGCCCGCGGCGTCGAGCACGTGGTGTTCGTCAGCTGCGCGGGCGCTGGCGATCCGCAGGACGTGCCGGCGCTGACGGCCAAGAAGGTCGCCGAGGACCATCTCGTGGCCTCGGGCCTCTCCTACACGATCCTCCGCCCGGGGCTGTTCGCGGGGAACTTCGCCGACCTGGCGCGGCGCGCCGAGGCCAACGGCGCGATCTTCCTCCCCGGCCGGAAGGACGCCCGGATCAGCCCGCTGCACGCGCGCGATCTCGCGCTGATGTGCATGGCGGCGCTCGACCTGCCGGCGGTGAAGAACCAGGTCGTCGAGGTGGGCGGGCCCGAGACGCTCACCGTCGAGGAGGCCTGGCGCACCATGGCCGAGGTCGCCGGCGTCCCATCCGACTTCTGGCCGGTGCCGCCCTCGGCCCTGCGCGCCCTCGCGCCGCTCGCGCGGCCGCTCGGCCGGCGCTGGCAGAACCACCTCCGCAAGCTCGACGCCTGGTACGCGCGCGACAGCGCGGTCGACGGGGCCGCGATCGCCGCGCGTTTCGGCATCCCGCTCACGCCGTTCCGCGAGGCCTGCGTGGCCGCCTGGGCGGAGCGGCACCCCGGCGAGGACCCGACCGCCCGCGAGGAGAAGGTCGTGCACCGCCAGTTCGTCGCCACCGTCTACGAGCCGGGGTCCGTCCGCTACGAGGAGCTCCCCGAGGGCCCGCCGCCCCGCCGAGACTGACCCCGTCGAGGTCCTCGACCTCCGCCGCGCGAATGTGACGATTGCGTATCGGTCCGGCCGGCAGGCCGGCGCCACGACCTCGGTCGAGGTAGTGTTCGGCGGCCGGAGGCGCGATGCCGGACTGGTTCGAGAAGCTTCTCCCCATCCTCGTGCTGCTCGCGGTCGTGTCCGTGGTCGTGGCGCGGCTCCCGAAGGTGGAGCTCGGCCACACCGAGGCCTTCCGCGCGCGCCGGGTGATGAACTGGCTGCCGGTCGGGCTCGCCTACGCGTTCCTGTACATGGCCCGGTACAACCTCACGGCCTACAAGAACGCCGTCGGCATGAGCAACGCCGACTACGGCAGCATCGACCAGTGGGGGTCGATCACCTACGGCCTCGCGTTCCTGCTCAACGGGCCGCTCGCCGACCGCTTCGGCGGCCGCTCCACGATGATCGTGGCCATGCTCGGCTCCGGCGCCATGAACCTCGCGATGGGCGGCATGGCGCTGGACGGCTGGCAGCCCGGCGAGGCGGGCACGTTCGCGCTGCTCTACGCCGCGAGCATGTACTTCCAGAGCTTCGGCGCCGTCTCGATCGTGAAGGTCAACGCCGCGTGGTTCCACCTCCGCGAGCGCGGCACCTTCGGCGGCATCTTCGGCATCCTCATCAGCCTCGGCCTCTACTTCGCGTACGACTGGACGCGGTACATCGCCGAGTGGTGGGGGGTCGAGGCCCCGAAGGGCGCCGCCCCCATCGATCCCGCGGTCGCCGCCGACCACTGGGTCTTCTGGGTCCCCGCGGGCATCCTGCTGGTGTTCGCGCTGGTCGTGGTCGCGCTGGTCCGTGACACGCCGGGGCAGGCCGGGCACGACGACTTCGACACGGGCGACGCCGGCAGCGGCCGCGACGGCGAGCGGCTGCCCGTCTTCGACATCGCGAAGCGCATGCTGACCAACCCGGCGATCCTGACGATCACCGCCATCGAGTTCTGCAGCGGCTTCCTCCGCAACGCGGTCATGAAGTGGCATCCCGTCTACGCGAAGGCGCTCGACA
This sequence comes from uncultured Enterobacteriaceae bacterium, assembly GCA_964457335.1. Classification (GTDB taxonomy): domain Bacteria; phylum Myxococcota_A; class UBA796; order UBA796; family SXON01; genus CAJBVW01. The sequence continues at coordinate 6,925 of CAYWGD010000054.1, read as the reverse complement.
CGGGCGGCCACTTCGTGGCGTCGAACTGGGGCATGCTGCTCTGCTGCGCCGGCATCATGGGCGGCGTCTTCGCGGGCTCGATCAGCGACGCGCTCTTCAACTCGCGGCGCGGCCCGGTCTCCGCCATCCTCTACACGGGCATGGTGGCCGGCTCCGCGGGGCTGTTCGCGCTGCTCGGAAACCCGATCCTCGGCTGGGTCGTCATCTTCATGTCGCTCTGCATCATCGGCGTGCACGGCATGTTGTCCGGCACCGCGTCGATGGACTTCGGCGGCAAGAAGAACGTGGGCATCGTGGTCGGCATCATCGACGGCTTCGTGTACCTGGGCACGGCCGCGCAGGCGGCGGTGCTCAAGCGCGTGCTCCCCGACGGGGAGGCCGCGGCCGTGGCCGAAAACTGGTGGACGTGGCCCGCCGCGATGCTCCCCGTGGCGATCATCGGCCTGGTCCTCTCCGTCCGGGTCTGGAACGCGACGGCCCACCGGCAGCAGCCGAAGGTCGAGGCCAAGGCGAGCTGATCAGGCCGGCTCGGGCACCGCGACGAGGTGCCGCTGGAGCCAGTCGATCGCGAGCCGCGCCACCTGCTCCAGCGCCCCGGGCTCCTCGAACAGGTGCGTCGCGCCGGGCACCACCGCGAGGGCCGACGGCGCCTTGATCGACTGGAGCGCGGTCCGGTTGAGCCCGAGGACGGCGGCGTCGCGGCCCCCCACGACGAGGAGCACCGGCGCCCGCACCCGCGCGAGGGCATCCCCCGCGAGGTCGGGCCGCCCGCCCCGCGAGATGACCGCGCGCACCGTGTCGCGCTCCGCCGCCGCCACCAGCGCCGCGGCCGCGCCCGTGCTCGCGCCGAACAGCGCCAGCGGCAACACGCCGAGCTCCGGGTTGCGCCCGATCGCGTCGATCACGCCCACGAGCCGCCGCGAGAGCAGCTGGATGTCGAAGCGCAGGCGCCCCGTGACGGCGTCGGCGGCCTCCTCGCCCGGCGTGAGGAGGTCGAAGAGCACGGTCGCGAAGCCCGACGCCACGAAGGCGTTCGCGACGGCGCGGTTCCGAGGGCTCCGGCGGCTGGAGCCGCTCCCGTGCGCGAACACGACCACGCCGCGCGCGTTCGGCGGGAGGCTCACGTCCGCTTCGAGCACCACCGTGCCGACCCGGAACGTCATGGGCACCGGGCCCTGGGGCGCGCCCGCGCCGAGGGTCCCCTGCGCGACCGCCCGCTCCCGGCGCGCGCGCTCGAGCCACAGCAGCACCTCGGCGTCGGTGAGCTGCCGGAAGTCGCTGTACCACTCGCCGATCGCGTGGAACCAGGACGGCGCTTCGAGGCACACGAGCTCGTCGCACTCGGTGGCGAGGGCGGAGCGGGCCTCGCGCGAGCTCACGGGCGTGGCGAGCACGAGGCGCGCGGGCCCCCGATCGCGGAGGTCGCGGAGGGCCGCCCGGGCCGTCCCGCCGGTCGCGATGCCGTCGTCCACGAGGATGACGGTCTTGCCGCGCACGTCGGGGAGCGGCCGCCCGTTGCGGTAGCGCTCGCCGCGCCGGGCCAGCTCGGCCTCCTCCCGGCCGATCACGCGGGCGATCTGCTCCGGCGTCGCGCCGACCAGCCGGACGATGGCCTCGTCCACCACGCGCACGCCGCCCTCGGTGATGGCGCCCATCCCGAGCTCCGGGTGCATCGGCGCCCCGAGCTTGCGCACGAGGAACACGTCCAGCGGCGCGTCGAGCGCGTGCGCGACCGGGTAGGCCACCGGCACGCCGCCGCGCGGCAGCGCGAGCACGAGCACGTCCTGCCCCCGGTAGCGCTCCAACGCGCTCGCGAGGAGCCTGCCGGCCTCCTCCCGGTCGCGGAAGACCCTCTCCTCACCCGCCGCCATGTGTCCCCCCGGACGCGCGGAGCGCCCCTTCACGAAGCGTTCGCACCGGCGCGCCGGGCGGCAGGCGCGGGCCCTACCCCACCAACTCCGGCACCGGCGCCAGCAGCCTCAGCCGGCCCTCCCCGACGCCAGTCCGGGTGCCGAGCTCGCGGCAACGCTCGGCCAGCCGGGCGAGCCAGCGGTCGCGCTCCAGCCCCTCGGCCGGCTCGGCGCGCCCGCCCCGGATGCGCGTTGGGAGCACGTCCACCGCGTCGATGCCGCCGGGCCGCGCGCGGACGAGGAAGACGCCCCCGAGGTCGTTGCGGAGCGCGTCGTCCACGACGTAGTCGTCCACGAGGTCGCCGGTGTCGTAGAGCACGGGCCGCCCGTGCACCCACTCGACGCCCTGCACGACGTGCGCGGAGTGGCCCCAGACCACGTCGGCGCCGGCCTCGACGAGCGCGCGGGCAAACGCGCGGAAGCCGGGGCTGGGCCACGACCGCAAGTTCGGGCCCCAGTGCAGGGAGACCACGAGCAGGTCGGCGTGCAGCCGCTCCTCGGCGATGGCCGCCCGCGCGCGCTGGAGCCCCGCCGGGTCGATCGGGAGGTAGCGGATGCCGGGCGCGGACGGGCCGGCCGCCCACGCCGCCGGGTGGTCGGCGAACGCGAGCAGGGAGACCCGCCACCCCGCGCGCGACAGCCGCACGGGGCGCCGCGCGGCCTCCAGGTCGTTCCCCGCCCCGGCGTGCGCGATCCCGGCGCCGTCGAGCGCCACGAGCGTGTCGGCGAGCCCGAGGTAGTCGTAGTCGAGCGCGTGGTTGTTCGCGACGCTCATGGCCTCGAAGCCGGCGCGCCGCAGCACCTCCACGGCCGACGGGTCGGCCCGGAAGTAGAACGCCTTCCCGCCCGGCTCCTCGATGCGGGTCTGCCGCCGGGTGAGCGCGCATTCGAGGTTGCCGAAGCGGAGGTCCGCGGCGGCGAGCGTCGGCGCCACCGCGCCGAGCGGGTGGTCCACGCCGAAGACCTCGATGCCGCGGGCCACGCCGCGGCCGAGCATCACGTCGCCGACCAGCCCGAGCGTCAATCCCCGCCCGTTCGCGGTCCCCATGGGCCCTCCGTCTCAGGAGGATGTGCACCGGAGCGCGACGGTCACTCCACCCGCTGCGAGCGGCGGTCCCCCGGATCCACCAGCGGGCCCTTCTCGCGCGCGTACGCGACCGCGGCCTCGTAGTCGGTCAGCCCGCGGCTCTGGAGGTTCTTCGGCGGGACGCCGAGGTGCTTCTCCCACTGCTCCGCGACGTAGGAATTCGTCGCGACGGTGTAGATGCGCTCGAGATCGAGCGGGCTCGCGCCCACCCGGACCTCGAGCAGCTCCGGGGCGCCGTTGCGCACCCGCCACGTCCAGCTCACGCCCGAGAGCGGAAGGAAGCCCCGCTTCTCGTCGTGCTCCGCGATGACGTTCCGGAGCACGACGTTCTGCAGGTCCGCCCCCCGGATCTCGAAGGTCTGGAGCTCGTTCCCGAAGGGGAAGACGTTGAAGATCGCCCCCTTGGTCACCGGGCCGGCCGCGATGTCCGAGCGGATGCCGCCGCCGTTGTACATCCCGATGTCGGTGCCCGCGGCTTCGCGGAGCGCGTCGGTGATCCAGCGGCCCAGCGCGCTCTCGGAGTGGTAGTCGCGGCCGAGCAGCGCGGGCGCCTCGGCGACGATCTCGCCGAACACCGTGTCGAGCTGCTCCTGGTAGCTCCGCGTGATGGTCACCACCTCCTCGGAGGGGTCGCCGGGCGCGGTCTCGGGGCGGAGCTCCCGGAGCTCGTAGCGGAAGTCGGCGATCCGGTCGTCGGAGACCACCAGGTCCACCACGCCCAGCGTGCGGCAGTAGCTGCCCGCCTGCACGATCCACGTCTCGCCCACCCGCGAGGCCTCGTAGAGCCGCGTGTGCGAGTGGCCGCCGACGATGAGGTCGATCCCCGGCACGGCGCGCGCGAGCCGCTCGTCCGAGTCGAGCCCGATGTGGGAGAGCACGACGATGAGGTCGGTGACCGGGTCGAGCCGCGCGACCTCGGCGCGCACGGCGTCCTCCACCTTCAGGAGCAGGAGCCGACCGTAGTCCTCGCGGCTCATCAGCCCCTTGAGCGAGTCGGTCGTGGCCCCGATCACGCCCACCTTCAGCCCGCCGCGCTCGAAGACGTGGCTGAACTCCTGGTTCGGGAGCAGCGGCGAGACGCCGTCGGGGGAGCGCAGGTTCGCCGAGAGCGTCACCATCGGCGACGCGCCCGCGTACGCCATCAGGTTGTCGAGCCCCTTGTCGAACTCGTGGTTGCCGACCGCCCAGGCGTCGTAGTCGAGCAGGTCGAAGAAGCGGTGCATCGCGCCGCCCTTGCTCCCGTCGACCACGAGGTCGGAGAGCGGCGTGCCCGTGAGCTGGTCGCCGCCGTCGAGGAGGAGGACCCCCTTGCGCGGGCGGTTCGCGCGCAGGTGGTCGACCTCCGCGTCGAGCCGGGCGAAGCCGCCCAGCGGCGGCCGGCCGTCCATCCACTCGGCGGGCTCGGGCAGGAAGTGCCCGTGCAGGTCGTTGGTGTGGAGGATCGTGAGCGTGCCCGGCGCCTCGGGCAGGCCGGGCTCGACGGCCTTCGGCGCGCACGCGAGCGGGACGACGAGGACGAGGGCGAGCGCCCAGGGTCGGAGCGTCATCCGCGCGCCCCCTTCACCGCTTCGATGAGCGGGAACACGTCGTCGTGGTCGAGGACGCCCTTCTTGTGGTAGACGACGCGCCCGTCCGGCGCGATCACCAGCGTCTGCGGGATCTGCTCGAAGTCGAGCCCGCACGCCTCGAAGAGCTCCTCCGGCGCGCCCGTGAAGAGCACGCTCGGGTACCCGACGCCGGCGCCGTCCGCGAACTGCGCCACCTTCTTCGCGACCGTGGCGGGCTTGCCCACATGGTCGAAGAGGTCCCAGCTCACGCCCACGAACTCACCGAGGTCGGCCACGCCCGCGGCGGCGCGGACCAGCCGCGGGAGCTCGTCCACGCAGGGGTCGCACCAGGTCGCCCAGTGGTTCACCACGAGCGGCTTCCCGGCGGGCGCGATCGCGGCGCGGAGCCCCGCCACGTCGACCGGCGCGCAGCCCTCCTTGGGGCGCGACGGCGCCGCGACCTTCGCGGCCGGGCTCCTGGCGACGCCCTTCTGCGCGGGCTTCTCCGCCGGCGCGGCCTTCGCCGGGGCCTCCGCCGGCGTCACCTTCGCTGCGGCTTCCGCCGGCATGGGCTCCGGCGCGGCCTTCGCCGGGGCCTCCGCCGGCGCGGCCTTCGCCGGGGCCGCCGGCTTCGTCCCGGAGGCCGCGGGCCGCGCGGGCAGCGGCGCGCTCGCGGGGCGCTCGCCGGGCTTCTCGAAGAGATCGTCCCTCGCCACCGAGCGCGCGACGCGCTCGGCCACGCGCCGCGCCAGATCCCGGAACCGTCCCATCACGCACCTCGCGCGCAGGCCCGCCCACGCGACGGAGCGTGCCTAACGCGGAGGCGCCGGCTCGGCCGGCGAGCGAGGTGGGACCGGGCTCGGCGCCGGGGTCGGGGCCGGACCGCCCTCGCCGACCACCGCCCGCGCCTCCCCCCAGGTGACCCACTTCGCGCCGTCCCAACGGTACACGAGCGGCGACACCGGGTCCGGCAGCGTCTCGTACATCCGGCGGACGCCCACCGCGACGATCTTGTCGAACACCACGTCCCCGTGACGCCACGCGACGAGCACCCCGCGGGCCGGCGCCGCGACCACGAAGTCCCCGCCCAGCTTCGCGCGGAGCGCCTCCGGGTGCAGGACCGCGGCGTGGTCGCGCCCGTCGCCCTCGGCGCGCATCCAGTACGGCGTGGCGAAGCCCTCGACGGCCACCGGCTCGAGCCCGGCGAGCGCGTCGTTCGCCGTGCCCCGCGACGCCGCCTCGAGCTGCTCCGCGGTCCTGCCGTCGGCCCGCGTGAGCCAGGCACGCCCGGCCTCCGTCGCGCGCGTGAAGCAGAGCGACACCTTCTCCGCGAAGGGCCGGCACACGAGCTCGGCCGCGTCGCCGCCGCGGCCCTCCGACCGCGCCCACTCGCGGTAGCCGCTCTCCACCCCGTCGGGCGCGAGCCCGGGGTCGACACGAGCGGCCGCCAGCGCGGCCAGGACGGCGAGCAGCACGCGCTACTCCGAGACCGACTGCCCCTGCACGAGGTTCACCGAGGTGTGGTGCAGGCGCTCGTGGCTGTCGGCGAGCGCCTCGGAGAGCTGCTGAGCGGTGTTGCGGGCGCGCACGCACAACACCTTGGCCATCTCGTAGATGAGCTTGTAGGCCGCGAGGTTGTCCTCGCGCAGGAGGTTCTCGAACTCCTTGCGCGGGAAGCGGAACACCGTGGCCTCTCCCCGCGCCACGATCGAGGCCGACCGCGGCGAGTGGTCGAGGATCGCCATCTCGCCGAAGCAGGCGCGCGCGCGGAGCTCGGCCACCCGTCGATCGGGATGGAACTCCTCGCTCTTGTAAACGTCCGCAACGCCTTCGTAGATGACGTACCAGGCGTCCCCCGGGTCCCCCTCGCGGAAGATCACCTGCCCGTCCCGCACCCGCTGCACCTGCATGATGTGGACGATCTGGGAGAGCTGCGTCGCGTCGAGGTCGCCGAACATGGGAGCTTCCAGCAGGAAGTTGATGATCTGCTCGAGCGTGATGGACGACTGGGGCATGGGGGTCCTGGTTGAGGCGCCCTTATTTACCACGAGTTGAAGCCCCGGCCTTCCCTCGCTACTTACGCGGCCATGAGCCTGCGTTCCCGCCTCAAGACCTCCGTCCAGAAGGTGATCAACAAGTTCTCGGGCGAGTACTCGGCCGCCGAGAGCGAGATCCGCGCCCCCGCTCCCGACGAGCGGCCGACCCCGTCCGGGGGTGGCGAGGTCAAGGTCACGCGCGCGCGCCTGAAGCGCCCCCCCGGCACCCCCGAGTCCTGAACCTCCAACCGGTGCTTCTGGGCGTGCCCCCCGGGCGGCGGCCGCCCGGGGGTCGGTCCCCTGCGGGCTCGCGCTCCGCGCTCGGTCCCGGCCAGAGGCCGGGAC
>CAYWGD010000053.1:0-47946 GCA_964457335.1 uncultured Enterobacteriaceae bacterium | reverse complement strand
GGGGGGGGGGGGGGGGGGGGGGGGGGGGGGGGGGGGGGGCCCCCCCCCCCCCCCGGGGGGCGTTGCGGGGGGCTGGGCCCCCTGCCCCAAGAAGAGCCGACGTACGACCACGCCGCTGCGCACCCGGGCGCCCCTGCCCTACCTGGACGAGCCCCAGGTGCACATGTTGCGGGGCAGGGGGTCGACATGCGTACGCTGGGCGCGCTCGGGCTCGCGCTCCTGGGATGCCAGGGGGAGATCGGGATCCACCCCACGGGTGATGGAGACCGGTCCGGCGGGGACGTGGAGGACGTGGGCGGCGCCGACCCCGGCGGGCCCGACGCGGTGTCCGACCCGCTGTTCGAGACAACGCGCGTGCACGAGGTGCGCATCGAGCTGGGCGCGGAGGCGTGGAACGCGCTCGCGACGACCCCGACCGAGTACGCGCTGGCGACGGTGCAGCTCGACGGCGCGCGGATCGAGGGCGTGGGCGTGCGGCTCAAGGGGAACAACAGCTTCCGCCCGATCACGCAGAAGCCGAGCTTCAAGATCAAGCTCGACGAGTTCGACGACCGGTCCTACGGGCGGCTCGAGAGCGTGACGCTCAACAACATGATCGAGGACGCCTCGCTCGCCCGCGAGGCGCTCACCTACTGGCTCTGGAACGACGCGGGCCAGATCGCGCCGCGCGCGGCCTACACGCGGGTGTACGTCGACGACGAGTACTTCGGGTTGTACCTCTTGCTCGAGTCGATCGACCGCGCGTTCGTGACGCGCCGCTTCGAGGAGCCCGACGGCGACCTCTGGGAAGGCGAGGACGACGCGGACTTCACCACGGCGGGGCTCTCCTTCTTCGACCACAAGTGCGGGGAGGACGAGCCGGGCCGGCTCGCGGCGGTGGCGACGGCGCTGAACACGCCCACCGACGACTTCTACACCTCCGCGGACCGCTTCCTGCAGATGGACCAGGTCATCGACTACTGGGCGTGGACGATGGCGACGGCCAACCTCGACGGGTACCCCTACACGCTCAACGACTTCGTGGTCTACGCAGACCCGGGCGCCGACGGGCGGCTCACGATGTCGCCCTGGGGCATGGACGAGTCCTGGAACTCCGGGTTCCGGTTCCAGTGGGGCCGCGGCGTGGCGCTCTTCAACTGCGCGGCGGACAACGCCTGCCTCGAGCGCGTCCTCGCGCACACCGAGGCCGCGCTGGAGCACTACGAGGCCGCCGACGTGCCCGGCCAGCTCCGCGCGTTCTACACGCTCACGGAGACGGCGATCACGACGGACACGCGAATGGGGCGCTCGCAGGTGGAGATCCAGGCGGAGCGGGACGCGCTGCTGGGCTTCGTGGAGTCCTGGCCGGCGACGCTGCGCGCGCAGATGTACGAGTAGCGCTACTCCCCCAGGCCCACCACGACGCGCCGGTCGACGAGCGGCTCACCCGGCGCGGGGCGCTGCCAGGCCACGCGGCCGCGGTCCCGGGCCGCGAGGACGGGCACCGGCACCACGACCAGGGACGCGCCGCTCGCGCGCGCCGCACGCATGGCCGCGCTGCGCGTGAGGCCGGCCAGCGTGGGGGCGGGCGGGCTCGCGCCGCCATGGAGCACCGCGGGGACGAGCCGCATCGCGACGAGCCCGTCGCCGTCGGGGGAGAACGCGAGGTCGGCCCCCACGTCGCCGTGGAGCGTCACGTCCACGGGGCCGAGCTCCAGCCCGACGCGCCGGGCGTGGGCGCGCGCGCGGTCGACCTCCGCGGCGATCTGCACGAGGAGCGCGTCGAGCCCGAGCGCGTCGCTCACTTCGGCGAGGTGATCGTGAGGGTGGGCGGGAGCTTCTTCGGCGGGACCGTGGTGAGGACGAGCGTGGCGCCGTCGACCAGCACCATGCCCGCGGGCACGCTCGTCGCGACGACGGAGGCGCCGCGCGCGGTGGAGCCCTCGACGGTGTAGGGGATGCCCATCGCGTCGAGGATGGCGGCCGCCTCGTCGAGCGTCTTGCCGCCGAGGGCAGGCACGAAGCGGGCGTTCTCGGCCCCGACGGGCGCCGGGACCGGCACGACGCGGAAGCGCAGCTTGGACTGGGCCGTCAGCGTGTAGCCGAAGCGGTTGGTGTAGCTCGCGTCCATCGGGGCGCCGTAGAGCTTCACGCGGCCCCGCACGTCGCCCGTCTGCTCGGCGGTGACGGAGAGCGCGACGGAGATCTCGGCCTCGGCCTCGGGGATCTGGTACCAGGTGGGGCGCCAGCCGAGGGCGCGGAGCTCGGCGAGGGTGCCGTCGGCGGCGGCGGACAGGTCGCGGATGGCCTCGACGGTGGCGGCGTCGAGCTCGCGCTGGGCGTCGGCCACGCCGCGGCCCACGGACGCGACGAGCTCGCCGAGCGGCGCGGAGAGAGCCTCCATCGGGGGGCGGGTCGGGTCGGACATGCTCAGCTCCCCTCCACGCGGGCGACGTAGATGACGACGACGCCGCCGGCGGCGGGCTGGCCGGGGCCGGGGGCCTGGCGCACGACCCGGCCGTGCTGCGCCGCGTCCGCGGTGAAGTGCGGGCGCGGGTAGACGCGGAGGCCGAGCTCCGCGGCCTTGCGGGCGGCGGCGGCGGCGCCGAGGCCGCGCAGGTCGGGCGCGGCGACCACGGGCGCGGGCGTCGTCGTGGTGGTCGTGGTCGGCGCGGCCTCGCGCCAGGTGGCCTCGACCTCGGTGGCGCCGGCGGTCTCGTCGGTCCAGCGGACCTTGACCTCGGCGAGGGACACCGTCGTGAGCGAGGTCTTGGCGGTCTCGATCTGCTGGCCCGCGGAGACGAGCGTGGCCTCGAGCGTCACGGGCTCCCGGGTGTCCGTGGGGGTCGTGGCGTCCGGGGTGGTCGTGGTGGTCGTCGCGGCCTTGGCCTCGGGGGCGGCCGGCGGGAGCGCGTCGGCCGGTACCCCCGCGACGCCGCCGCGGGGCGCCGCGAAGGCCACCAGCGTGCCGAAGTCGATGGCGCGGCCGTCGTAGCGGACGGGGGCCGTCGCGAAGGGCACGTCGCCCACGGCGAGATGCGCGCCGAAGGGCGCGTTCGGGGGATCGAAGGCGAGCGCGCCGTCGTCGCCCACCACGGCCTTCGTGTTCACCACGAAGCTCCCGCTCGACAACACGCGCCACGTGACGCCGAGGCCGGCGGCCGGGGTGCCGTCCTCGCGGAGGATCCGCGCGCGCACGATCACGACGCCACCTCCCACGAGACGCTCGTGGTGCGGGGCCCGGCGTCGACGGTGAAGACGAGCACGGGCGCGGCGTCCTCCCCCGCGCGGACGATGGCCGTGCGCGCGATCCCGTCGGCGCCGGTGCGCACCACCGCGAGCGCCACGTCGGTCCCGGCCGCGGGCGCGACACCGCCCAGGGCTCGGGTGGCGTCGCGGTCGAGGTTGAACTCGACCTCCAGCCCGACGACCAGCTCACCCGCCGCGTTCCGCACGCGCGCCTCCACGTGGGGCACGCCGCCCACGCGCGTGACCGAGGCGTCCAGGACGAGGGCGGGCAGCCCGTCGTTGGCGGGCACGGCCACGAAGCTCCCGCGCACGACGCTCACGATCTCGGCCTGGGTGCGCAGGGCGTCGGCCATCGCGACCGGCTTCATCTTGAGCACCTTCTCGGTGCCCGTGCTGGTCGTCTCGACCTTCAGGTCGATGCGGAGCTCGAAGTCGAGCTTGGGGATGTAGTAGGTGTACTGCTGACCGGGCGCGCCGCCGACCGACATCTTCCCGAGCTCCGTCTGCGCGGCGACGATGCCGTCCGCGATGCTGACGAGGAACTCGTCGAGGGTGCCGAACAGCTCCTGGGTCTGCGTGGAGACCTCGCTCATTCCAAGCCTCGTGTCTTGCGACGGCGATCGAAGAGGTCACGCGCCCGCGGGAGGCGCGGCGTGTCCATGGGCATGTCGGGGAGGGACGGGGCCGGCATCGCGGCGTCCATCGGCATGTCGTCGGCGACGCCGCCGCCGAGGTCCCCGACGCCGCCGAGGTCCCCGACGCCGCCGAGGTCCCCGACGCCGCCGAGCGCCATCGGATCGGCGCCCGCGTCCATCATGGGCATCGGCAGGTCCGGGAGGCGGAGCCGGCGACGGACGGCCCCGAGGTCGAGCGCGAACCGGTCCCGGCGCGCGGGGGCGACCACGGTCCCGCCCGACCGCGCGAGCGTCGCCGCGCGCGCCTGGAGCGACGCGAGGTCCGGCCGCTCGCCGCGCCCGAACGCGGCCTCGGAGGCCCGCCCGAGCGCGCGCGTCACCACCTTCCGCGTCGCCGCGTCGCGCCGCTTCCGCGCCGCCCGGCGCGCCTCTTCGGCCGCCGCGCGCTCCCGCGCCCGCCGCGTCGTCAGGATCCGCGCCCGGCGCAGCTCCTCCACGCGCTCGGCCTCGGCGTGGGCGGCCTTCCGCCGCGCGTAGACGCGCTGGCTCGCGAGCCGGGTGTCGGTGTGGCGCCGGTGCTCCAGCTTCTCGGCGAGGCGGCTCTCGGGCGTGTGCCGGAGGATGGGGAACTGACCCGCCATCCGCTCGTCGGCGGGCTCGCCCGACCCGCCGCCGGACGGGGCGCCGCCCCCGACGAGCTGCTCCATCCGCGCCTGGAGCTCCTCCCGCTCGCGCACGAGCTGCGCGAGGCGCGGCTCCAGGCGGGCGGCGCCGGCGAGGTCGATGGGTGGCGTCGATTCGACACCCCCCGCCGGAGCGCCCGCGAGGTCCGCGGGCTCGTCGTCGAGCAGATCCTCCCAGCGGACGTGCGCCATCAGGTGGGCGTGGGCACGGTGACGGGGTCGCCGCTGACGGTCGTCTGCGTCGAGGCGAACATCGCCTTCGCGATCTGCCCGGTGATCTCCTGGAACGCCGCGGGGGGCGGCACCGGCACGAGCTTGGTGCGGATGAGGCTCGAGCCTTCCGCCGAGTAGCTGTACTTCTGCGCGTGCCGCGCGTTCACGGTCGTGACGTGGCTCTTGTGGCCCTTCACGAGGCCCGTGAGGATGCCCTTGTCACGGTCCACCTGGCGGTCCTTCGTCCTGACCTCGTCCTCGGTGCTCTCGTGCATCGAGATCTCGAGCTTGATCTCGATGATGCTCTCGACGAACTGGTAGAAGGTGGGCGCGAAGCCGAGCAGCAGGAGCGGGTAGTCCTTGTCGCCCAGGCGGACGAACCCGGCGTCGTTCTTCACCGTGGTGGCGACGCCGTTGCCGTCCTTCTCGACGGTGTACCCCGCCATGAGCTGCGCGATGCGCACCGAGCTCATGTCCAGCGCGTACTGGGCGTCGGCGATCGCCATGCCCAGGTTGCGGACCATCTCCCCGAAGGGGACGTTGCACAGTTCCTGTCCGACGTTCGGCATCGGCTACTCCGGCGTGGTGGGGGCGATCAGCGCGCGGATGCGCTCCTCGAGCACGGCGGGCGGCGGCACCGGCACGAGCTTGGTGCGCAACAGGCTCGCGCCTTCCGCGGAGTAGTCGTACTTGCGCGTGTAGGACGCATCGACCTGTGTCACCATCGCGCGCATCTTCTGGTGCTTCTTGATCGACGGCGCGCTGGTCGTCGTCGAGTACGTGCTCGCGACCGACTCCGTCATCTTCACCGCGATCTTGACCTCGATGATGGTGTCGACGAACTGGTAGAAGTTGGGCGAGAAACCCAACTCGAGCATCGAGAGCTGCTCGCCGCCGAAGCTGACACGGCTGTCGAGGGTGACGGCCGGGGTGACGGGCACGCCCTCCTCGTCGCGCACCCGCATGCTGCCGCCCATCATCTCGGCGACCAGGATGCTGCTCTTGTCGAGCTCGAACTGGGCGTCCGCGATGGCGAGCGCCATCTGCCGGATCATGTCGCCCATGGGGACGTTCAAGAGCTCCTGTCCAATCGAACGGGGCATGGCTGTCTCGGGTCAGGGAGTGGGGGTGGTCGCGTTCTCGAGGGCGAGGTCGTTCAGCACCTGCTGGAGCCGCGCGGGCGGGGGGAGCGACACGATGCGCGCGGCGATGGAGCTCGCGCCCTCGACCTCGAAGCCGAACTTGCGCGAGTACTCGGCGTTGAGCGAGGCGCCGAACATCTTGGTCGACGACGCGACCGCCGCCGCCGCGGCCCCGGCGCCGCCCGCGCCGCCGCCCGAGCCGCCGCCCGCGCCGCCGCCCGAGCCGAAGTCGACCGACCCGCCCACGGTGAGGTCGATCTCCTCGCGGATGGTGAAGGTGAGCTTGGTCTCCACCGTGGCCTCGGCGAAGGCGTAGAACGTCGGGAGGAAGCCGAGCTCGATCATGCTGTAGACCCGCCCGGCGTTGCCGAGCGGCACGTTCCGCTCGGCCATCGCCTGCGCGATCTCGACCGCCTTGCTGTCCAGCGCGAACTGCGCCTCGGCGATGGCGACGCCGAGCTGCTCGACGATCTTCGGGACCGGCGTGTCGGTGACGGTGCGGAGGGCCTTGGTGGGGTTCATGGCGCCTCCCGCCTACGGGTACCAGCGGTCGAGGTACTCCCCGATCGCGTTGAGGAACTGCGGCGGCGCGGGGATCGCGACGAGGCGCGCCTTGATCGTCGAGCTCCCGCTGACGCCGAAGTCGTACTTGACCGAGGCGTGGGCATCCATGTTGAACGCCCGCATCTTCTCCTTCGACTTGTCCTTGCGCGTCGTGGCGTTCTTCCCGCCGATGCGGTTGGCCGACCAGGACAGGGCGGCGCGGTTGCTCGACCCGACCATGGTGCCCGCCGGGCCGGTCACGGTGACCTGGTCGCCGGCGGCCTGGGCCTTCATCGTGTCGGGGAGCGCGTCGCCGGCGGCCGCGTTGATGGCGGCGGCGAGGTTGGTCGCCGTCTCCTCGGCGGTGGCGCCGATCTCGAAGCTGTTCACCTCCGCCGGGGAGCCCGCCGCGATCGCCACGATGCGCACGTCGTCCAGCACGATGAAGTCGCGCGGCTGCGGCGTGGCGGGGGGCTGGCCCCCGGTGAAGCCGCTCGCGACCTTGAGCGAGCCGGAGGTCGAGAGCGTCGGCGCGGTCGGCGCGTGCGCGAACAGCGTGAGCGTGGCGTAGTCGCCGGGGCCGTGGAGCCACACGCGATCGAGCGCGGCGAAGGCCCCGAAGCGTGGGTCGGTGGCGAAGGCGGCGTTGATGGCGGTCGCGAGGTTGGCCGCCGTCTCCTCGGGCGTCGTCCCGACGGCGAACTGGAGCGTGGTGGGGCTCGACGCCACCTCGGTGAAGCGCTTGCCCCCGAAGGTGACGGTGTAGACGGGGTCCGGGCCCGTCTTCTCGCGGTCGCGCAGCGACGCCGTGCCCGTGCCCACGGTCCACTCCGGCGCGGGTTGGGTCGTGGTGTCGGCGACGAACCCGTTGAGCGCGGCGCCCTCGAACGTGAACGTGACACGGCGGTTCTCGGCGGGGTCGCCGGTCTGCACCTCGCCGAGCCCGAAGGTCTTGATGCGGCTCGCGGAGACGCCGTGGCCGACGATCTGCGCCTTGACCCACTCGGCGCGGTCCTTCGAGAGCGTCTTGTTGTAGTCGGTGGTGCCGACGGAGTCGGCGAAGCCCTCGAGCCGGAGCGTCGTGGTGCTGTTGCCGAGCATGTACGCGGCGACGGCCTCGACGAGCCGGTTGTCCGCCGCGCCGACGAGCCCGTCGCGCACGTTGAACGCGAAGAACACGGGCGACTGCGCCTCGCCGTCGGTGACGACGAGCACGGGATCGCCCCAGGTCTTCGCGCTGTGGTCCGCGATCTCGCCGATGGCGGTCGCGACCGACGTGGAGCTCGACGAGGCCGGCCCGAGCGTGGCGCCGGCGGTGTCGGTGCTCGCGAGCGCCGCCACGAGCCACCAACTGCCGGAGAAGTTGGTGGCCGCCCGCACCACGATCACGCCGCGGCCGCAGTCGTAGCGGGCCGGCGCGTTGGTGGACGCCTTCGTGAGCTGCCCCGGCACCCGGTCGACCGTCACGCCGTCGAGCGACTTCGTCTGCTCGGTGTCGGACCAGACGGCGTTGTCGCGGAGCTCGGTCGCGAGCTCGTCCGCCGTCTCCCACAACGAGTCCCGGAGCGTGACCGTCACGTCGGCGCTCGCGCCGGGTGTGTCGAACGTGAAGCCCTGCCCGGCGAGCGTCAGCATGCCCGCCTCGTTCCGGACCAGGTTCACCTTGGCCTTGGGCGGGATGCCGTCGCCGTCCTGCACGGTCAGCGTGGCCGTGCCGCTCGTCGCGTCGCTCGTGTAGCTGGAGCTGTTGCTCGAGCTGCCGCTCGAGTAGTCCATGTCCACGCCGACATCGATGCCGAGCGAGTAGTAGACGTTGAGGTGCATCTCCAGGTCGGCGTACTGGAAGTGGTAGAACGCCGGCTGGAGCCCGAGCTCCAGCAGGTTCTGGGTCATCCCCGGGAGCACGGTGGTGCCGAGCTTCAGGGTCTGCTCGACGCTGTTGTCGTCGAGCGCGCGCTGGGCCTCGGCCACCGCGAGGCCCATGTCCTTGATGAAGGTGGCGACGTTCAGGTCCGCGAGGATGCGGCCGGCGAGCGGGCGGGGTTCGGGCATCGGCTACCTCAGGGCGACGGCGAGTCCGGGGGTCACGGTGTCCGGGCGGACCGACCAGTAGCGGTGGCGGTCCTGCTCGGCGGCGAGACGGTCGAGCGTGACGGTGAGGCCGGCGGCGAGCCAGCGCGCGAGCTGCGCGGCGACCGGGACCCGGCTCGGCCCGAGCGCCACGGCGGCCGCGAGCGCGGCGCGGGCGCCGGCGACGTCGCCCTGCTTGAAGAGCGCGACGCCCTTCCGCTCCCGGTGCGCGGCGAGGTCGGTGAGGCCGGCGTGTGTGGCCGGCGGGCGGGCGGTGTACACGGCCTCGACCTGCTCGCAGAGCGCCACCACCTCGGGCAGGAACCCGGCGCGCTCCAGCGACTCCAGGGCGCACCATGCGTAGTGCCGCACGAACACGGCGGGCGCGTCCTCCCCCTGCGCGAGCCGCATGGCCTCGCGGTAGTGACGCAGGGCCTCGCCGTGGTCCCCGGCGAGCGCGAGCACCTTCCCGTGCTCCGCGAGCCGGAGGTGGAGCGGGCGCGCGGGGGCTTCCTGCGCCTGCGGCCCGCCCACCTCGGGAGCGCTCACCGGGCCTCCAGCGAGACGCGCCCGCCCAGGCGCTTGACCTCGGCCTGGAGCCAGCGCGCGCGGAGGTCGCCGAGGGGCGGGAGCGCGGCGGGGAGGCGGTCCAGGCGCGCGCGCGCGTCCGGGAGCTCGGCGATCGAGGCGAGGAGCTCGGCGGTCGCGTCGACGTCGCCGAGGGCGGTCACCACGGGCGCGAAGCTGCGGAAGGTGACGAGCTCGGGCCGCACCCGGGCGCCGGCGGCGACCAGGGGCGCCACGCGCTCGTCGAGCTCGGCCCGCCGGACGCCGGTGAGCACCACGATCGGGAGGCGCGCGAGCACCTTCGGCGCGAGCGCCGCGGGCATCCCCGTCGCGGCGACGAGCGCGTCCACGAACGCGGGGTCGCCGGGCCCCCACTCGAGCGTCACGTCGAAGCGCTGGAAGGCGTGGTCGACGACGCGGGCGAGCTTGCGCGCCCCGAGCTCGCGCCACGCCCGGGCGGCCGTGAGGTGGTCGAGGTCCGCGGCGACGAGCGGCGGGGGCCCGACCTCCACGCCGAGCGGCGTCAACACGGCGTGGAGGGTGGCGAGCGCGCCGGCGTCGGTGCCCACCGCGAACACGTCGTACCGCGCGGTGTCGGTGCGGCTCGCGTCCACCTCGGCGCCCAGCGGGGCGAGGCGGGCGCGCATGGCCTCCACGGTGGCCTCGGACACGCCGCCCAGCACGGTCGCGGGCGTGGCGCAGAGGCTCGACGCCGCCTCGGCGAGGGTGGTGCCGGTGATCTTCGCGAGCTCGGCCGCGAGGGCAAGGAGCGAGCCCGCGTCGCGCACGTAGACGGCCACGTCGTGAAGCGGCTGCGCCGGGAGGGCCACGTCGGGGTCCTCCAGGCTGACCGCGAGGCCCGCGTCGAGCAGGACGGCGACGAGGCGCGCCGCGAGCGGCTCGGGGAACGTCGCGAGCACCGCGGGGGCGCGGAAGATGCGCGCCGCGATCTCGGCCGGCGGCGCGTCGAAGTGGGGCGCCAGCGCGCGGACGATGCCGGCGCCACCCCGGTGGAGCGAGCGGATGACGACGGCGGCGTTCTCGGAAGAAGACATCACGCTCACGACGCCTAAAGGCGGCGGAGCGGACTGCCATCTAACGCCGATCCTACATCTGCTTTGCGACTGGGTTTTCCGGGGGCCCGGCCGCGGGGGGCCCGGGCACCGGGCCTCCGCCGGGGGCGCGGGGGCCCTGCCCCCGCCGGGGGGCGTTGCGGGGGGAGCCCCCCCGCCCCAAGAGCACCCCGTCGACCCGCTGCGCTCCTTGCGACGGCACGAGCGTGCCCCTAAGCTCCCCCACGGAGGACGTGGATGGCGGGCTGGGCGCGCGGGAAGCTGGCTGGGCTCGTGGTGGTCGCGGCGTGCGGGGTCCCCGAGGCGTCGGGGCTGTTCCCGCCCGCGGCCACGCTCCACGCGGAGGCCCACGCGCGCTTCGACCCCGACGGCGACGGGCGGATCACCGCGGACGAGTACGCCGTGTTCGACCCCGAGCCGGGCGTCTTCCGGGTGATGGACACGAGCGGCGACGGCACGGTCACGGCCGAGGAGCTGCAGGCGTTCGTGCTGGCGCGCCAGCCCCGCGCGCTCGTCAGCCGCCGCGGGATGGGCCCGCGGGTGGGCACGGGCACCGAGACGCCGCCCGGCCCGGGCCGACCGCCGGGTCCGCCGGGTAGCGTGCCGGGTGCCGCGCCCCCGCCGGGTTCGCCGTGGCCGCCCGGTCCGCCGCAGGGGCAGCCCCCCGGCGCGCACGTCCCGCCGCGCGCGCCGCCGAACGTGCCGCTCCAGGCGCCCGCGCCGGCGCCGAGCGAGCCGGCGCCCGCCGGCACCCCGGGGTCGCGATGATCCTCGCGCTCCTGCTCGCCTGCGCGTCGGAGGGCACGCGCCCCGCGGGAGCGCCCAACATCCTGGTCGTCTCGCTCGACACCGTGCGCGCGGACCGCCTCTCCGTGTACGGGGCGCCGCGGGACACGACGCCGAACCTCGCGCGCCTCGCGGCGGGGGGCGTCGTGTTCGAGCATGCGTTCGCGTCGGGCAACGAGTCCGCGTACAGCCACGCCTCGTTGTTCACGGGCCGCTACGCCTCGGAGGTCGGCAAGCCCGTCTACGAGACCTACGGCGTGCCCGAGGACGCCACGCTCGTGCCCGAGGTCCTGCGGCTCTACGGGTACCGCACGGCGGCCTTCGTCGCGGGCGGGCACGTGAGCGAGGGCTTCGGCTTCGACCAGGGCTACGACTGGTTCCGGAGCGAGGTCGGCTTCGCCTCGTTCTGGGACACGGCCCCGAGAGCGCTCGACTGGCTCACGACGCAGCCGGAGGACGACAAACCCTGGTTCCTCTTCCTCCACAGCTACGACGCCCACCGCCCGTACATGAAGCCCGGGCCCTGGAACCACCTGTACGCGAAGGCGCCGGGCGGGCCGATCGCCGAGAAGATCACCGCGGTGTCGAACCTCTCGGAGCTCGTGGTCGACGGGGAGTACTTCCCGGAGCTCGAGCCGAGCTACTTCCGGCATCCGTCGGGCGAGATGATCATGTCGACCGACACCTACGCGATGGTGCGGGCGCAGCAGGCCGAGCGGGACGGCCTCGCGGTGACGGACGCCGACCGGCAGCACGTGCAGGACCACTACGACGGGTCGATCGCCTATGCCGACCTCCTGCTCGGCGCGTTCCTGGCCGAGGCGGAGGACCGCGGGCTGCTCGAGAACACGGTGATCGTCGTGTTCTCGGACCACGGCGAGGATCTGCTCGACCACGGCTACATGAACCACCGCACGGGCCTGTACGACACGTGCACGCGCGTGCCGACGATCGTGACGGGGCCGGGCTTCCCCGCGGGCGCGCGGGTGCCCGGGCTCGTCGACACCCTGGACATCGCGCCCACCATCCTCGCGCTCGCGGGCGCAACGCCGCCGGCCGGCCTGCGAGGGCGCGACCTGCGCGCGGTCGCCGCGGGGACGGTGCCGGCCGCCGAGGCCGTGTTCGCCGAGGGCGTGATGGACATGGTGAGCGTCCGGACGGACACGCACCGCCTCGTGTACCGCGAGGCCCCGCTGGACGACGAGGCGTACGTGGAGAAGCTGGCCGCGGCGCCGATCGACCGGGCGCACTTCCAGCTCTTCGATCTCGTGGCCGACCCCGGGGAGCAGCGGGATCTGCTGGCCGACGGCGCGGCCGCACCCGCGGTGGCGTCCGAGCTGCGGGACCGGCTCGTCGCGTGGCGGCGCTCGCTGGGGCGCGGGACGCACGTGCTCCCGCAGGACGAGGTCGACCCGGACGTGGCCGCCGAGCTGCGCAAGCACGGCTACTGGGAGGCCACCGCGAGCGAAGGGGCGCCGCCCGCGGCGGGGGTCAAGCCCGGCGGAGCCGGAGCAGCCCAACCGCCACCCCCACGCTGACCGCGGTGAACGCGGCGAGCACGGCGAGGTCGAGCGCGATCGGAAAGTCGGGCACCCAGCGGCCCGCGCTCGTGGCGGGCACGAAGAGGTGCTTGAGCGCGTCGATGCCGTAGGTGGCGGGGTTCAGGCGGGCCAGCGCGCGCAGCCAGGGCGGGAACTCCATGATCGGGAAGTGCACGCCGGACACGAAGAGCATGGGGATCGAGAACAGCAGCATCATCGTGTTGAAGTCCTCGTAGCTCCGCGCGCGCGACGCGACGGTCAGCGCGAGCGCGGAGAGCGCCACGGCCACCATCGCGACGATGCCGAGGGCGCCGAGGAGCTGCAGCGGCGTCATCCACACGCCCACGAGCGGCGCCGCCGCGAGGAACACGATGCCGTGCGCGGAGGCCTGGAGCGCCGAGCCGGCGATCTTGCCGAGCGCCACCCAGGCGGGCGGGACGGGCGCGAGCGCGAGCACCTTGAGGAAGCCGAACTCGCGGTCCCACAACAGCGACGACGCGCTCGTGTTCGCCGAGAAGATCATCGCCTGCACCAGCATGCCGGCGAGCAGGAACTTCCGGTACACGTCGCCCGCACGCACCACGGCCTCGGCGGCCGCGCCGAAGAACACGAGGATGACGACCGGGGCGACGATCGCGCCCCAGAGCCGGCCGCGCTGCCGCCAGAAGCGGAGGAGGTCGCGCCACGCGAGGAAACCGACCGTGCGGATCATTCGAGGAGCCCGATGGCGATGTCGTCGAGCGAGATGCGGGTGCGGACGCGGTCGCGGCCCTCGGTGAAGAGGTCCCAGCCGCCGCGGCCGCCGTTGGCGAGGTAGTCGACGGTGGCGACGCGCCATGCGCGGGCGGGCAGCGGGGACGGCAACGGGGCGGGGCTCCCGACGAGGAGGTGCCGCGTGTCGTCGTTCGCGCCGCGCGCGAGGATGGCCGCGAGCGTGGGCGTGTCGAAGGTCTGGAGCACGATCTCGTTGCGGAACGGGAGCGCCGTCTCGATGGCGGCGAGGTCGACCTCCCCGGAGAGGCCGGCGCGCAGGGCCAGGTAGTTGACCAACACGACGTCGGCGCCCGTGCGGCGGAGGATGCCGTCGAGCAGGGCGTCGCCGAGGCCGGACCTGCCGAGGTGGACGAGGTCGTGGTCGAGGCCCGCGGGCGCGCGGCCGATGCGCGTGGGCGCGTCCCCCGGAGCGACTCCGAGCGGCACGTCGAGCATCGTGCCGCGGAGGGCGACGCCGTCGTCCTCGAAGCGCACCTCGAGGAGGCCCGCGCGGTAGCGGCCGTCCACCCAGGGCGCGACGAGGCGGTCGCGGCCCTTCGCCTCGCCGCCGTCGGGCACGCCGGGCGCGAAGTCGCCGGGGAGCACCGCGACGGCGCCCTCGAACGCCGCGAGGACCTCGCCCGGGGCGACGTCGGTCGCCACGACGAGCAGGTCCCGGTCGCCCGCGGCGTCGACGGCGGCCCGCGCCTCGTCGAGGTGGCCGACGGGCACCTCGGCGAGCACGACGCGCCGCCCGTGGACGGTCTCGACCCGGGCGGAGACTGCGGCCGCGTCCGCGGCCAGCCGGGCGGTGGCGCGCCAGCCGCGCGCGTCCACGATGCGGCCCAGGAGCGCCTCCACGTCGGCGCGCCCGGCCCAGCCCCAGCGCCCCGTCGTCGGGTGGCGCACCGGCGCGTCGGAGAGCGCGGCCGTCCAGAGGACCGCGAGCGGGGCCTCCTTGTCGAGCGCGCGCGCCTGCAGGATCCCGAGCCACCCGAGCAGCAGCAGGGCGGCGACGGCGGCCAGGCGGCGCGGCGCGGAGGACATCACACCCCCGTCTACCTGACGCGCACGCGCGCGGCTCGCTACGATGGGTGCATGTGCGCGCGTGTCCTGGACCGAATTCTCGTGGGCTTCCTCCTGGCGGGCTCCCTCGCGGCCTGTGGCGACGGGGCGTCGGCGCCCGCGGGGGCGGCCCCGGCTCCCGGGGGAGCGTCGTCTTCCGCGGTGCCGGCCGCCACGCCCGACGAGGTGCGCCGGCTGCTCGCCGCCGGGGAGCTCGAGCCGGCCCGCGCCGCGGCCGAGGCGCTCGTGGCCGCCTCGCCCGGCTCGCTGGACGCGCTCCTGCTCCAGGCCTCCGTGCTGCGCGCCCTGCACGACCGCCCGGGCGGCCAGACGGCGCTCGAGGCCGCGTACGCGATCGCGCCGGCCGGCTTCCCCGCGCTCGCGAACCTCGTCGACCACAAGCTCCGCGGCCCCGACGACCCGGCCAAGGGGCGCGCCCAGCTCGCGTTCCTCGACACACACCTCGCCGCCCACCCGGCGGACACCCGCGAGGTGGCCGAGGCGCGGCTCGTCGCGCTCTCCTACCTGCTCGGCCAGGCCACGCTGCCCCCCGAGGATCGGCCCGCGCTGGTCGAGCTCGCCGAGCGCTCCCTGGCCGCGTTCCCCGACGCGACGACCACCGACGGCCACTACAACCGCGCCCAGACGCTCCTCGCGCTCGGCCGCGTCGAGGAGTCCGTCGCGGCCGCGCGCGCGGGCATCGCGGTGGACGACGACCGGTGGGAGGGCCTCGTCATGGGCTGGTCCGTCGCGCTCCTCGCGCTGCACGCGGGCGACGACGCGGCCGCGCGGGCGGCCTTCGCCGACGTGCGCGCACACGTGGAGGGCTGGACGGGCACCCACTTCGGGATGGGCAAGCCCCTGGTCGAGCTCTACCAGCTCACCGCGGCGGTGTGGTGGGGGGAGACGCTGCCCGCGCCCGCCGACTACGAGGCCCGCCTCGCGCGCCTGAAGGACAGCGGCGCGCGGCTGCAGGTGGGCGATCCCGAGTCCCGCGAGCTCCTCCGGACGATCCTCGCCGCGCGCGCGGCGAAGGACGCGGCGGCGGTCCGGACGGCGGCCGACGACCTGCTCGGCTTGGTGGCCCGCGATCGCGGGTGCGAGATGGAGAACCAGGTGATCCGCCCGCACACCCGCGCGCTCGCGCTCGTCGCGAAGGCGGACGCGCTCGCGCAGCTCGGGGACACGGCGGGGGCGGAGGCCGCGATGAGCGCGGCGCGCAAGTTGTTCCCGCAGGATCCGTGGCTGAAGGAGCACGTCCCGGGGCGGTGATCGCTAGGAGCTCCGCGTCTCCCGCCCCGCGGCCCGCGCGCGGAAGGCGCCGTCGACGGAGGGGCGCTCGGCGGCGACCTCCACGCCCGTCAGGCGCAGGAAGGCCTCGGTGAGGGTCGGGGCGCCCGTACGCGCGACGAGGGCCGCGGGCGTGTCCACGGCGACGAGGCGCCCGGCGCGGAGCACCCCGAGGCGGTCGCACCGCGCGGCCTCCTCCATGTCGTGCGTGGCGACCACGAGCGTGAGGTCGGGCAGCGCGTCCAGGTGCGCCCAGACCGACGCGCGCGTCTGCGGGTCGAGGCCGGTGGTGGGCTCGTCCAGGAACAGGACGCGCGGCTCGGTGAGGAGCGCGCGCGCCACCTCGACGCGGCGGCGCATGCCCCAGCTGAAGCCGCCCACGTCCTCCGTCGCCCGGTCGGCGAGGCCCATGCGGTCGAGCGCTTCGAGGATCCGGCGCTCCCGCTCCGCGGCCGACCACGCGGGCCGGTGGAGGGCGGCGAAGAAGTCGAGGTTCTCGAGCGCGGAGAGCCGCAGGTCCAGGCTCGGCGCCTGGAAGACGACCCCGATGCGGGCACGCACCAGCGTGACGTCGCGCAGATCCGCGCCCCCCACGGTGGCGGAGCCGGACGTGGGCGGGAGCAGCGTGGTGAGCATGTCGAGGGTCGTGCTCTTGCCCGCGCCGTTGGGCCCCACGAGGCCGAAGCGCTCGCCAGCCTCCACCACGAGGTCGAGCGGCCCCACGCCGCGCCCGTTGCCGTACACGCGGGCGAGCCCGCGCGCCTCGATCCCGGCCGCCGCCGCGCTCATCGGGACACCCCCAGCGGCCCCGCCGGCACGTCGGTGAGCACGGTCTCCTCGCCGTCCACCCACCGCACGGTCACGCGGTCGGCCACCTCCGCCCCGCCGAGCCCGAAGTAGAGCTCGGGCGCGCTCGACGCGCCCATCGCGCCCGGGAGCATCCACTGGTGGGTGACCTCGCCGGCCACCTCCACGCTCACGCGCGCGCCGATGCCCTGCCGATCGGCGCCGCCCGCGTCCGTGGTGATGGTGAGCCCGGGACCGCACCCGCCCTCGGTGCGCCAGGCCCGGAAGAAGTGCTTCCCGGCGGTCACGAGGTCCGGCCGGCCGTCCCGGTCGAGGTCGCCCACCGCGACCGCGCGGGTGCGCGAGGGGTCGGCGAAGGAGAGCCCCTCGGCGCGCGTGTAGCCGCCATCGCCGTTCCCGAGCAGCACCACGTCGGGCTGGGCCTCCCCGTCCTCGCCGGTGACCCCCGCGGCGTCGAAGTTCTTCCCGGACTGCCCGAAGGTGACGACGAGGTCGGCCCGGCGGTCGCCGTCGAGATCGGTCCCGACCACCCCCCAGGAGGTCATGCTGCTCGGGGTGGCGGGGATGTCCGCCCCGCGCGCGAGCGTGGCGTCGACGAAGGTGCCGTCGCGCTGGTTGACGAGCAGGTTGGGCCCGCCCACGTCGGTGACGTACAGGTCGGGCGAGCCGTCGCCGTCGGGGTCCACGACCGCGGCGCCCATCGCGAACATCACGAGGTCGCAGGCGCAGTCCTCGGCGAGGGTGAACGAGCCCGCGCCGTCGTTGAGCAAGAGGTGGTTCGGCTCGATGAAGGGCCCGGCGTCGTTCGCCACGTAGATGTCGAGGTCGTGGTCGCCGTCCGCGTCGAGCCACGCGCCCTGGAAGCTGATGCCGTGCAGCGTGCCGTCGGGCAGCCGCCCCTCGGCGAGCACGAGCGCGCCGTCCTCCTGGAGGTAGAGGAGGTTGGGATCGCCGACCTGGGCGCCGTCGCGGATGGCCTCGAAGTCCATGTTCATCGCGCCGGCGGCCACGTAGAGGTCGAGATCGCCGTCGGCGTCGGCGTCGGCGAAGCTCCCGGAGAAGGTGGTCCCCTCCGAGCCGGCGAGCGGCGTCGACGTGAACGCGCCGGTCCCGTCGTTCCAGAGCAGCAGATCCTCCGCCCCGAACCAGCGGCCGAGGTGGGCGTCGAGATCGCCGTCCCCGTCGATGTCCGCGAAGGCCGCGGCCTGCGCCCAGGGCGGCGCGCCGCCGTCCACGGTCAACACCCCGTCGTCCACCAGCGCGCCCGTCCCGTCGTTGCGGAGCAGGAGCGAGCCGCCCGAGTAGGCGAACAGCGCGTCGATGAAACCGTCGCCGTCGAGATCGCCGAGCGCCACCCCGGGCTGCGTGCCCTGGACGTCGTGGAGCCGCGGGAGCACGTCTTCGGGCCAGGCCTGGGCCTCGACGATGTCGAGGGCGTCGCAACGCGCCGGCTCCGCGGTCTCCTCCCGCTCCGGCTCGGCGCACCCCCAGAGGGCCGCGAGGATCACCGGGCGAAGCCGACGGGCCCCGCCGGCACGTCGGTGGCCTCGGACACGGTGCCGTCGGGCCAGGTCACGGTCACGCGGTCGGCCTGCGCGCTTCCGCCGAGCCCGAAGTAGAGCTCGGGCGCGCTGGAGGAGCCCGTCGTGGACGGGAGCATCCACTGCGTCTGCCGGTGGCCCTGCCACTCCACCAGCACGCGCGCGCCGATGGCGTTGCGGTTCTTCGCGTCGCCCGTCAGGGTGACCTGGAGGCCC
Source organism: uncultured Enterobacteriaceae bacterium (assembly GCA_964457335.1). GTDB lineage: Bacteria > Myxococcota_A > UBA796 > UBA796 > SXON01 > CAJBVW01. The sequence continues at coordinate 29,793 of CAYWGD010000053.1, read as the reverse complement.
GGCTCGCAGCCGCCGGCGGTTCGCCAGGTGCGCAGGAAGTACTTGCCCGCCGTGACGAGGTCGGGCCGCCCGTCGCGGTCGAGGTCGCCGACCGCCACCGCGCGCGTGCGCCAGGTGTCGTTCCAGCCGGTGTCGGGCCGGGTGAAGCCGCCGCGGCCGTCGGACACGACGAGCACGTCGGGCTGCTCCTCGAAGTCCACCCAGTCCTCGTTCCCTTCGAGCTGGTCCACGATCTCGGGCTGGCCGAGCTGGCCGAAGGTCACGGCGAGGTCGTTGAAGCTGTCCTGGTTGATGTCGACGAAGCTCACGCCCCAGGAGGTGAGGCTCTCGTCGATGGGGATGCCCACGCCGAGCGCGTTCGTGGCGTCGTAGAAGGTGCCGTCGCCGGCGTTCACCAGCAGGTTCGGCCCGCCGATGTCGGTGACGTAGAGGTCGGGGAGCGCATCGCCGTTCGCGTCGCCCACGGCCGCGCCCATGCCGAACATCACGAGGTCGCAGTAGCAGTCCTCGGCGACCGTGAAGTTGGCGTGCCCGTCGTTCAGCAGCAGCACGTTCGGGCCGAGCCACGCCCCGAAGTCGTTGGCCATGTAGATGTCGAGATCGCCGTCGCCCTCCGCGTCGATGGGCGAGCCCTGGAACGTCCACCCGTAGAGGATCTCCGCGGGCACGTTCGCGGTGGCGTCGACGAACTGGCCGTCGTCGCCCTGGAGGTAGAGCCGGCACCCGTCGCCGATCGAGCCGTTCTCGAGCACCTCGGAGCCGTCGGTGTTGGTGGTCGTGGTCGCGACGAAGAGGTCGAGATCGCCGTCGCCGTCGAAGTCCGCGAAGGCGCCCGTGCTCGGCGCGCCCTCGCTGTTCGGCAGCACCTGCCGCGTGACGAAGCGCCCCGTGCCGTCGTTCTCGAGGATCGAGTCGGAGGAGCCGGTGTCGCGACCGAAGAAGGCGTCGAGGTCGCCGTCGCCGTCGAGGTCCACGAGCGCCACGGCCGAGGCGTCGGGCATCTGCGCGTCGTCGATCGTCCAACCCCACGCGGGCACCAACTGCCCAGCGCCGTCGTTCAGGAGCACGAGCGCGCCGCCGCCGTAGGCCATCAGCGCGTCGAGCCAGCCGTCCCCGTCGAGATCGCCGACCGCCACGCCGGCGGGGGTGTGGCTCTTGTCCCGGTACGTGGGGAGCTCGTCCGCAAGCCACTCGCCCGTCATCGTGACGGCGACGGGATCGCAGTCCACCGGCGCCACCGCGGTGTCCTCGGGGGCCGCCGAATCCCGGACGTCAGCGGGGGCGTCATCGGGCAGCCCGCACGCCGCCATCCCCACGCAGAGCGGGCCCATGAAGCAGACGGAGCGGCGCCGCGCCATGCCGTCATTGTACCATTCGGATTCCGCTCGGGCAGATTCTTGACACCCGCCGACCTCCCGCCGCTCGCCGACTCGCGCACCACCCCGCGCGTGCTCCGGCTCCCGGCGGCGCTGGTGTTGGCTGGCCTCGTGGCGTATTTCGGCGTCTGTTATCGATTTTCCCTGGCCTACCTCGGCGTGGCGGAGCCGCCGGCGGGCCTCGCGGGCGCCAGCGACCTGTTCTGGCTCGGGCGCTGGCGGATGTTCACCGAGCTCCGGGCCACGCACACGGACCTCGAGGCGGCGGCGTTCGTCGGCGATGCCTGGGTGCCCGTCGACCTCGCCGCGCTCTACCCCTCGCGCTGGGCCGAGGGCCCCGGCTACCTCCGCGACGACTTCCACGGCCGCCCGGAGCGCCTCGCCCGGCTCGCGGAGGACGTGTGCGCGCGCGTGCCCGGCGCCGCGCGGACGCGCTTCGCGCTCATCACGTGGCCGCGCACGCTCGGGCAGGTCGAGCAGCCGCGGGATGGCGCCACGCGCTCGGAGCTCTACGACGAGCCCTGCGGGGCCGCGCGTTTGCAGGGCGCCGGGCGCGGACGGGGGGGCCGGTGACCGCGGACGACTCGCTCGCGCGCGCCTTCGCGCCCCGCTGGGCCGGCGGCTGGGCCTGGACGCGCCTCTTGTTCGCGCTCGCGGCCCTCGACGCGCACCTCGCGCGGATCCCCTCCATCCAGGACGCCCTCGCGGCGCCGACGATGGTCCTGGCGAGCGGCCCGACGGTGCTCGCCCGGCACGTGCTGGTCGGCCCCGCCGCGGCGTGGTCGCTCTGGGCGGTCGGGCTCGTCGGGCTCGCCGGGCTCGTCTTCGGCGGGCGCGCGGCGAAGCCCGGGCTGGTGACGTGGTTCCTCTCCCACGCGGCCGTGCTCGTCGCGTGTGGGCTCAACGTGCGGGCGCCGGAGCGGCTCATCGTGCTGGTCACGCTCGCGCTCCTGCTCGCGCCCCTCGGCGAGCGCGGGCTCGACACCAAGGCCCGCTCACCGTTCGCGCGGTGGTTCCTCGTGGTGGTGTTCGCGTCGCTGTACGGGTCCACCGGCTGGATGAAGCTCCTGGAGGAGCCCGGCTGGCTCTCCGGCGACGTGCTCGCCTACGACCTCCTCGACCGCTTCCACGCCGGCGGCGCCCTCGCGGCGTGGCTCTCCGGGCAGCCGCTCTTCTGCCGCCTCCTCGGGTGGGGCACCATCGCCTTCGAGGCGAGCTTCCCCTTCCTCGTCCTCTTCCCGCCCGCCAACCCCTTCGTGCTGCTGGCGGGCGTGGCGATGCACGTCACCATCGGCGTGCTCATGGACGTGGGGCCGCTCGGCACGGTGGCGATGTCGACGTACCCGGTGCTCCTCGACCCCGACCGTGGCCGGCTCCTCGCGGCGCGGCTGGTCGCCCGTCTCCCCGCGCTCGCGCGGGTGTACACGTGATCGGGCTCCTCCTCCTCGGGTGCGCCTCGGAGCCGGCGCCGCCCCTCGTGGTCGTCGTGAGCATGGACACGCTCCGCGCCGACCGGGTGGGGGTGTACGGCAACCCCGACGGCCTGACCCCCAACCTCGATCACTTCGCGGCAGAGGGGGTGGTCTTCGACCACGCCTACGCCAACGCGAACGAGACGCTCTACAGCCACGCGAGCCTGTTCACGGCGCGCTGGCCGAGCGAGCTCGCGGCGCTCGACGAGCGCTTCGAGGTCCCCAAGGGCACGCCGACGCTCGCCATGGTGCTCGCCACCTACGGGTGGACCACCGCCGCGTTCGTCGCGGGCGGGCACTTGAGCCGCTACCACGGGCTCGAGACCGGGTTCGCCACCTACGACGACACGGCGTCGTGGGGCTCGCTGCACGACACGGTGCCGCGCGCGCTCCGCTGGCTCGACGAGGGCGCCGAGGGCGCCGAGGCGCCGCGCTTCGTCTTCGTGCACGGCTACGACACGCACGACCGCTACCTCAAGCCCACGCCCTTCGGCTACGCGCTCGCGGACCCCAGCTACGAGGGGCCCGCCCGGGAGGCCGTGCGCGGGCACGGCCGGACCTCGCTCGTCGTGGACGGCGTGCTGCCGTCGCGCATCGAGGAGGTGGAGCTCCTCTCGATGACGCAGACGCGGCCGGGCCGCGTCCCCTTCGCCAGCACGGGCGGCGAGGGCGTCCCGCTCGCCGCCGAGGACGTGGCGCACGTCACCGCCGTCTACGACGGGGCCGTCGCCTACGCGGACGCCTGGTTCGGCCGGCTGATGGCGGGGCTCGAGGAGCGGGGCCTCTACGACGACGCCACGATCGTCGTCCTCTCCGACCACGGGGAGAGCCTCGGGGAGGGCGGGGTGTTCCACCACCGCTACGCGCTCACCGACAACACGCTCCGCGTGCCGCTGATCGTCCGCCTCCCGGGCGGCGCGCACGGGGGGCGCCACGTGGACGGCCTCGTCGAGCTCGTGGACGTGATGCCCACCGTGCTCACGCTCGCGGGCGCGACCCCGCCGGCGACGAGCCGCGGCGTCTCGCTGGTGGGCGCGTTGCAGGGCACGGCCGCCATCCCCCGCACCCACACCCACGCCGAGGGCGCCCAGCGCCTCCTCTCCGTGGCGGACGACCGCGCGCGGATCACCGCGGCGGGCCTCTCGGCGGACAACCCCACGCTGCCCGCGCTCCTCGCCCGCACGCCCCTGAACCCGGCCACGCTCGTCGTCACCGGAGACGCGCTGCGGGGACCGGCGCTGCGCGAGGCGCTGGTGGAGTGGCGCGCCGCGATCGCCCCGGCCGCGCCGGGCCCGAGCGCGCGCGAGGTCCACGCCGCCCGCGCGCACGGCTACTGGCAGGCGTCCCCGTGACGCTGCTCCTGCTGGCCTGCGCGACGTCCGCGCCCACGTGGAGCGACGACGCCGTCCTCGGGGGCGCCCGCGCGCGGCTGGACGCCGACGGGGACGGGCACGTCGAGGCCGGCGAGTACGAGGCCCACCGCTGGAACGGGCCGCCGTTCGCCACCGCGGACGCCGACGGGGACGGTGACCTCTCCGCGCCCGAGCTCGCGGAGCTGCTCGTGGCGCAGGGCCCCGGCTCCTTCGACGGCGCGCAGGTCGCGCAGAGTCGCGGCGGCGCGGTGCAGGAGCTCCTCTCCCGCGAGCAGCGGCAGGTGTGGGAGACGCTCGTGTGGCTCGGCGACACCCTGCGCGCGCACGGGCTCCCCGGCCCCGACCCCGCCGCCGTCGAGCGCGCGGTCGCGACGGGCTCGATGACGAGCCCCGAGACGCTCGGCGTGCTCGAGGCCGTGCGCGGGCCGTGGACCGCGCACGGCTGGGCGTGGCCGTACGGGGACCTGCCCGCCGGGATCGACGCCGCCATGCTCCCGAAGGTGGCGCTGGTCGAGGCCGATCCCAACGCCGCGGTCGCGGCCGGAATCCGGGCGCGCTTCGACTGGGGCGGCGCGGACGGTCACCCGGCCCGCGGCAGGCGACCGTAAGGCGGCCGGCCCCGCCGGCCGGCTCGGGGCCACCGGACGCCGCCAGGCGGACGGCGGACCCAGCCGAGCGCGGAGCGCGAGCCTGGAGGGCGCCGACGGCGGCTCCGCCGCCGGGCCGCCCCGATACCCGCGTCACGGGGCCGGCGGATCCGCCCGCTCGGGCTGCCCCGGCGTCCAGTAGCCCTGCTCGCGGAGCGCGTCCCGGGTCGGCGCCGGGATCTCGCGCCCCGACGCCGCCGCCGGCGAGAGGCCGGCCCGCCAGGCCGCGAGCCGGGTCAGCAGCGGCTCGGCCTCCGCCATCGCGTCCGGGGCGCCGGTCGCCAGGCGATCGCCGTCCTCCGGCACCGCGTAGAGCGAGAGCGTCGCGGGACCTCGCGCCGCGAGATCGCCGGCACGCGCGTCCCGCACGACGAGGCGACGGGTGCGCGTCCGCACGCTCATCATGTCCATCACGCCCTCGGCGTAGACCGCGTCGCGGCCGGGCGCGTCCTGCAGCGGCGCGCCGCCGACGCCCGCCGGGAGCGTGGCCCCCGCGGCCCGGAGCGCGGTCGGGAGGACGTCGCGCAGGTCGACGAGGGCGTCCCGCCGCTCGCCGGCGCCGAAGCCCGGCCCGGCGACGACCAGCGGCACGTGGAGCGTGCTGTCCCAGAGCCCGGAGCGGTGGTTGACGTTCCCGTGGTCGAGCAGATCCTCCCCGTGGTCGCCGAGCACGATGACGAGCGTGTCGTCGAGGTCGATGCCCTCGAGCAGCGCGCCGAGCCAGAGGTCGCCGTAGGTGAGCCCGGTGTCGTAGTGGTCGCGGAGGTGCGCGATCTCGGCGGGGGTGAGCTTCACGGCGCGCTCGCCGGGCCGGGGCGTCGCGGGGAGCGTGTAGAAGTCCGTCCCGAGGATGGTCCGGCCGGCGGCGTGCACGAAGTCGGTGAGCTCGCGGTCGGGGAACCACGTGTCGCCCCGCACCCGCTCGACCTCCGTGGGGCTCGCCACGATGCGCTCGATGGTCGGGGTCGCGCCGTCGGCGCCGTAGAGGTGCCGGAAGGGCCCGCGCTGCACGTAGGGCGCGTGCGCGTCGTAGCCGTGCACGAACGCGAACCACGGCCGGTCGGCGGGCCGGGCGCGGATCCAGCCGAGCGCGGAGGGCACGGAGTCGAAGAGCGAGCCGAAGCTCGTGTCCCCGGCCACGGCGGAGAAGGTGTCGAAGCCCTCGTCGAAGCCGAACGCGGCGAGCAGGTGCCCGCCGCCGGTGAACGCGGCGGTGTCGTAGCCGTAGGCGCCCAGCACGCCCGCGAGGGTGGTCGCGCCCTCGGGGACCGCGAAGGTGGCGTAGTCCGGGTCCGCGACCTCCGAGGGGTAGCGCCCGGTGAAGATCGCCGCGTGGCTGTAGAGCGACTCGTTCCCGACCGCGAACGCCTGGTCGAACGACACGCCGCGCGCGGCGAGCGCCGCGAGGTTGGGCGTGGTGTCGCGGGCCCCGCCGAGGGAGGTGCGGTCCCACCGCACCGTGTCCATCGAGACGAGGAGGATGTTCGGCGGCCGCTCGGGCGCGCACGCGAGGAGCCAGAGGAGCATCAGGGGCCCCCTCGCGATCCGCGGCGCGCCTTCCGCAGGAGGCCACGCCGGCGCAACGCCGGCACCTTCGCCCGGAGCACCTCCGCCAGGAGCACGCCGAGGAGCGCCGCCACGAGCCCGACGAAGGGGAGGAGCCGGTCGCCCACCCGGGCGCGGAGGGCCGCGAGGAGCCCTTCCTCCGCGGCTGGCGCGGGCGGAGGGCCGCTCGCGGACGGGCCCTCGCCCGCCTGCCCCGGCGGCGGCGGCTCGTCCCCCCCGAGCGCGGGCACCACGTCCGCCGGCCGTGGCGGGGTCACGCGGATCCAGGCCTGGAGCTCCGCCGGGGAGAGACCGCCGTCGGCGTCGCGGTCGATCGCGTCGAAGGTCCCTTCCTCGCCCACGCGGCGGTACTCCTCCGCGCCCACGGTGCCGTCCCCGTCGGCGTCGACCCGCGCGACGAACGTGTCGAACGCGGCCGACTCGGTCGCGGCCGCCAGGGTCGCGAGCAGGACCAACACGGGCACCTCCGGGGAAGTCTACGCCGCCTGGCGGGCCTCCTGGCGGGCCTTCCACGCCTCGACCACCATCGGGAGCACGCTCACGAAGACGATCCCGAGCACGACGAGCTCGAAGTTCTCCTTCACGACCTGCATCTGCCCGAACACCATGCCGGCGCCCATCATCGACGCCACCCACGCGACGGCGCCGACGATGTTGTACAGGATGAAGCGCTGGTAGTTCATGGCGCCGGCCCCGGCCACGAAGGGCGCGAAGGTCCGGACGATGGGCACGAAGCGCGCGAGGATGATGGTCTTCCCGCCGTACCTCTCGAAGAAGCGGTGGGTCTTTTCCAGGTGCTTCTTGTTGAGCCAGCGCGAGGTCTCGCTCGACATCACCCGGGGGCCGATGGCCTTGCCCACGTGGTAGTTCACGGTGTCACCGGCGATCGCGCACACGATGAGCAGCGCGCCGAGAAGCCAGGGGTTGAGCCCCGAGCCGTCCCGCATGGCGACCGCCCCGGCGGCGAAGAGCAGCGAGTCGCCCGGCAGGAACGGGATCACCACGAGGCCGGTCTCCGCGAAGATCACGGCCCCGAGGATCGCGTAGGTCCACCCCCCGTACTGCTGGGTGATCCAGTCCAGGTACTCATCGAGGTGCCGGACGATGTCGACGAATTTGAGGAGCAGTTCCACGCCGACCGGGTAACCCGCGGGCGCGTGCGGGCGACGAGGCCGGCCACCACGGGCACGGAGAGGCCGTCGCCCACCTCGCGCTTCCCGACGCCGCTCCCGGGGGAGCGCTTCCCGCGGTGCCCGAGGTGGCCACATTCCCGTCGTGCCTGGCGGAGCTCGGGTGGAGCGCGCGCTCCGGGGTCACTGGACGCGGCGTGCGCCGCGAGGAGGACGAGGTGCGCGGATTGGGAGTGGCGTGGATCGTGCTGGCGGGCTGCATCCAGGCGGAGGCCGGGACGCTCGCCGACGGCACGGGCGCGTCGTGGGCCGAGCCCGCCGCGGTTCCGCTCGGGGCCCTCGCGGGCGAGGCGGCGGATCCCGGAGGCCGCATGGCGACGAGCAGCTCGCACCCGGACTGCGGCGACACGATCACGCGGGACACCAAGCTGCGGCGCGACATCGGGCCCTGCCCCGGCGACGGGTTGATCATCGCCGACGACGACGTGGAGCTCGACTGTGACGGGCACCGGATCCTGGGGACCGGCGGAGGCGACGGCGTGTCCGGCGCGGACGTGGACGACATCGAGGTCGAGGACTGCGTCATCGAGGACTTCGAGAACGGCATCCGCTTCGAGCGCGTGGACGGCGGCGAGATCGAGGACAACGAGATCTCCACCGGGTGGGAGCCCCCGGACGTCCCGCCGAACTGCATCCTGATCCAGGACTCGGAGGACCTCGACGTGGAGGACAACCAGCTGAGCCGGTGCCGTGGCGCCGAGATCTCGGCGACCGAGGACCTCGTCGTCGAGGACAACGAGGTCGAGGACTGCGAGATCGGCTTCCTCGCCTTCGTGTCGGACAGCCGCTTCGAGGACAACGAGGTCGAGGACTGCACCGGCGAGGGCTTCGACTTCGAGAACACCTTCGACAGCGTCATCGAGGGCAACGAGGTCGAGGACGTCGGGACCGGCATGCTGATCTCGGGCTCGGACGGCAACCGCTTCGAGGACAACGAGGTCGAGGACGCCGACGGCATCGGCTTCTTCATCCTGGGGTCGAACGACAACGAGTTCGCGGGCAACGAGGCGAACGACAACGAGTTCGGCTTCTACCTGCAGGGCTCCGACGACAACACCTTCGAGGACAACGAGGCGAACGACAACGACGAGGTCGGGTTCAACCTCGTCCTCGACTCCGACGACAACGAGCTCGAGGACAACGAGGCCTGCGACAACGGCGACGTGGACCTCTTCGTGAGCGCCGACTCCGACGGCAACGACTTCGACGACAACAACTTCTGCGAGGTCGAGCTCGAGGACTGATCCGCGTCGTCGGCCGCGACTGCGCGGAATCGGGCAACGCGCGCCTTGAAACAGAATCTTTCAACGCACGAGGAGGCTCGTCGCGCCCCCGGCCACCCGGTTAGGAGCCGAGTCCCGACCGGAGCCCGCATGCCCTTCGCGCCGAACGAGACCTGGGACCTCGCCTCCGTCTTCACCGGGGGTCCCGGGGGAGCGCCCTTCCTCCGCGAGGTCGAGGCGCTCGGCGCCGAGATCGGCGCGCTGACCACCCGGGCGGACGCCGTCCCCCCCACGGTCGACGCCGTAGGCCTCGCCGAGATCCTCCTCGCGCTCGAGGCGGTCACCGAGCGGCTCGAGCAGCTCGGCACCTTCGCGGGCTGCGCCGCCGCGGAGGACGCGGTCGGCAAGGACGCCCGCCGCGCCGACACCGTCGCCAACGAGCTCTACGCCCGCTACGGGCGCGCCTGGGTCGTGCCGAACGCGCGCGTGTCCGAGGTGTCCGAGGCGGTCTTCGAGGCGCTCGTGGCCCGCCCCGACGTGCGCCACATGGACGGCATGCTCCGCGAGAAGCGCCGCCTCGCGCGCTTCCGCCTCCCCGAGAAGGAGGAGGCGCTCTCCGCCGAGCTCTCGCGGGACGGCGTGCTCGGCTGGGGTGAGCTCTACGAGATGGACGCCGGCGCCATCCGCATCCCCTTCGACCGCGGCCACGGCGTCGAGCAGCTCTCCCCCGGGCAGCTCGCCCCGCTGCTCGGGCACGACGACAAGAAGCTCCGCGACAGCGCGCAGGGCGCGCTCGAGGAGGGCTGGCGCCCCATCGCGCCGCGCGCCGCCAAGGTGCTGACGCACCTCACGGGCACCCGCACGACGCTGAACGAGCGCCGCAAGCTCGACGTGCTCGACGAGCCCTGCGCCAACGCCAAGATCGAGCGGAGCACGCTCGACGCGATGATCGAGGCCGCGCGCCGCGCGCAGCCGCTCATGCACCGGTACCTCGCGGCGAAGTCGCGCTACCTCGGCGCCCCGCTCTCGTGGGCCGACACGATGGCCCAGGTCGGCACCGCGGGCGGCCGGGTGGAGTACGGCGACGCCCAGGACTTCATCGTCGAGCAGTTCGGCGCGTTCTCCCCCGGGCTCGCCGATTTCGCGCGCACCGCGCTCGCGCAGCGCTGGATCGAGGTCGAGGACCGCCCCGGCAAGCGCGGCGGCGGCTTCTGCGCCGACCTCCCGCTCTCCAAGCAGAGCCGCATCTTCATGACCTGGGGCGCGAGCGCCAAGAGCCAGAGCACGCTCGCGCACGAGCTCGGCCACGCCTTCCACAACCACGTGCTGCACGCGGTCCCCGCGTCCCAGCGGCGCGTCCCGATGACGCTCGCCGAGACCGCGTCAACCTTCGCCGAGCTGCTGGTACGCGAGGCCGCCATGGGCAAGGTGACCGACCAGGGGCAGCGGCTGCGCCTCCTCGACGGCTCGCTCGGCGACGCGCTCGCCTTCCTCTCGAACATCCCGGCCCGCTTCGAGCTCGAGCAGGCGCTCTACCGGCTCCGCGCCGAGGGCCCGCTCGATCACGACGCGCTCGAGGCCGAGTGCGTCGCCATCTTCTCGCGCTGGTACGGCCCGAGCGTCCCGAAGGTCGACCCGACCTACTGGATCAGCAAGGCCCACTTCTACATCGCGAGCCTGAGCTTCTACAACTTCCCGTACACCTTCGGCTATCTCTTCTCGAACCTGGTCTACGAGCGGTTCCGCCCCCTCGGCGCGGCGGGCGCGCCCGGCTACGAGCGGCTCCTGCGCCGCACCGGGGACGCCTGGGCCGAGCCCATCGCCAAGGAGGAGCTGGGCGTCGACCTCGGCGATCCCGAGACCTGGGTGGCCGCGCTCGGCCCCGTGAAGCGCGACCTCGACGCCTTCCTCGCGATCGTCGAAGGGCACTGATCGAAGGGCGTCGCGACGCCGCCTCGCTCAGCGCCGGACGCCCACCAGCAGGCCGCGCTTCGGCATGAGCCCGTCGGGGTCGATGCGGCAGTCGAAGCCGGCGTCGGAGAACGCGGCGAGCAGCGTCTCGTGGGGGCAGAGCCACATGCGGTGGTGCTCCTCCCACTGCTCGATCGGCCCGCCACGCGGCGCCACGAGCCAGCGCATGTTCATCACGGCGAAGTCCCCGTCCCGCTCGGCCACGTTGACCCGCGCGACCGCGACCTCCGGCCGGGTCGTGCTCTGCGCGAAGGGGCGCCCGGTGTCCCAGGTCTCGACCGTGAGCCAGGGCTCCACGAGCAGCGCGCCGCCGGGGCGGACCGCGCGCGCGAAGCAGGCCGCCGACGCGCGCAGGCTCGCCTCGTCGGGCAGGTATCCGATGGCGGAGAAGAGGCAGGTCGCGGCGTCGACCGGCTCGGGCACGGCGAAGTCGGCCAGGTCCGCGCGCCACAGCGGGGCGTCGATCCGCTGGCGGGCGATCGCGAGCATCGGCTCGGCGCCGTCGAAGCCGCTGGCCCGGTACCACTTCGCGAGGCCCGCGAGGTGCTTCCCGGTGCCGCACCCCGCGTCGAGCAGCGTGCCGCCGTCGGGCACGCCGAGCCCGCCGAGCAGCGCGTGGATGCGCTCGATCTCGGCGTCGTAGTCCTTCCAGGCGTAGATCAGGTCGTAGAGCGCGGCGCGGCTGCCGTAGAGGTCGGACATCGGGACTCCCGGCGCAGCGTAGTCCGCGGGGCGTCGTGAGGCGGAGGAATTTGGGGTGTCAGGAATTGATCATTGAATTTGGGGTGTCAGGAATTGATCATTGACACCTACGGGGGGTTTTGGGTGTCAGGAATTGATCATTGACACCTACGGGTCGACGGATGAATGCCGCGAACTCGCGCGTAGGTGGCAATTGTCAGTTCCTGACACCTTTCGACCCTTGCGGCGCTGACCCCTCCGGCGCAGCCGCGCAGGTATCAATCGTCAGTTCCTGACACCCGCCGACGCACCAGCTCGCCAAGCGCGGGAAGCACGGTGGCGACGATGCGATCGTGCCCTTCGGCCGTGGGGTGGATGCCGTCGGCCTGGTTGAGGGTCGGGTCGGCCGCGACGCCGTCGAGGAAGAACGGGACGAGCGGCACGCCGAGCTCCGCGGCGAGCGTCGGGTAGATCGCGTCGAAGGCGGCCGCGTAGTCGGGCCCGAGCGTGGGGTTCGCCTTCATGCCGAGGAGCAGCACGTCGGAGCCGGCCGCGCGCGCCTTCTCGGCGATCGCGCGCAGGTTCGCGGCGCACTCGGCGGGCGGGAGCCCGCGCAGCATGTCGTTGGCGCCGAGCGCGAGCACGAGGATGTCCGGCTTCTGCCCGAGGATCCAGTCCACGCGCCGCAGCCCGCCGGCGCTGGTGTCGCCGCTCACGCCGGCGTTGACGACCTGCACGGGCAGGCCCCGCGCCGCCAGCGCCTCGCCGAGCCGCGCCGGGAACGCGCGGTCCACGGGCAGCCCGAGCCCGGCCGTCAGGCTGTCCCCGAGGAACACCACGCGCGGCCCCGCGGCGACGGGCGCCTGCGCGGCCGACGGGGACGCGGCGCCGGACGCGGGCCCGACCGCGACGGCCGGAGCCGCGGTCGGAGCCGGGGGCGAATCGGCGCACGCGAGGAGCGCCGCGAGGAGGAGGGTCCACATCGGCACGCCCTATCAAGCCGCGCGCTCCGGGCCGCCGGGCCGCGCTTTGGGCTCCTTGTCCGGGCACCCGGCCGAGCCGGTGCGGCGGCGCCCCTGCCCGTCCGGTCGTCGGCGGCTCCCGTGCCACTGCCCAGCTTCCCCCTTTCCGGACGCCCCGGCGCGCCTACATTCCGCCGGTCCCGACGGCCGGTCGCCTCGCTCGCGGCCGGCCGCTACGTCCGCGGATCCCCCTCCCCCGGGTGCCCCCTGTCCACACCTCCGGCGCCGGCCGTCGCGCTCAAGAACGTGTCCCGGCGCTTCCGCTCCGGGGACGCCGACCTCGCCGTGCTCGACGGCGTGGACCTCGAGATCGCACGCGGCGAGCTCGTCGCGATCATCGGGCCGAGCGGCTCGGGCAAGAGCACGCTGCTCGCGCTGCTCGCGGGGCTGGATCGGCCGACCGCCGGGGAGGTGTGGGTCGACGGGGAGCCCCTCCATGCGCGCTCCGAGGACGCGCTCGCCCGGTGGCGCCGCGGCGCGCTCGGCTTCGTGTTCCAGTCCTTCCAGCTCCTCGACCACTTCACCGCGCGCGAGAACGTGCAGTTCCCGCTCGAGCTCCTCGACGTGCCCGACGCCGCCGCGCGCGCCGACGCGCTGCTCGACGCGGTGGGGCTGGCCCGGCGCGGGCACCACTACCCGCGGCAGCTCTCCGGCGGCGAGCAGCAGCGCGTCGCGGTCGCGCGCGCGTTCGCGTCGTCGCCGCGCATCCTCCTCGCGGACGAGCCCACCGGAAACCTCGACGGGGCCACCGGCGCGCGCGTGCTCGAGACGATGGACACGCTCCGGCGTGAGAGCGGCGCCACGCTCGTGCTCGTCACGCACGACCCTGGCGTGGCCGCGCGGGCCGACCGGCGCATCACCCTGCGGGACGGCCGGATCGTGGCGGACGAGCGCGCGTGAGCCCTCGCCTGCTGCTCCGGCTGCTCGGGCGCGAGCTCCGCGGCGCGCGTGCCCGGCTGGTGCCCTTCCTGGCGTCGCTCGCCGTGGGCGTGGCGGCGATCGTGCTCGTGGCGGGCCTCGGCGACAGCGTGTCCCGCGCGATCCGCATGGAGGCCCGCCCGCTCCTCGGCGCGGACGTGGCGGCCCGGAGCGCGCGGCCGATCCCGGCGTCGTTTCACGACGTGACGAGCGCGTTCCCGGGCGTGGAGCGCGCCGACACGGTCGACCTCGCCACGATGGTGGCGCTCCCGCCGGGCCCCGACGGGCCGGGCCGGAGCCTGCTCGCGGAGCTGAAGGCGGTGTCGCCGGGCTGGCCCTTCTACGGCGCCCCCACGCTCGAGCCCGCGCGCCCGCTCGCCGAGCTCCTCGGCGCGGACGGCGTCGTCGTGGAGCCCGCCCTGCTCGAGCGCCTCGGCGTCGGCGTGGGCGCGGAGGTGCGCATCGGCGGCGCCACGTTCACCGTGCGCGGCGTCGTCACCCGCGAGCCGGGGCGGCTCCCCACGGGGCTCGTGGCGGGCCCGCGCGTCCTCGTGAGCCTCGACGGGCTGGTCCGCGCCGGCCTCGGCGACATCGGCGCGCGCGTGACGCACCGCGCGCTCTTCCGCGCGCCCGACGAGGCCACGGCCGCCGCGCTCGCGACCCGGCTGAAGGAAGAGGCCGCCGGCGCGACGTGGACGCGCATCGAGACCTGGTCCGACGCGCAGCCCTCCACGCAGCGCGGGATCCAGCGTGGGACCGCGTACATGGGGCTCGTGGCGCTGCTCTCGCTGGTCGTGGGCGGCGTCGGCGTGGCGCAGAGCACGCGCGCGTGGATGGCGCGCCGGCTCGACGCCCTCGCGGTCCAGCGCTGCCTCGGGCTGACCACCGGCGAGATCCGCACCGTGGCCCTCGCGCAGACCACGCTCCTGGCGCTCGTCGGGAGCCTCGTCGGGGCCGCCCTGGGCACCGCCGTGCTCGCGCTCGCGCCCACGATCCTCGCCGGGCTCCTGCCGGCCGAGGCCGTGCAGCCCTGGCAACCCGCCGCGATCCTGCGCGGGCTCGCGCTCGGCGTCGGCGTGGCGCTGCTCTTCGCGGCGCGGCCCCTCGCCCAGGCGGCCCGCGTCCCGCCCCTGCGCGTCCTGCGTCGCGACGTGGAGCCGCTCCCCGAGCCGCCGCTCCGCGTCGCCCTCGGCGGGATCGTGCTGGGTGCCGGCGTGTTCGCGCTCGCGTGGCTCCAGTCGCGCGACCCGGTGATCGCCGCGGCGTTCGTGGGCGGGCTCGCCGCGGTGGCGGGCGTGGGCGCGCTCGCGGCGCGGGGCCTCGCCGGGTCCCTCGGCCGGGCGGCGCGCGGGGTGCGGACGTGGTGGCTCCGCCACGGGCTCGCCTCGGTGGGCCGGCCGGGCTCGGGGCTCGTGCCCGCGGCGGTCTCGCTCGCGATCGGGGTCGTGGTGGTGCTGACGACCGTGCTCGTCGAGGGGCGGCTCTACGCGCAGATCGCCGAGGAGTTCCCCAAGGAGGCGCCGAGCGCGTTCCTCGTGGACGTGCAGCCCGACCAGCGCGACGGCATCGTGAAGCTCCTCGAGGACGCGGGCGCCACGCGGCTCAAGTCCGCGCCGATGGTCGTGGCGCGGCTCCTCGCGATCGACGGCCGCCCCGTGGAGGAGCTCGCCGCCGAGCGCGACGAGGACGCGCGCTGGTCGCTCACCCGCGAGCAGCGGCTCTCCTACATGCCGGCGCTGCCGGCCGACAACCGCATCGTCGCGGGCGCGGCCTTCTCCGAGGCGGTGCCCGCCGAGCTCTCGCTGGAGGAGCGCTACGCGGAGGGCCTCGGCGCCACCGTCGGGAGCCGCCTGCGCTTCGACGTGCAGGGCGTGCCGGTGGATCTCACCGTCACGAGCCTCCGCACGGTGTCGTGGGAGAGCTTCGACATGAACTTCTTCCTCGTCGTCGAGCCGGGCGTGCTCGAGGCCGCGCCCCAGAGCGTGCTCCTCACCGCGCAGCTCGACGCGGCGCGCGAGGCCGGCGTGCAGGACCAGCTCGCCGCGACCTTCCCGAACGTGACGCTCGTGAGCGTGCGCGCGGCGCTGACCCAGGCGCGCGGGCTGCTCGAGCGGCTCGGCTGGGGCATCCGCGTCGTCGGCGCGTTCACGGCGCTCGCCGGCATCGCGATCCTCGTGAGCGGCGTCGCGGCGGACGCGTCGCGCCAGGGCCGCAAGGTGGCGCTCCTCAAGACGCTCGGCACCACGCGCGCCGGCGTCGTGGGGCTCTTCGCCATCGAGTACGGCATCCTCGGGCTCCTCGCGGGGGCGCTCGGCGCGGGCGGGGCCGTCACGCTCAGCTACGCCGTCGTCACGCGCATGATGCGGCTCGGCTGGCGCACCGACGTGGCCGTGGTGCTGGGCGCGATCGTGGTCACCGGCGCGCTCTGCGCGATCGTGGGCGTGCTCGCGAACACGCGCGCGCTGCGGGTGCGGCCGGCGGAGGTGCTCCGGGGGGAGTGAGGTTCAGATCCCCTCGAGCCCCTCCCAGATGTAGAGGGCGCCGGCCGCGGACTCCCCGCCGTCCTCGTCCGGAGATCCGACGAGGATGTCGGGGCGGCCGTCCCCGGTGAGGTCGCCGCCGCGCGCGGAGAGGGACGATCCGAACAGGCCGTACCACCCCTTCTCGCCCAGGAAGTACGCGTCGGCGTCGGCGGAGGTGACCGACCCCGCGAGCGGGCCGTGGAACAGGTAGGCGACCCCGGCGTACGGAACGCCGTCGTGCATCGAGCTCGGCGCGGTGACGAGGAGGTCGTTCGTGCCGTCATTGTCGAGGTCCCCGGGCGTGCCGAGCGCGTAGCCGAAGATCTCGACGCTCGAGCCGACCAGCGTCGCCACGGGGCTGGCCGACGCGACGCCGTACACCCACACGGCGCCGACGTTGGGGGTCCCGCCGTCCGTGTAGGCCGGCGCGCCCACGGCGGCCTCGCCGTAGCCGTCGCCGTCGACGTCTCCGAGGCCCGCGACCCTCCCCGCCCAGTCGCCGGCCGCGGAGCCGAGCCAGATCGCGTCGGCCGAGGCGAGGTCGATCATGCCCGAGAGCCGGCTCGTGCCGCCCAGGAAGAGGTAGGCCGCCCCGGCGTCCGCCCCCGCGTCGTCCGCGCGCTCGGCCCCGACGAGGAGCTCGTCGAGCCCGTCGCCGTCCATGTCCGGGGCGAACGCGATGTAGGCGCCCGCTTCGTCGCCCGCGGCGACACCCAGGAACCGGGCCGCCGCGCCTTCGCCCGACGAGAGCCCGGCCAGCCGCCCTGCGTCGCCGTAGAACAGGTACGCGGCCCCCGTGGTCGCGCCGCTCGTCGCGTCGTGGGCAGCGCCCACGAGCAGCTCGGACGCGCCGTCCCCGTCGAGGTCGCCCGCGGCAGCGAGGCTGCTCCCGAACAGGTCCCCCGACAGGGGCGCGGTCAGCGAGGCGTCCGTCACCGCCGCGATCGCGTCGGTCCCCGACCGGCGCGTGCCGCCGTAGAGCACGTGCACGACGCCGGAGCCGCCGTGCGAGCCGGACGAGAACAGGTCGTCGACGCCGTCCCCGTCGTGGTCCCCGAGCGCGATCGCGGTCCCCTCGGATCCATCCCCCGCGAGGATCGCGCCCGCGGTCGCCGAGGCCACGCCGCTCGTGCTGACCGGGCCGTACGAGATCGCCGTGGCGCCCGCCATCCGGTCGTGGAAGGGCATCCCGGCGACGAGGTCGGCCTGGCCGTCCCCGTCGAGGTCTCCGACCCCCATCCCGGTGCCGAAGGCGTCGCTCGTGGCCTCGCCCCACACGCGCACGTCCTGCGATCCCGGCGCGTAGTCGCCCGCCAACGAGCAGTCCGTCGGCTCGGCGTCGCAGTCGTCGTCGATCCCGTTGCCGCACACCTCCGCAGCGCCGGGGTTCACCGCGGCGTTCGCGTCGTCGCAGTCCCCGGCGTCGGAGGTGTAACCGGACCCGGGCTGGCAGCTGGGGAAGGCGGCGTCGCCGTAGCTGTCCCCGTCCGCGTCGAGCCAGTAGTGCGCCTCCAGCTCCTCGTCGGCCACCCCGTCGCAGTCGTTGTCGGCCCCGTCGCAGATCTCCTCGGCGCCGGGGAACGACGTGGCGTCGCCGTCGTTGCAGTCGCCGGGCTGCGTAGCCGAGCCCGCGGGCTGGTCGCAGGCGGTGATCGTCTCGACGCCGTAGCCGTCGCCATCGTCGTCGTCGTACCAGCGCGTCGCGTCGACCGCGACCTCGTCCGTGTCGCCGTCGCAGTCGTCGTCGATGTCGTTGCAGCGCTCGTCGGCGTCGGGATGGATGTTCGCGTCGGCGTCGTCGCAGTCGCCGTCCACGGTCGAGAAGCCGTCGCCGTCGTCGTCCGCGGGGGTGGCCGAGTCGGCGGTGTCGGGCTCCCCTCCGGACGTGTCGACGGGGGGCTTGTCGGGCTCGGCCCGGCAGCCGGCCAGGAGGAACGTCAGGAGGACGAGGCGCATGCCGTTCCCGTAGCGCGCGCCGGGCTCACATGCCCTCCAGGCCCGCCCAGACGTAGACGGAGCCGTAGAAGGGGTCGCGCCAGTCGCTGTAGGGGGCGCCGATCACGAGGTCGGGGCGCGCGTCCCCGGTGAGGTCGCCGGCGCCCGCGGGCAGCCCCCGGCCGAACGTGCTGGTCTCGCCGCCCTCCGGGTAGAACGTGGCGTCGGCGTCGGACGCCGGGATCGTGCCGGCCAGCGGCCCCTGGAAGAGGTACGCCGCGCCGGCGGTGTTCCCGACGTCGTCGTTGCCCTGCGCGCCCACCAGGACGTCGTTCGTGCCGTCCGCGTCGAGGTCGCCGGGGCTCGTCACCGCGAAGCCGAAGGTCTCCCCCGCCTCGATGCCCTCCAGCGTGGCGAGCGCACTCGTGCCCAACGAGCCGCCGCCGTAGACCCACACGCCACCCGCCGAGGAGAGCCCGCCGGGGTCGTAGCCGTACCCGCCCACGCCCACATCGCCGTAGCCGTCGCCGTCCACGTCCCCGAGGCCCGCCACCGAACACCCCGCGCGGTCGCCCGCCGCGGCGCCGAGCCACGTCACGTCCGCCGTGGACACGCCGTTCGCGCCCGCGAGGCGCGTCGAGCCGCCGAGGAACAGGTAGGCCGCCCCGGCGTCGGCGCCCGCGTCGTCGGCTCTGTACGCGCCGATCACGACCTCGTCGAGCCCGTCGCCGTCCATGTCCGGGGCGAACGCGAGGCTCCACCCGGCGGTGTCGCCCGCCGCGGCCCCCGTGAACGTGGCCGCGGCCGTGCTCGCCGAGGAGCTGCCGGAGAGCCGCGTGGCGTCGCCGTAGAAGAGCCAGACCTCGCCCGCGTCGACGGCCGACGTGTCGCTGTACATGCCGCCGACGAGCAGCTCGTCGAAGCCGTCCCCGTCGAGGTCCCCGCCCGCCGCCATCTCGGTCGCGAAGTAGTCGTACTGCGCGGTCCCCGTCAGCGTGGCGTCCGCGAGGGACGCCGTGGTGCTCGTGCCGGCGTGCCGGCTGCCGCCGTAGAGCACGTAGACGTTCGTGAAGCCGTCGTAGTCGTAGGTGTAGGCGAAGAGGTCGTCCACGCCGTCCCCGTCGTGGTCGCCGACGGCGAGCCCCGACCCGTCCTGGTCGGAGCGGCTCGCCCCCGTCAGCAGCGCGTCCGACGTGGCGGACACGGTGCCGCTCGTGGCGAGCGGCCCATACCACACGGCCGTCGCGCCCTCGGTGGACGTCGCCACGGTGTGCAGCGGCATCCCGGCCACGAGATCGTCCGTCCCGTCGCCGTCGAGGTCGCCGACCTCCAGGATCGCGCCCAGGTAGTCGGACGTGGTGTCCCCCCGCAGCCGCACGTCCTGGCTCCCCGGCGAATACGTGCCGGAGAACGTGCAGTCCGGCGCGCCGCCGTCACAGTCCTGGTCCACCCCGTCCCCGCAGACCTCGGTCTCGCCGGGGTTGATGGCCGCGTCGTCGTCGTCGCAGTCGCCGGCCTCCGACGCGTAGCCGGACGCGAGCGCGCAGCTCGAGTGGTCGGGGTCGCCGTAGCTGTCGCCGTCCACGTCCAGGAAGTAGACCCCCTCCAGCCCGTCGTCGGCCGTGCCGTCGCAGTCCTGGTCGACGCCGTCGCAGACCTCGACCGCGTCGGGGGAGACCGCCGGGTCGGTGTCGTCGCAGTCGCCGCCGGTCGCGGCGTGGGGCGGCGCGACGCAGGCGAACACGATCGCGCCGCCGTAGCCGTCGCTGTCGAGGTCCTGGTGCCAGAGCGTGGTCCCGGTGACGCCGAGATCGTCGTCGTCGGCCACGCCGTCGCAGTCCTCGTCGGTCGCGTCCGCGTCGCAGACCTCGACGGCGCCGGGGTTGGTGCCCGCCGCGCCGTCGTCGCAGTCCGTGGCGTCGGTGACGTAGCCGGCGGGCGCGTCGCAGGTGGTCGTAGCGACGGCGGCGTCGCCGTAGGCGTCCCCGTCGGCGTCCGCGTACCAGGTGCCCTGCCCCGCCACGTCGGGATCGGCGTCGTCGACGAGCCCGTCGCAGTCCTCGTCGAGGTCGTGGGGGTCGCACACCTCGGCGCCCGCCGGGCTCACCTCGGCGCGGGCGTCGTTGCAGTCGGTCCCGTCCGAGACGTACCCGGCGGGCAGATCGCACGCGCTCAGGCCCGCGGCGGGGTCGCCGTAGCCGTCGCCGTCGAGGTCGGCGAAGCCGCTCGTCGTGCCGTCGGCGCCGCCGGGGTCGGCGTCGTCGGCGAGCCCGTCGCAGTCCTCGTCGACGTCGTCGACGTCGCACACCTCGGGGGCGGCGGGACTCACGTCGGCGCGCGTGTCGTCGCAGTCGGTCGCGTCGCCCACGAAGCCGGCCGCCTCGCACGCGACGGTGCTCGTGCCGGGGTCGCCGAAGCCGTCCCCGTCGGCGTCGGCGTGCCAGGTGGGCATGTCCACGGCGTCCTCGTCGACATCTCCGTCGCAGTCGTCGTCGGCGCCGTCGCACGTCTCGACACCGCCGGGGAGCGCGGTGGGATCGGCGTCGTCGCAGTCCTCGCAGGCCGCGACGCCGTCGCGGTCGGCGTCCGCGTAGCCGGTGGAGCCGTCGCAGTTGTAGTCCACGGCCTCGGTGCAGGGCTCGTCGGCGCCGGGGTGGAAGGCCGGGTCGGCGTCGTCGCAGTCGCCGTCCCGCGCGGCGGACCCCTCCGGGGGGTCGCACGCCACCACGGCCGCGACGCCGTAGCCGTCGGCGTCCGCGTCGGCGTACCAGGTGGGCGCGTCGACCGCGTCCTCGTCGACGGCGGCGTCGCAGTCGTCGTCGCGGTCGTTGCACACCTCGGTGGCGCCGGGGTGGACCGCGTCGTTCGCGTCGTCACAGTCGCCGTCCTCCACGGTCCAGCCGTCGGCGTCGGCGTCGGTCGGCGCGGTGTCGGCGGTGTCGCCCGAGTCGGTGTCGCCGGAGTCGGTGTCGCCCGAGTCGGCGGTCTCGCCTGTGTCGACCGTGTCGAGGTCGCCGGGGGAGGTGTCGGCCGGGGTCTTCTCGGGCACCGAGCCACAGCCGGCCAGGAGGAGGGCGAGGGTCAGCATCCTTCGATCGTGACGGCGTCACGACGCGCGCGCAATCCCCCCGAGTGGGGTACGGGCGTCCCGTGCGCGTCCGCCCCTACACCGCCGCCGACAAGCCCGCTTGCGTCGCGATCCTCCGGTCGAACGTGCCCGCGTTCGCGCTCTCCCACGAGGTCCACGAGTACGCCGCGTGGCTCGACCGCACCTGCGTCCGCGGCGCGGAGGACCCCTGCGAGTACCTCGTCGGAGAGCTCGACGGCGCCGTGGTCTGCGCGGGCGGCGTGGCCTACGCGACCACCGCGCCGGTCGCGACGTTGTGCTGGGGCATCGTCCGCCGCGACCTGCACCGTCGTGGGCTCGGCTCGGCGCTCCTGCGGGCACGCCTCGACGCGATCCGCACCCGTGGGGGCGTCGAGCGCGTGCTGATGGACACGACCGACGCCGCGGTGGGCTTCTTCCTGCGGCACGGGTTCGTGGTCACCGGGCGGGTGAAGGACGGGTACGCGGCGGGGGTGGACCGGTTGGACCTGGAGCTGCGGGTGGGCTGAAGCGCGGGCGCTCCCGAGCGCACGAGAGCGCCGGCGCCCGGCACACCCGCCCCGGCGCACGACGCGTGAGGTGCCCGGAGGGCGGCCGCGCCAGCGGCCGGTCCCGGCGCGCCCCGCGCGGCGGGACCGAGGCCCTCGGGGCCGAGTCCGGAGGGGACCGACCCCAGGGCGACGCGGCAGCGGCGACCTGGGGGCACGCCCAGCCCCCCCCCTACGCCGTCGCGCCTTCCCACGCGCGCCATGGGCGCTCGGGCGCCTCGATCGAGGCGAACGCCTTCTTCCAGGCCGCGAAGCTCCCGCCGCCGTGCACCGCCCGGAGCGCCGCGAGGCCGCCCGCCGTGCCCGCGGACGCGAGCTTGTGCTCGACCCACGCCCAGCGCGCCGACGTGGGCCGGACCTCCGCGCGCGTGCCCCGCAGCCCCGCGGCGATGCGCTGGAGCCGCGCCTCGATGACGGGGATGCCCGCGAACTCGGCGCCGTCCAGCGGGGTGTTCCGCTTGGGCACGAGCGGCGCGATGCCGAGCGCCGTCGGGTGGATGGCGGCGAGCTTGCGCGTGAAGTCGACGAGCTCCTCGATGTCCTCGTCGCGCTCGTCGGGCAGGCCCACCATCATGTAGACCTTGTACGTGCGGTACTTGTGCTCGCGCGCGGCCTCGGCGCACGCGAGGAGGTGCGCCTCGGTGGTGCCCTTCATGATCGTGCGCCGGAGCCGTTGCGACGCGGCGTCGGACGCGACCGTGAGCGTGTTGTAGCCGCCCTGGCGCAAGAGCCGCGGGATGTCGGGCTTGAGCGCCACGCGGTCGGCGCGCAAGGACGAGATGCCGATCCCCTTCCCCGCGTCGACCAGCGCCTGCAGGAGCGCGACGAGCTGCGGGTGGTCGGAGATCGCGGCGCCCACGAGGCCCACGCGGGGCGCCTCGGGCGGCACGAGCGCGAGCAGCCCCTCCGGCGAGACGAGCCGCATGCCGCCGTTCGTGCTCCGGCGCATGACGCAGAAGGTGCAGGCGCGGTGGCAACCGCGCTCGCCCTCGACGAGGAACATGTCGTGTAGCTCGGTCTCCGGCGTCCAGATGCGCGAGCGGGCGGGCAGGCGCTCGTCGGAGGCCTTCGCCACGGGCGGGAGGTGCTCGCCCATCTCGGGGACCCAGCCGCCCGCGAGGTGCGCCACGTCGAGCGCGCCGGTGTCGAAGAAGCCCTCGACCGCGTCGGCCACGACGTCCTCGGCCTCGCCGACGAGCATCGCGTCCACGAGCGGGCCGAGCGGGAGCGGGTTCGAGAAGGTGAGCGGGCCGCCCGCGAGGAGCTTCGGGTGCCCCGGCGTGCGGTCCTCGCGCAGCGGCGGGATGCCGGCGAGCTCGAGGAGCTCGATCAAGCCCGCGATCTCGAGCTCGTAGGCCACGCTCGCGGCGAGGAGCGGGAACTGGTTGAGCGGCGTGCCGGTCTCCATCGAGACGGGCTGGAGGCGGCGCTGGCGCCACTCCGCGGGGTCGTCCGGGAGGAACACGCGCTCGACGGAGAAGCCCGCGTCGGCGAGGCACCCGGCGATCCACTGGAAGCCGAGCGAGCTCATGCCCACGCGGTACGGCGACGGGTACACCATCGCCACCCGGCGCGGGCCGGGGCGGTAGAACGGGGCGCCCCGCTCCGCCTGCAGGCGGCCACGGAGCGCGTCGCGAAGGTCCCACGCGCGCGCCACGCCGCCGCATAGCACGTTCCGCGGGGGATTCGCGGGGTCGGCTGGGCGGCGGGCGGGCGGGACGTCTGAGGCTCCGGTGCCCACGCGCGCTCGCGGGGGGCGGGTCGCCGGGGCGGCGCGCCGGGGCGGCGCGGCGGGTGTCAGCGCAGAGGGTGTCGGCAGCGGGTGTCAGGAATTGATGATTGACACCTACGGCGCGACAAGTGTCAATTGGCAATTCCTGACACCCTGCCCTGGCCAGCGTGGGCGACGGGAGGGAGGTGCGCGGCTCGCGTGCCCCCGGCGGACCCCACGCTGGTTAGCTTGCGTGAATGTCCGCCCGGTCCCTCCTCGCGCTCGTGGCCTTCGTCGCGGCTCTCCTGTGGGTGCCGGCCGCGCGCGCGGCCGGCGTGCCGCCCCCCGCCCCGCCCCCCCAGAATATAGTATAAGACCCCGCGCTCGACGGGCAGCCGATCGGTACGCGCCAGCACACGATCCGCTCCCACCCCCGCGAGGAGGGCGGGCGCCGCGTGCTCGAGGCGTACACGGTCGCCACCGTCGCCGGGCAGAAGCTCGTGTGCCGGTCGAGCGGCCAGTCGAGCCCGCGCGGCGCCACGTTCACCACGTCCGTGGACCAGGGGGGCTCGCTCTCCCAGGTGCAGGGCATCGAGCTCCCGGAGGGCGGCTGGCGCGTGATCGTCGCCGACGGCGCGGGCGTGAAGGAGTCGACGCTCGGAAAGACCGACGCCCGGCTCACCACGCTCGACGTGCTCGACCCCGGGCGCACCGAGCTGCTCGCCGGCGGCGGGGAGCTTCGGCTCCTGCTCGTGGAGACGGGCGAGATCCTGGTCGGCACCCTCGACGCCGGCCAGGTCGGCACCACGAAGGTGGGCGGCCAGAAGGTCGAGGTCACCCGGTACACCGCGACCGGCACGCTCGGCCTCGCGAAGTTCGACGTGGACGGCAACGGCATCCTCGTGAAGTCCGAGCTGCGCTGGCTCGGCGGCACCGTGTCCGCCGTGGCCCGCGAGGTGCCGCCCCCCCGCAGCTACGGCACGCTCGACATCCCCACCGGCTCCGGCGTCGAAGAGGACTCGCTCTGATGCTGCTCGCGCTCTCGGTCCTCCTCGGCTGCGCCTCCGACCCCGCCCCTCCCCAGGCCGACGCTCCCTCCGGCGCGGGGGCCGGCGCCGTCGAGGCGCGCACGCCGATCCGCATCGGCTGGCAGACCACCTGGGCCACGCAGGGGCAGCTCGTCGCGGTGCTGAAGCACACGGACATCCTGGAGCGCAACGGCTTCACCGCGGAATTCGCGGGCTTCCCCTACGGAGGGCCCCTGAACGAGGGCGCGCTCGCCGGCGCGGTGGACGTGCTCTTCACCGCCGACCAGCCCGCGCTCTCGCTCGCGGCCAAGGCGCCGTCCTGGGGCATCGTCGGGCGGCTCATGTACAACCGCGTCGGGACGTTCGTGCCCGCCGACTCGCCGGTGCAGGGCGTGAAGGACCTGGCCGGAAAGTCCCTCGCCGTGCCGTTCGGGGCCGCCGCGCAGCGCGAGGCGATGGAGGCCATCGGCGCCGCCGGCCTCGACCCGCGGAAGGACGTGAAGCTCGTGAACCTCGGCGTGGAGGAGCTCCTCGGCGTGGTGCGCGCGGGCGCCACGGACGGGCGCTGGGGCGCGATCGACGCCGGCGCCGCCTGGGACCCGACCTTCGCGCAGATCGAGCAGTCCGGGAACGCGCGCACCATCGCGTCGAGCGTGGTGACGAGCGTGGTCGTCATGGACGACGCCTACGTGAAGGCCCACCCCCGCGCCGACGCCCGCTTCATGACCGCGCTCGCGATGGCCTACGACGTGTACCGCGCCGACCCGGCGCGGGCCGACCGCTGGTTCCGCGACGAGGCGAAGCTCCCCTTCGAGCTCGACGTGCTGACGGTGGCGGCGTCGGTGGAGCCGAACCTGAAGGCGGCGAGCCCCGCCGAGCTGCGCGTGCACCTCACCGACGAGGACGTGGCCGGCCTCGCCGAGGCCGCGACCTACATGCACACGAGCGGGCTCCTGAAGGCGCCGCTCGCCGTCGACACCGTGATCCGCCCGATCGCGCGGGCGCCGGTCGCCCCCGTGGACACCGCGGCGGTGGCCGTCCGCCCCTGAGCGCCGCGGGGGCCGGCGGAGCGTCCGGCGTGGGCGGCGCGAGCGGGCGGCGGCTCGCGACCGTCGCGGCCGTGCTGCTCGCGCTCGTCGCGTGGGAGCTCGTCGCGCGTCGGATGGGCTCTCCGGCGCTGCCGCCCACGTCGCGCGTGGCCGTGGCCGCCGTGGAGATGGCCGCGAACGGGCTCGTCGACGACATGGCCGCGAGCCTCGGCCGGGTGCTCGTGGGTTTCGGGGCCGCGGCCGTGGCGGGGCTCGCGCTCGGCGGGCTCGTGGCGGTGGGCGGCACGGTCGGCGCCGGCGTACTCGGCGCGGTGCAGCTCTTGCGGCCGATCCCGCCCATCGCGTGGGTGCCGCTCGCGATCCTGTGGTGCGGGCTCGGCGACCGCAGCGCCTGGTTCATCGTGTTCGTGGGCGCGTTCTTCCCCATCTTCACGCAGGTGGCCTGGGCGCTCGCGGGCACGCCGCCGCCCTACCTGGAGCTGGCGAAGAGCCTCGGCGCGAGCGACTGGCTCACGCTCACGCGCGTGCGCTTCCCCGCGGCGGCGCCCGGCATCGCGGCGGGGCTCCGCACGGGGCTCGGGCTCGCGTGGACGAGCGTGGTCGCGGCGGAGCTCGTGGGGGCACAGAGCGGGCTCGGCTACCGCATCCAGATGCACCGGCTCGTGCTCGAGACCGACGGCGTGCTGGTGGGCATGGCGTGCATCGGGGCCCTGGGCTTCGGGATGGACCTGATCGCGCGCCGGATCGAGCGGCGGGTGGCCGGATGATCCGCCTCGACGGCTTGCAGTTCGCGTTCCCCGGGGCGGGCGGGCCGCCGGTGCTCGACGGGCTCTCGCTGGAGGTCCCGACCGGCACGGTGACGGCGCTGCTCGGGCCGTCGGGGTCGGGGAAGTCGACGATCCTGCGGCTCGTGGCCGGGCTCCTGGCGCCCACCGCGGGCGTGGTGGAGCGCCCGCAGCCGGCGCCGGGGCGCGCGGGGACGAGCCTCGTGTTCCAGGACCCGCGGCTCCTCCCCTGGCTCACCGTGGAGCGGAACGTGGCCTTTGCGCTCGAAGCCGCGGGCGTTCCGGCCGCGGAGTGGACGGGGCGGATCCGGCCGCTGCTCGATCGGGTGGGGCTCGGGGCCGCCGGGGACCTGCGCCCCGCCGCGCTCTCCGGGGGGATGGCACAGCGGGCCGCGCTGGTGCGCGGGCTCGCGCTGCGGCCCCGCGCGCTGCTCCTGGACGAGCCGTTCGCGGCCGTGGATCCGCTCCTGCGCGAGGACCTCCAGGGCGCGCTCCAGGACCTGCTCGCCGGGGCCGACACCACCACGCTGCTCGTCACCCACGACATCGCGGAGGCCCTGTGCCTCGCGGACCGCGTGGTCGTGCTGCTCGGGCGGCCCGCGCGCGTCGCGGCGACCGTCGCGGTGGATCTCCCGCGGCCGCGCACGGTGGAGACGCGCCTGTCGGCGGAGTTCGTCGGGCTGGAGCGCGCGGTGCGGGCGGTGTTGGCGGGGTAGCGCGAGGGGGACCGGAGGGCGCCGGGGGCGCGGCCCGGCGACGGGGCCGGGAGCCACCCCCCGCGCGCGAGCCGGGGTGGCTCGTCCGGGCCATGACGGTGTTCACGGCCCCCGGCGGTCGGCGGGCACAGGGCCCGCCGACGGAGGCGCCGCGCGCCGACCCCGGAGGGAGCCCGACCCCGGCCGCGTGGAGGGACGCCCGACGCGCCGGGGCCCGGCGGCCGGGGGCGCGCCCGGACGCTTCAGCCGGAGTCGGCAGTGTCGGCGGTGTCGCCGGCGTCGCCGGTGTCGCCATCCATGGCGCAGGTGCCGGGGTCGCTGGTCACGTCCTCGGGGGCGTGCGCGACGTTGGCCCAGAAGAAGGCCTCGAGCGCGGCGCCGTCGTAGCAGCCGAGCAGGATGCGGTGCTCCCAGGAGACGGCGGCGACGAGCGCGTCCATGCGGTCGGAGGCGGGGGTGAGGAGCGCGCGGCCCTGCGGGAGGTACTCGACGAGGGTGGTGAGCGCGGCGAGGTCGGCGGCCGCGAGGTCCGGCGCGTACACGAACACCACGCCGCCGTGCTCGAGGTTGTGGACCCAGTTCTCGGGCTGGACGACGTCGGTGTGCACGCCCCACTCGGCCCAGCAGGCGTCGTGGTCGCCGGAGGAGGGCGGGTAGCTCGGGTAGGCGACCTCGCCTTCGACGTGGCTGCGGCTCGTGGCGGGCAGGGTGTCCTCGACGCAGACGCCGTCGCAGGCGTCACAGGTCTCGGTCGTCTTCTCGGTCTCGCCGGTGCAGGCGAGGAGCAGCCAGATCACGAGGCCTTCCAGTGGCCGGAGCGGCCGCCGGTCTTCTCGAGGAGCCGGATTCCGTCGATGTGCATCCCCTTGTCGACCGCCTTGAGCATGTCGTACACGGTGAGCGCGGCGGTCGCCACCGCGGTGAGGGCCTCCATCTCGACGCCGGTGCGGCCCGTGCAGCGCGCGGTCGCGACGACGCGGACGCCGTCCTCGGTGAGGTCGAGGTGGACGTCGACGCCGTCGAGCGGGAGCGGGTGGCAGAGGGGGATGAGGTCGGCGGTCTTCTTGGCGCCGAGGATGCCGGCGATCTGGGCGACACCGAGCACGTCGCCCTTCTTGGAGCCGCCGGGGAGCGGGGCGCCGTCGGGCGCGGCGTGGGCGCGCAGCTGGGCGAGCGCGGCGGGGCCCATGCGCACGTAGCCCTCGGCGGTGGCGCTGCGGCGGGTGACCTCCTTGTCCCCGACCTCCACCATGCGGGCGTTGCCGGCTTCGTCGACGTGCGTGAGGCGGCTCATGGGGCCTCTCTACTTCAGTAGGTGGGGTGGTGCTTCTCTTCGACGATGCGGGAGCCGAAGCGCGCGTTGACGGCGCGCTTGAGCGCGGCCCGGCGGTCGTTGGTGCGGTACACGGCGCGGGCGTCGTCGATGAACGCGGGGCCGAAGTCGGCGCGGGCCTCGGCGGCGCGGAGGCGGTCCTCGACCTCCCAGAGCGCCGTGTTCACCTCGGCGAGGGCGGCGTACTCGGGGACCTCGACGAAGGGGGGGAGCCCCGCGGCGGCCCAGGTGGAGCGCAGCGCGTCGAGCTCGACGGCCACGTTGGCGCGCCGGTCGGCGGGCACGCGGGCGAGCTTGATCTCGAGGATGGTGACGCGGTCGAGCACGTCGCCGACGGCGGCCGGAGCGTGGAGCAGCACGGGCGCCAGCTAACGTCGTCCGGGGAGGGACGCGGCGGAAGGCGGCGGCGCTCCGGGCGGCGGGGCGTCGACGCGCGGGCGGGTCGGGCAGGTCCACTCGTAGGCGCCGCCGTTGCCGGGGCGCTGGACGCGGACCTTCCAGCAGTCGCCGAGCTCGCCGGGGGCGAGCAGCCGCCACGTCGCGAGCGCGGAGGCGTGCGGCAGGCGCGCGGAGGTCGCCTCGCCTGGGATCAGGACGGCCACGAGCGTGCCGGGGGTGCCGAGGGCGGCGCGGCAGCCGTCGGGGCTCGTGGCGCAGCGGACGTAGGGGCGGGCGCCGGCGAGCATGGTCCAGGGCTGGGACTGGGCGAAGTCGAGGACGACGGCGTCGGCGGGCAGGGCGTCGTCGGCGCGGGTGAGGGCGGAGGTCCAGTCGGAGGGCTCGATGCCGGTCCAGGGCTCGGCGTCGCGCGGCGGGGTCGCGAGCAGGCCGGGGGCCACGCCGCGCCAGGGCGAGCCGGGGTGGAGCAGCGCCACGAGGGCGGCTGCGAGCGCGCCGGCGGGGCCCACCACGCGCGCGAGGCCGGCGGCGACGAGCGGCGGGAGGAGGAGGGCCACGGCGACGAAGTAGCGGTGCTGGAAGTGGAGGTGGAGCGCGGTCCAGGCGACGGGCGCGAGCGGGAGGAGGGCGGCGGCGACGAGCCAGGGGGGCGGTCGAGCGGGGGGCGGGGCGCGGGGCGCGCGGGACCAGGGGAGCCGCGGCAGCAGGAGGATGGCGGCCAGGGCGAGCCACGCGAGGGAGGTGCGCGGGAGCTCCATGGGGAGGCTCGCGCGGGCGACGGGGTCGAGCCACCCGCGATCGGCCGGGGCGCGGGCGGCGCGCGCGAGGCGGAGGAGCTCGGCGGGGAGGGCGGCGAGCGGGTCGCCGAGGGTCCAGCCCTCGCGGCCGAGGGCGGGGTCGAGGTCGAGGCCGACGTTCACGCGGGTGGTGATGTCCGCGATGGAGAGGATGGGGAGGTCCGCGCGGGCGACGGCGGCGTTGGTGGCCGGGAGGGCGACGAGGAGGAGGGCCGCGGCGAGGAGGGCGGCGCGGCTGCGGCGGGCGGCGCGGAGCGCGAGGGCGGTGCCGATGGCGACGAGCGCGAGCGCGGTCGGAGCCTGCTTGGGGTCGGCGGCGAACACGAGCGCGGCGGCGACGACGACCGAGAGGGTGGAGAGCGCGAGCCGCGGGAGGTGTGGGGGCGCGGCGGCGGGGGCGGCGGCGGGCGCGGCGGCGGGCGTGG
>CAYWGD010000052.1:19463-47952 GCA_964457335.1 uncultured Enterobacteriaceae bacterium | reverse complement strand
CGCGCGGGGCGCGGCCGCCCGCCGGGCCCCTCGCGCGTCGCGGTCGACGACGGTGGCGCCGGGGCGCGCGGTGACGGGACGGCCGCAGCGTGGTGGTCCGGCGGCGGCCCGACGGTGGCGCGCGGCCCGGTGGCGCGCCGATCAGCCCTTCCCCACCGCCCACACCGGCGCCGTCACCCGCACCGGGAAGCCCTGCGCGTCGCGCACCAGGACCTCCACCTGGTCGTCCACCTGCCGGATCACCTCGCCGGTGACGCCCTCGCCGACGGGGACCGTGCCGGCGCGCGCGTCCGCGGGGAGGCGCACCCGGGTGCCGGGCATCAGCCCCGGCGGGGCCGCGACGGGGTGGCCGATGGCGGGGAACACCCCGACCCCGCCGGCGAGCGAGACCGCGAGCGGGAAGCCCTGCTCGCGCAGCCAGTGCGCCACGCCCCAGGAGCGGGCGCCGGCGGCGCAGTAGACGGTGAGCGGCCGGTCGCGGGGGAGCTCGTCCAGGTGGTGCGGGACGAGGTCCATCGGCAGGAGCACGGCGCCCTCGGCCACGCCGTACGCGAGCTCGCCCGGCTCGCGGATGTCGAGGAGCACGGAGCCGGGGACCGGGACCTCCACCTCGAGGCCGTCGGTCGGGTCGGGCGCGGGCGCCGCGTCGGCCGGGCTCGCGCCGGACAGGTCCGGCGCGTCGGCGGGGCCCCGGGTGGGCGCGCCCGCGGGATGCGTGTCCGATCCGCGACCGCGCGCCCTCCGCACGCGGCCGATCATCTTTCGCACCAGGGTTCCGGCCAGGCTCATGTGTGCAGCTATCGCTCCGGGCGGCGCTCGGCGCCCGGGCTCTCTTCTGGGGGATTCTTCACAGGCACGTTGCGGGGGGAGCCCCCCGCCCCGAGAAGATCGAGGCGATCAGGCGTCGACGGTCTGGAACTCGGCCACCGCCCACTCCGACACGATGCGGCCCTTCCCGGCGGTCTTGGCCCGGTACATGGCGGCGTCGGCCTGGCCGAGCAGCGCCTCCAGCGAGGCCGGGAGGGTCCGGAAGTGGACGACGCCGATGCTCACGCCCGCGCGTGCGTGCGCGAAGCGGCTCGCGGCGCTCACGACCGCGTTCTGGAGCCGCTCCATCGCGCCGTGCACGAGGCGCGGGGGCGTGCGCGTGAAGAGGACCGCGAACTCGTCGCCGCCGAGCCGCGCGCAGAGGTCGCCGTCGCGGACCACCTGGCGCAGGTGCGTGGCGACCTCGCGCAAGAGGTCGTCGCCGGCGTGGTGCCCGTAGCGGTCGTTGACGGCCTTGAAGTCGTCGAGATCGAGGTAGGCGACCGACACGCCGCCCTCGTGCCCCTGCACGAGCCGGTCGAGGGCCTCCATGAAGCCCCGGCGGTTGGCGAGGCCCGTGAGCGCGTCGGTCCGCGCGCTCACCATCTCGCGCGCGAGCGCCGCCTGGAGCCGCGTCCGCGCGTTCGTCACCTCCTCGCGCGTGGCCCGGAGCCGCGTGATGAGCGCCGCCACGCCGCCGAAGATGATCGCGCGGGCGAAGCCGTTCCAGAGGCTGACGGCGAGCGGGAACTCGACATCTTCCCAGTGGTGCTCGCAGAGGAAGGCCGACACGACGCTCACGACCACGACCAACCGGGTGGCCGTCGCGTCCATGCGCCACGCCGCCACGGCGATGGGCAGGAGGTAGAAGGGCGCGACCGCCACCGAGAAGCCGGTGGCGTAGTCGGCGACGCCGATCCCGGCCGTCAGCACCACGAGCCCCACGGAGATCAGCGTCCGCCTGCCCAACCGGTCCCCCCCGCGGGGCCCGACGCCCCCCAGGATGCCAACACCGGTCCGCGCGGGGCCCGCCGTCACGTTTCGCGCGAATCGCGGCCGCCCGCGGCCCCCGCCCGTGTCACCCGACCGGCCCGCCCCCG
The DNA here is from genome assembly GCA_964457335.1 of uncultured Enterobacteriaceae bacterium. Lineage (GTDB taxonomy): Bacteria > Myxococcota_A > UBA796 > UBA796 > SXON01 > CAJBVW01. The sequence continues at coordinate 46,045 of CAYWGD010000052.1, read as the reverse complement.
CGCCCCGTGGGACGGCCGCGCGCGCGCCCGTGGACGCCTACCCGAACCACGCCCGCAGCACCGCCCGCGCGGGCGCGTCCGGCACGAACGCGTCGGTGTCCGGCCCCGCGTCGGTGAACCACTTCCACCAGTACACGCCCCCGAACCACGGCCGCGCCGCGCACGCGCGCAGGAGCGCCTCGTACGCGCGGGCCTGGAGCTCTGCGTCGGGCGTCCCGCCGCCGTGCTCCCAGGGCGCCTCGGTCGCCCCCGTCACCGCGCGGTAGCCCGCCTCCGGGAAGATCACCGGCTTGCCCCTGGCGACGCGCTCGATGGCGTCGAGGTGGGCGCCCCAGGCGTCGGCGAGCTCGTCGACCGTGCGCCCCGCGAGCGGGAAGTAGGCGTTGATGCCGACGCAGTCGAAGGCGTCCCAGTCCGCGAAGCGGACGTACTCCTCGTACCAATTCGCGGCGTACAGCAGGCGCCCGCCGAACACGGCGCGGCAGGCCGCCGCCACGCCCGCCCACGCGCCCGGGTTGGCCAGCGTCGCCCGCGTGTACTCGAGGCCGACGCAGAGCGAATCGCAGCCGGTCTCCTCGGCGAGCCGCGCGTAGTGCGCCACGTAGGCGGTGTAGGCGGCGAACCACGCCGGCCAGTCCGTCGCGGAGAGGTCCGGGTTGCCGGCGCCCGTCCAGAAGGCCCCGCTCCAGAGGTGCGGCTTCATGAGCACGCGGAGGCCGCGCTCGCGCGCCTGCGCCACCTGCGCGCGCAGGTCCTCGTCGGTGAGGGTGGGGTCGCCGCCCCAGCGGATCTCGGACGATCCGAGGGAGGGGGTGTAGGCGAAGGGGTTCAGCGCGACGTCCCGCACGCCGAGCGCCGCGAGGGCGTCCAGCGCGCGGGCCGCGGCGTCGCTGCCGTAGCCGCTGCCGCGGAGGTGCTGGTGCGCGAGGTTGAACCCGCGCGCGAAGGTCGGCGGCAACGGCGTGGGGCGGGGCGACCACGCGGGCACCTCCGCGGGGCGCCGCACGCACGCGCCGACCGCGGCGAGCGCGCTGGCGGCGAGGAGATCGCGGCGGGAGGGGGCCATCGGCACGAGGGTATCCGGCGGGCGCGCCCGCGCCCCCCGTCACTCGGCGTAGCCGTCGCCGTTCACATCGCCGGCGGCGCCGACGATCTCGACGCCGTAGAGGTCGTCCAGCCCCTCGGCTTCTGAGGAGATGGTGACGTCCGCGTCGTCCTCGAGCGTCGTGACCACCTGCTCGTGCGGCGCTTCGACGGCGGGGTCGTGCCCGACCGGATCATCGGGGGCGGGCTTGCCGCCGGGCTGCGACACACACGCGACGACGAACGCGAGGGGGGCGAACATCGGCACTCCGGGGTGCTCGGCGTAACGCCCGACCGGTCCTCAGGTCGTGATCACCCGGTCGAACGACAACCACCGGCGCATCAGCGTCTTCGTCATCTCGCCCGAGAGCGCCATGTTGGCGGCGGTCGTGCCCATCTTCACGTAGTTCGCGGCGTGCGCGGCCTGGATGATGGGCCAGGGGTGCTTCTTGAGGAACTTCGAGCGCGCGAGCGGCTTGAGCGCGCCGCGCGGCACGAAGGGCTTCGAGAGCAGCTGGGTGAGCGCGATCCAGAACGTGTCCTCGACCGGCCGCGGGTACTCGAGGTTGATCCGGTGCTGGTAGAAGGTCTTCGTCGTGACGCCTTCGATGTCGTACTCGCTGATGAGGCCCGACTCGAGGAGCTTGTGGTTGAGCTCGGAGCCCGGGAAGACCGTCATCGAGAACAGGTAGAGGTCGAAGGGGTGCGGGAACTCGGAGATGAGGTTGAAGAGCTTCTCCTTGTCCTCCTCGGTCGACACCGGGTCGTCGAAGATGAGCTGGAAGTGGCCCTTGATCCCGAGCTTGTGGAACAGGTTCGCGATGTCGCCGATCGTGTTGTTCTTCACGCGGCGGTCGTACAGGTGCCCGGTGACGCGCTCGGACGACTGGACGCCCATGTAGACGCTGACGAGCCCCGCGTCGCGGAGCCGCGTCATGCGGTCCTCGTTCACGAGCTTCGGCTCGATGAACACCTCGAAGGGGAGGCCGACCTCGCGGGGGTAGCGGGCGCAGAAGTCGTCGAGCCAGTCGGCCTGGAAGTTGAACACCTCGTCGTCGAAGCGGATGCGCTTGAACTTCCAGTGGCTGCGGGCCTGCTTGATCTCGTCGACCATCGACGCGGGCGACCGCACGCGGAACCACTTCTGGCCCGGGTACACGTCCTTCTTGTAGGTCGAGTTGTAGCAGTAGCTGCACTTGTAGATGCAGCCGCGGCTCCCCATCATCTGGAAGACCGGATCCCCGTGCATGGGATCGCCCTTCGTGAGGTTCTTCCCCCAGATGAAGTACTTGTGGTCGTGGGTCGTGTAGTCGCGGTACTGGAGCGAGTCGAGGTCGTCTACGAGCGGCCGGAGCTTGTTCTTCCGCACGCCGTCGCGGGTCTGGAAGAGCATGTTCGGGTTCTCGTGCACCTCGTCGCCGTCCCGCAGGCGGTTCGCGAGCTCGAGCAGCGCGAGCTCGCCCTCGCCCTGCAGCACCATGTCCGCGTCCTGGATGCAGACGTTGCCCACCAGCGTGGGGTGCATCCCGCCCCAGAGCACGGGGATGTCCGTGCTCTCGTGGATGGTCTGCGTCAGGATGCGCGCGGCGTTGTAGTAGGCGCTCGCGCGGATGGAGATGCAGACGACGTCGAGCTGCTCGTCCCGGATCACCTTCAGCAGGCTCTCGAGCTCGGCGTCCTTCGCGGGGTCGAGGTGGTTCGAGATCCAGTCCTTGAAGTAGATCTCGGCCACGTGGTGCCCGGCGTGCCGCAGCGTCGACGCCAGGATGCGCACCGCGTTGTTCTCGACGTCGTACATCGACACGATGCCGACCCGGGGCCCGCGGCCGCGGGTGCGCGAGACGAGGCGTTCGATCCGATCGCTCATGGAACCTGCCTGTCGGAGAGGGAGTCAGGGTAGCATCCGCCCGGGACCGAGGGAACGCCGCCGCTGTCGGGCCGGCTACCGAAGATCGGGTCGGGCGCGTTCGCGGAAGACGCCGATGCGGGGCCCGCCCTTGACACGGTCTTGACGCGCGCACGACACTGCGCGCCGTGCGCCGACCCTGGCTCCTCGCCGCCTTCGTCCTCCTCGCCGCGCTGTTCGCCGCCCACTCGGTGAGCCTGGGCGGCGCGTGGCGTGGGGAGGTGGCGTACAGCTACGCCTTCGACCGCTGCGAGGGGCACTTCGCGAGCCAGGCCGCGCCGTCCCCCCGCACGACGAAGCCGTCCGCGGAGGGCTGCGACACGATCTACTCCCAGCGCATGGGCTGGGACGCCTGGCGGCGCGCCGAGGAGGCCTGGGAGACGCGCGAGAACACGCTCGTCTTCCTGTTCTCCGACCTCTGGCGCGTCGCCACGGGGGCCCGCGCGCTCAACGTGCTCGACCTCGCCCTGTTCGTCTGGCCGGCGCGCCTGCTCCTGCCGCCTGCCGCCGGGCTCGTGGCGTTGCACCTGGGGCTCGTCGCCCTCGCGGCCGTCTCGGGCGTGGTGTTCGCGCGTGTCCTCGGCGCGTCGCCGCTGGGCGGGCTCGCGGCCGGGCTCGTCGTGGGCGGGTCCGGGATCGTGATGGAGTCGGTCCAGCGCGGGCAGTACCCCCAGGCGGTGCTCGCCGGGGCCCTCTTCTTCTTCGCCGGGCTGGTGCGGATCGTCCGGGCCGAGCGCGGCGGCGTCGCCCTCGCGGCGGGCGGATCCGCGCTCGCGGCGCTCCTCTACTGGCAGAACGGGGTGATCCTCGGGCTGGGCGCGGTGGTGTTCCTGGCCGGGGCGCGCGCCGGGGGCGCGTTCGCGGCGGGCACGGTGCGGCGGCTCGTGCTGGGCGCGGCGCTGGCGGCCCTGATCTGCGTCGTGCCCGCGCTGCCGGTGATCGAGGCGATGGTCGCGGGCACGGAGCAGAAGGTGGCGGTCGCGCCCTGGGGAACGCCCTTCCCCGCCGACTCGACGAACCCCGACGACCACGTCGACCTCATCGACGAGGTGCCGTGGTTCGAGCTGCTCTCGCCCGCGACCGGCTGGCTCCCCGCCATGCCGCTCCTGCCGCTGGCGCTCGCGGGGCTCGGGCGCCGGGAGCGCCTCGGCTGGGCGCTCCTCGCGGTCGTCGGCGCGGTGCTGGCCCTCGGGCCGCTCCCGCCGCTGCCGGAGGCCCTCGGGGGCCGCGTGGTCGAGGGCTACGGCGGCCTCGGCCGCGGCGAGAACCCGGTCTACGAGGTCGTGTACCAGTGGGTTCCGACCGCCTCTCGCCAGCGCCACCCGATGCGCTGGGCCACGCTCCTGGTGGTGGGGATGGCCGCGGCCACGGCGCTCGGCGTCGATCGCCTGCGCGGCCGCTGGCCCGACCACGTGCTGCTCGCCGTGGTCGCGGGCGTCGGCTGGGTGGCCTGGGTCGGGCCCTGGCCGCTCCGGCAGGCGGCGTTCCCGCAGGAGGTGGTCGACGCCATGGCGGCCTGCGACGCGCTCGTGCTGCCGCGCACGCCCGCGGGCGATCGTGACCTCGACGACGTGCACCGCCTCGAGGGGCTCCTCTGGATCCCGCGCGCCCCCGCGCGCACGCGCGGCAGCGGCGGCGTCGGCGAGCCGACGGCCGGGATGCGCGCGTGGTCGAACGTGGTGGAGGCCGGGCTCGCGGACGCGCTGGCCGGCAAGGCCCCTCCGGACGACCGCCGGCTGGAAGGCGCCTGCGTGATCTTCGAGTCCTCCTGGTTCGGGAACGACGCCACCCGCTTCCGCGCCGGCCTCGTCGCGGCGTTCGGGGAGCCTGCGTTCTTCCTCTCGCCCGCCGACCTGTTCATGGCCGACGGCACGCGACGCCGCGTCGAGGTCTTCCTGCCGGGGCGCCTCGCGTCGCGAAGCGCGATCTCCGGCGATCCCGGCGCGCGTCCGGAGTGATGCGCCCCGGCGCGGCCCGCCGAACGTGGTAGGGTTCCCGGCCGTTCGCCTGCGAGGTCCCATGGAGTCGTCCGCCGCCGCCCCCGCGCCGCCCGTCCCGGTCACCGCCTTCGAGCGGCGCTTCGGCCATCCCCCCGGCCTCGCCATCCTCTTCTTCACGGAGATGTGGGAGCGCTTCTCGTTCTACGGGATGCGCGGGCTGCTCAAGCTGTACATGGTGAACTACCTGTTCGTGACCTCGCGGCAGGTGCTCCAGGGCGGCGAGGAGACGGCGGCGGGCAACCCCGACACCATCATCGGGTGGAGCTTCGTGCGGGGCCTCCTCCCCGCCGATGCGACGGTGCAGGGGCACGCCTCGGTCATCTACGGCTGGTACGTCGGGCTCGTGTACCTGACGCCGCTGCTCGGCGGCATCCTCGCGGACAAGGTGCTCGGCCAGCGCCGCACCGTCATCGTCGGCGCCATCATCATGGCCATCGGCCACTTCGTGATGGCGTTCGAGGACTGGTTCTTCATGGCGCTGCTCCTGCTCATCGTAGGGAACGGCGCCTTCAAGCCGAACATCTCGACGCAGGTGGGCAACCTCTACGCGGAGGGCGACAGCCGCCGCGACGGCGCCTTCACCATCTTCTACATGGGCATCAACCTGGGCGCGTTCCTCACCAACCTGGTGTGTGGCACGCTCGCGATGACCTGGGGCTGGCACTGGGGCTTCGGCGCCGCCGGCGTCGGCATGTGCGTGGGGCTCCTCGTCTACGTGCTCGGCCAGCGCTACCTCGCGCCCGACAACGTGATGACCACGACGGCGGCCGCGCACGGCGGCCCCGTCGAGAAGCAGCCGCTGAGCAAGACCGAGTGGAACCGCGTCGGCGCGCTCATCGTGCTCTGCGCCCTGAACATCGTGTTCTGGGGCGTCTACGAGCAGCAGGGCAACACGATGCAGACCTGGGCCGACGAGCAGACCATCTGGCCGACGGTCCTCGGCTTCCAGATCCCGAGCACCTGGTTCCAGAGCTTCAACCCCTTCTGCATCTTCGTGCTGGCGCCGATCCTCGACATGTTCTGGCGCTGGCAGCACCAGCGCGGCAAGGAGCCGTCGAGCGTGTCGAAGATGGCGATCGGCTCGGCCATCCTCGGGCTCTCGTTCATCGTCATGGTGGTGGGCGCCCAGGTGGTCGGCGACGGGACGGGCAGCATGTTCTGGCCGCTCTTCTGCACGCTGCTCCTCACGGTCGGCGAGCTCTACCTCTCGCCCATCGGGCTCTCGCTCGTGACCAAGGTGTCCCCGGCCCGCATCGTCTCGATGATGATGGGCATGTGGTTCCTCTCGAGCTTCTTCGGCGGGCTCCTCTCCGGCTACCTCGGCTACTTCTACGACAAGATGCCCAAGGAGGGCTTCTTCCTCGTGCTGACGGTGCTCGGCCTGGTCACCGGCGCGGCGATGTGGGCCTTCAACAAGCCGCTCCGCCGGGCGCTCGGCCACGAGGTTTGAGCTGTAGTCGCGATCGGGCGCGGCGGCGTTCGGCTGGCCGCGCCCGGTCGGATCGGTCAGAATGAGCCCCGCCAAGAGGTCTTCGTGAGCAGGTTCTCGGTCTTCGATGGTCCCGTCGTCGTGGTCGGCGGCGGGGTGGCGGGCCTCGTCACGGCGCACCTCCTCGCGGAGAGCGGCGCCGAGGTGGTGGTCGTCGAGAAGTTCGAGCGGGTGGGCGGGCTGGCCCGCTCCTACGAGTACGAGGGTTTCGTCTTCGACTGCGGCCCGCACCGCTTCCACACCGAGAACCCGAACATCAAGGCCTACATCGACCGGGTGCTCGGCTCCGAGGTCACGGCCTTCCCGCGCAAGTCCGAGGTCTTCTTCGAGGGCAGCTACTACCGCTGGCCCCTCCACCCCAAGAACCTCGTCCAGCTCCCCGTGCCGCTCGCGCTCAAGTCGGCGCTCGACCTCGCGGTCAACGGCTACAAGACCTACGACGGCGGCAGCTTCGAGGACTACGTCCTCCGCCAGTACGGCCCGACGCTCTACGAGAACTTCTTCAAGGGCTACTCGATCAAGTTCATGGGGATCCACCCCAAGGACACCCACCCCGACTGGGCCAAGGTCGGCCTGAACCGCGCGATCATCGACGACAAGCTGCAGATGCAGAACCTGTCGCAGCTCGCGAAGTCGACCTTCCTCCAGTTCAACAAGGCGGAGATCGACTTCACCTACCCCAAGTCGGGCATGCAGCTCGCGTGGGACCGGGTGCGGGCGCTCATCGAGAAGAACGGCGGCCGCGTCGTCACCGGCACCGGCGCCCGGCTCATCGGCGGGAACGGCAAGGTCGACGCCGTGGAATTCGGCAACGAGCGCATCGAGCCGAGCGTGGTCGTGTGGACCGCGCCCATCACGCTCGCGACCGACCAGCTCGGGCTCGAGCGGGCGAACCTGCCCTACCTCGCCACCCTCTTCTACAACGTGCTGGTGCGGGATGTCGTGCCCCGCGACTTCCAGTGGTGCTACTACGGCGCGGACGACATCGTGTTCTCCCGCGCGTCCATGCCGCGCCACTTCTCGACGGAGACCTGCCCGCCGGGCACCACGGGGCTCAACCTCGAGGTCACCTGCCGCGAGGGCGACGAGCGCTGGCGCCACGCCGAGCGCCTCACCGACTGGGTGGTGGACGACCTCGTGAAGGTCGGCCTCGTGAAGACGCGCCGCGACGTGCAGAACGTCTACGTCGAGCGCGTGCCCGAGACCTACCCGATCTACCACCGCACCTACCCGAAGGAGCTCGAGCGCACCCGCAAGGCGCTCGCGCAGTACAAGAACCTGCACCTCGCCGGGCGCACGGGCATGTTCTGGTACAACAACATGGACCACTCGATGGAGAACGCGATGCAGCTCTCGAAGCAGCTGCTCCGCTCCTCGGGCCGGGAGGACGCCGAGGAGGCGCTCCTCGCCAAGGGCATCCAGAAGGCGGGGTAGCCCCCAGAAGAGAGCCTGTGGAGAAACCGGAGCCCGGGCCGGCGACGGCTCGCGGCGGCCCTGCGGCCCGGGTCCGGCGGGGGGGCAGCCCGTAGGGAGGACCCGCCGGGGGCCCCGGGACGCGGTTCTTGGGCCGCCGCGAGACGGCGGTGGCACGGGCGGGGGGACTTCTTCACAGGCTCAACGCCCCTGCGGGGGCGGAGCCCCCGCGCCCCCGGTCGTGCGGCGCTCCGCGCGCGCCGGACTTAGACCCCCACCATGAGCTCCTTCAAGAAGGCGAACCCCGCGCTCGTCGAGGCCTTCGACCGCGCGCTCCCCGTCGACGCGCGCGTCGAGCGCAAGGCGATGTTCGGCTGCCCGTGCGCGTTCGTGAACGGGAACATGTTCGCCGGGGTGTACATGGACACCTTCATCGTCCGGCTCCCCGAGGCGGGCCGCGTCGAGGCCGCGCGGGACGGCGGGGGCACCTCCTGGGCGCCCGGCGGGCGGCCGATGCGCGAGTACGTGGCGTTCCCCGAGGACACCGGCGACCGCGTGCTCGCGGGCTGGCTCGCGCGCGGGCACGCCTACGCGGCGGCGCTGCCGGTGAAGGAGAAGAAGCCGCCCAAGGCGAAGGCGCCGAAGGCGACGACCACGTGAGGCCGGCCCGGAGGTACCGGGTCGCCCGCCCGCGGCCCTCCACCCGGAGATGACCGTCCTCCTGCTCGCGCTTCGGGTGGCGATGGGCGCATCGCCCCGGCGTAAGCCCGCCCCCGGGTCCGGCGTTCCGGCGGCACACCGAGGAACCCGATGCTCGCCCTCTTCGCCGCCTTCACCGTCTCCGCCGCCGCCGGCGCCGACGTCCGCGCCACGCTCGCCGACGGGCAGGTCCTGCTCGGCGAGGTGCGCACCCGCACGCTGCGCCTGGAGACGGGCGCGGGCATCGTCGAGGTGCCGCTCGCGGACGTGGGCGAGGTCGTCCCCGCGCGGGCGGAGGACCTCCAGGCGGCCGAGGGCGTGGTGGACGTGTGGCTCCGCAACGGGAGTGAGCTCCGCGGCCGCTGGACCGACCCCAAGCTCGCGATGGACATCGCCGTCGGCGGCAAGGACGTGACCGTCGACCTCCCGATGAACGAGCTCGCGCGCTTCCAGCTCCAGGGCGGCGAGCGCTGGCCGGGCGGGCCGGTGTACCGCATGCGCACGGCGTGGGGCGACGACCTGCTCGTCGACCCGGCGAAGACCGAGATCGTGCTCGAGAACCAGCTCGGCACCTTCGCGCCGCGGCTGTCCGAGTGCCGCTCCGTCGCCCCTGTCGGCGACCCCACGGGCGAGTGGCGCATCGAGCTCGCCACCGGCACCGTGCTGCGCGGGCACCTCCGCGACGACGCCGTCACCGTCGCCCTGCCCATGGGCCCGAAGGAGCTGACCGTGCCGCTCGCGAGCTTCGTGTCGCTCCGGGTCGAGAGCTGGGGGACGCCGCACGTGGCGCAGCCGGTGCACCGCGCGGGTGGGATCGTCACGACGCTGGAGGCGAGCGCGGCGCGCCCGGTCGCGCTGCCCAAGGCCCAGGCTGCGCAGCGCGAGGCGCCCGCGCCCGCCGCGGCCGACGACGGCTGGTTCGACAGCGCCGCGCTCGAGTCGACCAAGGCCGCGGCCGACGAGTAGCGCGCGGAAGGCGCGCCCCCGGCCCGCGGGACGCTACCGCAGAACGCCCGCGCGCCCGGCCTTGCCCGCCTCGGCGAGGTCGCCGCGCCGCGCGGGCTTGCCCCACCCCGCGGAGCCGCGCAGCGTGCGGCCCACCGCGACCCCGAACACCACGAGCAGGAACCACGGCCAGAGCAACCGCCGCACCGGGACGTGGACGAGCTCGCGGACGTCCTCGCGGTCCACGCGGTACGCCGCGGCGGCGATGGCGAGGTCGAGCGCGAAGAAGCTCACGAGCGCGCCGAGGAAGGCGTCGAGGCCGGCCGGCGCGAACAGCCCGACGAGCCCCGGCGCCGAGAGCGGCACGAGCGCGTAGACGAGCACGTTCACGAAGAGCAGGTCGGGCATGCCGAAGAGCCCGAGCGTGTCGAGCCGCAGGAAGTTGCGCCGGTGCTTCCACAGGCACTGGAGGTAGCCGCGCGCCCAGCGCGTGCGCTGGCGGAAGAGCCCGACGAGCGTGTCGGGCGCCTCGGTGTAGGCGATGGCGGCGGGCTCGTAGACGACGCGCCTCCCCGCGGCGAGGAGCCCGAGCGTGAGGTCGGTGTCCTCCACGACAGTGTCGGTCGAGAAGCCGCCCACGTGCGCGAGCGCCTCGCGCCGGAACGCGCACGCCGCGCCGGGGATCGTCGTGATGCACCCGAGCGCGGCCTGGGCCCGGCGGTGCAGGTTCAGGCCCACCACGTACTCGACGCTCTGCCAGCGGGTGAGCCAGCGCGTGCGGTTGCCGACCTTCACGTTGCTCGCCACGGCGTCCACGCCGGGCGTGAGCGCCTCGCAGAGCACGCGCACGGTGTCGGGCGCGACGAGGGTGTCGGCGTCCACGGTGACGACCTGCGCGCCCGTGGCCGCGGCGATGCCCGTGTTGAGGGCGGCGGCCTTCCCGCCGTTCCGGGGCTGGATCAGCGCGCGCACGCGCGGGTGCCGGGCGGCGAGCGCGCGCGCGAGGGCGGCGGTGCCGTCGGTGGAGCCGTCATCGACCACGAGGACCTCGAGGTCGGGGTGGTCGCTGCCGAGCAGGCTCGCGACGGTGCCCTCCAGCACGCGCTCCTCGTTGTAGGCGGGCACGATCACGGACACGCGGGGGAGCGGCCCCTCCGCGCGTGGGCGCCGCCGCGCGAGCTGCACGCCGGCCGCCACCAGCAGGATCCCGAGGCGGACGGTCACGAGCGCGGAGATGGCGGCGAGGAGCGCCTCCCAGGGGGAGGCTACCTGCAAGCGACGCCCTCCGGGCACACGTCGGCCCCGAAGACCACGGTGAGGTCGGATCCGCCGTCGGGCGCGTGCCGAACCGCGATCTCCTCGCCGGTGGCCGAGGACAACGCGGCCGCGAGCCGCGACGCGAGCGGGCCGTCGTGGACGTGCCGGTGGAGGACCTGGCTCGCGGCGGGCGCGGCGGGCGCGTCCCCGGCGGACCCGTTCGTGGAGGCCGTCCCCGCGCCCCGCGTCTCGTAGGTGGTCCGGGCGACCGCGAAGGTCGCGCCGAAGCGCGGGCCCTCCTGCGTGGTGAAGGACTCGACGGCGGCCACCAGCTTGTCGAGCTCGGCGGATGGGAGCGCGGGCGGCGCGGCCACGTCGACCTTCACCTGCTCGGGCAGGAACCGCTGCCGCCGCGGCGGCGTCGCCACGTAGGTCTCCTCCGGCCACGCCGCGAGCGACTCGTCGAGCACGAAGCCGAACATCTTGCAGCCCGACCGCGCCGAGTCGCAGGGCTCGATCTTCTTGCCCCAGAGCCCGACGATCACCACCTCCACGTCGGGGCCGACCTGGGAGGAGAAGGTGAAGGGCTCGTCGATCTGGCCGGGGAAGACCGTGTGGACGGCCATGTCGATCTCCTCGCCGTTCGTCTTGAGCACGGTGGCGCCGAGCCAGGTCTCGCCGTCGGCCGGGGCGAGGGAGTCCCCGAACGCGCCCGGGGCGTGCTCGACCTGCACGCTCATCGTGACGACGTCGCCGTCGTAGCGGAGGAGCGTGGGCTCCACGCTCCAGCTCTCGGGCGTGGCGGGGCAGCGCTGGGCGCGGCACGAGTCCAGCTCGGCGGCGGACTTCGCGTCCGAGCAGGAACCCTGGATGCACTCGGCCTCGGCGGCGCCGAAGGCCGAGAGGTCGGGCGTGTAGGCCGGCGGCGGGGCGGCGCAGGCGAGGAGGAGGGCGAGCATCGGGAGACCTTAGCCCACGTGGTGCGCGGCAGGCGACCGGAGGGCGGCCGCGCGTCCTCGCGCGGCCGGTCCCGGCCGGCCGACGCCCGCGCGACCGGAGCGGAGCGACGGGGGCGAACGTCCTCCCCCCGCGCGCAAGCCGGGGGGAGGAACGTACGGCGGCGCCGGCCGGACGGACCGAGCGGCCCCGCCGCGAGCCCGCAGGGGGCCGACGGCGCCGTCTTCGGCGCCGGGCCGCCCGTCTTCCGACCGCGCGCCCTCGAACCGGTCCTTAGAAGTTGATCCGGAGGTCGAGCCCGTGCCAGTTCCGCTCGGGGGCGTCGAGCTGCACCTTGATGCCGTAGTCAAGGGTGGCTTTTTCGCTCACGAGGCCCACGCCGGCGCTCGCGAAGTGGGTGCCGGACTCCATCGACCAGCCGCCGCGCAGCGCGAGCCACTCGGTGACGGCGCCGTCCACGCCGGCGCGCCACGCGAAGCGGTCGATGCCGAAGTCGGCGTCGAGCGGGGCCGTCACGTCGCCCTCGACGCCGAAGCGCTCGCCGGGGGTGTAGCGGACGCCGAGGTCGAGCTCGCGGGCGACCCGCGGGTAGGTGGCGCCGAGGAGGTTGCGGGCCCCGAGCGCGATCGTGAGCTGATCGATCGGGCGGCCGGCGGCGGAGACGCCGAAGTTGAACGCCATCTGTTCGCCGGAGAGCGCGCTCGTGCGCCAGTCGAAGCGGCCCGACGCGCCGACCGAGACGCGGCGCTCGGCGAACGGCACGGCGAGGCCGAGGTGGACGCGCTGCCAGGTGGTCGGGTTGGCGAGCTCGCCGTCGGCGGGTTTCCAGCCGGGGAGGTCGGCGCCGGTGGGCGGCACGTCGTCGGCGAGGCGCTGGTAGCCGGCGCCGAGGGCCACGATGGACGTGCGGCTGTCGACGGCGCCGCCGCGCAGCAGGAAGCGACCGTCGGGACCGAGACCTGCTCCGACGAACACGACGTACCGCGGATCGAGGGCTACGGCGGCGAGGTTCTGCTCCTCGCCGGCGGCGTCCGCGGCGTCGGCGACGCCCACACCTCCGCGGCCCGTGGAGCGGGCGCCCATGTCGGAGGCCATCGCCTCGGAGGTGCCGACGGCGAGCGCGGCGACGATCACGAGACGAGGCTTGCCGGGGCACATGCCGGGCACTACTATTAGCCGCTTTCCGGGCAGGCAAGCTCGGGGACATGGCGCCGAGGCCGATCGTACGGTCATTTTCGGTTACTGGGGACACCCGCCACGTGCGGGCATGGGAGTCACGATGGAGAAGGAGAGGCTCGAGTTCTTCCGCAACCTCCTGCAGGAGCGGCTGCGTGCGCTCCTCACGGAGGCCGGCGCCACCCTGGGTGATCTCACGGACGAGAAGGAGAACCTCGCGGACGCGATCGATCTCGCGTCCATGGAGTCGAACCGGGACTTCCAGCTCCGCATCCGCGACCGCGAGCGGGTGCTGATCCACAAGATCAAGGAAGCGCTCCAGCGCATCGACGACGGCGAGTACGGCACCTGCCAGGCCTGCGGCGGCGAGATCTCCGAGAAGCGCCTCATCGCGCGGCCGGTCGCCACGCACTGCATCGACTGCAAGACCGAGTTGGAGCAGCTCGAACGGTCCTCGCGGGACCTCTGATGCTGCGCAAGGCCGTCCTGCCCGCGGCAGGCCTCGGCACCCGCTTCCTGCCGGTCACGAAGGCGGTCCCCAAGGAGATGCTGCCGCTCCTGGACCGCCCGTGCATCGAGTACGTGGTGGCGGAGGCCGTCGAGGCCGGACTGACCGACGTGGTATTGGTGACCTCCCGCGGAAAGTCCGCGATGGAGGACTACTTCGACCGATCGCCCGCCCTCGAGGCCACCCTGGAGGCGGCCGGCAAGACGGCGCTCCTCGCCGAGGTGCGTCGCGTCGCGCGGCTCGCCACGGTGGTGAGCGTGCGGCAGCAGGAGCAGAAGGGGCTCGGGCACGCGGTGCTCGCGGCCGCGCCGGCGGTGGGGAACGAGCCCTTCGCCGTGCTGCTCGGGGACGACATCATCGACGCGCCCGTGCCGGCCATCGGCCAGCTCGCGCGCGTGCACGCCGACCACGGCGGCGCGGTGGTGGCGCTCCAGGAGGTCCCCCGGGCCGACACCAAGAAGTACGGGATCTGCGCGGGCGAGATGGAGGCGCCCGAGCGGATGCGCGTCCGATCGATGGTCGAGAAGCCGGCGCCCGAGAACGCGCCGTCGAACCTCTCCATCGTGGGGCGGTACATCCTCCCGGCGGAGATCTTCGAGATCCTCCGCACCACCGCGCCGGGCGCGGGCGGGGAGATCCAGCTCACCGACGCGATCGCGGTCCTCGCGGCGCGCGGCGACGTGCGCGGCCTCCTCTTCGAGGGGCGGCGCTTCGACACGGGCAACCCGCTCGGGCTGCTCGAGGCCACGCTGCACTACGCGCTGCGCCGGCCCGAGTACGCGGACGGGGCGCGGGCGCTGATCGCGCGCTGCTCGTAGCCGAATACGGGGGCGGCATGCACTACGTGCGCGTGGCCGTGCCGCTCCCCGTGCACGGGCTCTTCACCTACGCCGCGCCGGGCGAGCTCCCGGTCGGGCAGGAGGTGGTGGTCCCGTTCGGCAAGCGCCGGGTGAACGGGTGGGTGGTCGAGGCGGCCGCCACCCGGGACGTGGCGGACATCAAGCGCGTCGACCAGGTGCTCGACCGGCGGGCGTTCGACGCGCAACAGCTCGCCTTCTACCGCTGGATCGCCGACTATTACCTCGCGCCGCTCGGCGAGGTCATCGCCACCGCCACCCCGTCGGGGGCAGCGGTGCGCACGCGGCACGTGTACCGCCCCACGCCGGAGGGCATCGAGGCCATCGCCACGGGCGGGCTGGAAGGGACGCCGGCCGCCGTGCTCCGCGAGATCGTGGCGCGGCCGGGGCTCACGAAGTCGAGCCTGGAGCGGCGCCTGCACGGCGAAGTGCCGGACGTGCAGAAAGCGCTCAAGGCCGCGATGGACGCGGGCTGGGTCGTCTTCGACGACGTGGTGGTGGAGGGGACCCAGGACGTCGAGGACTGGATCACGCTCGTCGGGGACCCCGACAAGATCCCGGCCCACGCGACGAAGAGCCGCGCCGTCGCCGAGGCGCTCGCGGCCGGGCCCCGCCCGCTGTCGGAGCTCGACTCCGCCGCGGTCCTCCGCATGGAGAAGACCGGGATGGTGCGCCGGGAGGAGCGCCCGAAGCGGGACCCCTTCCTCGGCGACGTGGCGCCCTCCCCGCCGCCGGTGCTCAACGCGGAGCAGCTGGCCGTCGTCGAGGCGGTGCGCGGCAAGGGCACGTGGCTGCTGCACGGCGTCACCGGGGCCGGCAAGACCGAGGTGTACCTGGCGCTCGCCCAGCGGGCGCTCGCCGAGGGCCGGCAGGTGCTCGTGCTCGTTCCCGAGATCGCGCTCACGCCGCAGCTCGTGGCGCGTTTCGCCGCGCGCTTCCCGGGCAAGGTGGCGGCGCTGCACTCGGCGCTCACCGGCGCGGAGCGGCTCCGCGCGTGGCGGCGCATCGACAGCGGCGAGGCCGAGGTCGCCATCGGCGCGCGGTCGGCCATCTTCGCGCCGATCCCGCGGCTCGGGCTCGTGGTCGTGGACGAGGAGAACGACGACTCCTACAAGCAGGAGGACGGCGTCCGCTACAACGCGCGCGACCTCGCCATCGTGCGCGGGCGCTCCGCGGGCTGCCCGGTGGTGCTCGGCTCGGCGACGCCGTCGCTCGAGAGCTGGGAGAACGCGCGGAGCGGGCGCTACACGCTCGTCTCGATCAAGAACCGCGCGACGCCCCGGCCGGTGCCGTCGCTGCAGATCATCGACATGCGCGAGGAGCTGAAGGTCGACGGCGCCGTGCCGCTGCTCTCGCTCCCCGTGCGCACGGCGCTCGAGGAGGCGCTGATCGCGGGCGGGAAGGCCATCCTCCTCTACAACCGGCGCGGGTACGCGAGCTTCGTCGAGTGCCCGGGCTGCGGCGAGGCCTACGACTGCCCGTCCTGCGGCATCGCGATGGTCTACCACCAGGCCGCCCGCCGCCTGGACTGCCACTACTGCGGCTTCCACCGGGCCTTCCGGCCCGACTGCCCGAAGTGCGGCACGACGCTCTCCATCCTCGGGCGGGGCACCGAGCGCGTGGAGGAGGGCGTCGCGGAGGCGTTCCCCGGCGTGCCGATCGGCCGCATGGACGCCGACACGACCAGCGAGCGCGGCGCGCACGCCCGCATCCTCGACGACTTCCGCGAGGGGCGCACGCGGCTTTTGGTCGGGACGCAGATCGTCGCCAAGGGCCACGACTTCCCCGACGTGCACGTGGCCGCGGTGCTCGGCGCCGACCACGTGCTGGGCATGCCCGACTTCCGCTCGGCGGAGCGGACCTTCTCGCTCGTGACCCAGCTCATCGGGCGCGCGGGCCGGGGGTCCGTGCCCGGCCGCGTGTTCCTCCAGACGCACCACCCCGACCACCCGGTGTTCGGCACCATCGGCGACATGCAGGCCTTCGCCGAGCAGGAGGCGCGCGTGCGGCGGCTCCTCGGCTACCCGCCGTGGTCGCGGCTCGTGCTGATGCGGGTCGAGGCCACGGACCGGAGCCTGGCCCGCGACGCCGCGGAGGCCCTCGCGGCGCAGGCGCGCGAGCAGAGCCGCGCCTACCCGGGCGTCGACGTGCTCGGACCGGCGCTGGCGCCGCTCGCCCGCCTGGTCGGGCGCTGGCGCTTCCAGGTCATCCTGCGGGGCCGCGACGTGGCGACGTTCCGCGCGTTCCTGACGGCGCACCACGCGAGCTGGAAGGCGCCGAGCGGCGTGCGCCGCATCGTGGACGTGGACCCGCGCAGCCTCGCGTAGGCGGCTCCGGCGCGGCGCTCTCGTGGGGCGCGGCTCTCCCGAGGGGCGCGGCCCGCGGCGAGGCGCCCTGGAGCCGAACCGTGGCAAAAACGCCACCGGACGCTCGGGCGAAGCGCTGAGAGCGCCGGCCGTCGCGTCCGAGTCGAGGCAGAAAGGGGGCTCCGTGGGGAGCGCCCGGCCCAGGTGTGATCCGACCCCCTCCGAGGAGGGGAGCGAAACCCTACTTGGTCTCCTTGTGCGGCGTGTACTTCCGCTCGAAGCGGCAGTACTTGGCGAGCTCGAGGCGCGCCGCCGTGTTCTTCTTGTTCTTCTGGGTGGTGTAGCGGCTCACCCCGGGGATGCCCGACTCGCGGCACGTGGTGCACTCGAGGAAGATCACCTGCCGACCCTGCGCCTTCTTCTTCGCCATGTCCGACTCCGATGCGTAAACGAGCCCGCCTGCTAATTGCTGCGGAGGGATCCTGTCAATGATCCGGCGCCCCGAGAGCGGGCGGCCCGCGGCTAGCCGTCCACGCCGTAGCCCGCCTGGGACGCGCCGCCGATGTGGCCCCAGCTCGCGTGCTCCGCGGTCGGCACCTGCTGCATCGTGCAGTTGCCCCCGGCGTAGTCCGCGCAGTGGTGCCAGGTCAGGCCCGCGTCGTCGCCCCCGAGGGCCGCGATGTCGCCCGGCCGCGTGCCCGTGAGGTGGAGCACCGACTGCTCGTCCGGGTTCTGCCACCAGAGGGCCGGGCGGTTCGAGATCCGCGCGACCCACACGGTGCCGTCCATGTCGCTGTGGTCCGAGCCGCCGAACTCGTCGTAGTAGTCGGACGGGTCCATGTACCCGGGCGGCGCCTCGTCCTCCGACTCCGACCACTCCGATTCAGAGTCCGATTCGACCGACATCTCGTCGTCCGAGTCACGCTGGACCGGCGCGGACGCGGCCCCCCGCAGCGACGGCGGCGCGGCCAGCGGGTCGCCAAGCGGGTCGACGAGCGGGTCCTCGAGGGGATCGCCGCGCCTGGCGGTGCGGGCGGGGGCGCGCTGGATGGCGGGGGCGGCGCGGGTGAGTCCCATCCCGGGACTCTACCAGAGTGCGAGCCCGCTCACGACGAACCTTCAGGACCGTGTCGGCACGAGCCCGCCGACGAAGGCCTCGAACCCGTCGACGAGCGCGGTCAGGTTGCCCGCGGTCTCCACGCGCCCGTCCCACTCCGTGGGCTCGGGCTCCTTCTCGTGGTCCCAGAAGTACACCCACCCACGGCGCGGCCCCGTGACCGCGAGGCAGTAGGCGTTGCCGAAGGGATCGTCCGCGATCCATCGCAGCGCGCGGGGAATGCGCGCCTGCGCGCCCTGGTAGACCGCCGCGGTGGCGTCGAGCGAGAAGTAGGGCTCCGCCCGGAGCCCGCCGACATGGTGCACCGGGTAGAGCGTGCCGTCGGCGGCGCGGTACGACAGGGCGCCGCCGGCGAAGCCGCCGTTGCACAGCGCGAGGAACCGCCGGTAGCCCGCGGGGAGCGGGGCCCCCATGCGCGCTTCGAGGGCCCGGATCGCGTCTTCGGAGGCGGGCTCCCCGCGGTGCCGCAGGGTCGCGGCGAAGGTCTCGAGGTCCATGGCGGCTCCGGCTTCATCCTGCCCTAAACACGTGCCCGTGCGCCTGCCAGTCAGATCGCCGGCCAGCGCTTCCACCGCCCGTCCGGGGCGTACTCCGGGAACAGCGGGTGGTCGTCCGTGGCCACGCGCATGCGGCACTCCGCGAGCCACCGCGCGTAGTGGCCGGGGTGCGCGCGCAAGAACGGCTCCACGTGCGCCACGAACGCCTCCAGGTCGGGCTCCATCGGCGCGCCGATCGCGACGCGGCTCGTCTTGTCGCGCTCGCGGTGGATCGTCGCGGGCACCACACGCACGCCCGCTTCCCGCGCGATCCGGAAGGGGTCCGGCGACAGGAGCGCCTCGCGCCCCAGGAAGGGCACGCGCGTGTAGGAGGGCCACGCGCGGTCGTCGAACGCGGCGGCGACGAGGTGCCCGCGCGCGAGCCAGCCGGGGATGGCGGCGGGGTCGGTCTCCCAGCGGATGGGCAGGCGCGCCTCGTCCTCCTCCCGCTTCTGGGCCAGGTGGCGGGCGATCCGGGTGGGCGCGGCCTCGGGGGGCAGCCCTCGCGGACCGAACACGACCACGCCGGGGCAGCGCCGCGCGAGCACCACGTCGAGCAGCAGCACGTTGCCCGCGTGGGGGTAGAGCACGAGCGCCGGCGGCGCGACGGAGCCCGCCACGCGCACGACCTGGTCGAGGTGCGCCGGCTCCATCCGGGGCAGGACGAGCGCCTCCATCCGGGCCTGGAGCGCGAGGTCCTGGGCCTCGCGGACGATCGCCCCGGCCGTGCGCGCGCTGCCGCCGAAGGTGCGGCGCACCTCGTCGGCCGTGAGCCGGGCGCGCTCCCGCGTCAGCCGCTGCTCGAAGCGCCAGCCGATGCCGCCGAAGAAGCGCAGGATCTCGGGCTCCTCCGCCGGCAGCCCGCCCCGGAGCGTCTCTTCGAAGGCGAGGCGCGCGAGGTCGAAGGGCAGCCGCACGCTCGGGGGGCGCACCCGGATCACGACGGGCCTCCGCGGGCGGGATAGGAGGCGGCCCTCGGGAGCCGTCGGAGTCTGGGGTCGGACGCCACGTCCCGCCCTATCGCGTCGGCGCCGGGCTGTGACCGACCCCTGATTTCGCACCGGCACGGCCGGAGGAGGACCGATGTACGACGCGCTCAAGGCCGCCATCGACGAGCAGCTCGCCGGGATCCGCGAGGCCGGCACCTGGAAGCGGGAGCGGATCATCGTGTCCCCGCAGGACGCCGCGATCCGGGTCGCCGGCGGCCAGGAGGTGCTCAACTTCTGCGCCAACAACTACCTCGGGCTGGCCGACCACCCCGAGCTGGTGAAGGCCGCGCAGGACGCGCTCACCTCCCACGGCCTCGGGCTCGCGTCCGTGCGCTTCATCTGCGGCACGCAGGACCTCCACAAGGAGCTCGAGGGCGCCATCAGCCGCTTCCTCGGCACCGACGACGCCATCCTCTACTCCTCCTGCTTCGACGCCAACGGGGGGCTCTTCGAGACGCTGCTGGGCGAGAACGACGCCATCGTCAGCGACGAGCTCAACCACGCCTCGATCATCGACGGCATCCGCCTCGCGAAGGCCAGGCGCTTCCGCTACAAGCACCTCGACCTCGCGGATCTCGACCGCCAGCTCACGATCGCCGCCGAGCAGGGCGCCCGCGTGAAGCTCGTCGCCACCGACGGCGTGTTCTCGATGGACGGCGACATCGCCCCCCTCGATCAGATCTGCGACATCGCCGAGAAGCACGGCGCGGCCGTCATGGTCGACGACAGCCACGCCACCGGGTTCGTCGGCAAGACCGGGCGCGGCAGCATCGAGCACTGCGGGGTCATGGGCCGCGTCGACGTGATCACGTCCACGCTCGGGAAGGCCCTCGGCGGCGCGTCCGGCGGCTTCACGACGGGCCGCAAGGAGATCGTCGAGCTCCTGCGGCAGCGCTCGCGCCCCTACCTCTTCTCGAACACGCTCCCGCCCGCGCTCGTCGCGGCGTCGATGAAGGCCTTCGAGCTCCTCTCCGCCTCCACCGAGCGGCGCGACCGGCTCGAGACCAACACCGAGCGCTTCCGCGCCAGGATGACCGCGGCCGGCTTCCAGATCCGCCCCGGCGTGCACCCCATCGTGCCGATCATGCTCGGCGACGCGCGGCTCGCCACCGAGATGGCCGACCGCATGCTCCAGCGCGGCATCTACGTCATCGGCTTCAGCTTCCCGGTCGTGCCCCGCGGGCAGGCGCGCATCCGCGTCCAGCTCTCCGCGGCGCACACGACCGAGCACGTCGATCGCGCCGTGGACGCCTTCGTGGCCGTCGGGCGCGAGCTCGGGGTGATCGGGGCGGCGGGGTAGCTCGTCCGGGCGCGCCCCCGCCGGAGGCGGGGTCGGGTGTCCTCCGGGGTCGGCGCGGAGCGCCTCCGTCAGCCGGCTGCGCGCCGGCCGACCCGCGCGGGGCGTCGAGCGTTGCGTGGCCTCCGGCCCGCGCGACGTCCGCCCCCGCGCGTCCCTCCGGCCCCCCTCGCGCGGCGTGCGGGGCGGCATCTCCGCGTCGCCGGTCCCGAGTGGCCCGTGCCGCCTCCGTGACCGCCGCGCGGCCATCCACGGGGGGGCATCCCGGATGACCCCCCATCCGTGACCGCCCCGCGGCCATCCACGGGGGGTCATCCCGGATGACCCCGCCTCCGTGACCGCCCCGCGGCCATCTACGGGGGGTCATCCCGGATGACCCCGCCTCCGTGACCGCCCCGCGGCCATCCGACACCGCGCGGCCATCCGACACCGCGGCCACAGCCCCGAATCCGCCGGACGCGCTTCAGCCCGCCCGGAACCGCGTCAGGACCCGGTTGTTCGCGAGGCGCACCGGCATGCCGCGCGCCTCCGCGAGCGCGAGCGCGGCGCTCACCTCGATGGGGACCTCGTTGTAGGCGCCCCACTCGTTCGTGTGGGTGGCCTCCATCTTCTCGCGGAGCCAGGCGAGCGCGCTCTTGGCCGCGAGCGCGCCGTCGCGCGTGTCGATCGCGGTGGCGAAGCGCTTCCAGGGGAGGCCGAGCCCCGCGTCCGAGAGCTCGCACGAGCGCGCGGCGGCCTGGAGCGCCGGCATGTCGTCGGCGAGGCCGGCCGCGGCCAGCCGCGCGTTGTGCACGGAGCCGGGGGGCGCGTCCGCGGTCTGGGCCAGGAAGGTGCGCGCCGCGCGTGTGGCCGCGTCGCGGCGGGCCTCCGGGGCGAGCGCGAGCGCGAGGAGCCCGCGGGTGGCCGAGAAGTCGGCGTAGGAGCCCGGCCTGGCCTTGCCGGCCGCCACCGCCCCGATCCACTCCTCCATGCGGCGCCCCGCGCGGTCCACCAGCGCGAGCGCCTCGGCCTCGCGGTCCAACAGGCAGGCGGCCGACGCCGATCGCAGCAGGTGGTTGACCACGTTGTGGTACTCGCCGACCGCGAGGTAGCGGTTCTCGTACAGGTCGACGCGCAGCAGGACGCCGCTCAACCGCTCGCTGTCGACCTCAGGCCACGTGCTCATCCGCTCCGCTCTCGGTGGCTCTCCGCTCGTTTTGGGGCGCGGCCCCGTCGGGTCGGGCGACCCCCGGGACCCGAAGCCGGAAATGAAAGGGGGGCACGTCGCATGCCGCGATCGTGCCCCCCGGAGATGGCGCGTCCTGAGAGGCTCGAACTCCCAACCTTCTGATCCGTAGTCAGATGCTCTATCCAATTGAGCTAAGGACGCGTTTCTTGTTCATTGTATGGCGGAGACGGAGGGATTTGAACCCTCGGTACGCTTATGGCGTACGCTCCCTTAGCAAGGGAGTACCTTCGGCCACTCGGTCACGTCTCCGTATCGCGATCTGGAGGAGGTGGTGGGATTCGAACCCACGGCCCCCGTTGGAGGGCGGCGGTTTTCAAGACCGCTGCCTTAAACCGCTCGGCCACACCTCCGGGGTGAGGCCCCCAACCTTTATAGCCCCGGCCGGATTCGGTCAAGGCCGCGCATGTACGGACGCAGCACCTCGGGGACGATCACGCTCCCGTCGTCCTGCTGGTAGTTCTCCAGGACGGCGACGAGCGTGCGCCCGATCGCGAGCGCCGAGCCGTTGAGCGTGTGCAGGAACGTCGTCTTCTTCTCGCCCTCGCGCTTGAAGCGCAGCTTGAGACGACGGGCCTGGAAGTCGTGGAAGTTCGTGCAGGAGCTGATCTCCCGGTACGCCTGCTGGCCCGGGAGCCACACCTCGAGGTCGTAGCCGCGGGCGCCGCCGAAGCCCACGTCCCCCGCGCAGCGGGCGACCACCTGGTAGGGGAGCCCGAGCCGCTGCAGGCAGCTCTCGGCGTGCGCCGTGAGCGCCTCGAGCGCCGCGGCGCTGTCCTCGGGCCGCACGATGTGCACCACCTCGACCTTGTGGAACTGGTGCTGCCGGATGAGCCCGCGCGTGTCGCGGCCCGCCGCGCCCGCCTCCGACCGGAAGCACGGCGTGAACGCGCAATAGCGCACGGGCAGCGACGCCTCGTCCAGGATCTCGTCCTGGTGCAGGTTCGTGACCGGCACCTCGGCGGTCGGGATGAGGAAGGCGTCCTCGCCCGCGAGCTGCGTCGTGAGCTTGAAGAGGTCGTCCTCGAACTTCGGCAGCTGGTTGGTCCCGATGAGCGCGCTCCGGCGCACCATGTAGGGGACCATGACCTCGCGGTACCCGGCGTCGAGCGCGTGGTCGAGGAAGAACTGGATGAGGGCGCGCTCCATGGCCGCGAGCGGCCCGGAGAGCACGTAGAAGCGCGTCCCCGAGATCTTCGCGGCCCGCTCCGGGTCGTACATCCCGAGCGCGGTCGCGATGTCGTCGTGCGCCTTCCCGGCGGGGCCCGGCTCGCCCCAGCGGCGGATCACCGGGTTGTCGTGGTCGCTGGCGCCGTCGGGCGTCGCGGCGTCGACGAGGTTGGGGAGGCCGAGGAGCAGGTCCTGCTCCTCCGCCGCGATGCCCTCGAGCTCGGCGTCGAGCTGCCCGGCGCGCTCGGTGGCCGCGCGCACCTCGACCTTCATGCGCTCCGCCTCGTCCTTCTGGCCGGCCTTCATCGCCGCGCCGATCCTCGGCGAGAGCTCGTTGCGGACCGCGCGGCAGCGGTCCCCCTCGGTCTGGAGCGCGCGGCGGCGCTCCACGAGGCCGACGAGGCGGTCGACCGTCGCGAGGGTCTCGGCGCTCGCGTGGCGCCGCGCGAGGCTCTTGCGGACGACGTCGGGGTTGGTGGCGAACAGGTTCGGATCGAGCATGGCGCGGCGTCTAACCCGGGTCCGGGGCAGCCGCTCCGCGCTGCGTCGACGTCGGCGCGGGGAGCGGTCGTCGGCGGCTCCGGTGCGACGCCCGCTGAGCGCCCCGCCCTCCTACCAGTGCACCACCCGCGCGATCATCGCCGTCTCCACGGCGCGGGGATCCACCGGCCGTCCGAGCTCACGCGCCATGCTCGTCATGATGGTCGCGTCGAAGCCGCACGGGTTGATCCGGCCGAAGTACGAGAGATCCGGGTCCACGTTCAGCGCGAGCCCGTGCCAGGTCACCCACCGCCGGCAGGCGATCCCCACGCTCCCGATCTTGCGTCCGGCCACCCAGGCGCCGGTGTTCCGCTCGTCGCGCCCCGCTTCGAGGCCGAAGTCCGCGCACACCTCGAACATCAGGTCCTCGAGCCGGTGCATGTGCGCGTGCAGGTCGCGCCTCGCGCCTTCGAGCAGGAGGATGGGGTAGACCACGACCTGCCCGGGCCCGTGCCAGGTCACGTCCCCGCCGCGCTCGACCTCGACCACCGGCACGTCCCCGGGCACGAGCACGTTCGCCATCGCGTCGCGCCGCCGCCCCACCGTGTAGACCGGGTCGTGCTCGCACACGATCACCGCGTCGCCGATCTCGCCGCGCGCGCGCCTGTCCACGAGGTCCTTCTGGAGGGCCCAGGCGTCGGCGTAGCCGATGCGCCCGGGCGCGATCACCCAGGCCACGTGACCTCGGCGACGCGCGCCGCCACCTCGTCGGGAGTGCCGCGCGCGTCCACGCGCGCGACCCGCCAGCCGCGCGCCGCCACCGTCGCGATCGCCGCCTCGTAGGCGGCCGCGATCTCCTCGAGCCGCGCGAGCGACTCGAAGCGCTCCCGGGCGCCGCCCCGCGCGACGATGCGCGCGAGGCACTCGGCGGGGGCGAGGTCGAGCACCACCGTCAGGTCCGGCGCGGGGAAGTCCGCGTTGAGCGCGAGGACCTTGTCCATGCCGATGGCGAGCGACTGGTAGGCGAGCGACGAGAGCGCGTAGCGGTCGGAGATCACCGCCGCGCCGCGCGCGAGCGCGGGGAGCACGACGCGATCGAGGTGGTCGCGCCGGTCGGCCGCGAACAGGTAGGGGAGCACGCCCTCGCCGATGGTGGTGTCCGCGAGCGCCTGCCGTAGCAGCTTCCCGACCGGCCCCGGGGACGGCTCGCGCGTGCACACGATCTCCCGCCCCGGCTCGCGGGCGCTCCACGCGGCGCGGAGCCGCTCGACCTGGGTGGTGCCGCCGGAGCCGTCGAGCCCCTCGATGGTCACGAACACGGCGGAGGTCTAACGCGAAACCGCGCGACCACGCCGCGCCGAACGTCCCCGCTCGCGCCACCCGCGCCGCGTCCTCGCCCGGGCCGATGCGCCCGTCCGAGCGCTCGTTGCAGTGAATTGACGGCGGCGACGGCGCCGGCGCGCGACAATGTCGCGCTCGGGGTCGAACCATGCTCCTCCTCCTCCCGGCGGCCTTCGCCGCCACTCCGCCCGGCGACCTCCTCGCGCAGGTCCAGGCGCACCTCGACCACGGAGAGGGCTGCCTCACCCCGCTCGTCGCCGAGCTCGTGGAGCGCGCGGACGAGCTCTCCCCCGAGGAGCGGCGTGCCGCCACGGCGCTCCTGACCCCCTGGAAGTCGGACCTCCGCGCCCCGGTCACCCCGCTCCGCACGGCCCCGCCGCCCCCCGCGGCGCTCGCGTCGGAGCCCTGCTTCAGCGCGGGCGACAACCGCGTCACCAGCGAGCACTTCGCCGTCGAGTGGGACGGCGACACGATCTCCGAGAGCACGGCCCAGGACTTCCTCGACGCGCTCGAGGACGGCTACCGCGTGGAGGTCGAGGAGCTCGGCTGGAAGGAGCCGCTCCAGGGCGACGACTACCTCGTCCTCGCCTACGTCCAGGAGAACGACCGCTACCAGGGCGCCTACACCTACTACGAGTCCTGCGGGCGCGGCATCGTCCCGTACATCGTGGCCTACAGCGGCTCCTTCTCGAACCGGTCCTGGGCCGAGACCATGGCGGTGCACGAGTTCAACCACGCCATCCAGTTCGGCTACGGCTTCGCGTGGGAGTTCTGGTGGTGGGAGGCCACCGCGACCTACATCGAGGGCCAGGTCTACCCGAGCTCGAACTGGTGGGCCTACTACGTCGAGGGCTACACCGCGAATCCGTACCTGGCGTTCAACGCGTCGAACCAGGACGACTCGGACATCTTCTGGCACATGTACGGCATGGCCATCTGGGGCGCGTACATCGACGAGTACCTCGGCGGCCCCGACACGGTCCTCGCCACCTGGGAGGCGTCCGACGGCGAGCGCGGCAGCAGCTACAGCTTCGG
The DNA here is from genome assembly GCA_964457335.1 of uncultured Enterobacteriaceae bacterium. Lineage (GTDB taxonomy): Bacteria > Myxococcota_A > UBA796 > UBA796 > SXON01 > CAJBVW01. The sequence goes on along the minus strand of CAYWGD010000052.1, from coordinate 20,259 downwards.
CATGCAGGAGGCCTTCGAGGAGATCGGGCTCGACTTCGACACGGCCTACCGCGACTTCATCGCCAAGAACGTGGTGATGGCCTACGAGGCGCAGGCCGTGCTCCCCGACGTGGACGAGCGCGACGAGATCGACGAGCTCCCGGTGACCGAGGAGGTCGACGGCAGCACGCGCCCCCAGGGCTACGGCCAGACCTACACCCGCATCGAGGCGGACGCGGGCGAGGGCGATCTCCGCGTGATCTTCGACGGCGAGCCCGAGGTCCCCTGGTCCGTGCAGCTCGTGGAGGTCTCGCGCAACGAGATCCTCCGCGTGGCCGAGGCCGAGGTGGTCGACGGCGAGGGCGAGGTCACGCTCGCCGGCTTCGGCGAGGAGGACGTGGTGCTCGTCGTCTCGCCGCTCGTCAGCGACGACTCGAAGTACGGCTACACCTTCACCGCCGAGATCGTGGAGCCGCCCGCGGAGGAGGGCCCCGACGCGGACGGCGGCGCGGCCGCGTCGGATGGCGACGGCGTCGAGGAGCACGCGGTCTGCGGCGCCACGGGCGCGGGAGTCCCGGGCGCGCTCGGCCTGCTCCTCGGCCTCGCGACGATCGTGCGGCGTCGGCGGTAGGTCGGCCGGCGCGGCCGCCCGCGGCAGGCGCCTGGAGGGCGGCCGCGGAGCGGCCGGTCCGGCACGTGGCGCCCGCGGCGCCGCGTGCCGACCGAGGCCGGAGGCCGAGCCCGGAAGGGGCCGACCCCGCGCGTCAGTTCATGACGTGGATGGCCTCGCCGAGCGCGGCCTTGGCGGCCTCCATCA
>CAYWGD010000052.1:11132-19363 GCA_964457335.1 uncultured Enterobacteriaceae bacterium | reverse complement strand
CGTCAGTTCATGACGTGGATGGCCTCGCCGAGCGCGGCCTTGGCGGCCTCCATCACGCCCTCCCCCAGGGTGGGGTGCGGGTGGATGGAGAGGGCCACGTCCATGAGCTCGCAGTCCATCTCGACGGCGAGCACGCACTCGCTGATGAGGTCGCTCGCGTGCGGCCCGCAGATGGTGACGCCGAGGATGCGGTTGTCGGAGGCGTCGGCGATGACCTTCACGAAGCCGTCGGTCTCGTTGGTGGTGAGCGCGCGGCCGATGGCGACGAAGGGGACCTTGCCGACCTTGACCGTGTAGCCCTTGGCCTTGGCCTCGTGCTCCATCAGCCCGGCGGTGGCGACCTCGGGGTCGGTGAACACGACGGCGGGCACGGTCTTGGCGTCGTTGTAGGCGTTGTGCCCGGCGATCACCTCGGCGCAGACCTCGCCCTCGTGGGTGGCCTTGTGCGCGAGCATGAGCCCGGTGGTGCAGTCGCCGATGGCGTACACGCCGGGGACGCTGGTCTTGAGCTGCTTGTCGGTCTTGATGAAGCGGCCCTCCATCTCCAGCGCGCCCTGGGGGCCGGCCACGTTCTCGAGGCCGATGGCGTCCGTGTTGGGGCGGCGGCCGACGGTCACGAGGATGTAGTCGGCCTCGAGCGCCTGGTCGCCCTCGGCGGTCGAATAGCGGAGGAGCGCGCCGGTGCCGGTGTCCTCCCAGCCCTGCGCCTTCGCGCGCGTGACGATGGTGACGCCCGCCTTGCGGAGCTTGCGGTCGATGAGCTTGACCACGTCGGGGTCGAAGCCGGGGAGGATCTGGTCCATCGCCTCGATGACCGTCACCTGGGTGCCGAGCTTGGCGTACACGCCGCCGAGCTCGAGCCCGATGTAGCCGCCGCCGATCACCGCGAGCTTCTTGGGGATCTCGGTCAGGGCGAGGCCCTTCGTGGAGTCGAGGATGCGCTTGTCCGCGAAGGAGAAGCCCGGGATCTCGATGGGGCGGCTGCCGGTCGCGATGACCAGGTGGTCGGCCTCGAAGCGCCGCGGGCCCTCGGCGGTCTGGACCTCGATGGTGCGCGGGCCGACGAGGCGGCCTTCGCCCTGGACCATGTCGACCTTGTTGCCCTTGAGCAGCGTGCGCACGCCGCCGGTGAGGCGGTTCACCACGGTCTGCTTCCAGCCCTGGAGCTTGCCCATGTTCATCGCCGCGGCGCCGGACACCTCGATGCCCATCGCGTCGGCGTGCTGGATCTCCTCGAGGCGCTTGGCGGCGGTGATGAGCGCCTTGGACGGGATGCAGCCCACGTTGAGGCACACGCCGCCCCAGTACTCGCGTTCGATCACGAGCGTCTTGACGCCGAGCTGCCCGAGGCGGATGGCGCAGGGGTAGCCGCCGGGACCGGCGCCGAAGACGATCGCCGTGTACTTGCTGGTCTCCATGGGGACTCCGGAAAGCCGATCGATCTAACCCGGTGCTCCGCCGCGGGCCGAGGCGATCGGCACGAGGCGTACGTTCGCGAGCACGTCGTTGTCCATGCCCCCGCATAGAGCAGAAGTGCACATCGTCGGGCGTGAGCGACCGATGATGTGTGCGTGCCCGTGGTGGACGACCTTCAGCCAGGATGCGAAGCTGACGAGGAAGGTGGCCCCATGTTGCTGCTCCTGGCTGGATGTCTTCAGGCCGAGGTTCACGCGCCGGTCGGCGGACAATCGGGGGAGGGGGATGTGACCGCGGGGGACGTCGGCGTGTCGCTGCCGCTCGGGGACGGGCTCGTGGCCGAGCAGGTCATTGCCCCCACGGTGGCCTACTTCGAGCCGGGCGACGGGGTGTGCACCCTCCCCAACAGCTTCGCCTTCGGCGCGGACGACGGGTCGTTCTCGGTCGGGATCAACTTCGGCGACACGCTCCTCGCCGCGCACGACGTCGCGGCCCCCGTGTCCGGGCTGGATGCCCAGGGAGCCGCGACCACGTTCGAGCAGTCCGTCACGCTCGAGGTGGACGGCGAGTTGTTCGTCGCGGTGTCGGGCACGGTCCGCGTGGCCGAGGGCACGGAGGCCGGGACGCTGATCACGACCCTCGAGGACGTGGTGGTCCAGAGCGTCTCGGACGCGAGCACGCACACGCTCGACGCGGAGCTCACCGCCACGCCGGTGGTCGAGTGCCACGTGCAGGCGGACGACGCATGCGGCTGGGTCCCAGAGCCCGCGCCCTACACGTCCGCGTTCTGCCAGGACGCGACCGGGGACTACCCGGAGAGCGTCCTCCACTGAACCCCGCCGACCCGGCCGGATGGCGCTACCCCCTCCCGCGCAGCTCCGCCTGGATCACGGTCGGGCCCGACACCGCGGCGACCGCGTCGCGCACCGCGGCGGCGTCCGTGCCGTCGACCACCACGCCGTCGATGCCGAGCGCGCGCGCGAGCGCGGCGGGCGCGAGGGCGAGCGGCGCGGCGAAGGGGCCCGCGTTCGCGTACCAGCTCACCACGAAGGTGACCGGCGCGCGGTGCGCCGCGGCGAGGTGGAGCGCCTCGTGGAAGGTGCCGTAGCCGGTGGTGCCGGTGCCGACGAAGACGACGGCGGGGTCGCCGGCCAGGGCGAGGCCCACGGCGTAGAGCGCGCGCGCCGCCGGGCTCTCGCCGGCGGGGACGACGCGGTAGGGGCGCGCCTGGTCGAGGCGGTCGGCCGCGGCGCCGCGCACGAGCGCGACGGCCCGCTCCCGACGGCCGGGGAGGAGCCACGCCCTCCGGGGGGCGCCGACGCCCACGCCGGCGATGATGGCCTCCACGCCGCGCCCGCTCACCACGGACGGATCGGCGGCGGCCTGGGCCCGCACCGCCGCGAGGGCCTGGGCGAGGGGATCCGGCTCGCGCGTGCTCACCTGTCCGGTCTCCACGGCGCTCACCGCAGGTCCAGGAGCAGGGCCTCGGGCCGCTCGAGCAGGCGCTTGAGCGCGCCCACGAAGCGCGAGGCCACGGCGCCGTCGATGACGCGGTGGTCGAAGCTCGGGGAGAGGTACATCATCGGGCGGACGACGACCTGCCCGTCGATGGCCATCGGGCGGTCGTGGATCTGGTTCACGCCGAGGATGGCCACCTCGGGGTGGTTCAGGATCGGCGTGGCGAAGCGGCCGCCGATGTTGCCGACCGAGGTGATCGTGAAGGTGCCGCCGGAGAGCTCGTCGATCCGCACCTTGTTCTCGCGGGTGCGGTTGGTGAGGTCCTGGATCTCGACCGCGAGCTCGTAGAGCGACTTCTGGTCGACGTTCTTCACCACCGGCACGTAGAGCCCGGCGGGCGTGTCCGTCGCGATGCCGATGTTGATCTCCCTGCGCACGACGAGGGTGAACTCCTCCTCGTCCATCACCGCGTTGAGCGTCGGGAACTCGCGGAACGTGACCGCGAGCGCCTTCATGATGAAGGGCAGGTACGAGAGCTTGAGGCCGCGCTCGGACGCCTGGGCGTTGAGCGTCTTGCGGAGCGCCACGAGCCGCGTGCAGTCGATCTCGTCCACGTAGGTGAAGTGCGGCGCGGTGCGGTAGGCCTGCACCATCTTCTCCGCGATCTTGCGGCGGAGGCCGATGATCTTGATGCGCTCGTCGCCCTGGGTGGGGACCGGGGCCTGCATGGCCGGCGGCGCGATCGCCGCGCTCGGCTGCGCGACGAAGGCCTCGATGTCGGAGCGGGTGACGCGGCCGTCGCGGCCGGTGCCGGGGACGGTGTTCACGTCGACGCCGGCGGTGCGGGCGGCATGGCGCACCGCGGGTGACGCCAGCGTGCGCTCCCCGGGCGCGGGGGGCATGCGCGCCGCGATGGCCGCGGGCACGCCGTTCTGGCCGTTCACGGCCGCCTTGGGGGCGGCGAGGGTCGGCGCGGCGGGCGCGGGCTTCGGCGCCGTGGCCGGTGCGGGCGCCGCCGCCTTCGGGGCCGCCGGTGCCGGGGCCGCCGCCTTCGGGGGCGCGTGCGCGGCCGGCGCGGGCGCGGCGGGCGCGTGCGCGGCGGGCGCCGAGGCGGCCGCGCCACCACCGCCGAGGTCGATCTCGACGAGCGGCGCGTGCACCTTCACCACGTCGCCCGGGTTCCCGTGGAGCCGCGCGACGCGGCCGCTCTTGGGGCTCGAGATCTCCACCGTGGCCTTGTCGGTCATGACCTCGCAGAGCGGCTGGTCGGTCGCGACGTCCTCGCCCGGCTTCACGAGCCAGCGGACGATCTCGCCTTCGACGACGCCTTCTCCGATCTCCGGAAGGGGGAACACGAACATGCAGGGATCTCCGGTGGGTCAGTAGGTGAGGGCGTCGCGCGCGGCCGCGGCGATGCGCTCCGGGGAAGCGTCGGCCGGGAGCGCGACGAGCGGGCTCTCCAGCGTGAGGAAGGCCTCCTGCAGGGCCACGAGCAGCGCGTCCGGCGCGCCCACGGCCACGGCCCGGCCGGTCTTCGCGACGGCGGCGGCGATGGCGGCGCGATCGAGCGCGAGGCCGCGCAGGTCGACGACCGTGCTGGTGTCGTCGGCGGCGAGGGCGGCCGCGACGGCGTCGCCGACCGCGAGCACGGTCACGCCGGTGCCCTCGCGCCGCGTGACGGCCGCGCCGAGGCCCGGGACCGGGGCGCCCGCGCCCACGTCGTCGAGGGCGGCGGCGCTCTCGAGCACCACCACCGGCTCCCCGGCGGCGAGCGCGTGCTCGAGGAGGCCGACGAGATCGTCCGCGGTGGCGGCGATCGCCACGCGGATGCCCATCGAGGCGACGGGGGGCGTTGCGGGGGGCTGGCCCCCCGCCCCAAGAGCAAACGGAGCCCGCACCACGATCGGCGCCGACCAGGAGCCGCCCGACCGCGCCTTGAGCGTGGCGAGGTCCGCCAGCACGTCCGCCGCGCGCGCGAGGCCCGCGGGGTCGACGAGCTCGACGATGACGCGCTTGCCGGCGAGCGCGAGGCCCGCCGCGACGCCCACGGCCGCGGCCTCGGACAGCGGCGTGCGGACGACGCCCTGGGTGAAGCCCTCCGTGACGCCGTGCGCGCCCACGGCTTCGCCCACGAGCGTGCCGCCGCCCGACACGAAGCGCTGGAGGAACGCGCGCAGCTGGTCGCGACCGGACTTCGTCATGTGTCTCCCGCGTGCGCGCCGCCCCGGAGGTACTGCGCGATGAAGAACTCGCCCGCCTTGTAGCTCGACCGCACCAGCGGGCCGCTCGCCACGTACTTGAAGCCCATGGCCTTGCCCTCGGCCTCCAACCGCGCGAACACCTCCGGCGTCACGTACTCGCGCACCGGCAGGTGCGTCATCGACGGGCGCAGGTACTGGCCGATGGTGAGGAAGTCGACGTCGAGGTCGCGCAGCATCCGCATGGTGTCGAGCACCTCGTCCTCGGTCTCGCCGTGGCCGACCTGGATGCTCGTCTTCGTGAGCTGCGCGGGCGTGAGCGTCTTGGCGCCCGCGAGGATGCGGGTCGACTGCTCCCAGTTGGCGCGCGGATCACGCACCTTCGACTGGAGGCTGGGCACGCACTCGACGTTGTGGGCGAGCACGTCGGGCCCAGCGTCGAGGACGATCCGGAGGAGGTCGACCTCGCCGCGGAAGTCGGGGATGAGGACCTCGACCAGCGTCTTCGGGTTCCGCGCCCGGATCTCCCGGATGCAGGCGGCGAAGTGCCCGGCGCCCTGGTCGGCCTGGTCGTCGCGGTTCACCGAGGTGACGACCACGTAGTCGAGCTGCATCTCGCGGATGGCCTCGGCCACGTTCGTCGGCTCCATCGGGTCGAGCGGCGCGGGGTTGCGCGCGGTCGCGACGGCGCAGAAGCGGCAGCCGCGCGTGCACGTGTCGCCCATGACCATGAAGGTGGCGGTGCCGCCGCTCCAGCACTCGCCGATGTTCGGGCACTGCGCCTCTTCGCAGACGGTGTGCAGCTTCAGCTCGCGCGCGCGGGACTTGATCGCCCCGTAGCGCTCGCCGCTCGGCATCCGGACCTTGAGCCACTCCGGCTTCGGCCCCCTCACCCGTTCTCCGCGCATGCGCCCTCCGCGGCTGACGGTCCGACGGCCCGCTCCCCACGCCGTCCGGACCACCGCGCGCGGGGGCGCCTCCTTACCCCGGGACGCGGTGCGGATCAACGCGCCCCGTCCCCGGGGGGGGTCGAGTCGCGTCGCGTGCAGGCTCGGCCGCGGGATCCTGGGCGAGCTTCCGGCCCGCCGCCCGACCCTCCCGCGCCGGCGATCCGTCCGGGGGGAGTTGACCTCGGCGGAAGGTCACCGTACGCTGCCGACAATGCGGGACAGCGGGGCCGGACTCGGGGGGGAGGTGCGAGGTACGAGCGGGTTCCTCCGCCGTTGGGGAGCCGCGCTCGACGACTCGGAGCGCGCGGCGTTCGTGCTGCACCTGCCGACCGGTGACGTGCGCTACGCCAACCGCGCCGCCCGCGCCCGCTTCGGCGACGTACCCGGCCTGGACGCGCTCGTGCCCACCCCGGACACGCGCGCCCGGCTGCGGGACGACGTGAGCGGCGGGCTCCCCTGGGAGGGCGAGCTCCGCGAGGGCGTGCGCGCGTCCGCCATGCCCATCCGGGGCGCGGACGGCGGCGCGGAGGGCGTGTTCGTCGAGGTCGGCGGGCCCGCGGCCGGCGGCATCGTCGCCGTGGCCGAGCGGCTGGAGGCGGCCGAGCTGGAGGTGCGTCGGCTGCGGCGGGCCGCCCGCTGGCGGGACGCCGAGCACACCGTCGCGATGGCGGTGGGCCAGGGCCGGCCGCTCGCGGACGTCGCCCGGGTGGCCCTCGAGCAGCTCGCGCGGCTCCTGCCCGTTCGGGAGGCCCGGGTGTCGCTCGTGGAGGTCGACACGCTCCGCGTCCTCGTGGGCCTGCGCGACGGCGCCGTGCTCCCCGCCGAGCCGCGCGTGTTGCTCGGCGCCACGCCGGCGGGCACCGCGCGCGTCCGTCGCGCGCCGGTCCAGCGCGCCGTGGCCGACGCGGTCGGGGAGTTCCCGGCGCTGCGCGCGCTCGAGCTCGACGGGATCCGGGCCGTGTTGTACGCCCCGCTCCAGGTGGCCGAGGCGGTGTTCGGCTTCGTCGAGCTCCACGGACACGAGCGCGATGTCTTCACCCCCGAGGAGGTCGAGCTCACCGCGGTGCTCGCCGGCATGGTCGCGACGGCCATGGTGCGCGAGCGCGTGCTCGAGCAGGCCTCGCGCCACGCGCAGGCGATGGAGATGCGCGCCGCGCTCGGCCGCGAGGAGCTCGACCGCACGCAGGAGCAGCTCATCCAGGCGGCGAAGCTCTCGAGCATCGGGGAGCTCGCGGCGGGGCTCGTGCACGAGCTCAACCAGCCGCTGAACGTGCTCGGCGGCTACGTCGAGCTCCTGCGCGAAGGCTCCCTCGGCGAGAAGGCGCGCGACCGGGCGCTCGACGTGATGGCGCGCGCGGTCGAGCGCATGACGAGCATGGTCGACAACCTCCGCACCTTCGCGCGCGGCGGCGGCCCGACCGTCACCGTCGTGGACGTCGCCACCGTCGTGAACATGGCCCGCGAGCTCACCGTCGGGGCGCTCAAGCGCGGCGTGCGCGTCGACTGCGATCCCGGCCTGACCGTGCTCGGCGACGCGAACCGGCTCGAGCAGGTGTTCATCAACCTGCTCGCCAACGCGCTCCAGTGCGAGGGCGACCCGGTGACGGTGACCGCCCGCGAGGTCGACGACGAGCGCGTCGCCATCGAGGTGGCCGACCGCGGGCCCGGCGTCCCCGAGCCGCTCCGCCAGCGCATCTTCGAGCCCTTCTTCACCACCAAGCCGCCCGGCCAGGGCACGGGCCTGGGCCTCTCCGTCAGCGCGCGGATCATCCAGGATCACGGCGGGCGCATCGAGGTCGAGGACAACCGCGGCGGCGGGGCCGTCTTCCGCGTGGTGCTGCCGCGGCACCAGCCTCGGGGCGCGGAGGCGGTCTCGTAGGCGGTGCTCTTCTTGGGGCAGGGGGCCCAGCCCCCCGCAACGCCCCCCGGCGGGGGCGAAGCCCCCGCACCCCGGCGGGCGGGCGGGCCCGCCCGCGCGGCCGGCGAGGTCTCGTCGCCTCCGGGGTCGAATTCGCGACGCAACTGCCGGAGACGTGGACATCTCGGTGACGTGCGTCGCTTCCGCCGGCGCCGGGCCCCGTCGGGACGGCCGGCGTGAGGCGCCTGCAAGGCGGCCGCGCTCCGCGCGGCCGGTCCCGGGCCGCGGCGCGGCGCGCGGGGCGCGCGGGGCCGGGCCGCGCGGCGGGGGGCGCGCCGGGCAGGGGGCGAC
>CAYWGD010000052.1:0-11122 GCA_964457335.1 uncultured Enterobacteriaceae bacterium | reverse complement strand
GCTCGTGTCCTGCGGTGACGACGAGGGTGCGTTGGGCGACGACGCCGGCGCGGGATGTCCAGGCGGCTCCGCCGCGCGGGAAGGCCGCCGGCGTCGTCGCCCGGGGGGCACGCCCGCCCGAGCTAGCTCCCGTCCAAGCGCCCGTCCCACGCGCCCCAGCGCCACGACGCGCACGTCGCGAGGCGATCGCGCACGGGCGGCTCGGTGTAGGGCGCGACGACCTCGCAGGGGGTGGTCGCGCCGTCCCAGCGCTCGAAGGCCCACATCCACGCGCGCAGGGCGGGCGAGAACACGAAGGTCGCGCCGTCGCCGGACACGAGGCGGCCGGACCGCACCCAGCGGCGCATCTGCTCGGCGAGCTGGTCGTCGAGGCCCTTCTTCTCGTAGAGGCCGGTCGGGGCGGGCGGGCAGGCGCGCGCGCCGCAGGGGAGCGCGGCGACGGCGAGCGGCTCGTCGTAGGTGGCGAGCACGGTGTGGAGCACGTGGCGGTCGTAGCGGACGACCTCTCCGTCGAGGAGGAGGCGCGCGGAGGAGACGGGCGCGCCGGGGCCCGCGAGGGGCGCGCCCTCCACCACGGACCAGAGCACGGCGGCGGTGAGCGCGTTGAGGTGCCAGGCGAGGCGCAGGTTGTCGTCGGTGAGCCGCAGCCGGTCGGTCTCGGGGCCGTGCACGGCCACCCAGCCCACGTAGTCCCGGAGCGCGCGGGGGTCGGCCCGGAGCGCGGCGTAGTCGACCTCACCCGCAGGCGAGACCACCTCGGCGAGGCGCGCGCCCCAGGCGGCGGTCGGATCCTCGGCGGGGGCGGGCGGAGGCGGCCGATCGGGCACGCAGGCCGCGAGGAGGGCGGCCACCGCCAGGCTTGACAACCTCGACCCCATCGAACTACACACGCGGCGCTCTTTCCAGCTCGACGACGTCCAGGTGCCCTCATCGAGAGGGTGAAACGGGAAGCCCGGTTCGAAGCCGGCGCGGCCCCCGCCACTGTAACCGGGGACGTCCTCCGCAGAGGTCGCGACACGCGACCAGCCACTGCCCGTCGGGGTGGGAAGGCGCGGAGGACGGTCGATCCGGGAGCCAGGAGACCGGCCTGAACGTCACGATGTCCGTCCTTCGGGGAAGAAGGTCCGGGCGTGTTCCAGCAATTCTGCAGGCGCGCGCGCCTCCCCGACGGTCGGGAGGTCTCCGCGCTTGCTCCTGCCCCTCCTCTTCCGCTGCGCCCTCGCCGACGACGAGCTCACCGTCGCGCCGGCCCCCGGTCCGCAGCCTGGGAGCACCGCGGCGTCGCTCACGGTGCTGCCGCTCGGGCCGGAGCTGCCGCCGGGCGAGGACCTCGCGAGCGTGGTGGACGGCGCGTCCGGGACGACGGTGCGGCGCCTGGGCGGCCTCGGCGACTTCGCCGCGGTGAGCCTGCGCGGCTCGACGTTCCGGCAGGTCGAGGTCTTCCTCGACGGGTTCCCGCTCAACCCGGACGGCGCGAGCGCGGTCAACCTCTCGGAGCTGCCGGTCAGCGCGTTCGACCGCGTCGAGATCTACCGGGGGATGGCCCCGGTCGCGTTCGGGAGCGGGGCGATCGGCGGCGTGCTCAACCTCGTGACGCCCACGGGGGAGGTGCCCGCGAACGTGGGGGCGCGGCTCGGCTCGTTCGGCACGGCGGGCGCGAGCGCGGTGGTGGGGCCGCGGAAGGGGGCGGTCGACGCGCTGCTGGTCCTCGACCAGCTCCACACCGAGGGCGACTTCCCGTACTTCGACGACCAGGGCACCGAGTACAACCTCTTCGACGACCGCACGCCCACCCGCGAGAACAACGCGATCGACCGGGCGAGCCTGCTGGGCCGGGTGCGCTTCGGCCCCGACGCGGCGCGCTTCACGGTGCTCGACAGCTTCGTCGCGAGCCACCAGGAGCTCCCGGGGCCCATCTCCGCGGGCGCCACCGAGGCGAGCGTCGGCACGGTCCGCAACCTCGTGGGGCTCGGCGGCGACCTGACGCCGTCGTCCCAGGTGCGCGTGCTCCCGCAGGCGTGGTGGCTCTGGCGCCAGGAGGTGCTCGACGACCGCGCCGGCGAGATCGGCGTCGGCACGCAGCACACCCGCGACCGCTCCGGCACGCTCGGCGGGCAGGCGGGCGTCGTGTGGGCGCCCGCGCCGTGGGTGACGGGGACGGGGCTTTTGCGCGTGCGCCACGAGCGCTACGAGCCCTGGGACCTGCTCTTCGACACCGGCGACGGCGAGCGGACGCGGTCGGCCGGGGTCGCGGCCGTCGGCGCCGACCTCCGCCTCTGGCGCGACCGGATCACGCTCTCGCCCGCCGTGCAGCTCGACGTGCTCGACGACCGCGGCATCGGGACCGTGCCCTGGGAGGGGACCGCCATCCCCGGCGCGGCGCTCCACGCCTGGCCCACCCCGCGGATGGGCGCGCTCTACCGGCCGTGGCCGTGGCTCTCGCTGAAGGGCACGGCCGGCCTGTACGTGCGCGCGCCCGATCTCACCGAGCTCTTCGGCGACCACGGCTCGATGGTCGGCAACCCGGAGCTCGCCCCCGAGACGGGGGAGGCGTGGGAGGTCGGGCTGCGCGCCGAGGCGCCCTGGGAGGGGCTCGTGTCGGGCACCGTCGACGTGGCGTACGCGCGGCGGACCGTCCACGACCTCATCGCCTGGGTGCAGAACTCGCAGCACACGCAGCGCGCGATCAACGTCGGCGAGGCCTACGTCCGCAGCACGGAGGCGGCGGTCACCGTGCACGTGGGCGGGTGGGTGACCTCCCAGTCCAACCTCACCTGGACGCTCACGCGCAACCTGCTGAGCGACCCGGCCTACGCCAACAACGCGCTCCCCAACGTGCCCGAGCTCGAGCTCGCGCAGGCCACGACCGTGCGCTGGCCCGACCGCGTCGCGCTCACCCACACGTGGTCCTACACGGGCCTCACCTTCACCGACACGGCCAACATCGGCTTCACGGCGCCGCGCGACCTGCACTCGCTCGCGCTCGACGTGACCCCGGTGAAGGGCCTCCCCACGCTGCGCGCCGAGGTCCTGAACCTCTTCGACGTGCGCGGCACGGCCGTCGACCGGAACCCGCTCGACGACGCCGACGACACCCCCATCGTCCGGCCCCTGACCGACTTCGCCGGCTACCCCCTGCCCGGGCGCACCGTCCTCATCGCGGTGACCTGGACCGACTCAGCAACTCCGAGGAGATGACATGACCCGCTCGATCCTGTTCGCCGCCCTCCTGCTCCCCGCCTGCGAACCCAAGGTGGAGGACACCGGCTCCGAGCCCTCCGACACCGACACGGACACCGACGCCGACACCGACACCGATTCCGACACCGACACCGACACCGACACCGACACCGACTACACGCTGGTCGTCGCGACCGTCGCCTCCGACTACACCGCGGGCCAGCTCGCCACGTGGTCGACCGTCGACGAGGGCACGGTCACCGACGCCATCCTCCCCACCAACACCGACCCCGTGGTCGAGAGCGACGCCGGCATGGTCTTCCTGCTGGAGCGGTTCACCGAGAACACCGTCCGCATGTACGACCCGGCGGACTGGTCGGCCCCGATCGTGGAGTTCTCGACCGGCGACGGCTCCAACCCCCAGGACGCCGCGCTCTGCGACGACACCATCGTCGTGACCACCTACGCGGGCGACTCCATCGGGCTCTGGGACGCGGGCACCGGCCTCGCGCGCGGCACGATCGACCTCTCCGCCTACGCCGACGCCGACGGCTCCCCCGAGGCCGACGGCATCCTCCGCGGGCCGGACGGGAACCTGTACGTGACGCTCGCCCAGCTCGACACCTCCGGCTACCCGTGGGTGAGCGCCGACGGCACCGGCACGATCCTGCGCGTCTCCTGCGACACGCTGGAGATCACCGACGAGTGGATCGTCGGGCCGAACCCGTCGCTGATGCCCGACCCGGCCGACCCCGCGAAGATGCTGCTGCGCACCGGGGACTACTACAACGCCGACTACAGCGCGAAGCTCGACGGCGGGCTCTACTCCTTCGACCCCGTCGGCGGCGTGGTGGGCAACAACGCGCTCCTGCTCGAGGCGGACTTCGGCTACAACCTCGGCACGGTCGCCGGGAACGTGGGCGGGAAGGCCATCCTCGTGGCCGACAACGCCTACTCCTGGGGCGTGTGGTGCCTCGACCTCGCGTCGTGGACCGCCACCCCGACCGACGCGGTCGACTCCTACATCGGCGACGCGGTGACCGCGCCCGACGGGACCGTGTGGATCGCCTACCGGGCGGGCTACGCGGGCAGCGGCGACCCGATCGTCGCGGGGCTCGTCTCCTGGAACCCGGAGACCTGCGCCGCGAGCGAGCCGGTCCAGATGCTCTTCCCGCCCTACTCCCTCACGCTCGTCGAGTGATCCCCGTGCTCCTCCTGTTGATGGCCTGCGCCCCCGCGGACGACTGCGACGCCATGTGCGTGGCCGCCCGCGAGCGCTTCTCCGGCTGCATGGAGGAGAGCGGGCTCGAGTGGGGGGCGTCCGTCGGCTACGCGGACGCCGCCGACTACGACGACTGGTGCGCCACGTACACCTGGGAGCTCCGCCAGCTCGGGCGGGCCGACGCCTGCGCCGAGCGGCTCCCGGTGTTCGAAGGCGGCACCTGCGACGACTACTACGACGCCTGGGAGGAGCCTTGATCCTCGCGCTGCTCTTCGCGTGCGCCGGCGAGCCCGCGCCGACGGGCGACGTTCGCTTCGTGCGCGGCGGGATCGTGCGGCCGGCCGCCGGCGCCGACGCCCGGGGCGCGCCCGCGTTCGAGGCCCGCGCCTGGGCCCCCGGCGACGTGATCGACGGGGTGGTCGCGCCGCTCCAGCCCGAGTGCGTCCCGATGTTCCACGTGGAGCTCGAGGACATGGACCGCCTCGCCGCGATGGGTGCGCCGCCGCCCTCCGCGGCGCTCGCGTTCTCGCCGGACGGTCGGCTCGCGATCGGGAGCGACGCCGGCTCGCTCCGCGTCGTGGACGCGACCGGCGCGGTGCTGGCCACCCGCTCGATCGCCGAGGGCGCGGTGAAGCAGGTCGCGTGGGGCGGGGACGCGCTCTACGTCGGCGTGCAGTCCCCCGACGCCGAGCTGCTGGCGCTCGACCCGGCCACGCTCGCCACGCGCTGGCAGGTCCGCCTCGCCGACGAGCTCGAGACGAGCGCGCTCCCGCCCGCCGACGACGTCTACGGGCTCTACTCGCTCCCCGCCGTGTTCTCCATCCGCGTGCTCGACGGTGGGGACCTCCTCGTGGCCGGCGCGCACGGCTGGGTCGGGGCGGACGGCGTGCGCCGGAACCGCTCCCGCCTGTACCGGTACGGCGCGGACGGGACGCGGAAGGGGGCCTGGCCGGCGCAGGGGCCCGCGGACGCCGTGCTGCTGCACCCCGCCGTGCACGGCGATCGCGCGCTGGTCGGCGTCGGACGCTCCGCCGACGGCCCGCCGCCCGCGGACCTCCCCGTGGACGGCGTCGCGTCCATCGACCTCGCCACGATGACGCTCGCGTGGTCGCACCGCTTCGACGTGCTCGCGCCGTACTTCCAGAGCGTCTACCTGTGGGAGGCGGTCGGCTTGTCCGAGACGGTCGGCCTCGCCGGCATGGGGGACGGCCGCGCCTTCCTCTTCGACCGGGACGGCGCGTTGCTGCACACGCTCACCCCGGGGGTGCCGGTGCTCTCCCAGGGCGTGCCCATCTCGGCGAGCGTCGGCTTCGGCACCGTCGTGGGGGACACGGCCTACTTCCTCACGACCTCGACCAACATCCCCTGGGGGAGCGCCGACCCCATGGCCCGGCCGCCCTCCGCGCACCCCGCCCAGAACACGCTCCACGCGGTCGGGCGCGACGGTGTCACGAAGTGGGCGTGGCAGGGCGAGCACGAGGTGGAGGGCATCGCCGCGAGCCCCGACGGGGCGCTCCTGATGGTCGGGGCGGCCGACCGGTCCACCGACACGCGCACCGACCTCTTCGGCGCGCTCCTGTTCGAGCGGGCCACGGGCAAGCTGGTCACGCGCTGCGCGACCGAGGGGCCCGCGCACTTCCGGCCGGTCTGGGGGCCGGACGGGCGGATCGCCGTCGCCGAGGCCCCCTTCGCGATCGAGGGCGCGGTGCGCGGGGCGTACCGCGTCACCGTGTTCCGGTGAACCGGGGGCGCGCCATGAGAGGGGCGCGGGGGCCGGTTCGGACGTCCGCCGGTCCGGCGCCAGGAGCCGGGTCGAATACGACAAGCGGGCCCAGGAGCGGCACCGAATACGACAACTCGCCGTCTCCGCGCGCCGGTCGTGCATCCGGCACAAGAATTCGCGAGGTTCTTCCGTTCGCCAAGGCGGCGCCCGCGCCCCCGGACGCGCCCGTTGTCGTACTCGGTGCCGCTCCTCCCGGCGGTTGTCGTGTTCGACCCCGCTCCTGGCCCGTCGCCTTCACGATGGCCGCCCTGACCCTGGCTGCCTGCGCCCCCACCGAGCCCCTCTCCCTGACCGCGGCCCCGAGCCCCGCGGGCGTGCGCATCGAGGCCTCCGCGCCGCTCACCCGCGTGGAGCTCCGCACGGCCACGGGCGTGCCCGTCGTCCGCGACGTGCCGCCCACCCCGACCGCCACGGTCGACCTCGTCGCGTCGCTCGACCCCGGCGCCTACACCGTCGTGGCCACCGCCGGAGGCGCGACCGCCACCACGTCGCTCACCGTGCCGGTCCCGCCCCCGGTCCGCGTGGAGGTCCAGCCGCGGCCCGGCGCCGCCTGGATCGAGGGGGCCGGCACGATCACGGTCCCCGTGGTCGCCGGCGGGTCGGCGGAGGTGCTCGTGGGCGTGACCGGCGGGCCCGGCAAGCCCGCGGAGGTCGAGCTGGCGGGCGAGGTGGTCCCGCTGCCCGTCGTCGGGACGCGCGTCGTGCGCCCGGTGCGGGTGTCGACGGCGCCGGTGCCGCTCGCCGTCGGAGACGCCCACTTCACCCTCGTCCCCGCGCCGGTTGCGCTCGCGGACCTCGCGCGCACCGTGTCGCTCGTCGGCGACGTGTTCCCCGCGGAGTCCGACGGCGCCCCCGACCTGGGCCGCCCGGCCTCCCGCGTCAGCCTGCCGTCGCCCGCGTGGGAGCGCGTCGTGCGCGCGGTCGGGCTCGGCGGGCGGCGCCGCGACGAGGAGGCGCCCTGGGCGTTCTGGGGCGTCACCTTCCGCAACGACGGCGACGCCGCCGTCGACCTGCACGTCTCCCTCGAGGTCCGCGCGCCCGCCGGCGGCCCCGCCCCCGCCTTCCGGCCCCGCCTCCGCACCGCGGACGGCGACACCGGCACCGTCGCCGCGCTCCTCCGCGTGCCGGCCCACGGCGAGGCGCGCGCCGCGCTGCCCGTGTTCGTCGACACCGACGCGGTCACGCCCGGCGCCTACGACGCCGCGCTCACCGTCACGCCGCTCGGCGGCGACACCCCGGTACACGCCGCCGTCCGCCCGCTCTACGTGCGTCGCGGCGACCCCGTCGCCAGCGGCGGCTTCGCCCTCGCGCTCGTCGCGTTCGCGGGGGGCGCGGCGCTCACGCTCGCCCGGCTCCGCCGCTGGCTCGACGCCGCCGCCACGAGCGAGCTCATGACCATCGCGATCTTCGGGAGCGCCACCTTCCTGGTCGGGACGGCCTCCGACCTCGTCGCCATGGGCGTCGGCGCGCTGCTCGGCCCGCTCTCCACGCTGCTCACCGGGCTCCTGTCCGACCTCGGCCGCTACACGCTCCTCGCCACGCTCGTCACGCTCCTGCCCCGCCCGGGCACGCTCACGCTCGCGGTGCTCACCGGCTGGTTCCTGCGCGGCTTCACGACCGGCGCCTTCGCGCCCGTGGACGTGCTCTACACGGGCGTGAGCATCGGCATCGGGGAGCTGTTCGCGTGGGTCGCGGGCCTCACCCGTGGCGGCGCGTGGCGCGACGAGCCGCTCGCCCGCCGCTGGGCGCGCCTCTCCGTCGGCTTCGCGGGCGCGAGCGTGTGCACCACGCTCGCGGGCCTCTGGATGCACGTCGTCCTCTACCGCCTGTTCTTCGCGCCCTGGTACGTGGCGCTCCAGGTGCTCGTGCCCGGCTTCCTCTACACCGTGATCGCGTGCCGCGTGGCGGCGGACTTCGCGGCGTCGCTGCGGAAGGTGGAGGCGTGATCCGGCTCGAGGCCGCCCGCTACCGCTACCCGGGGGGTGCCGCCGTGGGGCCCGTCGACCTCGTGGTCGCGCCCGGCGAGCTCGTCCTGCTCACCGGCCCCACCGGCTGCGGCAAGTCGACGGTGCTCCGCCTCGCCGCCGGGCTCCTGCAGCGCCACGGGCACGGCCGCGTGGAGGGGCGCGTGACCGTCGACGGCCGCGACCCCGCCGCGCTCGTGGCCGCCGACCGGGTCCGCGCGCTCGGTTTCGTGGGCCAGGACCCCGACGACGCCGTGGTGGCCGCCACCTGCGCCGCCGAGCTCGCCTTCGGCGCCGAGAGCGCCGGCTGGGCGCCCGACCGCATCGACGCGCGCGTGCGTGCGCTGCTCGACCGCCTCGGGCTCGCCGACCGGGCCGACCGCGCCCCGTCCCAGCTCTCGGGCGGGCAGCGCCAGCGCCTCGTGATCGGCGCGGCGCTCGTCGCGGGGGCGCGCGCGTTGCTCCTCGACGAGCCCCTCTCCCAGCTCGACCCCGAGGGCGCCCACGCGGTCATGGCGCTCCTCCGCGAGCTCTGCGCCGAGGGCGTGGCCGTGTTGTGCGTCGAGCACCGCCTCGAGATCGCCATGCCCTACGCCACGCGCACCGTCCTGATGTCCGCGGGCTCCGTCGTGGCCGACCCGCTCCGGGGCGGGGAGGCGTTGCGCGCCCTGGGGCTCCACGGCCCGGCGCTCGACGAGCTCGCCGAGCGCACCGGGAGCGCGCGGTGGCGGGCCCGGGGGGCCGCCGCCGGGCAGGAGCGCGGTCCGGCCGGCGCGCCGGTGACACACGTGTCGCATGTATCGTTCGCCTGGCCCGGCGAGCCCCCGTGTATCAGCGATGTATCGTTCGATGTGTCGGTCGGGGAGCGCGTCGCGCTGGTCGGCGCCAACGGTGCGGGCAAGAGCACGCTCCTCGGGCTCGTCTCGAGGCGGCTCCGCGCCGCGGGAGGCACCGTGCGGGCGGGCGTGGGCGCGGCGGGCCGGCACGGGCGCGTCGTGGAGGTGCCGCAGAACCCCGACCTCGCGCTCTTCTGCGAGACGGTCGCCGACGAGCTCGCCTACGGCCCGATCGAGGCCCGGGCTCCGCGCGCGGAGGTCGAGCGGCGCGTCCGTCGTGCGGCCGAGGCGCTCTCGGTCGCGGACCTGCTCGGGCGCCCGCCCCAGGCGCTCTCGCGCGGGCAGCGGCTCCGGACGGCCGTGGCGGCGGCGCTCGCCTGCGCCCCGCGGCTGCTCGTCCTCGACGAGCCCACCAGCGGCCAGGACCGCGACCAGGTCGACCGCATGTTGCGCGCCCTCCCCGACGCGCTCCCGGACGGCGCCGTGTTGTTCGCCAGCCACGACCTCGACGTGGTGCTGCGCCACGCCACGCGCGTGCTCGTGCTCGACGCCGGGCGGCTCGTCGCGGACGGCCCCCCGCTCCCGACGCTCCTGGCCGCCGAGGCCCGCGGCCTGCCCCTGCCACTGCCGCCCCTGGCGCGGGTGTGCGCCGAGCTGGGCGTGCCCTACGGCGCGCCGGAGGAGCTCCTGGCGTGGCTGGTGGCGGCGTGATCGGCGCGTCCGGGCGCGTCCCCCCGGCGCGGACGCCGGGGGGCCGGGCCCCTCCGGGGTCGCCGCCGGAGGCGGCTCCGTTGGCGCTCGCCGCGGCGTCCGCCGCGGGCGCGCCGAACCGCGCGGTCGCTCGCGCGCCCGCGCGCCCGCCGGGCCCCTCGCGCGGGGTGGCGACATGACCGACCCGCGTGCCCGCCTCGGCGCCGTGTTCGCCCTCGGCGTGCTCGTCCTCTGCCTGGAGGGCGCGCTCCCGCTCGGGTTGCTCGCGGCCGGGAGCTCGGCGGCCGTGCTCGCGCACCCGCGCGCGGCGGGTTGGCGGCTGCGGTTCGTGGGTGGGGTCGCGCTGCTCGCGTGGACCACCGCGCTCTCGCAGGGGCTCTTCTGGGCCGACTGGCCGCGCACCCCGCTGGTGGTGCTCTCGCGCGACCCCTGGGTCGTGATCTGCCGGGAGGGCGTGACGCACGGCCTCGTGCAGTCCCTGCGCTTCGTCGCGCTCACGGCCGCGGGGATCTGGGTCGCGCTCTCCACGGCGCCGGACCGGCTCGTCGCGGCGCTCCTCGCGCTGCGCGTCCCGTTCGGGATCGCGCTCATGGCGGCCACGGCGCTCCGCTTCGTGCCGCTCGTGGGCGCCGAGGCCTGGGCGGTGCGCGAGGCGCGGGCCCGGCGTGGGCGCCCGGTGTGGGCGCGGAGCCCCTGGGCGTGGATGCGGCTCGAGGTCGCGCTGCTCCGCCCGGTCGTGGCCCGCGCGTTGCGCCGCGCGCGGGCGCTGGCCGAGTCCTTGGAGACGCGCGGCTTCCACCCTACGGCGCCACGCGCCGTGCGCGAGCCGCTGCGCATGGGCGCCGCCGACGTCCTCGGGCTCACGACCGTGGCGCTCGTCGCCTTCGCGGCCGCGACCGCGCGCGGCCTCTACGCGCTCTACGGCGCGGAGCTCTACTACGCGCCATCGCTGCGCCCGCTCTACGCCTTCGTGCGGGAGTGGATGTAGGGCCGGGAGGCGGGCGGGCGCTGGAGGTTGTCATCTGGGGCGGGACGGGCGGGCGCCTGGAATCCGGGCGTAGGGGTCGGCGAGTGGTGCTGGACTCCTCCCTGGTGTTGCACAACTCGCCGGGTGCCGCCTCACTCGCCGCGTTGTGCAACGCGTGGCACCGGAACGCGTTGCACAACTCGCCAGGTGCCGCGTCACTCCCCGCGTTGTGCAACGCGTGGCACCGGAACGCGTTGCACAACTCGCCGGGTGCCGCCTCACCCGCCGCGTTGTGCAACATGGCTGGCGCCTGCGCGCCTTGAGGGTGTCAGGAATTGATGATTGTCATTTGCGGCGCGACGGGCGAACGTCGGGAATCCGGTTGATGGTGTCAGGAACTGATCATTGATTCCTGGGAAGAAACCTCCTAGGGAGCGCACTCCCCCCTGCCCCCCACCA
>CAYWGD010000051.1:10326-47975 GCA_964457335.1 uncultured Enterobacteriaceae bacterium | reverse complement strand
ACCTTGGACGGTATTTCCGTCCGAAGTCGGAGGATGTAGGTGCATCCCCCGACCTCGGACGGTATTTCCGTCCGAAGTCGGAGGATGTAGGTGCATCCCCCGACCTCGGACGGTATTTCCGTCCGAAGTCGGAGGATGTAGGTGCATCCCCCGACCTTGGACGGCGGCCGCCTCGCCTCCCTCGCCAACCCACCACCCGCGCCGCCCCGCGCCCACCACCCGTGCCGCCGCCGGGGGGCCCGGCCTCCGGGCGTGCCCAGGTGCGCCCGATGCCATCCCCGAGGCGGCCTGAGCCCCGCCGACGCCGACGGGAACCGCTGCAAGACGGTCGCTCACGCGGCCGGACGAAGTAGCCGCCAAGGCCGACGTGGTAGGCTCGCGCGTCGTCCGGAGCGCGGGTGAGCTGGCTTGTCCTGTTCGGGTGGGCGGTCTTGTGGATCCTCGTCGGCTGGAAGGCCGGGAGCGAGAAGGGGCAGCAGGTCAGCGGCGCGGTGTGGTGCGGGCTGCTCGGCCCGATCGGGCTGCTCGTCCTCTACGTGCTCCCCGACGCCCGGACGCCGCCCGCGGACGCGGGGCCGCGGCCTGAGGGCGACGCGGAGGTGCGCGCCCGCATCGAGAAGGAGGAGCGCATCCGCGCCGAGGTGCGCGCGAAGATCGAGGCCGAAGAGCGGGCGAAGCGCGGCGCGTAGCCTCGCGCGGCATCGCGGATCCCCGCCTGAGAACCCCGGCGCCCCCGGCGCACGCCGCGCCAGGTGCCCGGAGGGCGCGCGGCCGCTCGGGGCCGCGCGGTCGGCGCGTCCGCGCGCCGACCGACGCCGAAGGCGGAGCCCGCAGGGGACCGACCCCGCCCGTCCCCGGGCGGGGGGCGCCCGACCCGCCTACCCCTCCCGCGGCGTGTGCCAGGCCCCGGCGTCGGCCTCGGGCAGGGGCGGGTCGGCCGCGTCCGCGAGCCGCACCACCTCCGCGAGGTCGGTGAAGTCCCGCACGACGTGGCGCGCCCCGGCGTCGCGGAGCCGGCGCTCGTGCGCGTCGGTCTGGGCCACCCCGACGAAGCCCACCCCCAGGGCCCGCGCCGCCCGCACGTCCCATACGCCGTCCCCGAACGAGGTCGCGGGCCCGCCCGACCACCCGGCCCGCTCCAGGGCGCGCCGTACGAGCGTGGTCCGGTCGATGCCGGGCGCGGAGCAGGAGCAGGGCAGCGTGCGGAGCCCCGCGGAGCGGACCTTGCGGAGGGTCACCGCGTGCAGGTTCCCCGTGGCGAGCGCCGCGCGTGGCGCCAGGACCTCGACGACCTCGACGGCGCCCGCGACGGGCACGAACAGGCCCGGGTCCTCCGCGAGCAGCGCGTCGAGCCGGTCGAAGAGGAGCGCCTCGAAGCGCGCGCGCTCCGCGTCCCCGCACGGCCGGCCGCGCAGGTTCCGGGAGAGGCTCTCGAGCAGGCCGTGGTCGGTGTGCACCGGGTGCGCGGCCCAGTTCTCGTCCTCGGGGACGGCCACGCCGAGCACCTCGGCGACCGCCGCGAGCCAGATGCTCCAGTCGATGGCCTCGGCGCGGAGGAGCGTCTGGTCGAGGTCGAAGACGACGGTGCGCACGACCGGACCCTATCCCGGCCGTCCCCCTCGCCCGAAGGCGCCCCCGTTACAGTTTCGAACAGTGTCGCCCCACCCGCGGCGGGCCGCCCCGACCCCCGCGTATGGTGGCCCCGCTCCCGAGGTCCCCGTGCGTCCCGTCCTGCTCCTCCTCGCCCTCGCGGCGTGCGCCACCGAGAACGAGCTCAACTCCAAGGACGGCGAGCCGTCGTTCGATCCGAACGAGCCGACCGACACCGACACCACGGACACGGACACCACGGAGCCGCCCCCGGACGAGGCCTGCAACGGCGTCGACGACGACGGCGACGGCGAGATCGACGAGGGCTTCCCCGACGACGACGCCAACGGCCGCGTGGACTGCCTCGACGCGGAGTGCCCGACGCTCGACGGGGGCGTCGCGGGCCCCGTCACGATCGACCCGGCGTGCGAGGGCGGCACCGAGGTCACCATCGTGACGGACCCCTGGGACGTGGCGGTGAAGTGGACGTTCACGTCCTCCTCCGGTGGGGGCGTGCAGGCCGCGTCCACGCCCGTGGTCGGGAACCTCGACGACGACAACGGCGACGGCGTCATCGACGAGAACGACGACCCCGAGGTGGTCCTCAACATCTTCGACGCCTCGTTCGCGCGCGCCTGGATCGTGGCGATCGACGGCGCCACCGGCGTGGAGAAGTGGAGCTGGTCGGGCGCGTCGTACGCGACCGGCGTGGCGATCGCGGACGTGGACGCCGACGGCTTCCCCGACGTGCTCGGCTACGACTCGAGCTCGCGGCCCGTCGCGCTCGAGGGCGACGGCACGCTCAAGTGGACGAGCCCCGCCACCGTCTCGGCGAGCGCGCTTGCGCTCCTGACGGTCGGGGACCTCGACGCCGACGGCGCCCCCGAGGTGCTCGCCAACAACCTCGTGCTCGAGGGCGCCACGGGCAGCGTGCTGTTCCGGATGGCCAACACCGCGAGCCCCTACTCGATCGCGGCCGTGGCCGACGCCGATCTGGACGGCGTGCAGGAGGTGTTCTTCGCCGGCCAGGCCTACGACAGCACGGGCGTCCTGCTCTGGAACAGCGGCGAGACCGGCTCCTACGGCTTCTGGCCCATCGTCATCCAGGCCGACGCCGACCCGGAGGCCGAGATCGGCTTCGTCGGGAGCCAATGGACGCTCTGGGACCACGACGGCACCAACATCTACCGCCGGACGTACGGCTCCACCGCGCAGCCCGGCCCGCCCTGCGCCGGCGACTTCGACGGCGACGGCACCGCCGAGGTGGCGTGGGGCGCCTACCAGACCTTCGTCATGTACGAGCTCGACGGCACCCAGGTCTGGTCGGTGCCGATGGACGACACCTCCGGCCTGGCGGGCTGCTCCGGCTACGACGTCGACGGCGACGGCGCGCTCGAGATCCTCTTCGCCGACGAGAGCACGTTCAAGATCCTCGACGGGGCCACCGGCGCGACCAACTACACCTGGTCGACGCACATGTCCGGCACGGCGTTCGAGTACCCGTCCGTCGCGGACATCGACCACGACGGCCACGCCGAGATCCTCTTCGTGAGCAACTCGTTCACCGGCGGGGGTTACGCCGGCCTGACCGTGCTCGAGCACGACGGCGACGGCTGGCCCGCCGCTGGCAGCACCTGGGCGATCCACGACTTCGCCATCACCAACATCCTGCCCGACGGGACCGTGCCCGCCACGCCCGAGCCGTACTGGAACAAGTACAACGTGTACCGGGCGCGCGTGGCCGCCGACGATCCGGCCTCGGCCGACCTCGGCGTGCAGGTGAAGGACGTGTGCATCGCGGACTGCGACTACGGCCCGGTGCAGGTGGCCGTGCAGGTGTGGAACGAGGGCGCCGCCACGGTGCCGGCAGGCGCGACGCTCGCGCTCTCGGCCATCGACGCCGGTGGCACCACGCGCGTGGTCGCCACCGCGACCCTGCCGGAGGTCCCCGCGGGCACCGCGCTCGACGGCATCCTCTTCGACCTCGCCCCGGCCGACGTGGGCGCCGAGGGCTTCAGCGCCCGCGTGGACGCCGACGGCGCCGTGTCGGAGTGCGCCGAGGACAACAACGTGGACGACTGGCGGGACAGCGTCTGCTTGTGACACACGCGGCGGGTCGAACCCGCCGCGGCGCCGATCGAGTTGTCGGTCGCGTGGCAGGTTGCCAACAACAGGCAACTCCTGTAGCGTCCGCAAATGCCGAACCAACCCTCCCGCGGCTCCGCCCTCCCGGCGGCCGCGCTCGTCCTCGTCGCCCTTTCGATGCCCCTGACCGCCGAGGCGGGCATCTTCGACTGGCTGTTCGGGAACAAGTCGCTCAACACCCTGAACGGGGCGGTCACGGAGCTCGGCGAGCAGCCGAAGAAGTGGGAGTCCGTCCTCCGAAGCGCCATCGGGGCGTTGGAAGGATCGGCCAACAGGACGGTGACCCACACGCGAAAGGAGCTCGAAGCGCTGCTCAGCAGCGCCCAGGCCGGCTTCAACCAGACCGCGCAGTGCCAGCAGGACATCATCGGCAAGCGCGTGCTCCTCGGCGTGCAGGAGATCCGGTTCGCCCTCACGAAGAAGGAGGCGGATCGCCCCACGCCCACGCCGCTGGTCTGCTCGGTGATCCAACCCACCCCCGTGGCGTACGGCAACCTGCCGGGCGCGCTGGAGTTCAGCGGCTTCAGCTTCAAGCGCTACGAGGACCGAGGGCTCCAGCTCCGGGCGGCGCTCGCGTATGCGGACGGCACCACGATTGCCGAGGTGCCGGTCGCCGTGGAGTCCGACTACAAGGCGAGCCTGCAGGTGCAGACCCTCGCGGCCTCCCGGCCGTGTGTCGACCCCGCGAAGGCCCCGCGCCTCGTGCTCTCCTGGGACGGCCCGTCCGGGAAGGTCGAGCGCTCGGAGGTGCCCGTCACCACCTCGTGCGAGCACCACTGCGGCGCCAGGCAGGTGACGGTCGACAAGCTCTACGACAACACGACGTTGATGTCGGGTCACCTCGTCTGCAGCTCGGGGTGGCGGCACGGCACCGAGACCGTGACCTCGACCTGCGTCACGTCCGCGCTCCCCCGGCCCTCCGAGACCGTCGGCTACTCCGGCAGCTGCACCCCCGATCACCAGCCGACCACCGAGCTCACGGTCGGCTCGGGCACGATCCGCGTCGTCGGGGACTGCGCGTCGGTCTCGGCGCAGTTCGGGCTCTCCTGCCGGTGATCCGGCCCGACGCCACCCGCTGCAATGCCCTGCGATCCCCAGCAAGGGCGCCCGCGGCCTCCCTGGCATAAGCGCGGCCCCAGCGGGAGGTCTTCATGGTGGTGGTCACCGGCGCGTCCGGGCACGTCGGCGCCACGCTCGTCCGTGACCTGCTCGCGCGCGGGAGGGCCGTGCGCGCCCTCGTGCACGGGGATGCCCCCACGCCGGCGCTCGCGGGCCTGGACGTCGAGATCGCCCGCGGCGACGTGCGCGATCCCGCCTCGCTCCGCGCGGCCTTCCGCGGCGCGGACGTGGTGTTCCACCTCGCCGGGATGATCTCGATCGTGGGCGATCCCGCCGGCCTCGTGCGCGCCGTGAACGTGGACGGGGCGCGCAACGCCGCCGAGGCCGCGCTCGCCTGTGGGGTGCGGCGCTTCGTGCACACGAGCTCGATCCACGCCTTCGACCACGCCCCCTACGACGCGCCGCTCGACGAGTCGCGCGGGTACGTGACCGCCGCGCACCCGGCGTACGACCGCTCCAAGGCCGCCGGCGAGGCCGCGGTCCGCGCCGTGATCGCGCGCGGGCTCGACGCGGTCGTCGTGAACCCCACGGGCATCATGGGGCCGCTCGACTTCGAGCCCTCCCACACGGGCGCCGCGCTCCTCCAGTACGCGCGCGGGCGCGTCCCCGTGGCGCCCGACGGCGGCTTCGACTGGGTGGACGTGCGCGACGTCGCCCGCGGCCTGCTCGCGGCCGCCGAGCACGGCCGCACCGGGGAGGGGTACATCCTCGCGGGATCCTGGCGCTCCGCAATGGACCTGGGCCGCCTCGCCGAGGCGATCCTCGGGGTGCCGGCGCCCCGCTTCACCGTGCCCCTCGCGTTGGTCCGCGCCATCGCCCCCGCCGCCGTGCTCGGCTCGCGCCTGCTCGGGCGCCGCGCGCTCTTCACGCCGGACACCGTCCACGCGCTGCGCTCCAACCGCCAGGTGCGCGCCGAGAAGGCCGCGCGCGAGCTCGGGCACCACGCCCGCCCGATCGAGGAGACGTTGCGCGACACGTTCACCTGGTTCATGGAGGTGGGCGTGCTCCGCCCCACCCGCCTCGTCGCCGCCGCTCCCGGAGGTGCCGCATGAGCACGCCCCCGATGCTCTCCGGCCTGCCCATCCTCGGCAGCGCCCTCGACTTCCGCCGGGATCCGCTGGCGCTGTTCCGCCGCGGCTACGAGCAGCACGGCGCGGTCTTCGGCATGAAGCTCGCGTTCCAGCCCGCGGTGGTGCTCGTCGGACCCGAGAAGCTCCGCTTCTTCTTCGAGGCCACCGACGACGCGCTCTCGATGAACGAGGTCTACCAGTTCCTCGTGCCCATCGTGGGCGGGAAGGTGCTCTTCACCGCGTCCCCCCGCGAGTACGAGGAGCAGAAGAAGATCATGCTCCCGGCGTTCCACGGGAAGAAGCTCAAGAGCTACGTGGGGGAGATGGCGGTCGAGGTCGAGAGCTGGCTCGACACGCTGGGCGACGAAGGCGAGTTCGAGCTCATCGACACCGCCGAGCGCCTGACGATGGCGATGGCCGCGCGCTGCGTCTTCGGCCCGCGCTTCCGCGAGCGCCTCGGGCCGCAGTTCGTCGAGCACTTCGTGCACCTCTCCGGCGGGCTCGAGTTCCTGTTGCCCACGAACCTGCCCCTGCCGCGCTTCCTCCGCCGCGACCGCGCGCTCCGGGCGCTCCAGCAGCTCTTCGGCGAGGTTGTGGCCGAGCGCCGCGCGAGCGCCGCGCAGTACGACGACTTCCTCCAGGAGCTGCTCGGCGCGCCCTACCTGGAGCACGCGCGGATCCCCGACGAGATGGTCGTCACCATCCTGATCGGGCTCCTGTTCGGCGGGCGCGAGAACACCGCCGGCCACCTCGAGTGGTGCATGGTGCAGCTGCTCGCGCACCCCACGTGGCAGGCGCGCGTCCGCGACGAGGTGGACGCGGCGCTCGGGGCGACCGACGCGCCCACCTTCGACACGTTGCGGCAGCTCAAGCTCCTGGACGCCTGCCTCAAGGAGACCGACCGCCTCCGGCCGATGACCGCGACGCTCGTGCGCCTCGCCGCGCGCGACTTCGAGATCGACGGCCACACCGTCCCCAAGGGCTGGCTCGTGGTCGCCGGCATCGCGCTCTCCCACCGGCTCCCGGAGATCTTCCGCGACCCGGAGACGTGGGACCCCGGCCGCTTCTACGGCAACCGCGACGAGGACGTGCCCTACGGCGTCGTGAACTTCGGCGGCGCCCACCACCGCTGTTGGGCCATGACCTTCGTGGCGCAGGAGATGAAGACCGTCCTCGCGCTCCTGTTGCGCCGCTACGACGTCGCGCTCGTCGACCCCGACCCGCCGAGCGAGACGAACGACATCGGCGTCACGCGGCCCAGGGCGCCCTGCCGCGTCCGCTACCGGCGGAGGGCCGCGTGAACACGCTCCCCAAGGTGCCCGGCGGCCTCGCCGGCGCCGCCGTCAGCACCTCGCGCCTCGTCTCCGACCCCGCGGCGCTGATGCGGGACTGGTCCGAGCGGCTCGGGCCCACGTTCCGCATGGCGCTGCTCAACGGGCCGAGCGTGGTCACCGGGGACCCCGCGCTCATCGCCGCGATCTTCGGCGATCCCGAGCTCTTCGACGCACCCAACGAGATCGTGGCGCCGCTCGTGGGCGACGGCTCGATCGTGCTCGCCGAGGGCGCCCGCCACAAGCGCAAGCGCAAGCTCCTGATGCCGCCGTTCCACGGCGCCCGGATGCGCGCCTACGGGCGCATCGTCGCCGACGCCGCCGCCCGGCATGCCGGGGAGCTCGCGCCCGGCGCCGAGGTCCCGATCCTGGACGTGACCCAGCGGATCTCGCTCGAGGTCATCATCCGCGCGGTCTTCGGGGTGCGGGACGCCGAGCGTGTCGAGGCCTTCCGCGCCGCCATCCTCCGCAACGTCGACGGCTTCCCGGCGTGGCTCATGTTCCTGCCGCTCCTGCACCACGAGCTCGGCGGCTTCGGGCCGTGGGCGCGGTACCAGGAGACCGTGCGCGCGCTCGTGGCGCTCCTGCGCGAGGAGGTCGCGCGCGGCCGGGCCGAGATGGCGCGGTCGGACGGCCGCGAGGACATCCTCGCGCTGCTCCTCGCCGCGCGGGACGAGGACGGCGCGCCGATGCCCGACGACGAGGTCGTCGACGAGCTCCGCACCCTCGTGATCGCCGGCCACGAGACGACCGCGACCACCCTCGGCTGGGCGCTCTGGCAGCTGCATCGCAACCCGGCGGCGCTCGCGCGGCTCCGCGAGGAGCTCGCCCCGCTCGGCTCCACGCCCGCGCCCGAGGCCCTCGCCAGGCTCCCGTACCTCGCGGCGGTCTGCGACGAGACGCTCCGCCTGCACCCGATCGTCCCGGTGTTCCGCCGGCGGCTCGTGCGGGACGCCGTCCTCGCGGGCCACACCTACCCCGCGGGCACGGTGTTCCACCCCACGGTGTTCATCACGCACTTCGACCCGTCGATCTTCCCCGACCCGCACGACTTCGCGCCCGAGCGCTTCCTCGACCGCAAGTACGGACCCGCGGAGTTCCTGCCCTTCGGGGGTGGCAGCCGGCGGTGCGTCGGCGCCGCGTTCGCCAGCTTCGAGATGCAGGTCGCGCTCGGCGCGATCCTCGCCGCCCACCGCTTCGAGGGCGTGTCCGACGCGCCGATCCGCCTCGCGATGAACGGCGTCACCACGCGGCCGGTCGGCGGCATCCAGCTCCGGTACCTGGGGCGGGCGTAGGGCGGCGACGCCCCGAGCCGCCCTGGCCGGCCGCTACGAGAGCGACGCGAGCACGTCGTCGAGCGTGTCGAAGCCGGCCGCCATGCCCGACTCCATCGGCGAGCGCAGCACCGCGTCGCGCACGGCCTGGGAGGCGTAGCGCACGGTGTTGACGGCCGTCGTGAGGCCGTCCGCCTCCACGAGCGCGAGCGTGCCCACGGCCTCCCCCTCGTACCAGGGCTGGTCGAACACCTCGGTGCTGACGAGCCGGTCGGGGGCGACCACCTCGAGGTACGTGCCGCGCATGCCCATCGTGCCGCGCGGCCCGCTCCACACGAAGCGGTAGCCGCCGCCGACCCGCAGGTCGATCTCGCAGGTGGACATCGTCCAGCGGTCGTGCACGCCCATCCAGCGCGTCAGGAGCGCGGGCTTCGTCCAGGCGTCGAAGACGAGCGCGCGGGGGGCGCGGAAGACACGCGTCATCGCGATCTCGCGGTCGCTCGGGGTGGTGACGGTCAGGGTGTGCTTCTTCACGGTGGCTCCTCGGTCGGGTGGGGAACGGGGGTCAGCGGGCGGTGCCGTCACCGGGCGCGGCCTGCAGCTCCTCGAGCAGGGCGTCGAGCTGCTCGAAGCGGGCCTCCCAGTGGCGGCGGTAGGTCTCGATCCAGGCGTTCGCCTCGGCGAGCGGCCGGGCCACGAGGCGGGCCGGCCGGCGCTGCGCGTCCCGCCCCCGCGTGACGAGGCCGGCGCGCTCCAGGATCTTCAGGTGTTTCGAGACGGCCGGCTGCGAGATCGCGAAGGGCGCGGCGAGGTCGGCCACCGACGCCTCGCCGGCTGCGAGCCGCGCGAGGATCGCGCGCCGCGTGGGGTCCGCGAGCGCGAGGAAGGTGGCGTCGAGCTGGGCTTCATAACCGCTGGGTTCCATAACGATATGGTTATGGAATGGCGCCGGGGTTGTCAAGGCGGAGATCGACGTTCCGGGACGTTGCTCCTGGGCCGCCCCCGGCAGCCGACCCGGCGTTCCACATCCGGAACGCCGCGTCCCGCGAACGCCCGTTGGTCGGATCGCTGGACCGCCGTAGATTTCCCGCTCGGCAGACTGCTCGGGCGCTCGGGCGCCCGGCCCAGGAGGACCCCATGACCAGCACCCCCGACGGCGTCTCCCGCCGCGCCGCGCTCGCCGCCGGCGCCGCCGCCGCCACGCTCGCGGCCGTCCCCGCCGCCGCGACCGTCGCCGGCGCGAACCCGGGCACCACGTCCGACACGTCGGCCCCCGGCGCGAACCCCGCCGCCGACGACACCTCCGGCGCCACGCGCGCCGCCGCCCGCATGCCCGTCGTCTTCCTCCCCCACGGCGGCGGCCCCTGGCCCTGGGTGGACCTGGGCATCGACCGCCGCGAGATCGACGCCCTCGCCGGCTACCTCCGCGGCGTGCGCGGCGTCCCGAAGGCGCCGCCGAAGGCGCTCCTCGTCGTGTCCGCGCACTGGGAGGAGGCCGTCCCCACCGTGATGTCGAGCGCGGCGCCGCCGATGTTGTACGACTACTACAACTTCCCGCCGGAGTCCTACCGCATCACCTGGCCCGCCCCGGGGAACCCGGCGCTCGCCGGCCGGGTCCGCGCGCTGCTCGAGGCCGCCGGCTTCCCCACGGGCGAGGACCGGACCCGCGGCTACGACCACGGCACCTTCGTGCCGCTCAAGCTCACGTACCCGGACGCGGACGTGCCCGTCGTGCAGCTCTCCCTGGTCCGCGGCCTCGACCCCGCGACCCACGTCGCCATGGGCCGCGCGCTCGCGCCGCTCCGCGACGAGGGCGTGTTCATCGTCGGGAGCGGGATGTCCTACCACAACCTCCGCGCCTTCTTCGACGGCGGCTCGTCGGCCGACGCCGAGGCCTTCGACGCCTGGCTCCGCGAGGCCGCCACCGACGATCCCGACGCGCGCGACCGTCGACTCCTCGCCTGGGCGAAGGCGCCCGCGGCCCGGCGGGTCCACCCGCGCGAGGAGCACCTCCTCCCGCTCCTGGTGATCGCGGGCGCGGCGGGCGCCGACCGGGGCACCATCGGGTTCAACGGCACGATGATGGGGAAGCGCATCACGGCGGTGCACTACGGGTGATCGCGTAGACGCGGGCCGCCGCCTGGGTTAGACGGGGAACCCGCCTCCGAGGCGGGGATCTCGCCGTCCACGGAGGGCCGCCATCCCGCTCCATCTCCCCGGCCGCGCCCGATGAAGAAGCTGCTCGCCGGGATCGCGGAGTTCCGCCACAAGGTGCGCCCCTCCTACCGGGAGAAGTTCGCGCGCCTCGCGCTGGGCCAGTCGCCCGACTGTCTGTTCTTCGCCTGCTCGGACAGCCGCGTGGTCCCGAACCTGTTCGCGTCCACCGAGCCCGGGGACCTCTTCGTGGTCCGCAACGTGGGCAACATCGTGCCCCCGTGCGAGCCGACGGGGCTCTCCGTCGCCGATCGCTCCGAGGGCGCCGCCATCGAGTTCGCCCTGCGCGTGCTCGGTGTCCGCGACGTGGTGGTCTGCGGGCACTCCGAGTGCGGCGCCATGCGGGCGCTGCTCGCCGGGGAGGTGCCCGACGGCTCGCCGAACCTCTCCGAGTGGCTCGACGTCGGCCGCAGCGCGCTGCCCCGGCTGGACGCCCCGCCTTTCCCCGGCGAAGCCCTGAGCCCGACCAACCGGCTCTCCCAGGTCAACGTGCTCCAGCAGCTCGAGAACCTGCGCAGCTACCCCGTGGTCCAGGAGCGCCTCGCGGCCGGCACGCTCGGGCTGCACGCCTGGTGGTTCGACCTCTCCGGCGCCGAGGTCCTCTCCTACGACGCCGCGGTCGGCCGCTTCGTCCCGCTGGGCGAGGGCCTCGAGGGCGTCGAGGGCTGATTGAACTTGGGGCGGGGGCGCTGCCCCCGCAACGCCCCCGCCGGGGGGCCGGGGCCCCCCGGACCCCCCGGGAGGTCCCGCCGAGGGGGCCTTCCACCCTAGGCCCGGTCCTCCACCGTGTCCCCCTCCTGCCGGACCAGCTCGACGAGGCCGCTCCGGGTGGACTGCACGAGGTCCGGCCGCACGCCGCCGTCGCGGAGCCGCTCGCGGAGGCGCACGAGCAGCACGTCCCAGCGCTTGCGCAGGACGTCGCGGTCGCCGAGCTGCGGCCAGAGCGCCCCCGCCACCTCCTCCCAGGCGAGCGCGTTGCCCACCGCCACGAGCTCGCTGACGAGCCGCGCCATCTGGCCGGTGAGCACGAGCGGCGGGCCGTTCCCGCGGTGGATGTGCACCGTGTCGTACTGCGCGACGATGCGCACGGGGCCGTAGCCGTCCACGCGCGTGGGGGTCTGCCCCGCGCTCGCGAGCGCCATGCGCACGCCGCGGAAGCGCCGCCCGTCGACCTGGAAGCTCGTGCCCTCGTCGAGGTCGGCGTCCTCGCCGCCGGCGACGCGCATCCGCCAGCGGCCGTCGTTGGGCCAGAACACCGCGGACGCGCGGTCGAGCAGCCCCGGCTCCAGGCCCGGCTGCGGGAGCAGCACGAGCGAGCAGGTGCCCCCGAGCGCCTGCGCGGGGAGCCCGTCGCCCTCGAGCGCGAGGACGTGGTCGGGCACGGCGAGCTCCTCCACGACGAGCTCGATGTGGGGCGCCAGCCGGATGCGCTGCCCGCCCGTGAGGGTCACGGCGTCGACGGGGCGGTTGTCCACGTACAGGCGCCGCCGGAGCGGCAGGAGCACGAGCGCCTCGCCGCGGAGGCTCACCAGTGCGTGCGCCTCGGAGACGTGCGGATCGTCGACGCGGAGTGCCGCGCTCCAGGTGCGGCCCACGAGCTCGCCGGGCGTGAGCGTCGCGGTGCGGCCGTCGGGCAGGCGGAAGCGGACCCACGCGTGCATGGCCGATCCTACACCGACCTCAGCGCTCACCGAACGCGGCGACGACCTCCGCGCGGATGGCCGCCGCGTCGCGATCGAGGACCGAGAGATCCCAGAGCCGCGCGGTGTGGTCCCAGCTGACGGTGACGAGGTCGCCGTCGGGCAGGAACTCCACGCCCACGACGCGCTCCGCGTGGCCGGGGAGCACGGCGAGGAGCCGCCCGTCGACGGCGCTCCACACGAAGGCGCGTCCGTCGAGGGCGCCCGCCGCGACGCGCGCGCCATCCGGCGAGATGGCCACGTCGGTGACGCCGCCCACGGCGATCCGCTCGTAGGTGCGCCCGTCGGGCCCCTTCAAGAGGACCGCGTCGCGCGTCGCGACCACCAGCGTGCGCCCGTCGCTCGCGACGGCGCGCGCCTCGGGCACCGTCGTGAGCGGCGTGGTCGTTCCGTCCCCGCCCACCCGCACGATCCGCCCGTCGGTGTCGACCGCCACGGCGTGCGTCCGGACCGCGACGGGGCCGCCCGACGCGGCTCCGGGGGGCCCGGGGGGCCGCTGGCCCCCCGGCGGGGGCGTTGCGGGGGCAGAGCCCCTGCCCCAAGAAAAGACAGCCTCCAGGTCCACGTACAAGCGCTCCGCGTCGAAGCGCTCCATCGCCGCGTCCGGCCCGGCCCAGCGCAGGATCCCGCCGATGACGTCGGTGGCGACGAGCCCGCCGTCGAGCCACGCGACCCGCCGACCCGCGCGCGCGTCGCGGAGGGGCACCGCGCCGGCCGGGCCGAGGGACACGAGCCGCGGGTCGCGCGCCAGGATGGCCACGAGGTCGCCGTCGCGCGAGAAGTCGGCGCCCTTCACGACGGCGTCGACGCCGATCGTGTGCCGCTCGAGCAGCGCGCCGTCCGGCAGGCCGACCACGCGCACCTCGCCGCCGCCGCCGGAGAGCGCGAGCCGCGTGCCGTCGGGCGCCACGGCCACGTCGGCGAGGCCCACGCCCGTCTCGACGCGCAGGAGCGCGCGGCCGGGCAGGGACCACGTGCGGAGCGTGCCGTCGAACACGACGAGGGTGCCGTCGTCGCGGAGGGCGAAGCCGCGCGACGGCTCGGCCGGCACCTCGCCGAGCCAGCCGCCGGCCCGGAGGTCCCAGACGCCGATGCCCCCGGCGGTGCCGGACGCGACGACGAGCTCGTCGGTGGCCTGGATGGCCGTGATCATGTCGAGGGGCGTCTGCGCGCGCGCGAGGACGGCGCCGGTGGCGGCGTCGAGGAGGCGGAGCCCGCCGCGGAGCGTACCCGCGACGAACCGGCCGCCGGGCGTCCACGCGAGCGCGTGGGGCGCGTGGTCGCCGGCGAGCTCGGTGGCGGCGCGGAGCGCGGCCGGGCGCGACGGCGGCCCGACGAGGAGCGTGCCCTCGCCGCAGAGCGCGGCGACGCGGTCCCCGCCCGGCGCCACGGCGACCACCTGGAGCGCGGCGCAGGGCGCGTCCGGCATGCCGGCGGGCGGCCACGGCGCGCCGTCCACGAAGACCTGCGTGGGCGGGGCGGAGGGCTTCCACACCCGCGCCAGGGCCGGGTGCTCCGAGCGGACCGCGCCGGTCTCCGGGTCCAGCAAGGTGACCCGCCCGGTGGCGTCCCACGCGGCGAGCCCGCCGGACACGAAGGTGCCGCCGACGAACGCGCGCGGGAGGGTCCAGCCGGTGGCGTCGCCGGGCGCCCACCGGGAGAGGATCTCCGCGGTGCCGCAGGCCACCCAGGCGCCGTCCGGCGCGACGGCCGACCACGCGCAGGCCGGGCCGCGCTCCTCCGCGAGCAGGCGCGGCCGCTCGGCGCGCCCGAACGCGGCCAGGACCCCGCGCGCGACGGGGTCCTCGCCGTACCCGAGCGCGTCCGCGGCGAGGCGCTCGGCGCGGGCCCGATCGTGGGTGGCCACGGCGTCCACGGCCTGCTCGACCCAGGTGTGCGCGAGCAGGGTCTCGGCGTGCCGGCGCGCCGCGACGGCCTCGGCCTCGGCGGCCACCGCGCGGTCGCGCGCCACCGACGTGTTCCACCAACCGACGCCCACGGCCGCGGCGACGCCGACGAGCCCGACGCCGCCCACGGCGAGCGGCACCCGCCACGCGCGCACGAGCCGCCCGAAGAGCTCGCGGGGGGTGTAGGCGTGCGCGGCCACGCGGCGCCCTTCGAACCAGGCGAGCAGGTCGTCGGCGAGGGCCTGCGCGTCGGGGTAGCGCGCGTCGGCCGGCGCCATCGCGCGGGTGACGATCGCGGCGAGCTCGACGGGCACGCCGGCGGCGCGCAGGCCGGCGGGCGGGAGCGCCGGGAGCGCGGGCTGCGACGCGGAGGGCGCGGACCGCTCGCCGTTCGGCGGCGCCCCCACGAGGACCTCGAAGAGCGTGGCGCCGAGGCCCCACACGTCGTGCCGCGGGTCGGGCGGCGCGCCTTCGGCCTGCTCCGGCGCCATGTACGCGGGCGTGCCCACGACGCCGGCGGGGTCGGCGCCCGGGAGCTCGGCCCAGGCGGCGCGCGCGGCCGGCGTGGGCGCGGCGAGCCCCCAGTCGGCCACCTGCGTCTCGCCGTGCGGCCCGAGCAGGATGTTGGCGGGCTTGAGATCGCGGTGGACGATGCCCGCGTCGTGCGCGGCGGCCACGGCCTCGGCGGCGGCGAGCACGTGGCGGACCAGCGCGCGCCGGGCGGCGGGCTCGGGCGTCTCGGCGATCGCGCGCCCGAGCGAACGCCCGCGCACGAGCCGCATCGTGTAGTAGGGCCGGCCGTCGGGCCGCACCCCCACGTCGTGCACCGCCACGATGCCGGGGTGGTCGAGCCGCCCCGTGATGGCCGCCTCCCGCGCGAGCCGCGCCGCGGCGCCCGGCACGTCGGCGAGCGCGGGGTCGAGCTCCTTGAGCGCGACGTTGCGCCCGACCGCGGTGTCGCGGGCCACCCGCACGACGCCCATGCCGCCGCGCCCGAGCAGGCTGCCGGGCACGTAGCGCTCGGTCGGCGCGGGGCGCTCGGCGGGCACGGCCTCGCCGGGGAGGCTCCAGCCGCCCACGCTGGCGTCGGCGGGTTCGGGAGGCGGGCGCGACAACGTCGGGAGGGTACACCGCGGGCCGTGGCGCCTCGCGCGCCCGACGCCGCCGGCACGTTTTTTCACGCGGGGTGTCGATCCGCCGGGCGCCCGTTCGTCGAGGAGGTGGAGCGGCCCTTCCGCTCCCACCCCGACCCGGAGAGAACCATGCGCTTCATGCTGATCATGCTCCCCGACCCCCGGACCGCGTACCAGGGCACGGGCCTTCCCGACGTCGAGGCCGTCGCGGCCATGACGAAGTACAACCAGGCCCTCGCCGAGGCCGGCGTGCTGCTCTCGCTCGACGGCCTCCACCCCCCGGCCGCCGGCGCCCGCGTCGCGTACGCGGGCGGCCGCCCCACCGTCACGGACGGCCCCTTCCCCGAAGCCCGCGAGATCATCGGCGGGTACTGGATGATCCGGGTGAAGTCGCGCGAGGAGGCGATCGAGTGGGCCCGGCGGGTCCCGGCGGCCCCGGGCGACGTGGTCGAGCTCCGGCGGGTCTTCGAGATGAGCGAGTTCCCGCCCGAGGTGCAGGACGCCGCGCGGCTCTGAAGGCTGGTCGGGCGCCCCCGCGCGCGCTACCCCGCCGGGGTGCCCCCCTCCGCCACGCACCGCGCGATCGACGCCGTCTGGCGCATCGAGTCCGCCCGCGTGATCGCGGGCATTGCGCGCATGGTCGGGGACGTCGGCCTCGCCGAGGACCTCGCCCAGGCCGCGCTCGTCACGGCGCTCGAGCAGTGGCCGGTCACGGGCGTCCCCGACAAGCCGGGCGCGTGGCTCATGGCGGCGGCGAAGCACCGCGCCATCGACCACCTCCGGCGGAACACCCGGCTCGCGCGCAAACACGCCGAGCTCGGGCAACCCGACGCCGAGGCGCCCGACCTGGAGGCGGCGCTCGACACCGACGTTGGGGACGACCTCCTCCGCCTCGTGTTCGTGAGCTGCCACCCGGTGCTCCCGACCGAGGCGCGCGTCGCGCTCACCCTCCGCCTCCTCGGCGGGCTCACCACCGACGAGATCGCCCGCGCCTTCCTCGTCCCCGAGCCCACCGTCGCGCAGCGCATCGTGCGGGCCAAGCGGACGCTCGCCGACGCGCGGGTCCCCTTCGAGGCGCCCCGCGGCGACGAGCTCCTCGCGCGGCTGCCGTCGGTGTTGGAGGTCGTCTACCTCGTGTTCAACGAGGGCTACGCGGCCACCGCGGGCGACGACTGGATGCGCCCCGCGCTCTGCGACGACGCGCTCCGGCTCGCCAACATCCTCGCGGCGCTCCTGCCCCGGGAGCCCGAGGTGCACGGGCTGGTGGCGCTCCTGGAGATCCAGGCCTCCCGCGCCGCGGCCCGCGTCGGCCCCGGCGGCGAGCCCGTCCTGCTGCTCGACCAGGACCGCCTGCGCTGGGACCGCCTCCTCATCCAGCGCGGGCTCGACGCGCTCGCGCGCGCGGAGGCGCTCTCCCCCGACCCGGGCCCCTACACGCTCCAGGCGGCCATCGCCGCCTGCCACGCCCGCGCGCCGACCGCCGCGGACACCGACTGGGCGCGGATCGCCGCGCTGTACGGGGCGCTCGTCCGGCGGGTCCCCTCCCCCGTCGTGGAGCTGAACCGGGCCGTCGCCGTCTCCATGGCGTTCGGGCCCGCCGCCGGCCTCGTCATCGTGGACGCCCTCGTCGAGGAGCCGGCGCTCCGCGGTTATCACCTGTTGCCGACCGTTCGCGCGGATCTGCTCGCGAAGCTCGGGCGCGTCGACGAGGCGATCGACGAGCTCGAACGCGCCGTCTCGCTGACGAGGAACGCGCGCGAGCAGGCGCTCCTACGCGCGCGGGCCGCGTCCCTTCGCCCGGGGCCGACGTAGGGACGCTGGTACACTCGCCCACCGCCCAGGTGCCGCGTGGAAGCCCAACAGTCGACCGGACAGCCCCTCCTCCCCCGTCCGCTCCTGCCGGCGTGGGTCCGGCGGGGCGTGTACCTCGCGCTCACGCTCGTCGCGGCGACCGCGACCCTCCGGCTCCTGGACGCGCAGCGGGCCCGCGAGGCCGCCGCGGAGAAGGCGCTGTTCGAGCAGCTGGAGGCCCGGAGCGCGCTGGCCTCCCGCGACCTGGAGGGCGCGTTCCAGCTGCTCGTGGACGCCGGCGAGGCCGTGTCGCAGGAGGTGGCCCGGGCGGCCGCCGCCGGGCCCCTCCCCCGCGGCGCCGCGCTCGCGGACCGGCTCGCCGCGGAGCTCGTGGCGCGCTCGGCGCAAGGCGTGCGGCTGAACCAGGTGGGCTACGCGCTGCCCGCCGGAGACGGCGCCGACAAGTCCGGGCCCTACGCCACGTGGGGCGACGGCGGGCCGCAGGTCCTCGACCTGGCCGAGGCGATCCGGGACTACGACTACACCGCCCCGAAGGACGGCGAGCCCACCTGGTACACGCGCGTGCGGGACGCCTGCGGCGCCGGGTCGTGCGCGGAGGACGGCCCGGGCTGGAGCGAGCCCCCCTACTACGACACCGTCACCGACGCGCTCCTCGCGGAGTACACGACGCCGATCCTCCGGGACGGCGCGTTCGCCGGCGTCGCCTACGCGAGCTTCGGGCTCGAGCGCCTGACCGACTTCGTGAAGGAGCTCGACCTCGGCGAGGGGGGCTACGCCTTCGTCGTCTCCCGCTCCGGCGTGCTCGCGGCCTACCCGAACCACGACGACGTGGACGGCAAGCGCACCCTCGCCGACCTCGCGGGGGAGGACCCGGCGCTGTCCGACATCGCGGCCTGGCTGCGCGTCGACGGCGCCGCGGGCACCGACCTCGCCCCCCGCTGGATCGCGGACCCGATGACCGGCGCGCCCGCGGTCGCCATGTGTCACCGCCTCGCGCCCTCCGGGTGGGGGCTGTGCACGGTGATGTTGCCGACGGAGCCCTCGTCGGGTGACGAGCGGATCCAGCTCGCGATGGCCGTCACCGTGCTGGTGTTCGGCCTCCTCGGGCTCGCGCTCGACCCGGGGAGCGGTCACCGCGGCCGCGCGTGGGCCTTCTCGACGGGGGCCTCGCTCACGTTCTCCGGGGCGATCGGGTTCGTCTGGTACCACGGCGAACACGTCTTCCCGCGCGACCAGGGCGCGGTGTTCGCGGACAACCAGGTCCAGGCGGTCGAGAAGGCCACGCGGTCGCGCGTCGGCGCGGCGCACCACGAGGTCGCGCTCCGGTCGGTCCCCACCGGGCTGCTCGTGACCGAGATGTTGGCCGACGGGGACCTCCTGAAGGTGTCCGGCGTGGTGTGGCAGCGGCTCCCGCTCGGGCCGGAGGGCGCGCCGGCGCCCGACGACGCGCTCCCCGGGTGGGCGGGCGTGGAGGTCGCGAACGCCGTCGAGGCCGAGCAGGCCGAGGTGTACCGGCGGCTCGTCGACGGCGAGCTCGTCGTGGGCTGGCGCTTCACCTGGTCGGTGGCCGACCAGACCGAGGACCGGTGGTACCCCATCAGCGAGCGGCGGATGACGCTCGATCTCGTGCCCGCCACCTTCTCCGAGCCCGTGCTGCTCGTGCCGGACATCAGCGGCTACGACCTCATCGTGCCCGCCGCGCTCCCGGGCGTCGCCCGCGCGGTGGAGCTCCCCGGGTGGACCCCCCACCGCTCGTCGTTCTCCTTCGTCGACCGCGCGTGGCCCGTCGACTTCGGGCTCGGCCGCGAGGCGCTCATCAGCCTCGTGCCCACGCTCCGCTTCGAGACCGTGCACCGCCTCCAGCTCATCAACCCGCTGGTCACCTACCTGCTCCCCGAGGTCATCCTCTTCGTGCTGATGTTCGCGCTCCTGCTCGTCACGAGCGCCGACCCGGAGCGGGCCGAGCGCTTCGGGCTGAACGCCGCGGCGGCCATCGGGACGTACGGCACGCTCTTCTTCATCGCCGTGCTCGAGCACATCTCCCTCCGCGACGCGCTCGCCGCCTCGCACATGGTGTACTTCGAGTGGTTCTTCATCGTGACGTACGTGGGGCTCCTGCTCCTCACCCTGGACGCGCTGCTCGTCGCCGGCGACGCCCCACTCCGGGTCATCACCTACGGCGACAACCTCCTCGCGCGGCTGCTGTTCTGGCCGCTGCTCACGGGGTCGCTGCTCGTCGTGACGGTCGTGATGTTCCAGGCCGGGGCCGGTTAGCCGGCGGCATGGCCTCCCTCGTGCCCCACGTGGCGCTCCTCCGCGGCGTGAACGTCGGCGGGAGGCACCGCCTCCCGATGGCGGACCTCGCCGCGCTGGCGACCGACGCCGGCGCCCACGCGCCGAAGACCTTCATCCAGAGCGGGAACCTCGTGTGCGATCTCCCCGCCGACGGCGCCGCCGCCTTCGCGGACGCCCTCGCCGCCGGCATCGCCGCGCGCTTCGGCTTCCGGAGCCCCGTGGTGGTGCGGTCCGCCGCCGAGTGGTCCGCGGTCGTCGCGGCGCCGCCCTTCGACGTCGCGGCGCTCCACGTCGCGTTCCTGGCCGACGTGCCCCCCCCCGCGCGCGTGGCGGCGCTCGACCCGGCGCGCTCGCCCGGCGATCGCTTCGAGGTGCGCGGCCGCGACGTGTTCCTTCACCTGCCGAACGGCGTCGCCGGCACGCGGATCACGAACGACTGGCTCGATCGCCAGCTCGGGACGGTCTCCACGGCGCGGAACTGGCGCACGGTCCTCGCGCTGGCGGAGCTGCTCGCGGCGCGGTGATCAGATCGCGCGCCGCCCCACCAGGTCGAAGGCGCGGATCGGCCGCGGCGCGGGCGCCGCCGAGCGGTAGAGCGTCCACACCATCGAGTCCTGCGGCGTGCCGTCGGGGCCCCGGATCCGGCGCGGGAGCGTCGACTCGTGGGTGAAGCCGAGGCGCGCGGGCACCGCCGCGGACCGCTCGTTCCGCGGATCGCAGTGGATCTCCAGGCGGTCGAGCTCCATCGTCTCGAAGCCCACGCGAACCAGCGCGGCCACCGCCTCCGTGACGTACCCGCGCCCCTCGTGGTCCGCGGCGATCCAGTACCCGACCTCGCGCCCGAGCTCGCCCACCTGATCGTGGAGCCCCACCGAGCCGATCGGCCGGCCGTCGGGCTCGAACAGGCCGTAGACCAGGTCGCCGCCCGCGAGCGCGGGCCGCCACCGCAGGATGTGCGCGAGCTGCTCCTCCACGGTCGGCGCCTTCTGCACGCGCGTCAGCCACCGCTTCAGGTG
This sequence comes from uncultured Enterobacteriaceae bacterium, assembly GCA_964457335.1. GTDB lineage: Bacteria > Myxococcota_A > UBA796 > UBA796 > SXON01 > CAJBVW01. Next base: position 27,369 of record CAYWGD010000051.1, on the reverse strand, counting down.
GTCGAGGTTGCGCGTGACGAGCGCCGCGAAGGACGGGGCGTCGGCCGGCTCCCAGCACCGCAACACGAGGCGCTCGGTCTCGATGCGCGTCACGGGGAGGCGCGCCGCGGGGTCGGGCCCGCCCGGCCACACGCCGTCGGGCCGGTTGGCGCTCCGCCACGCGAAGTACGCCTCGTCCTCGGGGTAGTAGCCGCGCTCGCCGGGGCGGCGCTCCCCGATCACGAGCACCTCCGCGTCGCCGTCCGAGCGGTTGACGAAGGTGTGCGCGATGCCGGTCCCCCCGGGGAACACCACGAGGTCCCCGGGCGCGAGGACGTGCTCCTGCGGCCTTTCGCCGGGCTCGAACCACCGCACGGACGGCGTCCCCGCGAGCACGTAGATCAGCTCCTCCTCGCGGAGGTGCGCGTGCGTGAAGCTCGTGCGCCGCCCGGGCGGGATCCGCTCCCGCTGCGCGCCGAGGGCCCGCGAGCCCGCCGCGCGCCCGAGATCGCGCCCGAAGGACAACTTCTCGGCGTCGAAGGGCGGCGGGTACCAGCCCTCCTCCTCGGGGACGTCGGCCGAGCGGATCACGAACGGAGGGCGGGACATCGGGTCTCCGGTAGCCGGAGCCTCGTATCCCGAGTCTTTTTGGGCAGCCGCTCCGCGCTGCGGCGACGGCGGTGCCGACGGGGGGCGGCGGTGGCTCGGGTGCCGCTCGCCTCCCGCTGCGTCGCGAGATTTGTCTGGTACGATGCCGCCCCTCCGAGGGTCGTTCGTGAGCCGGGCGCGGATCTTCCTGTCCTATTGCCACCAGGATGCCGGCGTGCTGGCCGAGCTGAAGGCGCGCCTGTCGGCCGAGGTCGACCTCGTGGCCTGGGCGGACACGGACCTCGTGGCCGGTGACGACTGGGCCGCGGAGATCGCGCGCCGGATCGAGGACGCCCACCTCTTCGTCGCGCTCGTGACCGAGCGCTTCGCGCGGTCGCACTTCTGCGTGGATCTCGAGCTCGCGAAGGCGGTCCGGGAGCGCGGCGGCCGCGACATCGAGCTCCTGCTCGTTCGCGTGGACGACACCGGCTGGACCGGGCTCCCCTTCGGCACGGTGCAGGTCGTCCCGGCACCGCCCGCCCCGCCCGTGGCCACGAACCCCGATCGCGAGGGGGCGTGGAGGCCCGTGCTCGCCGCCGTTGAGCGCGCGGCGAGGGCGAGGGTGGGCCCCGTCGTCGACCTCGACCTCGCGCAGTTCCGCCTCGATCGGCTCGAGGCGCACCTCCGGCGGCAGCACCGCGAGTGGTGGGAGCGCTACGAGCCCCTCTGGGTGGAGCCCACCCTGCGCGGTGCCGACGGCGGGCCCGTCCCGGTGATCCAGGCGCTGCGGGATCACGATCGGCTCGTGCTCGTCGGGGGCGCCGGCTCGGGCAAGTCGACCACCCTCGCGTACGCAACCCAGGCGTTCCTCCACGGGGCGCTCCCCGCCGAGCCCGGCGCGAGCTGCCTGCTCGTGCCCCTGGCCCGCTTCCGCGCCGTCGGCGCGCCCATCGAGGCGCTCCACGCGCTCTTCGCGGAGGTCCTGTACCTCGCCGGCGCCACCGAACAGCTGGTCGAGCCCCGGCGGGTCGGCCCGCTGCTCGACAAGCGCCCCCTCCTCCTGCTCCTCGACGGGCTCAACGAGGTCCCCGGCGACGCGCGCCGGGCATGCCTGCACGGCATCGCCGACCTGGGCGCGCGCCACCCGCGCTGCCGCGTCGTGGTCACGACCCGCCCGGGCGAGCCCATCGCGGCCGCGCTCCCGGGCTGGACCCGCCTGGACGTGCGCCCCCTCGACGAGGACCAGGCCCGGAGCCTCGCCGAGCGGCTCGGCGGGACCCTGGACGGCCTCGACGACGAGCTGCGCACCGTGCCGCTCTTCCTGCGGATGAGCTGCGCGTTGGCCGCGCGAGGTGACAGCCAGCCCGCGCCGCGCGGCCCCACCGCCCTCGTGGCCGCCTACGCCGACGCGCTCCTCGGCTGGAACCCCGACGCGCTCCCCGACGGCGAGCCCGAGGAGCCGCGGCTCGCGCGCGCGCTCGAAGCGATCGCCGAACTCCTGCACGACGCGGGGCAGCAGGTCGCGGAGGCGCGGATCGTGGAGGCGCTGGGCGGCGCGCCCGACACGCCGGCGGTGCTCGCTGCGCTCACCCGGCGCACCATCCTCGTCCGGACCGACGAGTACCTCCGCTTCCAGCACCACACCCTGCAGGAGTCCTGGCGCGCCCGCGCGCTCGCCCGCCGCTGGCGTGCCGAGCGCCGTCGGCTCCACCGCCCACCCGCGTGGCTCCGCGCCACGCTCGCGCGCCCCGAGGACCGCGACGCCAACGTCCACCTCGTCGCCCGGCTCGACGACGCGGAGGTCGCCGCGCTGCTGCCCGACGTGCGCAGGCGGGAGCTCGCGCTCGCGCTCCGCTGGGCCGACGAGCTGGAGGCGAGTGGGCGCGGCGGCGTGCTGGGCGGGTTCTGGGCGGACGTTGGGTGGCAGGTGTCGCGAAGCGCGGCATTCTCGCGGGTGGCCGACGTCCACCCGTTCCTCGTCGGGCTCGGGTGCGGGGCCCTGGTCCTGTGCGCCGGCCTGCTGGCGAGCGCGCTCCTCAGCGCCTTCGGGGGCGCCATCGCCTGGATGTTGGTCGTCGTCGTCGGGGTCATGCTCCTCGGCGAGATCGTGCCGAGCCTGGACCCGAGCGGGGACGCCTTGATCGGCCTCCTGATGCTCCCGTACCTGTGGCTGCTCCTCGGGCTTCCGCTGCTTGCCCTCGCCGCCACGTGGGCGCTGCACCGCCCGTCGCGGGACGTGCTGGCGCTCCCCGGGGTCATCCCCCTCCTGCGGGCCGGCACCGTACGGAGGGAGGTCGAGCTGCTCCTGATCCGGTGCGTCGTGCACCCGCTGCAGGCCCCCCTCGTGGCGGGGCTCTGCCGGCGGGCGTACGAAGCCCGCGGCGCCTTCGACCCGGTTGGCGCGATGCGTCGCTCCGACCAGCCCTTCGTCGATCTGTACGCCTGCGCCTACTCCGAGGACGCTGCGGCCCTCACCTTCCTGCACGCGGTCTCGGTGATTCCCGGCGCCGCGGGCCTCGTCGCCCTGGACGCGCTGCTCGCGCGCTGGATCGAACGCCCGAGCGAGCGCGACGCGATTACCGAGCCGCTGCGGCGGCGGGAGGGGTCTACCTCGGGCGAGGAGCGCCGCGCGCTTCGCCGCCTCGTCAACCGGGCGGACCGGTCCGTGGCCGGCACCTGGCTGACCCGTTTCGGACTCCTCTGCCTGCTCTTCCTGCTCGGCAACGCCGGCTGGGTGGGGTTCGTGGGCCTCTGCCTCGAGCTCACGGACGTCGGACTCCCGACATGGGCGGCGTTTGTCGCGCCCTCGGTCCTGATCCCGCCGATCGTGTACCTGGACGCCCGATACCTCCAATCCGGCCGCCTGCTCGCGCCCGGCACTGGAGCGTCGACCCTGCCGCCGTGGGCGTGGGCGCTGCTCTCGATCTTTCCCGCCCTCGGCCCGACCGCCTGGCTCTGGTACCGCCCCGCCGCGAAGCGCCTCGCCGCCCCCATCCCCTGGGACGCGCTCGACCGCGCCTGGCGCGAGGCCAACGGGGCCGAGGAACGCACGGCTGAGGCGAGCTGACGGGGCCCTCCCGGGCACCCGAGCCACCAGCGGTCTTCCCGAGCACGCCGCCGCCGCAGCGCGCGAGCGGCTGCCCAGAGCCCGCCGACCCCTACGCCCCGGCCCGCCTCCGCACGAGGCCCGCCACGGCGAGGAGCAGCCCGAGCACGCCCACGCCGCCCTCGGTGCCGCAGCGCACGGCCCCGCCGATCACGTCGTGGGGCGGGTCGCAGGCGTCGCCGGCGCCGTTGGTGTTGCTGTCCTTCTGGTCGGCGTTGGCCTCGCCCGGGCAGTTGTCGCAGCCGTCGCCGATGCCGTCGGCGTCGCCGTCGGGCTGGTCGGGATCCTCGAGCGCCGGGCACACGTCGCACGCGTCGCCGACGCCGTCGAAGTCGCCGTCGGCCTGGTCGGGGTCGGCCACGTCGGGGCAGATGTCGCACTGGTCGCCGAGCAGGTCCCCGTCGGTGTCGGGGCCGTCGAAGACGAGGCTGTTGCCCGGGCACGGGTCGCAGGCGTCGCCCGCGGCGTCGCCGTCGCGGTTGGCCTGGCTCGCGTCGGAGATGGTCGGGCACACGTCGCAGGCGTCGCCGAGGCCGTCGCCGTCGGTGTCGCCGCCGCCGTCGCCGGGGACGAGCTTGCAGAGGTCGCAGAGGTCGCCGACGCCGTCCTCGTCCGAGTCCTGCTGGAGCGGGTCGCGCACGGTCGGGCACACGTCGCACACGTCGCCGATGCCGTCATCGTCGGTGTCGAGCTGCGCCTCCTGGGGGACGAACGGGCAGTCGTCGCACTCGTCGCCGAAGCCGTCCCCGTCGCTGTCCAGCTGATCGGGGTTGGGCTCGTCCTTGCAGTTGTCGCACTCGTCCCCGATCATGTCGTTGTCGCGGTCGAGCTGGAGCGGGTCGTAGGTCTCGGGGCAGATGTCGCAGAGGTCCCCGATGTCGTCGCAGTCGGTGTCCTCCTGCCCGGGGTTGTACTCGTCGGAGCAGTTGTCGCAGCGCAGGTTCACGTAGAGGTCGGGGATCTCGGCGTCCTCGGGGAACGCGAGCTGCGCGAAGGAGAGCCCGTCGCCGTCCACGTCGTAGCCGGCGATGAGGAAGTCGCATCCGAACGACGTGTAGTCGTAGTAGTAGTCGCCGTTCGCGTAGGGCGCGCCGGTGCCGGGGTCCACGTTCGCGGCGCACACCGCGTCGGTGACGTCGACCGCGGGCTCGTTCACCACGTCGATGTTGTTGCAGTTGAGGTCCTGCGTCTCCACCGGGTCGTCGCAGGTCTCGGCGCGGGCCAGGGCCGCCAGCAGGAAGAGGATCATTCTTCCTCCTCTTCTTCGAAGAAGGTCTGGTCGATGATGTCGGAGGGCGGGGGGGCCGTCGGGACGGGGATGCTCACCTCGTCGAGCGCCACGGGCTGCCCGTTCCAGGGCAGGAGCGTGGACTCGGGCGTGGCGGGGAGCGCCTCGTCCTTGGCGAGCCGGCGGGTGATGCGGAGCACGACGCGGCGGCTCGCGACCTGCGTGGCGCCGGAGGTCGCGGCCTTGGCCGGCACCACCTCGCCGAGCCCGCGCCAGCTCATGCGGGCGGGGCTCACGCCCTCGACCACCAGCGCCTCCCACACGGACCGCGCGCGGCGGTCGGAGAGGTCCCAGTTGTAGGCGAGGTCGCCCTCCTCGCTCGCGTGGCCCTCGATGGCGAGGTGCGCGATGCGCCCGTCGCCGGCGAGCACCTCCGCGATCGCGGCGATGACCTCCTTCGACTCGGGGAGCAGGTCGGCCGAGCCGACGGCGAAGCGGATCTCCTCGCGGAACACGATCTCGTCGCCCTCCACCCGCGCCATCGGGGGCGGGGGCGGCGGCGGCGCGTCGGTGACGCCCGGGATCTCCTCGACCAGGAGCGTCTGCCGGTCGGGCGGCGGCGGCTTCTCGACCACGGCCTCGGGCCTCGGCGCGCGCTTGGACGGGGGCTCGCCGGTGAAGGTCGCGGTCGCGAAGGCGCGCCACGTGGGGACGCCCACGCCGGCCTGGACGCCGGCGCCGCCACCCGCGGAGAGCGCGACGGTCTCGGTCACGTCGTAGCGGGCGCTCGCCAGGACCTCGCTGGCGAGCTCGCCGTCGGCGGTCGCGAGCCCGGCGAGCACGGCGCGGGCCACCCAGGCGCCGCCCACGGAGAGCTTGGAGGTCGCGTCCCAGCGGAGCCCGAGCGCGAGCTCGCCGGTGGGGCCCCAGTCCAGGCGGGGCTGCGGCTCGTCGAGCGGGCGGACGACGATGCCCGCGTCGAGGAGCACGGCGCCGAAGCCGCCCTTGAGCGCGCCGGACACGCCGAACGACGCGCGGGGCGCGGTCTCGCCGAGCCAGGCGTCGCGCCGGCCGATGGGCAGGTACATGTCGGCGCGGAGCGTCGCGTCCGCGAGCTGGCTCGAGTACGCGCCCCAGCGCCCGCCGATCCGGGGGTCGCCGATCCCCGCGCCCGCGGCGGAGAGCACGGGATCGTCGCCGGTCTGCCAGTCGAGCGGCACCACGGCCTGCACGGCCCAGCGCTTGCCGAGCCCGAGCGAGAAGCCGGCCCAGCCGCCGAGGCGGTCGGTGACGGGGCGGCCCGAGATCTCGCCCTCGGTGAGCACGAGCACGGGCGACTGCTCGTACTGTGCGGCGAGGCCCACCCGCCAGGCCCACTTGCCCGGGAGGGCGGCGCCCTCGACCCCGTAGACCCCCTCGTCCCCGAGGGCGGGCCGGACCAGCTCGACGTCGGCCGAAACCCCGCTCAAAATTGCACCCGCACGGCGACGGAGAGGAGGCCCGCCGCGCCGAGCCCGGCGCAGGCGATCCCCAGCCCCTGGGTCACGTTCGTCCGCACGCGGAGGCGCTCGAGCTCCTCCGTGCTCTCGACGGGCGAAGGATCGTAGGCGTACCAGTCGGCGCGGGAGCCCGCGGCGACGGCGAAGAGCACGCCGGACGTGGCGACGAGCGCCCCCGACGCGACGAGGCGCACCACCTCGCTCTTGTTCAGCGGGACGGGCGGCAGCCGCGGCACCGTCGGCGACATCGGGAGGGACGCGCCGTCCTTCACCGCGTCGACACCGGCCGCGTCGAGCCAGCGCGTGTAGACGACCTGGCCCTCCGCGTCGAAGGCCTGCACGAGCGCGGGCGCGCCCGGGCGGAGGGCGGCGTAGGCCTGGCCGTCCACGAGCGCGACGCCGTCGGTCGGGTGTGGCGGGCCGTCCTTCGCGTCGCCCGCGGCGGGGGCGGGGCGCGGGGTCGGGCGTCGGCCGGTCAGCGCGAGGTGCACCGCGGCGGCGTCCTCGGGGGTGAGCGGGTCGGACACGCAGGCGAGCCGCACGGTCAGCGCGCGCCGCTCGGCCTCCTCGTCGGCGCCGGCCAGCCGCGCGCCCTGCACGCGCATGGCCGACTCCACGACGTCGGCGGGGGTGTAGAAGGTCGCGCAGGCCTGCTCGGCGTACGCGGCGGCGACGAGGAGCAGCATCATGCGCCCACGCAGTCGACCACCTGGTCGCAGTCGTTGTCGACGCCGTCCTCGCAGACCTCGTCGACGGCCGGGTTCACGTACGCATCGCCGTCGTCGCAGTCCACGTCGTTGTCGACCTCGTCGTCGAGCGGCTCGCACGCGAGGCGGGCGGTGGCGGGGTCGCCGAAGCCGTCGCCGTCCACGTCGAGCCACCGGGTGTACTCGTTGTCCGCGGTGCCGTCGCAGTCGTTGTCGCGGCCGTCGCCGCACTCCTCGCGCGCCTGCGGGTAGGTGTCGTCGTGGGTGTCGTCGCAGTCCTCGGCGCGGGCGATGTAGCCCTCCTCGGGAGCGCAGGTCTCGACCGCGCTGTCGGGGTCGCCGAAGCCATCCTCGTCGGCGTCGCGCCACCAGACCGCGACGAGCGCCTCGTCCACGGCGTTGTCGCAGTCGTCGTCGAGGTCGTTGCAGCGCTCCGGGGCGCCCGGGCGGATCAGCGCGTCCCCGTCGTCGCAGTCGCCGCCGTTGTCGGTGGTGTCCCCCAGCGGCGCGCAGGCCTCGCCGACGTAGCCGCCGCCGTAGCCGTCGCCGTCCTCGTCGGTGAAGACCGGCGCGACGGGGAAGCCCTCGTCGATCTCGAGGTCGCAGTCCTGGTCGAGCCCGTCGCAGAGCTCGGCCGCCCCGGGGAACGAGGAGGGGTCGGCGTCGTTGCAGTCATCGCCGCGACGCACCCAGCCTTCGCCGGGGGTCTCGCAGCCGGACTGCTCCTCGGCGCCACCGTAGCCGTCGCCGTCGTAGTCGCGGAACCAGGGGGGCCCGATGCCCACGCTCGCGTCGTCGTTGTCGCAGTCGTCGGGCCACTCCGCGCCGTCGCCGTCCGGGTCGAGGCGCCACTCGCGCTCCGACGCGGGGATGAACCCGCAGCCGGCAAGCAACGCGACGAGGGCGAGGGCGGCGCCGCGGAGGGCGGCCCCGAGGGACCGGCGCCGGCCGCCGAGGAGGAGGAGCGCGAGGCCCACGGGGAGGAGGCCGGCGGGGCCCGGCGTGCCGCAGGTGCTCGCGCCGCCGCGCGCGGCGTACCCGGCGCACTCGCCGGCGTCCCAACCCGCGCCGATGCAGGCCTGGCAGGCGTCGCCGGTGCCGTCGCCGTCCTCGTCGAGCTGCTCGGGGTCGTACACGAAGGGGCAGTCGTCGCAGGCGTCGCCCACGCCGTCGGCGTCGGCGTCGATCTGCAGCGCGTCGGACACCGCGGGGCAGCGGTCGCAGGCGTCGCCGTAGCCGTCCGAATCGGAGTCGAGCTGGTCGGTGTTCGGGGCGCTGCGGCAGATGTCGCAGGGGTCGCCCACACCGTCGCCGTCGGCGTCGCTCTGGTCGTCGAGCACGTTCGGGCACACGTCGCAGGCGTCGCCCACGAGGTCCTCGTCCGAGTCGGTCTGCGCGGGGTCCGCCACGTAGCGGCACACGTCGCACGCGTCGCCGATGCCGTCGCCGTCGGAGTCGTGCTGCTCGGGATCGTCGACGCGCGGGCAGAGGTCGCACTCGTCGCCGACGCCGTCGTTGTCGTCGTCCGACTGGCCGTTGAACACGTCGGGGCAGTTGTCGCAGGCGTCGCCGTAGCCGTCGAAGTCGTAGTCCTCCTGCGGCACGTCGGGGACGAAGCGGCAGGTGTCGCACGCGTCGCCGAGGCCGTCGGCGTCGGAGTCCTCCTGCCCGGGGTCGTAGGTCGTCGGGCAGATGTCGCACTCGTCGCCGACGTTGTCGCAGTCCTCGTCGAGCTGGTCGCGGTTCCAGTTCTCGGGGCAGTTGTCGCAGGTGAGCGTGATGACGAGGTCCGGGAAGGTCTCGTCCGGCATGAGGTAGACCTCGCCGGCGGAGAGCCCGTCGCGGTCGATGTCGAGGTCGAACACCGGCACGCGGCAGCCGAAGGACACGTAGTCGTAGTAGAAGTCGGCGTTCGGGTACGGGATCCCGTCGGCGTTCGTCAGCCCGGAGCACTCCGGGTCCGTGAGGTCGACGGTCACCTCGTCGACCACGTCCACGCCGTTGCAGTTGAGGTCCTGCACGTACGTCTCGGCGAAACACTCGGCGTGGGCCGACGCGAAGAGCGCGATCAGGATGGTCATCGGATCCCCGGGAGCCGCCCCGTCCACGGCACCGGAACCGGCGGCCACTCGGGGGCCTGCTGGTCGGACGCGAGCTGGCGTTCGATGCGGAAGAGGACGCGGCGGTTCGACGCGAGCGACGCCTCGTCGGTGAGCGTGGTCTCGGGCGCGACCTCGCCCATCGCGCGGTAGCCCACGCGGTCGGGGTGCACGCCCGCCTCGATGAGCACGCGGTACACGGCGCGCGCGCGCGCGGTCGAGAGCGCGTAGTTGTACTCGAAGGTGCCTTCCTCGCTCGCGTGCCCCTCGACGACCACGTAGGTGATGCGGGGGTTCTCCGCGAGCACGCGCGCGACGTCCGCGAGCGTGGGGATCGACTCGGGGAGCACCTCGTCCTTGGCGAACACGAAGCGGATCGGGTCGCGGATGACGATGCGGTCGCCCTCCACCTTGGCGAGCTCGCCCTCCGCCCAGCCCGGGATCGGCGGGGCCGGCTCCGGGCGGACCACGAGGTCGGGCACGTCCTCCGGCGGGGGCACGAAGGTGCGCGCGGTGACGGAGATCGGGCGCTCGGCGGGTTTCGGGCGCTCGGGTGTCCACGCGACGCCGAGGAACGCGCGCAGGGTGGACGCGCCGACGCCGCCGCCGAGGCCGGGGCCGCCGCCCACGTCGACGGTGACGCCCTTGGGCGCGCGCAGCGAGACGGTGGCGAGGAGCGCGGAGGCGTTGTCGCGGGGGCCGGCGCCGTTCACGAGGCGCAGGCGGCCGAGGTAGCCGAAGCCGACGGAGACGCGCTCGTAGCTCCACCGCACGGCGGCGTTCGTGACGAGCGAGGGGCCGCTGAAGAGCTCGAGGTCCGTCTCCGCGGCCGTGCCGTAGCGCACGCCCGCCTCGCCGAGGAACGCGAGCTGGCCGACGACGAGCGCGCCGAGGAGCGCCCCGCCGGGGCGCACGACGCCTTCGCCCATCCAGGCCTCGGTGTCGCCGGAGGGGAGCGCGAGGTCCGCGCGGACGGCGAGCGCGCTCTTCTCGTCCTTGCCGAAGAGGCGGTAGCGGGCGGCGAGCTCGATGTCGCCGAACGCGAAGCCCTCCGCCGAGCCGGGGAAGGTGCCGCCCTCCTGCCACGCGAGCGGGATGGCGAGCGACACGTCCATGCGGCGGAGCGGGCCCCAGCGCAGGCCGGCCTGCACGAGCGAGCGCGAGGACACCGCGGCGCCGACGTAGTCGCCGTCGGAGAACACCACGACCGGGTCCTGCTGGGCCTGGATGAGCGCCGCGACGCGCGGGAGGCCGGGCGGCTGCGTCCAGGGGGTGTCCTGGCCGGCGGTTCCACCGGGCGCAAGCGCAGGGCGCACCAGCTCGATGTCGACGGGGAGCCCCGCGGCGAGGGCGGGAACGGCGAAGAGGACCAGCGCGGACAGCACGGCCCGATGGTAGCCTGACGCCAACCGAGTGGAAGCATGATCGTCGCGTTGGTTGCACTCTGCCTCGCCGAAGACGCCGGCGCGGGCGCGCCCGCCCCCGAGAAAGGCGCTGGCCAGGCTGGTTCCGAGGGGACCGAAAAATCTTCGAACGAGGGCGGCGTGGCGACGGCCCCGTCGGCGGGCGGAGGCGCGGGCTCGTCCGCCGCGCCGGCGCCCGCTCCCGAGGCCGCCGCGGGGCCGCCCGCGCCGGCGCCCGAGGCTCCGGTCGCCCCCGCGGCCGTCGCCGACGGCGACCTCGACGTGGAGCCCGACGCCGTCCCCGCGCGCGTCTCCGAGCTCTCTCTGCTCCGGGTCTCCGACGGCGACCGGTGGGCGATCCAGGACGGCCGCTCGCGCACGGTCGACGCGCGCACCTGGGCCATCCTGACCGGCGACTCGGCGCTGCTCGACCGCATCGCGACCACCCGCAAGCAGGGCCGCACGCTCGGCTGGGGCCTCGTCGCGGGCGGCGGCGCGGTCGCGCTCTCCTCGGCCATCCCGCTCTTCACGCTCGAGGAGGCGCTCGCGGCCAACGAGAGCACGCCGGGCTTCGACGAGCTCGGGTCCCGCAACGACGCGCGCGTGGCCGCCGCGTTCTCGCTCATCGGCACCGGCGTCATCCTCGCGGGGACCGGCCTCGTGTCGCACGCGATCGCGGACAAGCGCGCGCTCGACGTGTCGCGCTACCTCGACGCCGAGGCCGCGGAGGCGTCCATCCGCGCGTACAACCGCCGGCTCGAGGAGACGCTCGCGCCCGTGCGCGCGGAGGCGGCCCCGAGCTCCGACGTCCCCGAGGAGCTCCTGGAGCTCGCGCCGGCGCAGTAGGGGCCGCGCGTCCGGGCTCCCCCCGCGCACCCGAGCCACCGCCGCGCCTCCCCCGCGCCGACGTCGCCGCAGTGCGGAGCAGCTGCCCGGAGACAGCTACGTCACGTCCATCTCGATCTCGCCCGTCAGCGGCAGGTGGTCGCTCACCTGCTTGCCGTTGTCCTTGCCCTTCCCCACGGGGAGGAAGTCCTTCGCGATGTCGATCCCGAGGTCGTTCGGGTTGTCGGAGAAGCGGAACTTGTCGGAGACCATGCCGTCCCAGGGCGAGCCCGAGCCGTGCTGGTGGTGGTGCCCGTTGCCGTCGCCGAAGAGCATCTTCGAGACGCGCTCGGGCCGCACGTTGAAGTCGCCCATGCCGAGCACCGGCCCCTTGGACTGGAGGCCCTCGAGCGTGGAGCTCTCGCCGAAGCGCGTCATCGACGGGAGCGCGTCCTTGCCGGAGTACACGCCGTCCTTGCCGCCGCCGCCCCCCTCGGGCGCGTGCCAGTTGAACCCGGTGAACGGCGTGTTGTCGCCCCCCGAGTGGAGCACCTTCCCGTCGTAGATCATCGGCGGCCGGTGCCCCATGTCGTTGCGGAAGTCCCCGATCGGCATGAGCCCGGTCGTCGTCTTCGCCCGGTCGACGAAGGTCTTGTCCTGGGTGTAGTCGACGAGCCGCGGGTTCTCGACCTCCACCGTGTTGCGGTTGTAGACGACCGCGTAGCGGTCGTTCGAGCTCTGGGGGACGGTGCTCTGCTCCCGGCCGTCGCCGAAGGTCATCGTCTTCGGCTTCACCTTGCTCTCGAGCACCTTGATCTTGTACTTCCGCGCCTTGTCGAGGTCGCGGAGCGCGATCTCGAACGGGTGCTTCATCTTCTTCTTCTTGCTCTTCCCCCACTCGACCTCCTGGAGCTTGCCCACCTCGAGCTCCTGGAGGTGGGCGAGGTCGATCTTCCCGTTCTCGAGCATCTCGTAGACCATCTCGGCCTTGCTCTTGAGCCGGGCCGGGGTGGCGCGCAGCGGGTAGCGCCCACCCGACCGCTTGCGCATGTTCCAGGTGAGGGCGCGGATCTTCTCCACCCGGGTCGGGGCCTTCACGATGCCGCCCGGTGCCGGCCCCTTCTTCGTCTTGGCCTTCTTGTTGGCGCACTGGATCGGCGGCGAAAAACCCGCCGTACCGTGGCCCGCGATCGGGTCGACCAGCGGATCGACGAGCGAGTCGCGGAGGGGGTCCTGCAAGGGGCCCGGCGCCCGCGTCGCCGCCGGCCGGGTTCTCGTCGCGAGGCGCATGGCGCGCGCAGCGTACCACTCGTCGTCAGCCCCCCGACACCACCCACGGGAAGCTCGCCACCTCCGCCGTGACCTCCGACGGGAAGCGCATCGAGCGCACCGTCCGGGCCATGCAGCCCGCGAGCTCCGGGTCGCCGGTCGTGTCCTTCACGACCCGCACCCCGCGCACCCGGCCGCCGGTGATCGACCAGCCGAGCTCGACGCGCCCCGTCGTCCCCGGCGCGATCTTCAGCGCCCGCTCCAGGCACGTCACGATGCCGCCCTGGCTCCCCTTCACCACGCGCGCGATCTCCGCCGCGTCGCCGGCGTCCACCTCCACGTCGGCCGCCGCCTCCTCGGTCCGCAGGCGCAGGGCCACCGCGGGGGACCCGCCGGTCTCCGCCCGCCCGCCCCCGAGGAGCCCGATGCCGTGCGTCGCGTCGCCGTCCCGGACCGCTCGCGCGGGCGCGTCGCCCACCCGCGCCACGGTCACGCTGTCCACGCGCCGGAGCGCCGCGTCCAGGTCGGCCCAGCCCACGTCGGGGCGCAGGACGGTCGCGAGCGCGTCGTCTCGTTTCCCGAGGGTGCCGAGCTCCTGGATCAGCAGCGAGCCGGTCCGCTCCGTGTCGGCGTCCGTCGAAGGCGCGCCGCGCGTGTCGGCGGGCTCCGCCGGCGCCGGGTGCGGCCGCGTCGGTCGAGGCTCCCACGCCCCGTCGAGGACGGCCGGACGGAGCGGCTCGACCACCGGCTCCGGCATCGGGATCCGCGGCAGGTCCGCGACGTAGACGCCCACGGCGCGCGCGTCCACGACCAGCTCCTCCACGCGGGGCGGCGTCGAGGCCACCCACGCGGTGAAGCACGCCGCCGCGAGGGTGAGCGTCCCCAGCGCGCTCCGGAACGCGAGATCCTCCGGATCGAGCAGCTCGTCGACGACGACGGCGAGCCCCTGGGGAACACGAGTGGCACTCCGCGTGGTGGCAGCGGACATTCAACACCTCCGGTGCCCGGTCCGACCGCGCTCCGCCGCCGCGGTTCCCGAATCCCACCCCCCGAAAGCCCCGTGTAAGCGTGTGGATGTGCACCCCGTCGAGAAAGCGCGACCCCGGCCACCGACCCGCGCGCCGTTTTTCGGTACACTCCCCGGCTCGGAGGTCCCATGGTCCGCTTCGGGGTGCTCGCCCTCGTCCTGACATCCTGCGCCGGCGATGGCGGCAAGGCCGGCGACGACGCCGTCGTCATCGAGTACGTCGACTCCGACGGCGACGGCATCGTGGACCTCCACGAGGGCTACGTCGACCCGGTGGACGCCGAGGAGGGCGAGACCCACGTCGACACCGACGGCGACGAGACGCCCGACTACCTCGACGAGGACTCCGACGGCGACGGCGTGGCCGACCAGCGCGAGGCCGGCGACGACGATCCCCTCACGCTCCCCTGGGACACCGACGGCGACGGCGAGAAGGACTTCCGCGACCTCGACGCCGACGGCAACTGCATCCCCGACGCCGACGAGCCGCGCGGCGACGACCTCGACGGCGACGGCCTGCTCGCCTTCTCCGACCTCGACGACGACGGCGACGGCATCTCCGACGTGCACGAGATCGGCGCGGAGTGCGCGCTCGTCGACTCCGACGGCGACAGCACCCCCGACTACCTCGACGACGACTCCGACGGCGACGGTGTCGGCGACGTGTACGAGGCCGGCACCTCCGCGTTCGAGGACGCCCCCCGCGACGCCGACGGCGACGGCACGCCCGACTACCTCGACCACGACTCCGACGGCGACGGCTTCTCCGACTCCGCCGAGGGCGGGGCCGGCGGCGGCGAGCCCCGCGACACCGACGGCGACGGCGTCTACGACTTCGCCGACTCCGACAGCGACGGCGACGGCGTGGCCGACGCCTCCGAGGCCGGCTCCGGCACCGACCCCTACGACCCCGACACCGACGGGGACGGCTTCACCGACGGCGCCGAGGTCACCGCCGGCACCGACCCGCTCGACTCCGGCTCCATCATCGAGGGGCTCTACGTCACCGTCCCCGAGCGCACGAGCATCGAGGAGACCTTCGAGTTCTCGCTGAACGTGCAGATGGGCGACGTGGGCTTCCTGCTCGACACCACCTGCTCGATGAGCGGCACGCTCAACGGGATGTCGGCCGAGTTCTCGCGCATCGTGTCCGAGCTCGCGTCGACGCTGCCGGACGCGCAGTACGGCGTCGCGACGTACGACGACTACAACTACGGGAGCTACGGCTCGAGCGGCGACAAGCCGTTCATCCTCGTCCAGCAGGTCACGAGCAACACCGGCACCGTCCAGTCCGCCCTCTCCGGCCTCTCCGTGCACAACGGCAACGACGGCCCCGAGAGCGGCATGGAGGCGCTCTACCAGAGCCTCACCGGCGCCGGCTACGACCAGAACTGCGACGGGCGGTACACCAGCAACACCGACGTGAAGCCGTTCACCGCCTCGGGTGGAGACCCCTTCGGCGGCTCCGGCGGCCAGGGCAGCAACGGCACGGGCACCGGCACGGTCGGCGGCTTCGGCTTCCGCGACTACGCGCTGCCCATCATCGTCTACGCGACCGACAACTACCTGCGCGATCCGGACTCGACCGACCGGAGCTACAACGGCACGCCGGGCGGCTGCCCCATCGACGCCGGCAAGAACGACGTGGTCACGGAGGCCAACAACCTCGGCGCGCTGCTGATCGGCATCAACGTCCAGAGCTGGGGCAGCACGCTCCCGGTCTCGCAGATGAACGACCTGGCCTCGCGCACCAACTCGCTCGCCGACACCGACGGCGACGGCGCGGTGGACGACAAGCTCGTCTTCAGCTGGAGCGGCTCGAGCGGCTCGCTGCGCACGACCATCGTGAACGCGATCCAGGACGCGGTCAGCTCCGTACAGTTCGACTCCGTCTCGCTCGTCGTCGACGGCGACGCGAACGGTTTCGTCTCCTCGATCGAGCCCGAGAGCTACGCGATGTCCGGCTCGCCCGACGGCGAGACGGTCGAGTTCACCCTCACCTTCCGCGGCGCCGTGCCCGCGCTCACCGAGGACCAGATCTTCCGGGTGACGCTGAACGTCCTCGGCGACGGGACGGTCCTCCTCGACACCCTCGACATCTACGTCGTCGTCCCCGGGAGCGGCTCCTGATGCGTACGTTCGCCCTGCCCTTCCTCCTGCTCGCCGCGTGCGAGAGCGACGGCGGCCTCAACTACGTCAAGGACTACGGCGGCATCTACGAGAGCACGCTGACCGGCCGCGTGTGCGACGCCGACAGCGGCCGCTGGCTCGAGGGCGCGGTCGTCTACACGCACATCGTCAACGACGCGAACGAGCTCATCGACACGCGCGAGACCTACACCGCGGCGGACGGCACGTGGACGCTCGAGGAGCTGCGCGGCGACCAGACCTACACGGTGTACGTGCAGTACGGCAACGAGATCATCGACATGTTCAACGTCGAGGTCCCGGACAACGCCGAGATCGAGGCGCCCACCCCCGCGTGCGGGGCGGACCTGGGGCGCGTGGCCGTCATCACCGGCAACTACGACGACTGGGAGGCCGTGCTCCCCGACATCGGCGTCACCAACTACGAGCTCATCGACGGGCTCACCGGCGCGGAGCTCGGGCAGTTCCTCTCCGACGGCGCGAACCTCGCGGAGTTCGGCGCCCTCTTCTTCGCGGGCGGGCACATCGAGGAGGACGTGCTCCACGACTCCGACGGCAACGCCGGCGCCACCGTCGCCGCGGTGCAGGCCGCGGTGCGCGACTACGTCTCGGCGGGCGGCTTCGTGTACGCCTCCGACTGGTCCTACGACGTGATCGAGCTCTGCTGGCCCGACCGCATCGACTTCCTCGGCGACGACGAGGAGCACGACGCGGCGCAGCTCGGCGTGCCCGACACCGTCCGCGCCAGCATCACGCACACACCCATGGCGGACGCCATCGGCGTCGAGAACGTGGACGTGAGCTTCGACCTCGACACGTGGCCGATCGTCGAGCGCGTGGACGACAGCGTCACCGTCTACCAGCGCGCCGACGAGGTCACCTACCGCGACGGCACCGAGGAGTACGTCTCGGAGGACGCGCCCCTGCTCGTCGGCTTCAGCCCCGACGGCGGCCGCGTCGTGTTCTCCAGCTGGCGCGCCGCCGCCAACCTCGACGGGCGCGGGCCCGACGTCGTGGAGTTCATCCTGAACGGCGGCTGATCGCGCCGGCGAATCGGGTTGATCTTGGGGCGGGGGGGGGGGGGCCCCCCCCCCACCCCCCCCCCCCACCCACCCCCCCCCCCCCCCCCCCCCCCCGCCGCCGCCCGGCCACCCACCCACCCCCC
>CAYWGD010000051.1:0-10316 GCA_964457335.1 uncultured Enterobacteriaceae bacterium | reverse complement strand
CGGGGGGGGGTGGGGGGGCGGGGGGTGGGGGGGGGGGGGGGGGGGGGCCCCCCCCCCCCCCCCGCAACGCCCCCCCGAACCTACGTACCGGGCTTCCACCGCCGCAGGAGCAGCGCGTTCGTCACGACGCTCACGCTCGAGAACGCCATCGCCGCGCCCGCGAGCACCGGCGTGAGCACGCCCGCGGCGGCGAGCGGGATGCCGATGACGTTGTAGATGAACGCCCAGAACAGGTTCTGGCGGATCTTGCGGGTGGTCGCGCGCGACACCGTGACGGCGTCGGCCACGAGCGCGGGGTCGGGCCGCATCAGCGTGACGCCGGCGGTGTGCTTGGCCACGTCGGTGCCGGTGGGCATCGCGAAGCCCACGTCCGCCGCGGCGAGCGCCGGCGCGTCGTTCACGCCGTCCCCCACCATCGCGACCACGCGCCCCTCCGCGCGCAGCGCGGCGACGTGCCGCGCCTTCTCGTCGGGGAGCACCTCGGCGAGCACGCGCCCGATGCCGAGCTCGCGCGCGACCACCGCGGCGGTGGCGGCGTTGTCCCCGGTCAGGAGCACCGGCTCGATGCCCGCGCGCACGAGCCGCGCGATGGCCTCCTTCGCGCCGGGCCGGACGCGGTCGCCCACGGCGATCGCCCCGGCGAGCGCGCCGTCCGCCGCGATCCACATCACGGTGGCGCCCTCGGCCTCGAGCGCCGCGGCCCGCTCGGCGAGCGGCCCGAGGTCGACGCCGCGCTCGTTCATCAGCCGGCGGCTGCCCACGACGAGGGGCCGCCCGTCCACGGTGACCTCCAGGCCCCGGCCGGGGATGGCGCGGAAGCCGTCCGCCGGCGGCAGCGCCAGGCCGCGCGTCTTCGCGGCCCGCAGGACCGCGCCCGCGAGCGGGTGCTCGCTCCCCTGCTGCGCCGCGGCCGCCCGGGCGAGCAGCGCGTCCTCGTCGCCCCCGACGGTCAGCACCGCGCGCGCCTCCGGGCGCCCCTCCGTGAGCGTCCCCGTCTTGTCGAACACCACCACCCGCACGGCGTGGGCGCGCTCCAGCGCGACCGCGTCCTTGATGAGGATCCCGGCGTGCGCGGCGGCGCCGGTGCCGACCATCAGCGCGGTGGGCGTCGCGAGGCCGAGCGCGCACGGGCACGCGATCACGAGCACGCTCACGGACGCGACCACCGCTTCCACCCAGGGCGCCCCCGCGACCAGCCAGCCGACGGCCGTGAGCGCGGCGATCCCCATCACGACGGGCACGAACACGGCCGACACCCGGTCGACCGTGCGCTGGATCGGCGCCTTGGTCGCCTGCGCGTCCTGCACGAGCGCGACGATGCGCGAGAGCGTGCTCTCCGCGCCGACGGCGGTGGCCTCCACGTGCAGGAGCCCATCCCCGTTGATGGAGCCGCCCACCACCGGGTCCCCCTCCCCGCGGGACACGGGCAGGCTCTCGCCGGTGACCAGCGACTCGTCGAGCTGGCTCGACCCGCGGACGATCGTCCCGTCCACCGGCATCCGCTCGCCGGGCCGCACGACGACGATCTGCCCGCGGCCGACGGCCTCGGCCGGCACCTCGACCTCGTGTCCGTCGCGCAGCACCCGGGCCGTCTCCGGGCGCAGCTCCATCAGCGCGCGAATCGCGCGCGTGGTCGAGCGCTTGGCCCGGGCCTCCAGCATCTTCCCGAGGAGCACGAGCGTGATGACCGCGGCGCCGCTCTCGAAGTAGAGGTGCCCGCCGGTGAACAGCATCCCGATGGAGAGCGCGTAGGCGGCCGTGGTGCCGAGCGCCACGAGCACGTCCATGTTCGCGGTGCCCGACCGCAACGCGCCCCAGGCGCCGCGGTAGAAGCGCGCCCCCGCCACGAACTGCACGGGCGTGGCGAGCAGCAGCTGGACCCAGCCCGGCGGCATCCAGTGGAAGCCGAGCGGATGCGCGATCATCGGCACGAGCAGCGGGATCGTCAGCGCCGCGGCCCCCGCCACGAGCGCGACCTCCCGCCGCGTGTGCGCGGCCTCCTCCCGCTCCGCGGCCTCGCGCGCGGCGGCGTCCGTCGGGGCGGGCGCGGCGGTGTAGCCGGCTCCCTCGATCGCCGCGACCAGGCCCGCGGGCTCGACCACGCCGGGCGTGTACGCGACCGTGGCCACCTCGGTGGCGAGGTTCACCTGCGCGGACGCCACGCCGGGCAGCCGCGAGAGCACCTTCTCGATCCGCTGCGCGCACGTGGCGCACGTCATGCCGCCGACCTTCAGCCGGGCCGTCTGCACGGGCACGCCGTAGCCGGCGCGCTCGACGGCGGCGGCGAGGTCCGCCGGGCGCACGCGCGCGGGGTCGAACGCGACCGACGCGCGCTCCGTCGCGAGGTTCACCGACGCTTCCGCCACCCCGTCCATCCGCACGAGCACGCGCTCGATGCGCGTGGCGCACGAGGCGCACGTCATGCCGCTGATCGGCAGCGAGATCCGCTCGGGGGCGGGCGGCGTCGGGAGTGCGTCCATGGCCGACCTCTCTAAGCACCGCGAGCGCCGGAGGAAGCGCTCGGGCGTCGCGAATCCCCCCTTCCCGGGCCCCCGCCGCGTCCGCACGGTGAGAAGGGAGGATCCAGCGATGAAGGAGCTCAACGGGATCGATGTCGGCGGGCTCGCCCAGGTCGTGCACCGCCTCTCGGACGCGGACCGGGCGGCCTTCGAGTTCCGCACGCGCACGGAGTGGATCGGCGGCGGGCACAGCGCCACCACGGTCACGTCGTTCCGCGGCGACGGCGCGGAGAACGACGGCCGGCGCTTCGTGCTCGAGGCGGACGAGCCGCGCGTCCTCCTCGGGGCCGACGCCGCGCCCAACCCCGCGGAGCACCTGCTGCACGCGCTCGCGACGTGCCTGACGGCCTCGCTCATCTACCACGCGGCCGCCCGCGGCATCGAGGTGCGCACCTGCGAGTGCACGCTCGTCGGCGAGCTCGACGTGCGGGGCTTCCTCGGCCTGTCGCCCGACGCGCGCCGGGGGTACCGCCGCATCGAGGCCCGGTTCCGCGTGGAGAGCGACGCGCCGGCCGAGCGCCTGGAGGAGCTCGCGCGCTTCTCCCCGGTGCTCGACGTCGTCACGAACGGGACCGAGATCGACCTCGCCGTCGAGACCGTGCGGATCCCGGCGGACGTGGGGTAGCGCTCGATCAGGGCGGCGGCAGCACGTCCGTGACCCGCGGGATCTCGGGGATGTACACCGCGCCCTCGGCCTCCCGGGGCGCGCCGCGGCCGCCCACGTAGAGCCCCACGCCGGGCGGGAGCCCGCTCCGGAGCTGCGCCAGCGCCTGCTCGGGCGCGACGGCCCAGCCGCCGATGGCGAGGAGCACCGAGCCGGCGCCGGCCCGGCGGACGGCGTCGAGGATGTCGGCCACCGGCGTCTCGAGCCCGAGGAAGAGCACGCGGTGGCCCTGGGCGGCGAGCAGCGCCGCGGCGCAGTGGAGGCCCAGGTTGTGGTGGTCCCCCGGGAGGGTCGCGCAGAGCACGGGCGCGCCGGTCCCGGCGTCCGCGAGCGGCCGCCACCAGCCGGCGAGGAAGGCCTCGAGGCGGTTGCTGGCGAAGTGCTCGTGGAACACCCCGAAGTCGCCGGTCTCCCAGGCCGCGCCGAGCCGCTGGAGGAAGGGGATCGCGCGCGTCTCGACGAAGGCGGGGATCCCGAGGCGCGCCGCCTCTTCGGCGAGCCCGCGCTGGAGCCCCGGGCCGTCCAGCGCGCCGGTCGCGGCCACCCAGGCGTCCACCGGCCCGTCCGGGAAGGCCGCGGCGCGTGGCCGGTCCCCGAGGAGCGCGCGCAGCGTGGACACCGAGGCGGGCAGCACCTGGGCCGGGCGATGCCCGGCGTCGAGCGCGCGGACCACGAGCCGCACGTGCTCGACGGTCTCCGGCGGGTAGAGCCGGTGGCCCCCCTCGCTCCGGCCCCCGCTCGGCACGCCGTAGCGGCGCTCCCAGGTGCGCAGCGTGTTGACGGGGACACCGGTGGCCCGACTGAGCGCGCCGATCGTGAGGTTCAGGCCGTCCACCGCGGACATACCCGCCCATAACCTGTTCGCGGGCGCCCCCGGCCGGACGTTCACGCGTCCGCTCGCCGCGGGCCGCTACGCCTCCGCGACCTCGCGCATGTGGTGCTCCGCGACGAGGAACTGGACCATGCCGGAGCTGCCCGGGAGGTTGACCTCCGCGACGAACTTCTGCCCGGTGAAGGTGCCGAGGCTCGTCACGTCCGAGGCGACGCGCACCACGCCCTCGCATCCCTCCCAGTCGAAGGGGATCTCCGACTGGTCGGTGAACCACGCCGTCGCCGCGAGGCGGACGAGCGAGGTCCGCTGCTCCTCGGAGAGCTTCAGCGGACACGCGAGGAAGACGAAACCCCAACGCACGCGCTCATGTAGCTCGCGACGGCCCGCGCGGCGCCGATCGGCGACGCAGCGCGACGCGGCGCGACGCCCCCTGTTAGGCCCGCGGCGTGCGCCCCGCCCTCCTCCTCGCCGCCCTCGTGAGCACCGCGTCCGGCATCGTCGCGCACGGGATCTACTTCCTCACGCACGCGGCGTACGGGTTCGACGATCGGGCCAACCTGTGGCTCGCCATCGCGCTCTTCGTGCCCTACGTGCCGGCCGCGCTCGTCGCCGGGCCCCTCGCGCGGCGCTTCGGCGCGCGTGCGACGCTGCAGGCCACGAACCTGCTCATGATCGCGGCCGGCGTGGTGCTCGCCCTGCAGCCCCCCGCCTGGGCGATCTGGGTCGCCGCCCCGCTCTACAACGGCGCCGCGGGGCTCTTCTGGCCCCTCGTCGAGGGCTACGTCGCAGGCGGGCGGCACGGCCCCGGGCTGCACCGCGCGATCGGCGGCTTCAACCTCACGTGGTCCCTCACGCTCGCGCCCGCCCTCTGGATCGTGGGCCTCGCCGGCGACGACCTGGCCGTGAGCTTCGGCGCCCTGCTCGCGCTGCACCTGCTCGGCGTCGCCGTGATCGCCGCGCTGGCCCCCTCCCCGCCGCCGCCGGACCACGAGGCGGCCGCGCCGGTCGCCCCCGACTACCCGCGGCTCCTGCGCTCCGCCCGCGTGCTCCTCCCCATCAGCTACGTCCTGCTCGACGCGCTGGCGCCGCTGCTCCCGGGGGTGTGGGCCCGCGCCGGCATGGACGGCGCGCTCGGCCCCGCGCTGAGCTCCACCTGGATGCTCGCCCGCTTCGGCGTCTTCGTCGCGCTGTTCCGCTGGTCGGGCTGGCGCGGGCACCCCGCGGCGCTCCTCGCGGGCGCGGCCGCCCTGCTCGGCGGCTTCGGCGCCGCGCTCTCCGGCGCCTCCGTCGCGGTCGTGCTCGTCGGGCTCGTGGCCTTCGGCGTCGGCCAGGGCACGCTCTACTACCAGGCGCTCTACTACGGCATGGCTGTCGGCAAGGGCGAGGTCGACTCGGGCGGCACGCACGAGGCCGTCATCGGGCTCGGCTACCTGGGCGGGCCGCTCCTCGCGCTCGGCGGGCTGGCCCTCGGCGTCACCCCCGTGTACGCGGTGGGCGCCCTCGCCACGCTCGGCGTCGCGGCGGCGCTCGGCCCGTGGGCGCGCCGGGCCCTGGGCCCCGCGTAGGCGCGGCGAGGCGCGTCCCTCTCCGGGTTAGGGGATCCGGTTCCCCCGAGGCCCGATGATCCCCGTCAAGCCCGCACTCGCCGCGCGCGCCAGCGTCCCGTCGCGCGCCGCCTACGACGCGCTCTACGCCGAGTCGCTGCGCGCGCCGGACACGTTCTGGGCGCGGGAGGCGTCGGCGCTGACCTGGTTCGCGCCCTGGCGGAGCGTCGTCGAGGGGC
This sequence comes from uncultured Enterobacteriaceae bacterium, assembly GCA_964457335.1. Classification (GTDB taxonomy): domain Bacteria; phylum Myxococcota_A; class UBA796; order UBA796; family SXON01; genus CAJBVW01. The sequence goes on along the minus strand of CAYWGD010000051.1, from coordinate 4,518 downwards.
AGGGCCCGGACGCGGCGTGGTTCAGCGGCGGCAAGCTCAACGCCTGTCACGACTGCGTCGACCGCCACCCCGCCGACCGCGTCGCGATCGTGTGGGCGAAGAACGAGCCCGGCGAGTACGAGTCGATCACCTACGGCGAGCTGCGCGCGCGGGTGAGCCGCATCGCCAACGTCCTGCGGGCGCACGGCGTGCGGAAGGGGGATCGCGTCTGCATCTACCTCCCCATGGTGCCCGAGTTGGTCATGACCATGCTCGCCTGCGCCCGCATCGGCGCCGTGCACAGCGTGGTGTTCGCCGGCTTCTCGGCCCAGGCGCTCCGCGACCGCATCTGCGACGCCGGCGCCCGCGTGCTCGTGACGGCCGACGAGGGCCTCCGCGGTCCGAAGCGCATCGCGATCAAGCACATCGCCGACGAGGCCGCCGAGGGCGGCGTGGTCGACACCGTGCTGGTCGTGCGCCGCACCGGTTGCCCCGTGCACATGGAGCCCGGCCGCGACCGCTGGCTCCACGAGGAGGAGGCGAAGCAGCGCCCCGTGTGCCCGATCGAGTGGGTGGACGCCGAGGATCCGCTGTTCATCCTCTACACGTCGGGCTCCACGGGAAAACCCAAGGGGCTCCTGCACACCACGGGCGGCTACCTCACCTGCGTGGCGTCCACGTTCCGTTGGGTGTTCGACGTGGCGCCGGGCGAGACCCACTTCTGCACCGCCGACGTCGGCTGGATCACCGGCCACAGCTACATCGTGTACGGGCCCCTCGCGAACGGCGTCACGACGGTGCTCTTCGAGTCGGTGCCCAACCACCCCGACCCCTCCCGCTACTGGGAGGTCGCCAACGACGTCGGCGCCGTCACGCTCTACACCGCCCCGACGGCGCTCCGATCGCTCTTGCGCGAGGGCGACAAGTGGCTCCGGCCCATGCCGACCGTGCGCGTGCTCGGCTCGGTGGGCGAGCCCATCAACCCGGACGTGTGGCGCTGGTACCACGACGCCGTCGGGCGCGGCGCCTGCGCGGTGGTCGACACCTGGTGGCAGACCGAGACGGGCGGCATCCTCATCACCTCGCTCCCCGGGGCCCACGCCGCCGAGCCCGGCTCGGCGGGGCTCCCAATCTTCGGCGTCCGACCCGTGTTGGTCGACAACGAGGGCGCCGTGCTCGAGGGCGAGGCCCACGGGAACCTCGTGCTCGCCGGCGCGTGGCCCGGCCAGGCGCGCACCATCTGGGGCGACCACGCGCGCTTCGTGGACACCTACTTCCGCTCCTTCCCCGGCTACTACTTCACGGGCGACGGCTGCCGGCGCGACGCGCACGGCTACCACTGGATCACCGGGCGGGTTGACGACGTGCTCAACGTGGCCGGGCACCGCATCGGCACGGCCGAGGTCGAGAGCGCGCTGGTCGCGCACCCGGCGGTCGCGGAGTCCGCCGTGGTCGGCTTCCCGCACGACATCAAGGGCGAAGGCATCTTCGCCTGGGTGCACCTCAAGGAGGGCTACACCGCCTCGTCCGAGGAGCTCCGGGAGCAGGTGCGGGACCAGATCGGCCCCATCGCCACGCCCGACCGCGTGCTGGTGATCCCCGGCCTCCCGAAGACCCGCTCCGGCAAGATCATGCGCCGCATCCTGCGCAAGATCGCGGCCGACGAGGTGGATCAGTTGGGTGACACGTCCACGCTCGCCGATCCCGCCATTGTCGAGGAGCTCATCCGGCTCGCGAAGAAGTAGATCTTGGGGCGGACGCCGAAGGCGTCGCGGAGTCCCCGACCCGAGCACTGCGAGGGTCCGGCGCGGCAAGCGCCGGAGGGGACGCAGCCCGCCCCGGAGGCCGGCGGCAAGCCGGCCGTGAGGGGGGGGCGGGCCCCCCCGCAACGCCCCCCCTACCGCTCGCTGCACCCCGTCCCGTCGCAGGCCAGCTCCACGTCCTCCCCGAGCCCGGTGAGGCAGGCCCCACCGCTGAGCACGTCGCAGGGCGCGTTGTCGACGAAGTCGACCCCCGCGAGCACGGCGCTCGCGTCGTCGTACACCCCGAGCGCGGCGTCGGCGCCCGCGTTGCGGTCGAAGCGCGCGTCGGCCAGTGTCAGGACGCTGCCGTCGCCGTAGGCGCTCACCACCGAGCGCCAATTCGCCTCGTTGTCTGCGAACGTGAGGCCCGTGCCGGTGAAGGTCCCGACGCCGGAGAGGAGCGGCCCGTTGGTCCGGTTGCCCGCGAACGTCGCGTCCCAGAACGCGACGTCGCCGAAGAACTCGACGAGGTCGAAGCCGGGCTCCTCGGCGGTCCGCACGTTGTCCGTCACCGCGAGGCCGTCGACCGTGAGCGTGCCGTGGAAGGTCCCGAAGTACCCCGAGTCGAACTCGTTGCTGGCGACGACCACGTCCCGCACGTCGCCCACCCCCATGAACACGAAGCCGCCGCCGCTCGCGGAGCGGCTCCCCGTGACGGTCACGCTCTCCACGTCGAGCGAGGCGGAGCCCCAGAGCCGGAGGGCCGGGGAGCCGGCGCCGGCGAAGTCCTCCACGCGGAGGTCGCGCGCGGTGACGACCCCGGCGCCGACGTAGACGGCCGCGTTCGTGAAGGTGAGGCCCTCGAGCGCGATCCGGTCGGTCGGCTCCCAGAACGAGAGCCTCAGGTCCCGGCACCCGTCCTCCGGCGCCGCGTCGGCGTACCCCACCAGGCGCGTGCGGTCCGAGCCGGCGCCGGCGATGGTCAGCGTTCGGTCGTCGTCCGCCGGGTAGAGGTGCCGGCAGTCGAGGCTCTCAGCGAGGTCGTACGTGCCCGGTCCGACGCAGATCGTGTCGTCGTCCGCGACCGCGGCCATCGCGTCCGCGAGGCTCCCGTGGAGCGCGCCGGTGGACAGGACGCGGATCTCGCCCTCCGCGCAGGCGAGATCGCCGGTCACGACGGGCTTCGCGGCGTCGCAGCCGAAGAGGAGGAGGAGGACGAGGCGCACGGGCTCTCCGGGGGTCGCGCTCGGACGCGCATCGGAGGCAGGACATTCGACCGGCCGCACGATGAAGCCGAAGCGCGGCCACGCAAGAACGAGGAGGTCGGCGACGATCCACCTCGCGTCGCGACCCAGCCCGAGCACGGCGACCACCTCGCATCGTGCCCGTGCGCCTGAGCGAGGGATGGGACCAGGCGCCTCGGGTGTCTGACCCGCACCATGCTGCTCTCCCTCCTGCTGGCCGGCTGCGCGCCGGACACCCCGAAGTCGGACTACGCCCCGCCCGTCGAACAGGACCCCGCCGCCCAGTGCGTCCCCTACGAGGAGCCCACCGAGGCGGCCCTCGGCTGGTCGGACCCCGGCGAGGGCGGCGTGTCGGCGGAGGACGTGCTCGGCTTCGCCGTCGGCACGTTCACCGGGACGCTCGCCTGGGACGACGCCGACGCCACTACGGTCACGCTGGAGATCGCGCCGGTGGGCGCCCTCCAGCTGCTCACGGGCCCGCTCGACGCCTGCCCCGTGGAGGTCACGGGCCTCGCGACCTGGGCCCTGACCACGGCCGACGGCCGGCTCGACCCGACCGGTGAGGCGGAGTGGGCCGTCTCCGACGCCGCGTGGCCGCCCGGCGGCGTGACCATCGCGACGACCCTCGACCCGGCGAGCATCGGCTACGCGCCCCTCGGCGCGGGGTCGACCAGCTACCTGCGGCTCTTCCTCACGAACGACGGCGCGCTCGCGAGCGTCGTGGTCGAGGAGGTGTGGCCGCTCGGGGCGGACCAGAACCGCGTCTGCGTGCGCGGCTCCCTCGACGCGACCGCCATCGGTTGCCATGACACCGGTGAGTACACCGGCGACTGACCGCACTTACATCCAACTGTAACGTGTGACGCCGCCGACACGACGGTGGGCGTCGCGCTTACGATCCGCTGTGGATGCCCTTACCGGGGGGTGTCAGTTCGTTCACCCCCGCGTCCGGTCTTGCTATCGTGCAGTTGACCAGCACGAGCAATCTCGATTGGTCGCGCGACGGCGCGCTCCTTCCCCGCCGTCTGTCGTCGCGCCCGCGTACCATGACCGGAGGTCCCCATGCAGCGCCTTTTGACGCTGGCGATCGTGTGCTTCGGTGCGGCGTGCACCGACTACGGATTCTTCAAACCATCCGACGCCGGGCCGACGGACACAGGCCAGGAAGAAGCGCCTCCGGGCGACGAGAACGACCCGCTGGACAAGGACGATGACACCGATCTCGGTGACGTGCCGGATCCCGGGGAGGAGGCGGACGCCGACGCCGATGCGGACGCCGATGCCGACGCGGATGCCGACGCGGACGGCGATGCCGATGCCGATGCCGACGCGGACGCTGATGCCGACGCGGACGGCGACGCGGATGCGGACGCCGATGCCGATGCCGACGCGGACTCCGACGCGGACTCCGACGCGGACTCCGACGCGGATGCCGATGCCGACGCCGACGCGGACGCCGACGCGGACGCGGACAGCGATGCCGACTCCGACGCGGACAGCGACGCGGACAGCGACGCCGACTCCGACGCGGACAGCGACGCCGACTCCGACGC
>CAYWGD010000050.1:35192-48673 GCA_964457335.1 uncultured Enterobacteriaceae bacterium | reverse complement strand
GTACGTCGAAACTCTATTGAACGTACGGAAACTGCTACCAATTTTTCAAAGACCGCTTCGAGGTCAGCGCATCTTTCGATGCTCTCTCTCCGAAGCCCCCGCCTCTTATCGGAGCGGGTCGGTCGCGTCAAGAACTTTTTTCGTTCTTGTCTCGACCGCTTCGGTTCGGCTTTCACCTCTCCGAAGCCCCCGCCTCTTATCGGGTGGGGTGGGTCTCGTCAAGAATCTTTCGTTCTTGTCTCGACCCGCTTCGGTTCGGCATTTCCGCCTCTCCGAAGCCCCCGCCATTTACTCTCAAGTAGTGGGCGGGTCAAGATCTTTTTTCTTGATGACCGCCCGCACCCTTCGATGCCGGGGACCACTTCCTATGCATCCCCGACCGAGCCGTCAAGGCTCCAGGATCGCGTCCTAGAGCGCCTCGTCGTCATCCGCGGCGTCGGCACACTCCGGATCGAGAGCATCGACCAGGAGATCCGCGTCGTCGTCCTCACCGTCGTTGCACGTAGTCGCGCCGACCCCCACCTCGTCCGTGCCACTGGCACAGTCCGGGTCGGCGGCGTCGATCCAGCCGTCGAGGTCCTCGTCGAGGCCGTCCGTGCACCCGGTGGAGGCCACCACGGTGGACTCGTCCTCGTCGGCCGCGTCGGCGCAGTCGGCGTCGAGCGCGTCCACCAGGAGGTCCCCGTCGTTGTCGGTGCCGTCGTTGCAGGCCGTGAGCCCGAGCCCGAGCTCGTCGCTGCCACCGGCGCAGTCCGGGTCCGCGGCGTCGATCCAGCCGTCGAGGTCGTCGTCCGTGCCGTTCTCACAGCCGGTCACCCCGATGACCCCGCCCTCGTCGTCCACGGCGGCGTCGATGCACTCGGGGTCGTCGCGGTCGGTCGCCCCGTCCGCGTCGTTGTCCTCGCCGTCGTTGCAGGCGCTCGTCCCGAAGCCCGCCTCGGCGTCGCCGCTCGTGCAGTCCGGGTCCTCGAGGTCGATCCAGCCGTCGCCGTCGCTGTCGAAGCCGTCGTCGCAGGCGTTGTCACCCTCGTTCCCGCCGGCCAGGCAGTCGGGATCCGCCTCATCCTCGAGCCCGTCCTCGTCGTCGTCGACCGAGTTGGAGCAGTTGGACTCGTCGGTTCCATCACCCGACTCGCAGTTGCTGTCCGCGGAGTCGCGGCGCCCGTCGCCGTCGTTGTCGACGTTGTCGTTGCAGGCGTCCTCGCCGTAGCCCACTTCCTCCGTCCCGCCCGCGCAGTCCGGATCGTCCGCGTCGGCCCAACCGTCCCCGTCGTCGTCGAGGCAGTTGTTGCAGGCGTCGGCCTCGGTCGGGTTGTCCCAGCCGAAGAAGCCGAAGTCGCCCGTGGCGTACGAGAAGACGACGGTGTCCCCGGACTCGGTCCGGATGGCGTAGTCGGTGACGCGCTCGAACGTGGCCACCACGTAGCCCCAGTCGGAGACCGTGGAGTCGAGGAGGCCGTCGCCCGCGAGGCCGCCCCCGGCCGGGAGCCGGACGGACGGGAACTGGTAGAGCACGGAGGCGGGCACCTCGAGGCTCGCCATGTCCTCCCCACGCGCCGCGCTGTCGTCGACGACGATGGTCGCGCGGACCGGGTAGCCGACCGTGCCGAACCAATTGAGGGACAGCGAGGTCAGCGTCAGGCGGACGTAGGTGTGCTGGGCGCAGAGATCGCCGGCCCCGTCACAATCGAAGCTGCCGTCGTCCTCGCTCACGTTCGACGGCGTCCACTCGAAGCGGAGCGCCACGTCGTCGAGCATCTCGCCATCGCCGTTGTCGTCGAAGCAGCCCTGCAGCGTGCTGAGGGACCAGAGGTCCTGCGCGCCGGTCTCGCCCTCGACAACGGGGTCGAAGCCCTCGGTGTTGTACACGACGAGGCTCTCGGGCACGTCGACCTCGAGGCCGTCGATGCCCACCTCGGGCGCCGAGATGGTGATGGTCCCCTTCTTGGTCCAGTCGTTCTTCTTGCCCGCGAAGAAGTTCTTCGGGACGGGCCAATCCGGCTGGTACACGTAGCTGGGAACTCCGTCCGCCCCGAGCGAGGTGCAGAAGCGGAGCTCGTCCATCGGGTAGGCGCCCTCGTCGTCCGGCTCGCAGCTCGAGCCGTCGACGACGTCCGCGCCCGCGACGCTCACCGGCTCGAGGTAGCCCTCGACGCCGCCGCCGTAGCGGTAGCTCGCCAGGGAGTCGAGGTCCGGGCACCAGGCGTCCCCGTCCCACAGGTCGTTGCGGAGGACGACCTCGCCGATGTCGGCGTGCAGCTCGTCGACCCCGAACACGAACCCGATCTGCCCCGGGCGCTCGATGACCCAGTCCGAGCTGCCCTGGTCCGTGCCGCCGAAGAAGCCGACGTTCTCGGCGTGCAGCCGCGGGTAGCGGAACTGGAGCGTCTCGGCGACGCCGTCGATGCCGGTGTAGCCGATGTAGGCGAGGTCCTGGCAGCCGGTCGTGCCGTACTCGTCGTCCAGGCGACCGGAGAGGCCGCCGTAGCAGCTCTCCCAGAAGTTGTTCACCTGGATGTGGCCGATCTGCTCGGCGTAGACGTCGCCCACGTCGTAGGTGTACGCCGCCTCGGCGGTGGCCGTGCCCGTGGCCGTGGCGATGCGCACGTCCACGGCGCCGCCGCTGATCGGCCCAGGGGGGACGACGAGCTCGATGGACGAGTCGCTGATCGAGAGGATCTGCGCGTTGTCGTCGCCGAACTGGACGACGATCTGGTCGGCGTCCTCGCCGAAGCCCGAGCCCTCGATCGTCAGGGTCCCGCCGCCGATGTTGCCGGCCTCGGACTCGACCGAGAGCGAGCCGATCGTCGGGGGGTCCCAGTTCTCGTAGTAGGGCTCGAACTGCGACAGAGGGGCGCAGCCGACGCCGGTGAGGAGGAGCAGGTAGAGCGAACGCGACATGGTTCTCACTCCTCGAGCCAGAAGCGGCCGATGTCGATCGCCCGGCTGGTGAGCTTGATGGGGCTGATGTCCAGCTTCTGGCGGTACTGGTCCATCGCGGGCGGGATCTTCGCCTCCACCTCGGTCGAACGCGCGAGGTAGAACACGACGCCCTGCGCGTTGCGGCTGCGCGCGTAGGTGAGGGCGTCCTCGATCTGCGCCTGCGTCAGCGTGAACTCGCCGTCGTCCGCGAGGCGGCAGGTGAGCTCGGCGACGTTGTTGAAGGGATCGCCCCGCAGCACCGGCGCGAGGTTGCCGTTCGCGTCTTCGTAGGCGTCATCGAACACCCACTCGCCGTCGTCCTCGCACGGGGTCGGCGCGCGCCGGCCGTCGGGCTGGTCGACCGAGTCCGGGATGGCGTCGGCGCGGACCTGCTCACGCCAGGCGGTCCGGGCGTCGTCATTCGGCGAGACCTGGATCACGCGCTCGACGAAGTTGGGGTCCTCGCGGTCCACCGGGCCGAGGAAGCGCACGGCGAGCGAGACGTACTCGCCCGGGCTCGGCTCCTCCGGGGACTCCCAGCGGAAGGTGACCTGGCCGTCGCTCGCGTCCCACGGCCCCGTGTACATCTGGCCGGTGAAGCCCGCCTCGCTGGGCGAGTCGGCGGACGCGCAGTCCTCCGCGACCGCGGGAGGGGTGCCCGGCGCCGCGTAGGAGAGGCAGGTGCTCTGCGCACCGTCGTCGATGACGTGCCCGTACCCGTCGTACCGCGGGCCGTCCCAGGCGACCTGCACGCCGCCCGGGCGGTTCGGCAGGTCGAACTCGGTGTTCCCGACGGCGGCCGACGGCCGCGGGAGCGAGCCGATCGGCGCCTCCTGGCGGGCGAGGGCGCCGGGGAAGCTGAAGGCGACGGTCTCGCCGAAGGGGAAGTTGCGCTGGCGGACGAGCATCTGCTCCATCCGGTCGGGACGATCGCTGTCGCCCTTCGGGACGAGCCCGTAGATCGGCTCGGCGGCCCAGTAGTCGATGCCGCTGTAGTAGATGAACAGGTCCTGCTCGTCCGGCGGGTAGTCCCCCGGGAGCCGGTCGAGACGCATCCCGCCCTCGCCGTCGCCCGTGGAGAACTGCATCCAGCTGCCGACGTCGACCGTCTTGAACGACCCGATGGGGCCGGAGGCGTCGAACGTGGTGTAGCAGGTGTCGTCGACCTCGGGGGGCACCGAGGTGACACCCCCGAGCGTGTCGGCCGCGGCCAGCTTGGTGTCGAACACGTAGGAGAAGCCGTACACCGCGGCGTAGGGCGGCTTGTACCCCACCATCTGGGGACCGACCTCGTCGAAGCTGCCGAGCCCCATGAGCGCCAGGGACAACCCGCCGCCGGCGAAGTTCACCCAGCTGTACTCGACGACGCCGCCGTAGGGCGTCGGGGCCGGGCCGACCTCGTCGGGGTCGTAGCCGACACCGACGAGCTTCACCGGGATGTCGTCGTAGGCCGGGGCGCAGGAGAGCGCCGGGAGGAGCGCGAGGAGCGGAAGGATCGTTCGCATGTTCATCTCACCACCCCGTGCCGAGGCCGACGTAGAAGCGGAAGCCGGGATCTTCCACCTCGTTGGAGAGCTCATCGCCGATGGCGCTGTCCGTGCTGTCCTGGATGTCGTCGCCGTTCACGTCGCCGTACCCGCGGATCTCGTTGAAGCCGTAGACCACGCGGAAGAAGCTGTCCCAGGAGGCGCCGCTGAAGATGGAGGCGCTCACGCGGAGCTCCGCGCCCGCGTCGAACAGCATCGAGTTCCCGTTCTTGTAGGCGGTGTCGACGAAGGGGATCTCCCGCACCACGTCCGAGGCGTCGCGCGCGACGCGCTCGCCGTACTCGTTGCGGTAGAACTTGTCCTCTTCCTCGGGCGGACGGTACGACCAGAAGTTGCCCGCCGAGCCCATGACCTGCCCGGTCACGTCGTAGAAGTAGAACGGGCCGAGCCGCTTGTTGAGCTCCCGACGGATCGGGAAGCGGTAGGCGAGGTTGATCATCGCCATCGACTCGCCGGACAGGCTGTTCGAGGGGAAGCCCGCGAAGAGCGTGTTCGGACGGAGCGAGTCGGAGCCCCAGTTGAAGGGGTGCTGCCCGCCGCCGCGGAACTCGTCGTTGCGATCGACGTTGCGGTCGATGAAGCCGGCCTGCACGTCCACCTGGATGGTGTGACGCTTGGCCCTCGCCTCCTCGAGGATGGGGAGCCAGCCGGGGACGAGGACCTGCTCGGTCCAGCGGAGCTCGACCTTGTTGTAGTTGTAGTTGTCGAGCAGCTCGCCGTCGTCCACCGAGTGGCCGCCCTGCTGCGCGAACACCACGTCCGAGTACCCGTGGGTGAGCGTCAGGTCGATGTTGCGGCCGCCCGTCGGGTTGGCGGAGCGCGCGAAGTACCCGATGTTCGTGAAGTTCGCCATCAACCCGGCTTCGACGCCGTAGGAGTACGGCTCGAAGTTGGCGGTGTCCGTCGTCCGGAACCCGTACTCCAGGTACCGGGCGAAGCCGGTGGTCCGGAAGCGATCGTTCCACGGGTAGTCGACCGACAACATCCCGATGTTGCCGTACTGCTGGTTCTTGCCCTCGAGCGTCGACTGGTCGGCCGTCGTGCCGGTGTTGTTGTCGTCGTCGAGGAGGAAGCCGTAGTTGTACTTGATCGAGTAGTGGTACGCGGTCAGGTACACCGTCGGGTACCAGCCCTGGTAGAAGTACTGGCCGATGAGGAGCATGTCCTCACCGATGAGCGCCTGCAGGAACGCGCCGTGGTTCTCCACGAAGTCCTGCATGAACACCTGGGCGCCGACCTGGAGCGCGAGGTTGTCGCGCCCGTCGTTCGTCACCCGGAGGATCGGGGCGCCGGTCGGCGCCATGAGATCCCCGTCGTACTTCTTGGGCACGTAGGCGGAGAGGTCCTCGCGGAACTCCATGCCGGACTTGACCGCCTCGGGCGACCAGTCGAGGTCGAAGAGCGCGGTCGCGTCCTTCGCCATGAAGTCCGAGCCGGGGAGGCCGTAAGTCTTCCAGCCGTGGGCCGTGTAGTTGTTGTAGAGCAGGTTGCCCTGGGGCGTGAGCGAGGGCGCGTGGGCGCCGCCGATCACGTTGGTCACCTGCGTCACCTTCTTCGTCGCCGGGTCGTAGGCGAAGATGTTGAAGATGCCCGTGGGATCCGACGAGAAGTAGATCTTCCCGTCCTTGGCCCAGTACGGATCCTGGTCCTCCCACCGATCGAACATGAGCGGCACGAGCTCGCCGCCGTTCGCGTCGACGACGTAGAGGTCCTGCTGGAAGTTGCGGAAGATCCCGACGACGAGCTGCTTGCCGTCGGGCGACCAGTCGGCCCGCTGCATCCAGGTCCCGTCGTCGAAGCTCGTGAGGTGCTTCTTCTCGGTGCCGTCGAGGTTGATCGTGACGAGGTTGAGCGTCCCGTCCGTGTACTCGAGGTAGGCGACCTTCTTGCCGTCGGGGCTGACGGTGGGCTCGGAGCCGCGCAGCGTGTTCGGGATGGGCCGGATCGCCTCGCGCTGGGCCTTCGTGAGGGCGCCGCGGTTCGGCCGCAGCGCCTCCATCTTCACGCCCTTGCGCTTGACGTTCCCTTCCTTGATGTCCTCGTGGACGATGTCCGCGATCCAGAGCTGCTTCCAGTCGTAGCCGTCCGTCTCCATCCGGATGCCGGTGGCGTTCGTGAACGGCGTCGGCTCGAGGTGCTCGTTCGCGGTGAACACCACGGCGTCCTGGCCGGGGACGAAGTCCCAGGCGTGCATGAACCCCACGCCGACCACGCCGGTGGTCAGGGAGCGCCCCCGCTCGCGGAGCCCCTCGTCGTGCTGGTCGACGCCCGTGAAGGCCCGCGCGGAATTCTCGGGGAGGGGCGTCAGGGCGAGCACGCCGCGCGTGTTCACCCCGAACCACTTCCCGTCGTCCGAGTAGCGCGGGACGATCTGCCAGGTGCCGGTGGCCTCCTTGGCCTTCTCGCGCTCGATCCGCGCGAGCTCGGGCCCCGTGACGCCCTTCTTCCGCTTCCATCGGTTGGAGAACCACTTGTCGCGGCCCGCGGGGTCCCGGTACTCCCACTCGGGGGTGTTCCCGAGGAACTCCAGCCCGACGACCTCGCCCTCGGCCTTGACCTTCTCGTACTGCTTCCCGTACTTGTCCTGGACGTACGCGACCCAGTCGTTGTAGAGCTGCTCGGCCGGAACGCCCGTCACGTCCTCGATGACGGTGTTCCAGTCGGCGCGCCAGCCCTTCGAGTGCTCGAGCGCGAACTTGTTGTAGGTCTCGGGGCCGAAGCGCTGCCGGAGGTAGAGCGCGAAGCTGTAGCCCTGCTGGTAGCCGCGCTCGCCGTCACCCCAGCGGAGCGACTGCACGCGGGTCTGCCACTCGTCGTACGACAGGAGCCGATCCTCGAGCACCGTCGTGCGGATGTGCATGTCGCGGCTGGGCGTCCACCAGTTGTAGCCGGCGTTGTCCGACCAGTACTCGGCGCCGCCCTCCGTCCAGTAGAACGGGTCGCCGTCGAGCAGGAAGATCTCGCCGCCGCTCTCGGAGTTGCCGACGCCGTCGCTGTAGAGGCCGCCGATCGACACGCCCTGGGTGCCCTCGGCGTAGGTGCCGTTGGCCTTGAGCGAGACGACGTGGGCGTACTCGTGCACGAGCACGTCCGGGAGCCAGTCCATGCGACCGCGCTGCCGGTAGAAGTCACCGCCCGGGTTGGCCGAGATCTCGATCCAGTCCCAGGTGGGGATGGTGAAGCCCTCCAGATCGTCGCTCTGGTTGAGCAGGACGATGTGGACCTTCTCCTTGATGTAGTAGTTGAACTCCGCGCACATGCGCGGGTACATCTCTTCCGCGATCTTCGCGGTCTTCTTGGCCGTCCACTCCGTCGTCAGGTAGTGGTCGTTGCCTTCCTTCTTCTTGCTCTCCGGGTAGTGCACCACGAAGTGCTCGGTCTCGATGGAGTACCAGTCGAGATCCGGGTGGTTGTAGGGGAAGACGAACTTCGCCTCGGCCGGTGCCGACCACAGGGCGGTGAACCCGGTGAGGGCGGCGAGGGTGAGGAACCGGAGGGTGCTGCGCATTCGGCCGGGCTCCATCAGAACCGGAATTCGGCGGTACCGCTGTAGGTGAAGCCACGCGTGGGCGTGACCTCCTCGAGCGGGAAGAGGAAGAGGTCCTCGCCACGGAGCGGGATGCCCATCGCGGCGCGGAGATCGATGCCGCGGGTGACCGCGACGGTGACGGCGGGGGTGACGTCGAACGACCAGCCCTCGGAGCCCTCGATCGGGTCGAGGTAGGCGTCCGGGTAGATGCCCGGGCTGGTGGTGCCCGAGGCCGACGCGAAGCGGTAGCGGTAGAGCAGCTCGGCGCTGGCGGCGACCGGGCCGATCTGGACCATCGGCTCGACGGCGATCTGGGTCTCGGAGCCCGGCTTGAACCGGCCGAGGAAGTAGTGGTTCTCGGTCTCGACCGCGTACTGGGCCACGCCCGAGAAGCGGTGGACGTACCCGACGGAGCCGGTGACCGCGAAGGGCCCGAACTGCTGCTTCCCGCGGAGGAAGAGCGCGGCGTCCATCGTGCCCGTGGAGAGCACGAAGTCGCCGACCGTGTTCGGCCCGCCGATGAAGGTGCCCGGGGACTCGGAGCCCGCCGGCAGCTTGAACTGGAGGTCCGTGACCACCGAGGTGGTGGGCGCGTCCTTCCGGAGCCACTCGAGCCGCCAACCGAAGCGCGGGTCGCCGATGCCGAACTCGGACGTGTCCGTGCCGAGGTGCTCGTTCTGGAGGTGCACGTAGTGGAACGGGACGTTCCAGTACAGCTCCGCGCGCTTGCTGATGCCGTAGCGGATGTCGAGCCGCTGCGTGGTGTAGGTCCACTGGGCGTGCTCGAACTCGTCGACCGTGCCGTCGGCGGCCCAGGCGCTCGTGGCCTGCTTGTAGTCGAACCCGAGGCCGAATTCGAGCCAGCCGCGGCCGATGATCAACGGCCGCTCGACCTCGACGGCAGCGAGCGGCGCGCGCATGGTCTTGGCCTGGAACCCGGCCGCCTCGGCCGATCCCTGCCCGATCGTGAGCGCGAGGAGAAGCATCACGAGCACCTCGGAGTACTTGAAAAGGCGGCCATAGAACACGTGCACCCGGGGGGTGTCAAGGCGCCGACCGTCCGGCCGGGGGCCCTCCGCCCGACGGCCCGACGGGGGATCGGCGCCGCACGAGCCGATCCACGCGCATCCCCTCCTCCGGGTTCCCGCGAGATCGGACGCCGGGCGCACGCCGGACACTCGCGGGTTCGCGCGCCTTGCCGTCCCGAGCCCGGCCGCATAGACGGCCGCGCCTCCGGAGAGCGTCGGTGAGACTCGGACTGCTGGGGATCTCCGCGATTTTCGCCTCGGCGTGCGTGCCGTACGCCTACGAGGGCGACGCGCCGGACCTCGAGGGGAAGGCCGTGCGGCTCACGCTGCTGCACACCTCGGACATCCACAGCCGGCTCTACGAGTACGAGTTCGATCCGAGCTTCACGGACGAGTCGCTCGGGCTCTCCGACGATGCCGGTCCGTACGGCGGCATGGCGGAGATCGCCTACATCCTCAAGCGCGAGCGGGCGAAGGCCGGCCGCGTGCTCCACCTCGACAGCGGCGACTCCTTCCAGGGCGCGATCGTCTTCAACGAGTTCCGGGGCGAGGCCGAGTTCCGCGCGCTGACCGCGGCCGGGCTCGACGGCGCGGTGATCGCCAACCACGAGTTCGACGCCGGCGCCGAGAACCTCTCCGACCGCATCCTCGGCTACGCGGGCTTCCCGCTCCTGGCCGCCAACTACGACTTCCAGGACGCGGACCTCCCCTGGGCCACGGAGCTCGAGGACCTCGTCTACCCGTCGTTCCTCTACGACGTCGACGGCCTGCGGGTCGGCGTCATCGGCCTCGCGAACCTCTCGTCGTTGAACTCGCTCGACGAGCAGCTCAACAGCCTCGGGATCCGCGTCGTCGACATCGGTGAGGCCATCCCGCGCGAGGCGGCGAACCTCCGCGCGGCCGGCGCCGACATCGTCATCGCGGTGTCGCACATGGGGCTCGACGACGACAAGGAGATCGCGCGCGACTTCCCGGAGATCGACCTGATCCTCGGCGGCCACCACCACGTCGCCCTCGACCCGCCCCTGGTCGTCGAGAACGAGGCCACGGGCAAGCAGGTGGTCGTGTGCCACTCCGGGTCCTTCGCGAAGTTCGTCGGCCGCCTCGACATCGTCGTGCAGGACGGCCAGATCCTCTCGCACGACTACCAGCTCTTCCCGGTGGACGGCACGGTGCCGCGCGACCCCGAGGTCGAGGGCATCCTCATCGAGTACGCCGACCAGCTCTCCTGGGAGTACAACCTCGGCCAGGTCATCGGCTACGCCGAGACGCAGCTCAACCGCTACGGGTCCACGGGCGGCGATTCGATGCTCGGCAACTTCACCGCCGAGGCGATGCGCGCCTACCCCGGCGTCGAGACCGAGATCGCGCTGACCAACACGCTCGGCATCCGCGCGGACATGCCCGCCGGGGACATCACGATCGACACGTTGTTCAACGCGATGCCGTTCGACAACACGATCACGACGATGTTCCTCTCCGGGCGCGAGGTCGAGGAGCTCCTCGACTACGTGACCTCGCGCTCCTCCGAGCGCGGGTGCAGCTCGCAGGCCCAGGTGGCGGGCATCGAGTTCGTGATGAACTGCGACGCGCAGGTCGCCGAGGACATCAAGATCAACGGCGTCCCGCTCGACCCCGCGGGCACCTACGAGCTCGCCACCAACAACTACATCGCGCACGGCGGCTCGGGCTTCGAGGTGCTGGAGCGCAACACCACGCAGGTCGACACGGGGATCTCCATCCGCGACGTCGTCCAGTCCGCGATCATCCAGTACGGCACGCTCCCACAGCCGGGCGTGGCCGAGGAAGATGGCCGCATCGAGACGGTGTACTGATGCTCCTCCTCCTCGCCGCCTGTACGCCGCAGGGCACGCGGGAGCGCGTCGAGCCCGCGTTCATCGAGGTCTCGCTCGAGGGCTTCGCGCCGGGGAGCCGCGAGGAGCCCCTCCCCTTCACGACCACGCCGCTGGACGTGCCCGTCACGCTCCGCACGCTCGACGTGAACGGCGAGCCCTACGCCTTCGCCGGCGACCTCAAGCCGAAGGTCCGCCCGGGCGTGCTCGAGAGCGAGCCGTGGATCACGGTGGAAGGCGGCGAGTGGTCGGGCACCGTCTCGATCCGGAACAGCTTCGGCCCCACGCGCGTGTGGTTCACCGACGAGGGCGACAAGGACGAGGACAGCGGCCGCGCCGCCTCCTGGGGCGCCGGCGTCACCGAGGAGATCTGGTTCGCGTCCCCGACCATCGCGGAGATGCAGGAGACCGACGACATCGAGACGAACCAGCTCGCGGGCGAGTTCGCCACGCTGCGGGTGGCCGACCGACAGGTCGTCGTGACCGCGCGCGAGGCCGCGGGCCTGTGGGTGACCGACATCAGCGACGCGCCGGGCACCTACAACGGCCTCTACGTCTACACCTTCTCGCGCCCCGACGACGCCTACGCGGTCGGCACGCGGGTCACGCTGCTGACCGGGATCAACCAGGAATACCTGGCGTCGACCCAGCTCTCCTTCCCCACGATGGAGAGCGACGGGACAACGCTGGAGGTCCCGGAGGCCTTCGAGCTCACGGGCTGCGAGGACGCCGCGATGGAGGGCCTCGAGGGCAGCCGCGTGCGCATCTCCGACGGCGAGATCCCCTCCACCTTCGTCGAAGGCAGCGAGGACTACGTGGACTTCCTGGACTTCGGGCAGTGGCCGCTGAGCTTCGGCAGCTGCACGGTCTACGTCGAGTCCGGCAGCACCGCCCCCGACTTCGCGCCCACCGAGCGCGCCGGACAGGTCGTCCCGCGCGTGGAGGGCATGGTCAAGCAGATCTTCGACAAGTGGGTCATCGTGGTCGTCGACGCCGAGGACATCGAGGCGAGCGCGTCCGGGCCCACGTCAACGAGAGGGATTTGATGCTCCTCGCGCTGCTCGCCCCCGCCTACGCGGGGGACTTCATGGACGTGTGGATCACCTCCTCGCTCCAGGACACCAACGTCCTCGCGGGCTCGGAAGCGGGGAGCCCGCAGGGGAACTTCGTCACGCGCGGCACGAGCACCTTCTTCGAGAACTACGAGTCGCGCTTCGTCGACGACGTGAGCCAGTCCTACCTGGTGCTCTACCGGAAGGACGACGGGTTCCACAAGAACCTGTTCACCGAGGCCGCGATGGTGATCCGCTTCGCGCCCTACGTCGACCCGAACGACTCCAAGCCGAACGTCCGCATCCACGACGACGGCAGCTACGTGCGCATCGGGTGGCGACTGGGCGGCAGCGAGGAGCACACGCTCTCGCTCACCGGGTACGCGATCGACGCGAACCGCTTCCGCCTCGGCTACTCCTACGACCTCACCTGGGCTGGACGGGACATCTTCGCGTTCGACCCGAACGCCGCGCCGGGCATCCGCCTCCAGTGGCAGAAGGGCCAGACGTACGTGTTCGGGGGCGCGAAGACGGCGGTCGGCGACTACACCGACCCGGTCACGACCTACAAGGAGGAGGAGGCCTACTGGGGCGGCCTCCTGGGCGCCGGGACGGTGATCGCCGACGTGGTCCGCCTGGAGGCGGGCGCCGGCTCCTTCCAGCAGGGCCAGCTCGTGAACGTGAAGGACGCGTCGAGCCCGCTCTACGGCGCGCCGATCAACGCCCTCGGCGCGAGCGCGCAGGTCGGCTTCCGCACGAACAAGAGCATGGAGTGGGTGACCTCCAACGAGCTCAAGCTCAAGCGGAACGCCCCCGAGTTCGTCCGCGACTCCTACATCACGCACAGCTACACCGACGGGGTCGGCGTCCTCGTGCAGGCCGAGGGGAACTACCTCGCGCACAACCTGCTCGACTTCGACGCCGCGGACAGCACGGTGGTGGAGACCGCGTTCGCCGGCGACGTGCAGGCGACGCTCGGCATCGAGCACACCGAGATCGGCGTCGACTTCGTCTACAAGGACCTCAACTACATCCTCTTCAACGTGCCGGGGCTCACGAGCGGCTACTCGCTGCCGGACAGCCTCACGATCACCCCGCAGGTGTACGGGCGCCTCCGCGCCGCGCACCACTTCCCGAAGGCGCGGCTCACCCCGCAGCTCGGCGTGGGCCTGCTCCAGCCGGCGACCTACGGCGACGCCGAGAACGGCTACTACGTCGTCCTCACCGAGTCCGACCGCCGCCACGTACCCACCGGCCAGGCGCCCGCCGCGATCCTGGCGGGCGTGGGCAGCCTGCAGTGGGACGCGAGCAAGTCGATGGTCGTCGTGGGCGAGGTGCTCTACACGATCGACAACAACGTCTCGAACTTCGAGGCCTCCGAAGACGGCGGGGCGGGCACGTTCCAGCCGGCCCCCGAGAACTGGCGGAACCAGCTCGGGGCGAACATCATGATGCGCGCGCGGTTCTGACACGTTCGGGCGTGCCCGCCGGCCGCGGACGGCCGGCGGTCGGGCCCTTCCAGGCTCGCGGCGGAGCCGCTCGGTCCGGGG
>CAYWGD010000050.1:16825-35182 GCA_964457335.1 uncultured Enterobacteriaceae bacterium | reverse complement strand
CTTGCCTGTCGGGGGGGGCACCGGCGTGTGCGGGGGGCCGCCGCGCGGTGCGCGGGGGGCGTGCCCCCGGCCCGGCCGCTGCGCGGCCGCCTTCCAGGCCCCTCACGCGGGACCGTGCCGGCGGCTCGGCGCACGAGCCGAGGGTCACGCCGCGCGAGGAGCCTGGAGGGCGGCCGCCTCCGGCGGCCGGCTCGGCGCGGCCCCGACACCTCCCGAGGCGCCCGGGAGGGCGACCGGGCCGCGCCAGCCGAGCGCGCGAGCGCGAGCCCGGAAGGGTCCGGCCCGGGCGTCTTCGCCCGGGACGCGCCCGCTACCGGCGCACCCCGAGCCCGCGGAAGCTCTCGGTGTTCGCGACGCGACGCGACACCTGGATGTCGGCGTAGCCGGCCTCGGCGTACCAGGTCTCGATCTGCTCGCCGGTGAAGTAGCCGGTGACGGGCACGCGGAGGCGGTCGTACACGTCCGCCACGACGACGTCGAAGGGCCAGCGCGAGTGGTCGTGCACGGGGATGTGCGTGACGATGCCGCCGACCACGGGCACCTTCCCGAGGAAGCGGTGCGGCGTGTGCGAGAAGACGCGGAGGCCCGCCGCGAGCACCTGGCTGAAGCGGTGGAGCTGGTCGGGCGTCATCTGCGAGCTGGCGCCGCGCAAGGCGCCGGTCGCGATGCGGATCATGCCCTGGCGCGGCCCGTACACCCAGGTGGCGAGCCGGCCGTTGGGCTTCACGAGCCCGTGGAGCGAGAGGAAGCTCGCGTGCGCGTCGGGGACGTGGTGGAGCACGCCGAGGCAGTACACGAGGTCGAACACGTTCTTCTTGAAGGGCGGCCGGTCGATGTCGCCCTGGATCACGTGGGCGCGCACGCTGCCCTCGAGGTTCCGCGCGGCGGACGCGACCGCGTCCGGGCTCGAGTCGAGCGCGACGACCTCGGCGCCGAAGCGGGCCGCGAAGAAGGCGTGCCGGCCGAAGCCGCAGCCGGCGTCGAGCACGAGCTTGCCCATGAAGTCCTCGGGCTTCATGGGGCGGAGGAGGTCGAGGAAGTTGGCCTCGAACTCGGGGACCGCCGACTCGAACTCCGTCCAGGAGTGGCCGGTGGCCGGGCCCTCGGGCACGCCGGCGGGCAACAGTCGGGGGATGCCGTCGACGATCGCGAAGGCGGCGCCGCAGTCGCGGCACTTCAGCCGGCCCTGGATGACCTCGGTGACGGTGCCGGCGCCGCGGCCGGGCACCTGCTCGCCCGGCTCCCAGTGGCCGGTGTAGGCGGGGCGCTCCTCCGCGCGGTCGATGGAGAGGTCGAGGCTTCCCTCGCCACACGTGGGGCACGCGAGCCAGTCCAGCAGGCGGATCTTCATGGGCCGGCGGCTAACGTGCCCGCCGGCGGATGTCCGGTCCCAGGGCCATGGCGGCGACCTCGTGCACGAGCGCTTCGAGCGCGTGGCGCTCCTCGGCGTCCGAGGCCGGCTCCACCACCACGAGCCGCCCGAGCGCGATGCCCGCGTCGCCCCAGGCCCGCGCCTCCGCCTGGCTGGCGAGGAGGAAGCGGTGGTAGCGGCGCGCCCACCACGGGAGCGGCCGGGCCGGACCGATGGGGACCGCGATCACCGCCGACGCGCCCGCGAGCGTGGTCAGCAACGCGGCCCGACCGAGCTCCCCGACGGGCAGGCGAACGAGCACGACCTGCGGACGGTATCGGAGCAAGGCGCGGCCGCGCTCCAGGACAGTGACGCCGAGCAGCCGACCGAGCCGGGCCGCGCCCGGTTCGGCGACGCTGCCGAGCACGCAGACGCGCAGGGGGGTGCCCACCGCCGGCCATCATACACATTCCCCGCATCGTGGGCGAAACCGCTTCCCGGCGCGCCCCCCACGGTGATAGACCGTGCGGCCCACGGGGCGCCCAACGAGGCGCCCGGAGGTCTTTGCGCATGAAGCCCCTCCAGTCTCTCGACAGCGTCGTCATCCGGTTCGCCGGCGACTCCGGCGACGGCATGCAGGTCATCGGGAGCCAGTTCACCAACACGACGGCGCTCGTCGGCAACGACCTCGCCACGTTCCCCGACTTCCCGGCCGAGATCCGGGCCCCCGCGGGCACGCTCGCGGGTGTGTCGGGCTTCCAGCTCCACTTCTCCTCGACCGACATCTTCACCCCCGGGGACGCCCCGGAGGTGCTGGTGGCGATGAACCCCGCCGCGCTCAAGGCCAACATCAAGGACCTGAAGAAGGGCGGCCTCGTGGTGGTGAACGTCGAGAAGTTCATCCCCCGCGAGTTCGAGAAGGCGGGCATCACCTCGAACCCGCTCGAGGACGGCAGCCTCGACGAGTGGCGCCTCGTGAAGATCGAGATGGGGCGGCTCGCGCGCGAGTCGGTCACCGGCCTCGAGCTCGGCACGAAGGAGATCGACCGCACGAAGAACTTCTTCGCGCTCGGTCTCTGCTACTGGCTCTACAACCGGCCGATGGACACCACGATCCGGTGGATCGAGTCCAAGTTCAAGGAGCCGTACCGCGAGGCGAACCTCCGCGCGCTCCGCGCCGGGCACGCCTACGCCGAGACGATCGAGCTCTTCGAGAACAAGTACGAGGTCCCGCCGGCCCGCCTCCCGGCGGGCGTGTACCGCAACATCATGGGCAACCAGGCCACGGCGCTCGGGCTCGCCGCCGCCGCCCACAAGTCGGGCGTCCCGGTGTTCCTCGGGAGCTACCCGATCACGCCGGCCTCCGACATCCTCCACCAGCTGTCGGCCTACAAGGCGCACAACGTCTTCACGTTCCAGGCGGAGGACGAGATCGCGGCCATCGGCGCGGCGATCGGCGCGTCCTTCGGCGGCTCGATCGGCGTGTGCACCACCTCGGGCCCGGGCATGGCGCTCAAGGCCGAGGCGATCGGCCTCGCGGTGATGACGGAGCTCCCCCTCGTCATCATCGACGTGCAGCGCGGCGGTCCCTCCACCGGGCTCCCGACCAAGACGGAGCAGTCCGACCTGATGCAGGCGATGTACGGGCGCAACGGCGAGGCGCCCGTGGCCGTGCTCGCCGCGTCCACGCCGACGGACTGCTTCGACATGACGCTCGAGGCCTGCCGCATCGCCGTCACGTCGATGTGCCCGGTCATCCTGCTCACCGACGGCTACCTCGCGAACGGCTCGGAGCCCTGGCGGCTCCCGGACGTGGACGCGATCCCGGACATCCCGGTCCACTTCCGCACCGATCCCGAGGGCTTCCGGCCCTACGCGCGCGACGAGGATTCGCTCGCGCGCCCCTGGGTCCGCCCCGGCACCCCCGGGCTGGAGCACCGCATCGGCGGCATCGAGAAGCAGGAGAACACCGGCGCGGTCAACTACGAGCCGCTCAACCACGAGCGGATGTGCAAGCTCCGCGCGGAGAAGATCGCCCGCATCCAGGTCCCCGACCTCGAGGTGTACGGCGACGCGGACGACCTCCTGGTCGTCGGCTGGGGCTCCACCTTCGGCGCCATCCGCAGCGCGGTCGACATGGCCCGCTCCCGCGGCCTCCGCGTCGGCCACGCGCACATCCGCCACCTCAACCCGCTGCCGAAGAACACGGGCGCGGTGCTCAAGCGCGCCCGCCGTGTCCTCGTCCCCGAGATGAACCTCGGCCAGCTCGTGCGCGTGCTCCGCGCCGAGTACCTGGTCGACTGCATCTCGCTCCCGAAGATCCAGGGCCAGGCCTTCAAGGTCAGCGAGATCCTCGGCGCCATCTACAGCACCCAGGAAAACGAGGCTGCCAAATGAGCGAGCTTCCGCGTCAGTACACGAAGAAGGACTTCATGTCCGACCAGATCATCCGGTGGTGCCCCGGGTGCGGAGACTACGCGATCCTCTCGCAGGCGCAGACGGTCTTCGCGGAGCTCGGGATCCCGCGGGAGAACTTCGTGATGATCAGCGGGATCGGCTGCTCGAGCCGCTTCCCGTACTACGTCAACGCCTACGGCTTCCACACGATCCACGGCCGCGCGCCCGCCTTCGCCACCGGCATCAAGGCGACCCGCCCCGAGCTCTCCGTGTGGATCGCCACGGGTGACGGCGACGCGCTGTCCATCGGCGGCAACCACACGGCGCACCTCCTCCGTCGCAACGTCGACGTGCAGGTGCTCCTGTTCAACAACCGCATCTACGGCCTCACGAAGGGGCAGTACAGCCCCACCTCGGAAGAGGGCAAGAAGACCAAGTCGACGCCGATGGGCAGCCTGGACCACCCGTTCCAGCCCCTCGCCTTCGCGCTCGGCGCCGAGGCCACGTTCATCGCGCGCTCGGTGGACATCTTCACGAAGGAGCAGCGCGACGTGCTCCGCGCGGCCCACGACCACCGCGGGTCGGCCTTCGTCGAGATCTACCAGAACTGCAACATCTTCAACGACGGCGCCTGGGACTCGCTCGTGGACAAGCAGGTGCGCGCCGAGCGCTGCCTGTTCCTCGAGCACGGCAAGCCGATGGTGTTCGCGGGCGGCGCGAAGGGCATCAAGCTCCAGGGCCTCCGTCCCACCGTCGTCGAGCTCGGGAACGGGCTGGGCGCCGACGACTGCCTCGTGCACGACGAGACCGACCCGGTCCTCGCCGCCATCCTGGCGCGGATGGACTACCCGGCCTTCCCCGTCCCGATGGGCGTGCTCCACCGGCGGTCGCGCCCCACCTACGACGCGCAGTTCAACGAGCAGATCGCCGCCGCCAAGGCCGCCGCGCCGGACGCGAGCCTCAAGAAGCTGCTCTACGCGGGCGACACCTGGAAGGTCGAGTAGACCTGGGTTTTCTTGGGGCAGGGGGGCTCCGCCCCCCCGCAACGCCCCCCCGATCTTCCGGGGTGGTGGGCCCCATCGCACGGGGAGCGCCCGATGCAACCTGATCGCCTCCTCCCCCTCTCGTCCCTCGCCAAGGCCGACGTCGCGCCGCTCGTGGGGGTCTTGTTCGACATCGACGACACGGTCACGCTCCACGGGCGCATCGTGCCGGCCGCGTTCGCGGCGATGGCCCGCGCCAAGGCGGCCGGGCTCGTGATGGTGCCCGTCACCGGGCGCCCGGGCGGCTGGGTGGACCACATCGCGCGCATGTGGCCCGTGGACGGCGTCGTCGGCGAGAACGGCGGGCTCTGGTACTACATGGGCAAGGACGGCGGCGGGATCGAGAAGCTGCAACGCCGCTTCCTCCAGCCGGAGGCCGAGCGCGTCGGCAACCACGCGCGCCTCGCCGAGGTCCGCGAGGCCGTGCTCCGCGAGGTGCCCGGCTGCGCCGTCGCGAGCGACCAGCCCTACCGCGAGCTCGACCTCGCCGTGGACTTCTGCGAGGACGTGCCCCCGATGGGCGACGACGCGATCGACCGCATCGTGGCGGTGTTCGACCGCTTCGGCGCGACCTCGAAGGTGTCGAGCATCCACGTGAACGGCTGGTTCGGGGCCTTCGACAAGCTCTCGGGCTTCGAGCGGCTCGCCGCCGACCTGGGCGTGCCGGCGGGCGCCGACCGCTGGGCGTACATCGGCGACTCGGCGAACGACGCCCCGATGTTCGCGCACTTCCCGGTGTCGGTCGGCGTGGCGAACGTGGACGCCTTCCTGCCGCGGATCCCGGTGTGGCCGCGCTTCCGGACCGCCGGCGAGGGCGGGCACGGCTACGCCCAGCTGATCGACCGCATCCTCGAGCTGCGGGGATAAGAGGCGGGGAGTTCCCCGGAGCCCGTCGTGTCCGATCTCGTGTCCCGCCGCTGCGTCGCCTGCGAGGGCGGCATCCCCAAGCTCTCCGACGAGGGCATCCTCCAGCTGCTCACCGAGATCCCGGGCTGGTTCCTGGTCGAGGAGGGCAAGGCGTTGTCCCGCACCTTCTCGTTTTCGGACTACTGGGAGACGATGGCCTTCGTGAACGCGATCGCGTGGATCGCGCACACCGAGGACCACCACCCGGACATGAGCGTGCACTACAACCGTGTCGTCGTGCGCTACAACACCCACGCGGTCGGTGGGCTGACCGACAACGACTTCATCTGCGCGGCGAAGGTGAGCGCGTTGTTGCCGGGCTGATCAGAGGTCGAGCGCGACGGGGCGGAGCACGAGGCCCGAGCGTCCGCCCGTGTCGACGCGCCGCACGACCCAGGCGCCACCGGCGGCGAGCACGGTCATCGACGTGCCCGGGCTGCCGCACGGGTCGACCGAGAGCGCCCAGGTGCCGGCCGCGCGGTCGTGCACGACGTAGCCGTCGAGCCGGGCCGAGTGGTCGACGGTGCCCTCGCGGACGCTGAAGAGCAGGCGATCTTCGTCGAGCCAGCCCACGAGGCCGAGGCCGCTGCCGGGCCGCAGCAGCGGCAAGAACGCGCCGGACGCGAGGTCGACGAAGCCGAGCTCCCCCTCGTACATGCCGTACAGCGCGTCCCCCGTGGGGGTCGCGTCCCAGATGGTGAGCCAGTCGGTCCAGGGCGGGGCCGACGCGGGGGTACCGTCCGGCACGGTGGCGCCGCGCAGGGAGACGGGGCCGTCGGGGGCCTGGGAGAGATACCAGAGCACGCCTCCGGTGACGACGCCGCCCGCGTCCATCGGGGCGTCGAGCGGGAGCGGCGTGAAGGTGCCCGTGGCCTCGTCCAGCGTGAAGGCCGCGGTCTCGCCTTGCTCGTCGACGAGGCGCAGGACGGGCGGCCCCGCGTCCCGGCGGAAGAGCGTCCCAGAGAGGTCCGCCTGCCCGTGGAACGGCGCGCGCCAGGAGCCCACGATCGCGCCGGTGCGCGGATCGACGCGGAGGATGGTCGCGTAGGCGGACCAGGGGATCCAGGCGACGTAGGTGTAGGTCACGGTGAGGACGAGGAGCCCGTCCGCGTCGCCCACGATCGAGAGGGCGTAGGTCTGCTCGGGGAGGAGGAGCTCGACGGCGTCGCCCTCCACGGCCGAGAAGGCGTCGATGGTGACGGGGAGATCGGTGTTGCCGCGGAAGACCTCGTCCGCGAGGTAGCGGTCCACGGGGTCGATCGTGGCGACGCCGCAGGACTCCTCGAACGCGCGGGCCAGGCCGAGCGCGCCGGGGCCCTCCTCGCAGGCGCGCGCGAAGGCCTCGAGGCGGCGTTTCTCCTCAGTGTCGTAGAGCTCGGGGTTCAGCCCCTCCGCGGGCGAGAAGAGCTCCCGGCGCGTGTCCGTGATCGCCTCGTCGTAGTCGAGCGCGTGGCAGAGCTCGTGGAGCGTGCGCCGCCGCATGGCGCTGCCGCCGGTCTCGATCCAGATGTGCGCCAAGGGGTCGTCGGCGTGGTAGAGGCCGGTCGCCTCGGGCGGCCGCCAGTCGATCTCCTCGATGATCTCGACCTCGTCGACGCACACGCCCTCGCGGGCGGTCCACCCCGCGAACTCGGCGATGGCCGCCTCGACGACGCCCACCTCCTCGGCGGTGCCGACGCCTTCGGGGTCCACGACGGGCAGCTCCTCGAAGGTCGGGCAGGCGCAGGCGAGGAGCGCGAGGAGCGTCACGGCAGCTCCAGCGCCAGCGGTCGGAAGGTCAGGCGCTGCTGCAGGGTGTCGGTGGTCTCGCTCTCGACGGTCCAGGCGCCGCCGGGGAGGGCGACGGCACGGCCCGGGGCGTCCCCGCAGGGGTCCGCCGAGAGCGACCACACGTCGGCGTCGCGGTCGTAGATCGTGTAGCCGTGGAGGTAGGCGCCGGGCTCGGTCGTCTCGCTCGTGACGTCGAAGAGGAAACGTGCGTCGTCCACCCAGCCGGCGGCGGTGAGCCACGTGCCAGGCCGCTCGATCACGGTGAACGCGCCGGTGGCGACATCGAGGAGGCCGAGATCGAAGAGGCCGTACACGAGGAGCGCGTCCCCGCCGGGGGTCGCGTCCAGGATGGTGAGCGTGGTCTCGGTCAGGGCCGGGCCCTCGACGGGCTCTCCGGTTCGGAGGTCGGCGCCCCGGAGCGTGATGGCCTCTCCGGGCGTGCCCGAGACGTACCAGAACACGCCGCCGGCGACGGCCCCGCGCGTGTCGGCCGGCGGCTCGAGGGCCAGCTCCGTGAACCGGCCGCTCGCCTCGTCGAAGGACCAGGCCACGAGCTCGTCCCCGACCCGCGTCGAGAGCGCGACGCGCCCGTCTTCCGGCCCGTAGAGCCCAGGGAGGGAGACGCCCGCGGAGTCGGGCAGGCGCCACGACGCGACGACCTCGCCGGACGGGGTGACGCGGGAGAGCGTCGCGTACGAGGACACCGGGAAGTGCCCTACCACCACCGTGGTCGTCGTGAGGAGCAGGAGCCCCTCGGCGTCTCCGCGCGCCGCGGCCGCCCAGGTGTGCGGCGGCAGCAGGAGCTCGAAGGCCTCGTCCCCCTCGACCGCGGTGAAGGCGTCGACCGCGACGGGCACGTCCGCCTGGGCGGCCCAGACCTCGTCCGCGAGGAACCACCCCTGCTCGCCGACGATCGGGACGCCGCACGCGGCCTCGAACGCGCGGTCGAAGCCGTGCTCGGTCGGGCCGGACTGGCACGCCTGGGCAAAGGTCTCGCTGCGCTGCGTCTCCTCGGTCGGGTAGAGGACGGGGTCCGGCTCGCCCGGCGGGAAGAGGTCCGGGTTCGTCTCGGAGAGGACCTCGTCCTCGTCGAGGGCGTGGCACAGCTCGTGGAGCGTGATCTCGCGCGTGAAGAGGCCGTGGGGCTCGACGTTGATCCGCCCGGGAGCGCCGGGCCGGTAGCCGCCCGCGACGTCGCCGCCCGCCCAGTCGATCTCCTCGACGAGCTCGACGCGATCGACGCACACGCCCGCGCGCCCCGTCCACGCGGCGAAGTCGGCGATGGCCTGCTCCACGAGGCCGACCTCGAAGGTGGAGGCGACCGCGTCGGGATCGACGACCGGCAGCTCCTCGAAGGTCGGGCAGGCGCAGGCCAGGAGCGCGAGGAGGGTCACGGGATCCCCTCCCCAGCGAGCGTGAGCGGGCGGAACACGAAGCGCTGGGGCTCGCCGTCGGTGCGGTAGGCGCGGACGGCCCAGAGCCCGCTCCCGGTGGGCAGCGTGAGCCAGGGGGCGTCGTTCGCGCACGGGTCCGTCGAGAGCGCCCAGGTCCCCGCGTCGCGATCGTGGAGCGCGTACCCCTCCAGGACGCGCCAGCCGCGGAGGGTCACGTTCCTGGCGCGCAGCAGGAGGTGCCCGTCGTCGAGCCAGGCGAGCGGCGAGAGGCCGCTCCCCGGCAGCGCGAGCTGCGTGCGCGCGCCGGTCTCGACGTCCACGAGCCAGTACGCGCCGTCGTACACGATGAGCTCGCCCGTCGGCGCCGCGCCGGCGATCTCGAGGAAGGTGTCGGCGAACGCGGGCGCGGCGGCGGGGGTGCCGTCGGCGACGTGCACCCCGTTCACCGCCATCCCCACGTCGGGCTCCTCGGAGAGGTACCAGTACACACCACCGCTCACGACGGCGCCTCGGTAGATCGGGGCCTCGAGCGGCAGCTCGGTGAAGGCGCCGCTCGCCTCGTCGAGGGTGTAGGCGAAGGTCTCGCGGGCGAGGTTCGTGAGCACCAGGACCGGAGGCCCGCCGTCACGCGGGATGAGGTGCCCCGCGAGGTACGCGGCGTCGTGGAGCGGCGCGCGCCAGGACGCGACGACCTCTCCCGTGGGCAGCGCGATCCGGGAGACCGTGGCGTACCAGGCGCCGAGGACGCCGACCACGCGCGCGTGCCGGACGGTCAGGAGCAGGAGCCCGTCGGCATCCCCGACGATCGACTGCACCTCGGCGCCGTCGGGGAGCGTGAGCTCGACCGGGTCGCCCTCGTCGGCCCCAAACGCGTCGACGGCCACCGGGATGTCCGCGTGCTCGACGAACACCTCCTCGTCGACGAAGCGGCTCGCCGAGTCGATCACCGTGGCGCCACACGCGGCCTCGAACGCGCGGTCCAGGCCGCGGGCGACCGGGCCGGCGTCGCAGGCCTCGGCGAAGCGCTCGGCCCGGAGGAGCTCGTCGGAGTCGTAGATCTCGGGATCGTCCTCCGCGCTCGGCGGGAAGACGTCGGGGTGGGCCTCGACGAGGCCCTCGTCCTCGTCCAGCGCGTGGCAGAGCTCGTGCAGCGCGAGCCCGTGCATCTGCCAGCCGTGCGGCTCAAGGTAGATGTGGCCCAGCGGCCCGCCGGGGTCGTAGAGCCCGCCGACCTTCTCCGGCTCGTCCTCGATCGTCTCGACGAGCTCGATGCGATCGACGCACACGCCCGCGCGCCCCGTCCACGCGGCGAAGTCGGCGATGGCCTGCTCGACGGCGCCGCGCTCCTCCTCGGTGGCGACGCCGTCGCGATCGAGCACGGGCAGATCCTCGAAGGGCGGGCACGCGCAGGCCAGGAGCGCGAAGAGCATCCAGCCTCCTACGCGCGTCGGCACTCGGCATTCACACGCGCCCGGGATTTCCGGGTGTTCACTCCGCGAGCGTGAACGGCACCGGCTCGCCGGCGATCAGCGCGCGCACCGCCGCGGCGATCCCCTCGGCGACGAGCACGTCGAGCCGCGGGTGCCAGCCCGCGGCGTGCGGCGTCAGCAGGATGTTCGGCGCCGCCCAGCGCTCGATCGGCGCGGGCTCCCGCGGGAACACGTCCAGCCCGAGCCCGGAGAGGTGCCCGGCCCGCACCGCCGCGACCGCGCCCTCCACGTCCACGAGGCGCCCGCGCGCGGTGTTCACCAGCACGGCGCCGGGCTTCATGGCCGCGAGCTCGTAGGGGCCGATCAGGTCGGCGTTCGTCGCGGTGAGCGCGCAGTGCAGCGTGACGACGTCCGCGCGCGGGAGCGCCTCCGCGAGGGAAACGCCGTCGGGCAGCTTCGGGTCGACCAGCAGCACCTCCGCCCCGAGGGCCCGCAGCACCTCGGCCATGCGGCTCCCGATCACCCCGACGCCCACCACGGCGACGGTCCCGAGGCCGGTGGCGCCGTACTCCGCGAGCCGGGCGCGCTCCCAGCGCCCCTCGAAGGCCGCGGCCTGGAGCGGCACGAGGCGGCGCGTGAGCGCCAGGATCATCCCGAGGGCCGTCTCCACCACCGCGTCGCGTCGAGCGAGCGGGAGGCGGCTCGCGACGACGCCCGCGGCGGAGAGCGCGGCGAGATCGAGGTGATCGTGCCCCGAGGTGGTGGTGACGACGAGCCGGCAGCGCGACAGGCGCGGCAGCACCGTCGCGTCCACCCGCACCTTGCTCGGCACGACGAGCACGTCGGCCTGCTCGAGCGGCGCGTCGGGCCCCGCCGCGACGACCACCTCGACGCCGTCGGGCATCCCGACGAGCGGCCCGCGGTCGTACTCCGCGAGCCCCCAACGGAGGACGGTCAGGCCCATGCGGCGATCCTCTCGTGCAGCCACTCCACCCCCTCCACGAGCCGCGGCCCGGGGCGCCCGAACAGGCGCTCCTCCGCGGCGAACACCTGCCCGCTCCGGACGCCCGGGATGTCCTCCCAGCCCGGCCGCTCGCGCAGCTTCTCCGGCTTCTGGCGCTCGTGCGGGACGCCGCACCAGCACGTCAGCAACACGTCGGGCGACGTGGGCGGCACCGCGTCGGTCTCGATGGGCGTGGAGCGCACGTCCAGGTGCCCGAACACGCTCTCGCCGCCCGCGATGCGGATCATCTCCGTGGTCCAGCACGCACGGCCGGGCACGATGACCGGCTTCGGCCACCACTCCAGGAACACGCGCGCCCGCCGCGGCAGCACGCGCGCCTTCGCCTCCACCGCTTCGAGCCGGGCCTGCATCGCCGCCACGATGGTCTCGGCGTGCGCCCCCTTCCCGAAGAACCGGCCGACCACGCGGATGGACGTGAACACGTCGGGGATCGAGCGCGCGTCGAGCACGACATGGGGGAGGCCCGCGGCGTCGAGCGCCTCGACGTTGCGCTCCATCCCGGGCACCGAGAGCGACGAGAGCACGAGGTCGGGCTTCAGCGCCGCGATCGCCGCCACGTCGACGGACGTGTCGGGGCCCACGCGCGGGAGGTGCACGACCTCCGGCGGCCAGTCGGACGAGCGGTCGAGCCCGACGAGGTGGGGCCCCAGCCCGAGCGCGCAGGCGATCTCGGTGTTCGACGGACAGAGCGACACGATCCGCATCCGGACGGCTTATCGCGGCCGGGGGGGCGCCCGCCGGCCCCACCCCGGACAGAATCTGTCCGCCCCTGGACCTTGCGCCTACGGAACAGGCGTTTAGGTATGCGTGCGTCGCGAATCCCCTCCCTCCCCGAGCGCTCGATGGCCAAGGTCCGGAACGTCTACGTCTGCCAGCAGTGCGGGCACGTCGCCCAGAGCTGGATGGGCAAGTGCTCCGGCTGCGGCGAGTGGAACACGCTCGTGGAGCAGGCTCCCGCCGTCCCGCGCGGCGGCGCCCGGCCGAGCGCGCCGGTCACGTCCCGCGCCCGACCGATCTCCGCGGTCCCGCTCGGGGACGGCGGCGAGGTGCGCCTCCGCATCGGGATCCCGGAGCTCGACCGCGTGCTCGGCGGCGGGCTCGTCACCGGCTCGCTCGTGCTCCTGGGCGGCGATCCGGGCGTGGGCAAGTCCACGCTCCTGCTCATGGCCATGCAGGCGTTCGCGCGGAAGGGCATCCGCGTGCTCTACGTCAGCGCCGAGGAGTCCGCGCGGCAGGTGCGGCTCCGCGCCGAGCGCCTCGGCGTGAGCGGGGACGAGCTCTACCTGCTCGCGGAGACGGGGCTCGACGCGGTGCTGGCGGCGGTCGAGGAGGTCAAGCCGCGGGTGCTCGTCCTCGACTCGGTGCAGACGCTCCAGGAGCCCGAGCTCGACGGAGTGCCCGGGTCGATCTCCCAGGTCCGCCAGGTGGCGGCCAAGGCGATGCAGATCGCGAAGGGGCGGGACGTCGCCACGTTCCTGGTCGGGCACGTCACCAAGGAGGGCAACCTCGCGGGGCCGCGCGTGCTCGAGCACCTCGTGGACACCGTCCTCTACTTCGAGGGGGACGGGTCGAGCGCGCTGCGGGTGCTCCGGGCCACCAAGAACCGCTTCGGCTCGACCGGCGAGATCGGCATGTTCGAGATGCGGGAG
Organism: uncultured Enterobacteriaceae bacterium; assembly: GCA_964457335.1. Lineage (GTDB taxonomy): Bacteria > Myxococcota_A > UBA796 > UBA796 > SXON01 > CAJBVW01. Next base: position 22,218 of record CAYWGD010000050.1, on the reverse strand, counting down.
GAGGGCCTGGCCGAGGTCCCCGACGCCTCCGCCCGCCTCCTGAAGGAGCGCGCCCGCGGCGCCGCGGGCACGGTGGTCACCTGCACGATGGAGGGGAACCGCCCCCTGCTCGTCGAGGTGCAGGCGCTCGTGGGCCGGCCGACGCAGGGCACGCCGGCCCGCACGGCGGTGGGGATCGACCGCGGGCGCCTCGCCGTGCTCCTCGCCGTGCTGGGCAAGTCGGGCCTCGATCTGTCCGACCGGGACGTGTTCGTGAGCGTGGCGGGCGGCGTGCGGGTGCAGGAGCCGGCGGCGGATCTCGCCATCGCGGTCGCGATCCACTCCAGCGCGCTCGACCGTCCCGTCGAGCCCGATCTGCTCGTGTTCGGCGAGGTGGGGCTCGTGGGGGAGCTGCGCGGCGTGAGCCAGCCCGTCCTGCGCCTCCGCGAGGCCGAGCGGCACGGCTTCCGGCGCGCGCGAGTGCCGCTGTCCGTGGCGGGCGAGAGCGCCGGCCTCTCGCTCGTGGGCGCGCGGTCGCTCGGGGAGGTGCTGCTTGGCGAGTGAAGGTGCGGACTCGGCGGTCCCGCGGCCCCGCCACACGCCGCGCCGCCGGCCAGGGCGCCGTCCGTCCCCGCGGTCCCGGCGCCGCCCTCGGTCAGCCGACCGGCTGGCGCGGCCGGCGCTGGAGCCGGCGGGGACCGTGCGGGGAGTAGGCCTCGAAGTCGGGCCGCTCCTCCTCGGCGGTGGTCCACACCGGCCGATCGAGGGGGATCCGACGCTCGATGGTGGTGCGCACCCGGAGGAGCACCCCGTCCACGAGGTTCGACTCCTCGCGGCTGCTCCGGAGCACGACCTCGCCGCCCTGGGCGGGCACGGCCCACCACGGGAGCGTCACGCCCGTCCGGTCCACGCCGCACTCCAGGAGCCCGCCCGGCCCCGACACGAGCACCGTGGGCTCCTCGACGGTGCCCGGGTCCCAGCCCAGGATCACCTGCCCTTCGCGCTCCCGCATCACCCGGGTGATGGCCGGCACGCCCCCGAAGCGCACGGCGTCCTCGGCGCGGTGCTCGCCGTCGTCGTCGGTCCAGGCGAGGTCGCTCACGCTCCAGGCCGGATCGAGGGACTGCCGCGGCCCCACTGCGGTCCAGGCGCCCGACGCGGCCTCCCAGGCGAGCGTGGCGGGCGTCGGCCCGAGGATGAGCATCTCGCCCGCCACCCGGTCCCCGCGTACGGGTCCCTCGGGCGCGCCGCGCGCGGTGCCGGCACGGCGGCACTCTCCCGGCGCGAGCGTCCGGGCGGGCTCCGGTGCCGTCCAACGGGCCCGGGCGGTCCATCCCGCGGGGGCGCCGGCCTCCCCGACACGCGCGGCCACCTCCACGAACAGGGCGGGCATCCCGGGCTGCTCAGCGACGGCCGGGCCTCCCCCTTCACCGCAGCCGATCAGGGCCATCACCCCCAGCAGCACGTGCCCTCCGTCTCCAGAAGGGAAGCCCCCACACGGGGACCGTCCATGCCCATCATGCCCTGAGAAGCGGAGGCGCTGCACGGCTTGCCCTCAGGCAGGCGACGCCATAAGCTGAATGACTATTCATTCAGCACCAGAGGTACCCCTTGAGCGCGACCGAGTACAGCATCGATCTCCGTGACATCCGCTTCGTCCTCTTCGAGCAGCTCAAGGTCGACGAGGCGCTGAAGAGCGTGCCCCGCTACACCGACTTCGACCGCGACCTGTACGAGACCATGCTCGAGAGCGCGGCCGACATCGCCAAGAGCGTGCTCGCGCCGCTGAACAAGGTGGGCGACCGCGTCGGCTGCAAGTTCGACGGCAACGGGAACGTCACCACGCCGCCCGGCTTCAAGGACGCCTACAAGACCGTGGCGGAGTCCGGCCTGATCGCCGCCGGCATGAGCCCCGACTTCGGCGGCATCGGCCTCCCGCACGCCATCGACGTGGCGATGCACGAGATGCTGACCGGCTCCAACAACGCCTTCAACATCTACACGGGCCTCTCCCGCGCGGCGGCGAACCTCTTCGCCTCCCACTACACCCCGGACTGGATCAAGAACCTGGTGGTGCCGAAGCTCGTCAGCGGCGAGTGGGCAGGCACCATGTGCCTCACCGAGGCCGGCGCCGGCTCGGCGGTCGGCGACAACCGCACCCGCGCGGAGCGCACGGACGATCCGAACGTCTACATCCTCACCGGCGAGAAGATCTTCATCTCCGGCGGCGACAACGACATCACGTCGAACATCGTCCACCTCGTGCTCGCCCGCACGCCCGACGCGCCCCCGGGCACGCGCGGCATCTCCATCTTCATGGTGCCCAAGTTCCTCTTCGACGAGAACGGCACCCTCGGCGAGCGCAACGACGTCAAGGTCGTCGGCATCGAGCACAAGATGGGCATCAACGGCTCGGCCACGTGCAGCCTCGCGCTCGGCGCCAACGCCGTCTGCAAGGGCTGGCGCCTCGGGAAGGAGGGCCAGGGCATGGAGATCATGTTCCACATGATGAACGAGGCCCGCATCGGCGTCGGCATCCAGGCGCTCTCCACGGCCTCCACGAGCTGGCTCAACGCGCTCTCCTACGCCAAGGAGCGCGTCCAGGGCTCCGCCGTCGAGAGCTTCAAGGACGCCGACCCGCCCCGGATCACGATCAACCAGCACCCGGACGTGCGCCGCATGCTCATGAGCATGAAGGTGCAGGTCGAGACGATGCGGTCGCTCGTCTACACCGTGGCCAACCGCCTCGATCGCGCCGAGAACGGCGCCGAGGAGGAGCGCGAGTACCTCCTCGGGCTCGTCGAGCTCATGACGCCGATCGTGAAGGCGCACTGCTCCGACGTGGGCTTCGAGGTGTGCTGCACCGCGATGCAGGTGTACGGCGGCTACGGCTACACCGGCGAGTACCCGGTCGAGCAGAACACCCGCGACTCGAAGATCACCTCGATCTACGAGGGCACCAACGGCATCCAGGCGATGGACCTGCTCGGCCGCAAGATGCGGAAGGGCAACGGCTCGCTGTTCATGACCTGGCTGAACGAGTGCAACATCGAGCTCGAGGCGGCCAAGGCCACCGGCAAGCTCGACGAGGAGGTCGCCGCGCTCGAGCGCGCCCGTGACCAGCTCGGCCAGACGGCCATGTACCTGGGCGGCCTCGGCATGCAGGGCAACCTCAAGGGCGCCATGCTGCAGAGCTACCCCTTCCTCACGCTCTTCGGCACCGTGGTGCTCGGCCTCCACGCCCTCTGGCAGGCCCGCGTGGCGCTCGAGGCCCTGGCCACGTGCTCGCCGAGCGAGGCGGATCAGAAGTTCTACCGGGGCAAGGTGCTCAACGCGCGGTACTACGCGAAGAACGTCCTCCCGCGCGCGACGGCGCTCGCCAAGACGATCCAGGCAGGCGACGAGTCCTGTCTCGAGGCCGGACTCTTCGACTGATCCGACGCAACGCCACGACAAGCGCGGTCACGCGCTTGTCGTGGCCTGTCTCGACCGCTGCACGACGGCGCCCAACGCGGTAGACTTGTAGCCAACGTCACGGGTACGTCATGGTGGCGGTTCTCCACGGTCTCAAGTTCCTCAAGCAGAGCTTCCGCAACGGCACCACCGTCGGCGCCGTGTGGCCCTCGTCCAAGGGGCTCTGCGAGGCGATGGTCCGGCCCGTCGTCGGCGGGGCCGCGGGCCCGCTGCGCGTGCTCGAGGTCGGCGCGGGCGTCGGGCCCGTCACCGCCGAGCTGGTGCAGCGCCTCCTCCCCGGCGATCGGCTCGACGTCGTCGAGCTCAACCCCGAGTTCTGCGCGACGCTGCACGCGCGCTTCGACGGCGCCACCCCCATCGTGCCCCGCATCCACAACGCCGACATCCTCCAGTTCGAGCAGGGCGTCCGTTACCACCACATCGTGAGCGGGCTCCCCCTCGCGAACTTCCCCGCCGAGCTCTCCCAGGCGATCTACGACCGCTTCTTCGATCTGTTGGAGCCGGAAGGGACGCTGATCATGTTCCATCACATCCTCGGCCGCGAGGCGCTGCGCTTCTTCGGGATGCCGAAGGAGCGTCGCCGGGCCAAGCGGCTGATGGAGATCGAGGAGGAGCTCGAGCCGCTCGTGGTCGGGAGCCACACGGTGATGCTGAACATGCCGCCGGCGCGGGTCCTGGTGCGACGCCGCCCCCACGGGCACGTGCATCGCGAAGCGAGCTGACCCGCCCCCGCCGCGACCTGCGCCGGGTGGTATGAAGGAGGCGCACACCCTCCCCAGGACGCCTCCGCCCGTGCGCCGGTCACCCGCCGCCCTCGTGTTCGCGCTGCTCCGGCCGTTCCTGTCGCTGGGCGTGAGCCTGTTCCTGCACCTCGTGGTGGCGTCCCCGGCGCTCCTCTGGATGCTGCTGTTCGCCGAGCCCGTCATCGAGTCGCCCGGCGAGGAGGGCGAGGAGGACGCGCCCGTCGGGAACGACGGCGGCGAGCTCGCCCAGGGTGTCGCCGATCCCGAGCCGATGGCCGTCTCGATCTACGTCGAGCCGGTCGAGGCCGCGCCCACCCCGGTCGAGCCCTCCGAGGCCAGGAGCCCGTCCGCGCCGGCCCCCGCCGTGGCCGACGCCTCCCCCTCCCCCCTCGAGGGCACCGCCGAGGGCGACCCCAACACCACCACGATCTCCCCCGCCGCGCGGGCCGGCGTGAAGGGCCGGCGCCCCCGCGGCAACCGCAAGCCCTGCGAGCCCATCGAGGAGATCGTCTCGATGGCCGAGGACCGGTGGCGCGTCGAGCGCGAGGTCGTCGACTACTACGCCGCGCACCTGCGCGAGCTCCAGAAGCAGGTTGCCGTCTCGACCCACACCAACGGGAGCGGCCAGCCCGACGGCGTGCGCATCTTCCTGCCCCGCTGCAGCGTGCTCCGGCAGGCGGGCATCAAGCACGGCGACATCATCCACAGCGTCAACGGCCGCCGCGTCGCCACGCTCACCGACGGCATCGCCGCCTACCTGCTCCTGCGCGGCGAAGAGCACCTCCTCGTCGAGCTCACGCGCCGCAGCGGCGAGCGCCGCGTGCACCGCTACCGGCTCCGTCGCTAACCTGCCTGGGGGCGCCCCCCGGGGGGGCCCGCCCCGTCGGCGTGCCCGCCGCCGGTCCCGGCCCCCCGGGGGTCGGGTGTCCTCCGGGGTCGCCCTCCGGGCCGTACGACCAGCGCCCGGCTTGCGCGCGGGGGCGGGCTTTCCCCCCCGTCGCCAGGCTCCGTTCCGTCCCCCCGCCGCGCGGGGGGGGACCGGCCCGGGCCGTGCACCCCCCCGCGGCCTCCGGCCCGCCGCCATCCCGCGCCCAGGCCGCCCTCCGGGGGCCCCCGCCCCCCCAGGGCGGGGGCGGCCCCCGCGGGGGGGGGGGGGGGGGGGGGGTGTGTTGTTTAGCTGGAGGGCGCGCGGGGGGG
>CAYWGD010000050.1:0-16815 GCA_964457335.1 uncultured Enterobacteriaceae bacterium | reverse complement strand
TTGTCTGTATTTTAAAATTCCCCCTTCCGGCGCCCGCGTTTGTTTAAATTTTTCAATTCCTGACACCCCATTCCGCTGACACCCAAATCCAGTGTCAATTGTCAATTCCTGACACCCCCTCCGTCTCATCCACCTACGGCTGCCTCCGTAGGTGTCAATTGTCAATTCCTGACACCCCTCGATCCCCGCGCCCCCCCTCCCCTCCCCGGCTAAGGTTCCCGGATGCGGCCCCTGCTCCCGCTCCTCCTCGCCGGCTGCACGGCCGCCCCCGCCGACACGGCGGACACGGGCGACACGGGGCCGGCCGCGCCCGACACCGCCGAGACGGCGGACACCGCCGACACGGACACCGCCGACACGGACACCCCGGACACCGACACCGCCCCCACGTCCAACGGCCTCCTCCACTTCGTCGGGGCCGCGACCGTGCTCGACGCCTACGCCGGCACCGAGACCGTGGTGTTCGTAGGCGAAGAGGGCGCCGGCGAGGAGCTGTGCCGCGTCACGCTCACGCTCGCCTCCACCGAGGCCCGCGCCGACTGCCTGGAGTGCGACTGGGCGTTCACGGTCGAGGTCGTCGACGCGGTGACCGAGGTCGACGCCGCCTGCGACGCCGTCGGGTGGGCCGAGCCCGCCGCCGCGATCGGCACCACGCGGGGCTACGGCTACGTCGCGCTCTACTTCGGGCACGCGCCCGTGCTCATGGTGGAGTCCGGCGGCGCGTGGGACGCGGGCGCCTACGCCGATTACGACCCCGAGACCGGCGCGCTCGCCTACGATCGCGAAGACGGCTTCTTCCCCTACTGAGGCGGCCCCATGACGCTCCTCGTCCTCCTCGCCTGCACCGGCGCGGACCCCGACTCGGGCCCCCCCGAGGCCGCCACCCCCGGCGCGCTCGCCGACGCGAACAACTACACCTTCACCGGCTCCCTCGACGCGCCGACGCTCGTCACCGCGTCCGGCACCGACGTGACCGTCTGCTGGGACGAGGTCGCCGAAGACGTCCGGTGCCAGCCGCTCGACCCCCTCGCGGACATCGACAACGTCGGCCTCATCCGCTTCTCGAACCTGGAGGAGCCCGAGGTCGAGGCGGCGCTCGCGACCGACACGCTCCAGCAGGCGGACGTGTCCGGCTACGTCGAGCGGCGCACGGACGGCGCCTCCATGTGCGCGCAGCTCTCCGAGTTCAGCTTCCTCGGGACCCCCATCGACGTGCCCGCCGAGTACACCGCGGGCGCCGGCACCTTCCTCCTGCTCCTGGCCGAAGGCACCACCCCCGGCGTCGGCGCGCGGATGCTCGCCTTCCTGGAGCCCACCCTCGGGGACACGACCACCGAGGTGAGCGTCCCGAGCGGCTGCGGCGTGGTCGACGTGGCCGCCGACCTCTCCTCGCTCACGCCGGTCCCGCTCGCGGACGCCCCCTGGAGCGTCGACTGGTCCGCGCTCACGCGCGACGGCCAGGGCAACCCCGTCGCCGCCGGGGACATCGACAGCTTGATGCTCGGCTTCTATGCGGGTGCCACCCCGGAGGACCTCGCCGCCCGCCTCTTCGACCTCGAAGCGGACGCCGACGCGCTCTACACCCTCCCGCTCACCGGCGCGACCACCGCCGATCTCGCCGACGCCACCGGCTCGTCCGGCCCCTTCCCCGGCTTGTCCGGCGACGGCACGTGGCTCCTCGCGCTCCGGTGCGGCAGCTGCTACAACCCCGCCCCGATCTTCCTGACGGTGCTCGAACCGGAGGCGGGGTGATCCTCACGCTCCTCGCGTGCACCTCCGAGAAGCCGCTCGTGGTCACCACCGAGCTCACCCCGAGCCCCGCGATCACCACCGTCGCGACCCTCGCCTGGACCGCCGACGCGCCGCTCCGCGCCCGCGTCCGCTACGGCACGGCCGCGCGCACGCTCGAGACGCCGCTCTCCGACGCGAGCACCACGTCTGAGGCCGTGCTCGTCGGCGTCCCCGCGTCCACCGACGTCGCCTGGGAGCTGGTCGACGAGTCGGACGCCGTCCTCGCGAGCGGCAACTGGACCACCGGCGCGCTCCCCACCGACCTCCCGACGCTGACCGCGACGGGCGCCGGCAACGACCGCTTCGTGTTCACGCCGCTCCTCGGCGGCACGACCGCCGCCGTGCTCCTCACCCCCGAGGGCGCGATCGCCTGGTACCACCTCGAGGACCGCGACCTCGACGTGTACCGCGTGCGCCCCGCGCGGGACGGCTCGGGCGTGTACTACAACGCCGCGAGCGTCTCCGGCGACCCCGCCGAGGACAGCGCGATCGTGCACGTCTCGTGGGACGGCACCGTCGTCACCGAGCGGCCGGTGCCGCTCCTCGCCCACGACTTCGTCGAGCGCGACGACGGCACGCTCGCCGCGCTACAGGTGCGCTACGACGGCGACCTGCGCGGCGACGCGATCGTCGAGGTCGCTGCCGACGGCGCGCTCACCGACGTGTGGACCTCCTGGGTCTGCTTCGACCCCGCCGTCACCCCCGGCGACGAGCCCACGCTCGGCTGGACCTTCGCCAACGCGCTCGACCTCGACGCCGCCACGGACCACTACCTGGTGGGCATGCGCAACCTCTCGAGCATCGCGTGGGTCGACCGCGCGACGGGCACCTGCGACCGCGTGCTCGGCGGCGACCGCTCCGACTACACCTTCGACGGCGGGCGCTTCCTCCACCAGCACCAGTTCGACGCCTTCGCGGACGACCGCGTGCTCGTGTTCGACAACGACGGCGCCGGCGGCACGGCCAGCCGCGCCATCGAGTACGCGCTCGTCGACGGCGTCGCGACCGAGGTGTGGAGCCACACCCCCTCCCCCTCCGTCTACAGCTTCGTCCTGGGCGACGTGGCGCGCCTCGACGACGGCGACACCTTCATCGCGTGGTCGGTCGCCGGCCAGCTCGACCGGGTCCCGCCCGCCGGGGGCCCGACGTGGAGCGTGAACACCGACGTCGGCTACGCCTTCGGCTTCGTCACCCTCGCGGAGGCGCCGCTGCCATGACGCTCCTGCTCCTGGCCTGCACCGGCACCCCCATCGTCGGCGACCCCGCCGACACCGACCCCTCCGACACCGCGGAGGACACGGCGCCCGCCCCGCCGTCGGCCGAGGCGCTCACCCTCGCGCTCCACCCCGAGGTGGCCACCGTCGTCGTCGCGACGTGGACCCAACTCCTCCCCGGCGACACGCAGCTCGCCTGGGAGATCGACGGCGTCGAGCACCGCTCGCCCCTGCGCGCGCGAGCCGCCGGCCCCGCCTCCGAGGTCGTCCTCGGGCTCCCGAGCGACACCGCCGTGACCATCACCCTCCACGCCGCCACCAACGACGGCGCGACCACCCTCGCCGCCCCGATCACGACGGGGCCGCTCCCCCCGGAGCTCTCCGCGCCCACGCTGCGCGTGCCCGACGTCTCCGCCGACCCGGCCCCCTTCCTGCTCACCAGCGTGAACGCCGGCCCCCAGAACTTCTTCGGCCCCTGCTTCGTCGTCATCCTCGACCGCACGGGCCGCGTCGTGTGGTACCGCGACACCGGCGAGGACCGCCTCACGCTCTTCCCGCGCGTCGCGCAGGCGGGCACGCACATCCTGTGGGAGGCGACCTCCTACTACGTCGCCGGGGAGCCCTCGCTCACGCGCGCGACGCTCTCGCTCGGGCAGGAGCACGCCCTCCCGTTCCCGTCGATGGGCTTCACCTGGGACGAGCTCCCCGACGGGAGCATCCTCTACGACGAGGCGGAGACGCCCTACGACTACCACCTCACGCGCCACCACCCGGACGGCGCGGAGGAGCGCGTCTGGTCCTGCGCCCCGTGGATGGCCGCGCACAGCACCGACTACTGGGCCTGCGCGGCGAACACGGTGCTCTACGACCCCGCCACGAACGGGGTCCTCTACTCGATGTTCCAGACCTCCACGGTCGTCGCGATCGACCTCGACAGCGGCGCGGTCGTGTGGGAGCTCGGCGAGTACCCCGGCGGGCTCGCCTTCGACCCCGCGGACATCCGGCTCGAGCTCCAGCACTACCCGAACGTCACGCCCGACGGCACGCTGCTCCTCACGACCCACGTGCCCGGCGCGCGCGAGCAGCACATCCGCGAGCTCGCGCTCGACGGGGAGACCGCCACCCAGGTCTGGCACCACACCGCCCCCGGCTACTACGGCGACTACGCCGGCGAGGCGACGCGCCTCCCCAACGGCGACACCCTCGTCAACTACGGCACCGACGGCGTCCTCCGCGAGGTCACCGGCGACGAGGACGTCGTCTGGGAGCTCGACTGGGCCGACCACATGATGGGGCACGTGACCCCGCTCGACGACCTCTACGCGCTCGACGAGGGTTGGTAGGGGGCAGCCGGCCGGCCGAAGACGGCCGCCGCTGCGTCGACGGCGGTGCCACCCGTTGCGTCGGCGGCTCCCGTGCACGTCCTCCGTCCGCCTGCGCTGCCGACGGGCAGTGTGACGATCGGCCGCTCGCGGACATCCCGGAGTCCGATCGCCCGCCCGGGCTCACCACCCTGGCCGACGCGCTGGCGGCGAGCGCGGGCACGTGGACCTCGAGCTTCGACGGCGAGACGGTGGCGCTGACCCTCGCCACGGACGTGGACGCGATCGTGGTGTCCCTCGTGGACGCTGCGTGCGTCGGCGGCGGCCCCGCGCAGAGCACCGTGCAGGTGGGCGACGGCTCGGCCGAGGCAGACCAGGACGGCGTCTGCAACCTCTCCATCCGCGAGGGGGATGCCGCCTGGTGCGAGTTCGAGACGGAGACCGGCTCCTGGGAGCTCACCGTGGAGCCCTACGGCACCATGCGCGCAGACGTTGCGGCCACCGTGCTCGGCGGCACGCCGGATGACGACGTGGGCGTCACGATCGGCGAGTGGACGTTCTCGGGGTAGGGCGCGGGCTGTCACATCCGGTGCCGGGACCCGCGAGAGCGTCACCGCGGGACGGCAGCCGGATGCTACCCTTCCGCGCATGCGCGCACCTGTGCTCCTGCTGCTCCTCGCCGTCCCCGGCGTCCTGACGAGCTGCACCCCCGACGAGAAGCCCCCCGCCGACGAGACCCCTTCCCCGCTCGCCGCGGTCGACGAGACCGAGCGCTGGGAGGTGCCCGGCCTCGCGTGCGACGCGCAGGTCGTGCGCACCGCCGGGAACGTGCCGCACGTCTACGCCCATGACCGCGTGGACCTCGCGCGCGCCTACGCGTTCACCCAGGCGCGCGACCGCTACTTCGAGATGGAGCTCGCGCGCCGGCTCGGGCGCGGGCGCCTCTCCGAGATCCTCGGCGACGCCGCGCTCGAGACGGACATGGAGAGCCGCGCCACCGGCATGACGTGGGTGTCGGACAACATCCTCGCCAACCTGTCGGAGGAGCACGCCGCGATCTTCGACGGCTTCGCGGAGGGCGTGAACGCCTACATCGCGCTCGTGCGGGCGGGGGAGCTGCCGCTCCCGAGCGAGATCGAGATCGCCGGGCCGTTCCTGGGCGTGACCGATCCCGTCGACCTCATGGTCGACTGGGAGCGCGCCGACGTGGCCGGCGTGGCCGCGGTGCTCGTCTACGAGCTCGGCTACGAGACCGACGACGTCGGCCGCGCGAACACGAAGGCGCTGGTCGAGGCCGGGCTCTTCGACACGGAGGACCCGCTCGGGGCGCTGCGGCAGGCCGGCGTGGAGCAGGACATCTGGGGCCAGCTCGCGCCGGTGTGGTCGTACGGGTCGGCGCCCGGCTGGGGGCTCAACGGGGCCGGCGCGACCGGCTCGTCGAGCGAGGCCGCGGCGAGCGCCGGGCGGAGCGTGGATCCCGCGCTGCTCGGGCGGCTCGCGGAGCGGCTCGCCCGCTTCGAGGACAAGCTCGGGCGCGGCGACCTCGACGCCGGCTGGGGCAGCAACGTGTGGGCGGTCGGCGCCGGCGCGAGCGCCGACGGCACCGCCATGGTGGCGGGCGACGGCCACCTCCCGCTCTCGGTGCCGAGCCTGTTCTGGCAGGTGGGCCTCGACACGAGCGTGCTCGGCGGCGGCGACACGCACCAGGTGGGCCTCGGCATCCCGGGCCTGCCCATCCTCGCGGTCGGCACGAACGGCAGCGTGGCGTGGAGCCAGACGCAGCTGATGGGCGACATCACCGACTGGTACGCCGAAGAGCTGCAGGTCGACGCCGAGGGCCTCCCCGCCGCGACGTACTTCCAGGGCGAATGGCAGCCGGTCGTGGCGGTGACCGAGGACCACACGATCGCGGACGTGCCGGTGCTCGGGAGCGAAGGCGGGACCTTCTCCTGGACGCGCTACACCACCTTCGACGGGCGCTGGATCGCCGACATCGAGGGCACCGCCGCGGAGATCGGCACCGCCGGCGCGGTCACGTTCCCCGGCGGCGCGATCGTCCCGGGCGACGTGGACGGCGACGGCGCCATCACCGCCATCTCCTTCGACTACACCGCGTTCTCCGATGGCAACCTGCTCAACGCGGTCGACCGCTTCGGGCACTCCGCCAACGTCGAGGAGTTCCGCGACGCGACGCGCTACCTCGTGGCCTACAGCCAGAACATGGGCGTGGCCGACAGCTCGGGGAGCGTGCTCTACACGGGCTACCAGGCCGTGCCGTGCCGCGGCTACCTGCCGCGCGGCGCCGACGGGCGCTGGGAGGACGGCGCCGACCCGATGTTCCTGATCGACGGGACGACCTACGGCGGCTTCACGATCCCCGTCGCGGCCGACGGGCAGGTGGACGAGACCGGCGCGGACCCGTACAGCTGCGTCGTGCCGTGGGCGGACTACCCGACCGCGCTCGACCCGGCCGAGGGCTTCGTCGTCAACGGCAACAACGACCCCGGCTCGATCACGCTCGACAACGACCTCTGGGACGAGCCCTGGTACATCGGCGGGCCCTGGGTGGAAGGCTGGCGCGCGTTCCGCATCGCCGAGCGCATCGAGGAGCAGGTCGCCGCGGGCACCGCGGACGTCGAGGGGATGGCCGCCATCCAGGCCGACCGCAAGAGCGCGCTCGGCACGCAGTTCGGCGGGCACCTCGTGGAGGCCCTCGCGGCGGCCAAGGCCGCGAGCGAGGCCGGCGCGACCGAGGGCGCCGAGGGCCGCATGGCGGCGGCGTACGCGGCCGACGCGGCGGCGTTCGACGAGGTGGCGTCGCGCGTCCAGACCTGGCTCGACCGGGGCGCGGAGGCCGAGAGCGGCGTCCAGACCTTCTACCACTCGCCCACGAGCGAGCAGATCGACGACAGCGTCGCGACCATGCTCTTCAACGCCTGGCTCGGCTACTGGGACGACCGGGTGTTCGCCGACGAGGCGCTCCCCGGCGTGTGGCACGGCGGCAGCACCGCCGGCCGCGTGCGCGCGCTCACGATGTTCCTGGACGGGCGCGGCGCGGGCAACCCCGGCGGGCTCGCGAGCTGGAACCCGGACACCGAGGAGAGCGTCTTCTTCGACGACGCCAGCACCGAGCAGGTGGAGACTAGCCAGGAGGTCGCGCTCCTGGCCATGGCCGACGCGCTCGCCTTCCTCCGCAGCGCCCCGGACGACGACCTCCGCGGCTCCGGCTTCGGCACGGACGACATCGCCCAGTACAAGTGGGGCCTCCGCCACTGGACGCGCTTCGAGAGCGTGCTCGCCGACTTCGTGGACGCCGAGGAGTTCAGCTTCCTCACCGACCAGTTCTCGATCGACACGGACGTGCTCCCGCTCGCGGGGGAGGCCGGCACCGAGGACATCCAGTGGTTCCCGCGGCCGGGCGACAACCTCGCGGTCGACGCGGCCAACTCGGGGTGGGGCACCGACTTCACCCACGGCTCGGGGCCGGTGTTCCGCATGGTGATCGCGCTCGGCCCGGACGGCCGCGTCACGGGCCAGAACGTGATCCCCGGCGGCCAGTCCTCGCTGATCGACAGCCCCTACTTCGCGGACCAGACCGCGCTCTGGCTCGCGAACGACACCGTGCCCATGCTCTTCCACGTCGAGGAGGTGGTCGCGGGAGCGACCGGGCGCGAGGTGTTGGTGGGAACCTCTTCCTGCGAGTGACAGCATGCAGCTCCTCCTCCTGTTCGCCTGCGCGGACGACTCCACCGGCGCGACCGACCTCGCCGACGTGAACGACCGCCTCGACGCGCTCGAGGCGGAGCTCGAAGCCCAGAGGTCCGCCAACGCCACGCTCGCCGAGACCGTGGCGACGCTCCAGGCCGAGGCCGCGGAGGACGCCGAGGCGATCGCGGCGCTGCAGGGACGTGTCGCGACGCTGGAGGACGCCGCCGCGGGCGCCTCCGACAACATCGACGCGCTGAACGCCGGGCTCGCGAACCACGAAACCCGGATCTCCGCGCTGGAGGGCGCGGGCTACGCCACGGAGGCGTGGGTCACCGACCAGGGCTATGCGACCGAGACCTGGGTGTCCGGACAGGGCTACGCCACGCAGGACTGGGTGTGGGACCAGGGGTACGCGAGCGCGGCCGACGCCGACGCGATCGCGGCCGACGTAGACACGATCGCGGCCGACTTCAGCGCGGACATCACCGCGCTTCGGGACCGGGCCGACGACCTGGAGGCCTACACCCCCGACCTGGACGCCCTCTTCGCCTACGTGAGCGTGGACACGGCCACCAACGGCGTGTACTTCACCGGCGCCAACGTCTACGTCCAGGACGGGAGCGGCGTCACGGCGTCCACCACGGGGGTGGGCAACCTCGTCGTCGGTTATGCGGAGGCGGACGGAACCGAGTCGCGGACCGGCTCTCACAACGTGGTGCTCGGCGTCTACAACGACTGGCAGAGCTACGGCGCCTTCCTGGGCGGCCAGCGAAACCACAGCGAGGCGGCGCACGGGTCGGCCCTCTCGGGGTACGCCAACTACGCGCGCGCCGAGGGATCGGTGATCGTGACCGGGAGCGGGAACCGCGCGACCGGCATCTACGGCGCGGTGCTCGCCGGGGGCAGCAACCACGCAGCCGGCGATCAGTCCGCCGTTTGCGCCGGGCTCGGCAACGAAGCGAGTGGCTACACCGCGGCGGTGCTCGGCGGCGAGGGGAACTACGCCACCGGGTACTACTCCGCGGTCGTCGCGGGCGAGTACAACCAGGCGACCGGCTACGCGTCGGCGGTCGGGGCGGGGCGCTACAACGACGCCTCGTACACCGGCGCCTGGGTCGGGGGAGGCAGCGCGAACGAGGCGAGCGGCGCCTACGCGGCGATCCTGGGGGGTAGCAACAACGAGGCCAGCGGCGACTACAGCGTGGTGTACGGCGGGCTCGAGAAGCTGGCGGACACCATCTACGAGCTCTCGCCGTAGCGCCGCGACGCCCCCCGGCCCGTCCTACTCGATCCCGCACTCAGCAAGCGACTCGGCGCAGCCCTCACTCGCGACGATGGGCTCGCCGCACTCGAGGAACGCGGTGTACTCCTCGGGGCACTCGCCGGCCATGCAGTCGCCGACGTTGCTCTCGAGGAAATACCCGGCGCCGCCGCAGGTCTGCAGGCAGTCCTGCAGGTCGATGAGCGTCGCCGCGCAGGCGTTGAGGCCGCACTCGCGCGCGGCCGTCAGCGAGCAGCTGAAGCACTCGAAGTCGGAGGCCTCGCACGACCAGAGGCACTCGAGCGAGGGGTCGTCGCCGCAGGCGTCGAGGCAGTCCTGGACGCCGTCGCAGGCGGGCGCCTCGGGGTCGGGCGTGGGCGTCCACGGCGTGACGCTGCCGTAGTAGGCGAGGCACATCTCGTCGAGCGTGCCCTCGCCCCACGACACGTCGCGCGGCTCCTGGGTGACGCCGTCGATGGTCGGCTGGTTGGCCGCGGAGTTGTCGAAGCGGCAGGTGAGCTCGAGCGCGCCGCCGGTCTCGACGACGACGGGCGCGTCCTCCTCCATCCAGTAGGCCTGCTGCCACTCGAAGTTCCAGTCCGGGATGTCGACCAGGCAGGTGTCGGCGCCGTCGGGGCCGATCGCGCGCACGGTGGCCTGCACGCCGAGCATGTGCATGTGCGGCGCGATGCTCGTGACGGCGATGGGCTCGCCGTAGTTGGGCCAGGCGCGGGTGACCGTGACCTCCTCGTCGCCGGCCGGGATGTCGAGGTCGGTGATCGCCATCGGGCGGGCGTAGTAGAGGTAGGACGTGGGCTCGTCCCCGATCTCGAGCTGGAGCGCGGTGGTGTCCGGCTCGGGGTCGCCGCCCGCCGCCGAGTAGTGGATCTGCATGACGGCGACGCTGCCCGCCTCGACGCGCACGCTCACGTCGTCCGCGAACAGGTTGGGGCTGGCGCCGGGCACCCAGCTCGCGAGGCGGTTCGGCGCGCCGCCGCGCAGGGCGTCCAGCCCGGTCGCGCCCTCCCCCGTGCTCGGGTAGGGCCCGCCGAAGCAGGTGTACCCGGTGCCCTCGTCGGCGGCGTCGGCGGCCTCGAGCTCGGGGCGCAGGTCGGCGTCGAGCGCGAAGACGAGCACGTGGTGCACCTGGGGACCGCCGGGCACCACCTGGGTGCCGTGCACGTAGCGGTCGGTGTCGAAGGTGAGCTCGGGGAGGATGAAGCAGCGGTAGTCGTCGCCGGTGACCGCGGACGAGGTGTAGCTCCCGTCGAGCGCCACGGTGTCGGTGGGCACGAAGGTGGACGCGGGCGGCGTGTACGCGGAGGCGGCGGCGGGGTCGCCCTCGGGGGTGCCGGCCTCCACCCACGCGCGGAAGAGCTCGAGCTCGCCGTCGGCGAGGAGCCGCTCGTCCGCGTAGTGGTTGCAGTCGGGGTCGGCGGGCCAGGGGGGCATGGTGCCGGCGTCCATGGCGGCGAGGGCCGCCGAGGCCATCGGGGCCATCGCGGCGTAGGTGTCGAGCGCGAACGGCGCGGCGCCGCCCTCGTAGTGGCAGCCCGCGCAGCGGGCGTGCACGACGGGCATCACCTCGGCGGACCAGGTTGGCGCGGTCTCGGTTTCCTTCTCGGGGTCGCAGGCGGCGAGGAGCAGAAGAAGCATGGGGGTCTCCGGGTGCCGGGAAACCCTATCTGGGAGTTGTGGAGGAGCTGTGGACGCTCAACGGACCTGGGGGTCCGGCGCCCGCCGCCCCGTGAGCTCCACGACGAGCCCGGGCTCGCCCGCCGAGAACCGGAGCGCCCACCCGGCCCGCCGGGACACCGCCGACGTGATGCGCAGGCCGAGGCCCCGGCGCGACCCTTCCGGCGCGACCGTCCCCAGCGTCGCGAGCCGCTCCGGCGGGACGCCCGGCCCGTCGTCGGCCACCTCCACGCGGAAGCTGTCGCCGACGACCTCGAGCAGCACGCTGACGTTCCCGCCGGCGCGGTTGTGGCGCACGGCGTTGTGCACGAGGTTGGCGACGGCCTGCTCCGCGAGCGCGGGCGCGCAGGCCGCCCAGACGGGGCCGTCGGGCGCCGCGACGGCCACGGTCACGTCGAGCCGCCGCGCGATCACCTCGAAGCGGTCCGCCACGCGGAGCACGACCGCGCCGAGGTCCACCCGCTCGTCGTCGGCGCCCTCCCGGAGGATCGTGGCGGCGCGCAGGTTCGCGGTCAGGTGCGCGAGGTAGGTCACGTCCCCGAGCGCCTGGTTGAGCTGCGCGCGCACCACCTCGGGGGCAGCGTCCGCGGCCTCCTCCAGCCGGAGCTGGAGCGCGGCGAGGGGCGTGCGGAGGTCGTGCGCCACGTCGTCGAGGTGGTCCTCGAGCGCGCGGCGCCGGGCGGCCTCCCGCTCGCGCTCCTCGGTGGTGCGGCGGTGCGCCTCGTCGAGCACACCCGCGAGCACGTCGAGCGGATCCGCGGCGTCGCGGGGCGCCGCGCGGTAGCCGGTCGTGCCGATGCGCGCGGCGGCGTCCCGCAGCGTGTCCACGCGGCGCAGGAGCGGGCGCACGGTGAGGCTCGTGGCCAGCGCGGTGGCGAGCACGAGCGTCACCATGCTGCCGACGGCCACGGCCGGCACCACCGTGGGGCGCACCTCCGGGGCGGGCGCGAAGTGCACCTGGGCGAGCCCACAGGGGCCCTCCCGGCCGGTCCGGAGCAGCACCGCGCCGCCCCACTCCCCGCCGAGGTGGAGCCGCGAGGGCACGTCCTCGCCGTCCGCGAGGCGGTCGCGCAGGAGCGGGTCGATCGGCGGCGCGTCGGGGTTGGCGGACCGCAGCGTCTCGGGGTCGTAGGCGTAGATCTCGACGCGGCCGGGGTGGCGGACCCCGAACGTGGCCGGGTCCGCGAGGCAGCGCTCGACCAGCGGCCCGCCGAACACCTCGTAGAGCGCCCGCAGCTGCGTGCCGGCCACGCCGCGGACGCTCGTGAGGACCACCGCGCCGACGCCGACCACCCCGAGCGACGCGCACACCACCGCGATGACCGTGTTCCGGCGCGCCGTGGCGTGCCAGGAGGTCACCCGCCCTCCGGCCGGAAGCGGTAGCCGAGCCGGAACACCGTCTCCACGTGGGCGGCGCCCGCGGGGCCGAGCTTCTTGCGCACGTGGGCCACGTGGCTGTCCACGGTGCGCTCGGTCGCGTCGGAGTCGGGCGGGAGCGCGAGCTCCACGATCTGCGCGCGCGTGACCGGCCGGCCGGGCCGGTCGAGCAGGCAGGTGAGCACGTTCATCTCGTGCGTGGTCAGCCCCGCGTCCACGCCCGCCACGTGCGCCACGCGGGCGTCCAGGTCGACGGCCACGTCCGCGAAGCGCACGACCCGCGCGGCCTCGGGCGGCGGGCGGAGCCGCGCGCGGATGCGCGCCACGAGCTCCTCGAGGAAGAAGGGCTTCGGCAGGTAGTCGACGGCGCCGAGGTCGAAGGAGCGGAGCCGCGCGTCGAGCCCCGTCCGGGCCGTCACCACCACGAACGGCGTGCCGACGCGCGTGCGGCAGGTCTCCAGCACGGCGTGCCCGTCGCGCTCGGGGAGCGAGAGGTCGAGCACCACGAGGTCGAAGCCGCCCTCGAGCACGCGCGCCTGCGCCGCCTCCCCGTCGGCGACGAGCTCGACCTCGTAGCCGGCGGCGCGAAGGCCACGGACCACGGAGGCCGCGATGGGCGGGTCGTCTTCGGCGACGAGGATGCGGGGAGCCATGCCGGGACCCTACACCGCGGGTGTGGAGGCGGTGTGGAGGGGGCGCGGGGTTCGGTCCATCGACGTCGAGGTCTGATCCGACCGCCACGCCGGGGGGGCGTTGCGGGGGGGCGGCGCCCCCCTGCCCCAAGAAGCAACCCTACTCGAACGCCTGGATCCCCGTGATCCACCGCCCCAGGATGAGGTTGTGGATGTCGTGGGTGCCCTCGTAGGTCTTGACCGACTCGAGGTTCGCCATGTGGCGCATCACCGGGTACTCGTCGAGGATGCCGTTGGCGCCGTGGATGTCGCGCGACTCGCGCGCGATCTGGAGCGCGATGTCGACGTTGTTCATCTTCGCGAGCGAGATCTGCTCGGGGATGATGGTGCCGGCGTCCTTGAGGCGGCCGAGCTGGAGCGAGAGCAGCTGGGCCTTGGTGATCTCGCGGAGCATCCACGCCAGCTTGTTCTGGACGAGCTGGAAGCTCGCGATGGGCTTGCCGAACTGCACGCGGGAGAGGCTGTACTCGCGCGCGGAGTGGAAGCAGGCCATCGCGGCGCCGATGGCGCCCCAGGAGATGCCGTAGCGGGCGTTGTTGAGGCAGGAGAACGGCCCCTTGAGCCCCTTCACGTGCGGCAGGATGCGGTCCTTGGGGATCCGGCAGTCCTGGAACACGAGCTCGGAGGTGACCGACGCCTTGAGCGAGTGCTTGCCGTGCATCTCGGGGGCGGTGAAGCCGGGATCGCCCTTCTCGACGATGAAGCCGCGGATGACGCCGTCGAGCTTCGCCCACACGATCGCGAGGTGCGCGATCGTGCCGTTGGTGATCCACATCTTCGCGCCGTTGAGCACGTAGGAGTCGCCGTCGTCGACCGCGCGCGTGACCATGCCGCCCGGGTTGGACCCGTAGTCGGGCTCGGTGAGGCCGAAGCAGCCGATGAGCTTCCCGAGCGCCATGTCGGGCAGGTACTTGTTCTTCTGCTCCTCGGTGCCGTGCGCCCAGATCGGGTACATGCAGAGGCTCGTCTGCACGCTCGCGAAGCTCCGGATGCCGGAGTCGCCCCGCTCGAGCTCCTGCGCCACGAGGCCGTAGGCCACGTTGGACATGCCCGGGCAGCCGTAGCCCTTCAGGTTCACGCCGAGGAGCCCCATCTCGCCCATCTGGGGCACGAGGTGGTGGGGGAACGTGCCGTTGCGGCAGTGCCCCTCGATGATGGGGATGACGTTGTCCTCGACCCAGGCGCGCACGAGGTCGCGGACCTGGCGCTCGTCCTCGCCAAGGAGGCTGTCGAGGTTGTAGAAATCGACGCCGTCGAACCTACGCATGGGCACCTCCCGTGAGACCTTCGAGGGAACGCGCGAAGAGCTCGACCGCGAGCGCGGCCTCCTCTTCCGTGATGACGAGGCCGGGGCAGAACCGGATCGTGTTCTGACCGCAGCCGAGGATGACCATCCCGTGCTTCAGGAAGGCGTCCATGACCAGCGTGTTGCGCAGGTCGGAGGCGCGCTCCTTGGTCGTGCGGTCCTTGACCAGCTCGACGCCGACCATCAGCCCCTGCCCGCGGATGTCGCCCACGTTCGGGTGGTTCCCGACGCGGCGGCGGAGCTCGTCCACGAGGAACGCGCCGACCTTGGCGCTGTTCTCGACGAGCTCCTCCTCGAGGAGATCGATGGTGGCGTTGGCGGCCGCGCAGGCGACCGGGTTGCCGCCGAACGTGCTCGCGTGCGCGCCCGGCTTCCACTTCATGAGCTCGTCGCTCGCGATGGTGGCGGAGAGCGGCAGGCCCGACGCGATGCCCTTGGCCAGCGTGATGATGTCGGGCTTCACCCCCGTGTGCTCCCACGCGAACATCTTGCCGGTGCGCCCCATGCCGCACTGCACCTCGTCGAAGACGAGGAGGATGCCGTGCTCGTCGCAGATCGCGCGGAGCGCGGGGAGGAAGTCGGCGGGCGGCACGATGTAGCCGCCCTCGCCCTGCACCGGCTCGACGAAGATCGCGGCCACCTCGCGCGCGGGGAGGATGGTCCGGAACAGCGTCTGCAGGTGCTCGAGCGCGAGGCGGGTCGCGTCGGGGCCCATGCGGTACGGGTCCGGGTAGAGCGTGTGCGTCACGGGCAGGAAGGGCCCGAAGCCCTCGCGCTGGCGCACCTTCGAAGCCGTGAGCGACAGCGCGCCCATCGTGCGGCCGTGGAAGCTGTCCAGGAACGCCACGAAGTTCGGGCGGCCCGTGTAGTACCGGGCGAGCTTGAGCGCGGCCTCGTTGGCCTCGGCGCCCGAGTTGCCGAAGTAGACCCGGCACCCTTCGCCGGTCACCGGCTGCATCGCGGCGAGGCGCGCCGCGAGCTTCGCCTGCGACGGGTAGTAGAAGTCGGTGCCGCTCATGTGGAGCAGGCGCCCGGCCTGCTCCTGCACGGCGGCGACCACGCGCGGGTGGCAGTGGCCCGTGCTCGTGACCGCGATGCCCGCGGACATGTCGAGCACCTCGTTCCCGTCGGGGTCCGTGATCCAGAGCCCGTGCGCGCGATCCGCGACGAGCGGGTGGTCCCGGGTGTAGGAGGGCGACACGGCGCGGTCGCTCCCCTTCAGGATCTCCCGCGCGATGGGGCCGGGGAGCTCGGTTCGCAGGAGCGGACGGCGGGACACGGGCACCTCGAGAAGGGGCGCGGTCTAACCGAAGCGGAGGTTCGGGGCCAGCGCCGAGCGGGTGCCCTCCGCGTCGGACGCCCAGGGCTCGCGCGCCGTCGTCTCGGGCACGTACACGGCGAACGGACGGGGCGCCGGCGGAGTCACCGCGTCGCGGAGGCGGCCTCCGCGAGAAAGCCCACCGCCCGCGCGATCACGTCCGCGTCGCCGAGGATGCGCTTGTGGCCCAGCCCCTCGGTCGTGTGGAGGCGCGCGCCCGGCCACCGCGCGACGATGGCGGCCCCCGCGGCGTGCGGCACCTCCTTGTCCTTCGCGTCGTGGATGACGAGCAGCGGCGCCGTCATGCGCGGGGCGGTGCGGGCCATCGTGAGCTCGTCGAAGCGCACGTTCAGGCGCTCCTCGGCGCGCCGGACCATGCCATCGCGCACCTTCGGGTGGAGCCCGAGCGCCTCGGAGAAGGGCACCACCCAGTCCCCCGCGGCGAAGGGCGGCGCGACGAACACGGCGGCGTCGACGTGCAGGCCCTCCTCCATCGCCATCGCGGAGGCGGGGCCGCCCATCGAGTGCGCCAGCACCGCGCGCACCGGAACGGGCAGCGCGGTCGCCACGCTCCGCACGGCCCGCGCGTGCTCGACGAGCGACGACGTGGTCCCCTCCGACGCGCCGTGCCCCGGCCCGTCGAACGCGACGACCGAGCACCCCGCCGCCAGCAGCCCGGGCACGAAACCGTGGAGCTGCCCGCCGCGCCCGCCCCAGCCGTGCACGAGGAGCACGGCGGGGCCCTGCCCCCACGTCCACGTCGCGAGGCGCACCCCGTCGACGACGACCGAGCCGGCCTCGGCCGACGCGAGCGCGGCGGCCTCCGCGGCGGGCACCGGGGAGCGCGGCGCGGTGAAGAAGAGCCGCTCGGCCCACGCGGCGGCGAGGGGGGGCGCGAGGGTGCCGAGCGTCGCGAAGCTCGCGCGCAGGTACCAGGGGGCGACCTGGACGCTCCGAGGCGCCGGTGCGTTCGGACGAGCGGGATCTTCTTGGGGCGGGGGCCCCCCCCGCAACGCCCCCGGCGGGGGGGGCGCCCCCCCCCCCCCCCCCGGGGGGGGGGGGGGGGGGGGGGGCCCGCCCCCCCCGCCCCAAGACGAAACGCGCTAATCACCGCGGCCCGGCCCTCGCGTA
>CAYWGD010000049.1:24051-49074 GCA_964457335.1 uncultured Enterobacteriaceae bacterium | reverse complement strand
GCGCCCACCGCCGCCACCGCAAGGCCGCCCCGTCGGGGTCGCGCCCACCGCCGCCACCGCGAGGCCGCCCCGTCGGGGTCGCGCCCACCGCCGCCACCGCAAGGCCGCCCCGTCGGGGTCGCGCCCACCGCCGCCACCGCGAGGCCGCCCCGTCGGGGTCGCGCCCACCGCCGCCACCGCAAGGCCGCCCCGTCGGGGTCGCGCCCACCGCCGCCGCCGCAAGGCCGCCCCGTCGGGGTCGCGCCCACCGCACTACCGCAAGGCCGCCCCGTCGGGGTCGCGCTCACGGCCGCCGTCGCGCGAGCACCATCCCCAGCGCCACGATCCCGAGCCCCACGCCGCCCGCCCCCGTGCGGCACCCCGAGGACCCCTCACCCGGCGCCTCGCCCTCCGCCGCGGCCGGCGCCCACCCCACCACCGGCGCCTCCACCACCTCCGCCACCAGCGGCACCACGGAGAGCGCACCGCCCGGCAGCCCCGCCGGCACCGTCCCCTCCGGCCCGCGCACGACCGCGCGCCCGTGCCGGTCGACGCCGGTGAGCACGCCCGCGGGCGTCCAGCTCATCCAGTCGCCGTCGGGCAGGGTCGACACGGCGCGCCGCAGGGTCCCGCCCTCCGACCAGATGCGCACCACCTCCCCCGGCCCCTCGGTCACCACGAGGCCCGCGCCGTGGGCGAGGAGCCCGCCCACCTCGTCGGCGCCCGCGAAGCGCGCGCGTGTGCGCCCGGTGCGGGGGTCCAGCCGCCGGACCTCGCCGCCGCCCCAGGGCCAGAGCGCGCCGTCGTCGCGGAGCTCGCCGACCGCGTCGCTCGTCCACGCACGGCGGCCCGTGGTGGCGTCCCAACCCGCGAGCCCGTCGCGGCGCTGGAGCACCACCGTCCCGCCCGCCCAGGCGAGGCGCGCGCCGTGGGCGTACTCCGCGCCCTGGACGAGGACGCGACCGTCCGACGCCGCCGGGTCGCCCACGGAGAGCGTGCCGATGCGGTCGATCCAGGCGACGCGGCCGTCGGCCCCCCACGCGGCGGCCTGCGCCTTCTCCTTCCGGCCCCCGACGAACAACGGCGCCACCTCCCCCGTCGCGGTCGCCCACACGCCGACGGTGTCGATCCCGCCGCGCGCGAGGAGCCAGCGCCCGTCGGGCGAGAAGGCGACGTCGTCGTCCGCGGGCCCGCTCGCCTCCCAGGCGAGCAGGCTCGTGTCGACCTCGTAGACGCGGAGCCCTGCCCGGGATCCCACGGCGACGAAGCGCCCGTCGGGCGAGAGCGCGTAGCGCCGCGCCTCCCCGGGGAACACGCCGAGCAGCGCGCCGGCCGACACCTCCCACACGGTGACGTTCCCGGCCGCGTCCAGGGTGGCCAGCCGCTCGCCGTCCGCCCCGGAGAAGACCCCGCGCCCGCGCGCCGCGGCGAGGCGGTGCACGCGGGCGCCGGTGTCCACGTCGAGGAGCGTGCCGCCGACGGCGTCCCCGACGTAGATCACCGTGCCGGTCGGGTCGATCGCGGCCTCGACCGGCGGCGTCGGCCCCTGGAGCCAGCGCACGAGCGCGCCGTCCGCGGCGTCCCACACGCCGACGCCGCCGCCCGTGTGGGCCGCCGCGACGAGCCGGAGGTCGGCCGAGAGGTCCCAGGCGCGCACCTCGCCGAGATCGGGCAGCTCCGGGCACGGCTGCGCGCCCTGGAGCCGGGCGACGGCCGTGCGGGAGGCCCACGCGGCCGCGGACGTGACCTGCCCGCGCGCGGTGAGGGAGCCCGCCAGCACCTCCAGCTCGCCCCCGCGGAAGAGGCGCGCGATCACGCCGGTCTCCGGCGCGTGGAGGAGGAGCGCGCCGTCGGTCGCCCACGCGAGCGCGCCCGGCGCGGACCCGGGCGCCGTCACGTTCGCGCGCGCCGTCGGCCCGTCGAGGTCCCACACCCGCGCCGTCCCGTCGCTGAGCGCGGCCGCGACCGTGCGCCCGTCGGGCGCGGCCGAGAGCCGCAACACGCGGACCGACCGCAACGGGAGGGCATGCGGCGGGTCCCCGCGCGTCTCCCGCGGCGCCGGGTCCAGGTCCGCGAAGATCGTCCGCGCGGCCGCGCCCGCGACGCCCGCCCACTCGAGGCCGCGCCCGTCCGCCGTGCCCACGATCACGCGCCCTTCGCGCGTGACGTCGATCGCCGTGACCTCGGCGGGCGCCTTCGGCGCCGGTGTGAGCGCCAGCGCCGCGTCCACCGCCCACCCCGCTCCCCGGCGCACCTCCACCGTTTCGCCGTGCGCCACCACGAGGCAGCTCCCGTCGGGGCACCAGGCGATGGCCGCGGCCTCGTCGCCCGGCCAGCCCGGGATCACCGTCTCCGCGCGGGCGCTCGCGAGGTCCCACACCCGCACGACGCCGTCGGTGTCGAGCGTCGCGAGCTGGGGCGCGCCGGGCCGGAAGCGCGCGTCGATCGCCTCCGCGCCATCGTCGAGCGCGAGCGCCGGGCCGAGGTCCCACACCTCGAGCCACCCGGCCTTCGACAGCGTCGCGATCACCTGCCCGTCCGGCCGCATCCAGAGCTGCGGGTTGGCGCCCGCCACCGGGATCTCGCGCAGGATCCGGCCGCCCTCGGCCACCAGCACGGCGCGGCCCCGCCCTTCGGCCACGCGCGCCCCGTCCGCCGACGCGCCCCGCGAGGGCAACCACGCGTGCCGCTCGTCCGCGGCGAGGAGGTGGAGGCCCGCCTCCGTCCACCGCGCGGGCTCCGTCGCCCGCCCGCCGTCGTCAGCCCGCACCGCCCCCCACGCGGTCAGCTTCCCGTCCGCGAAGGCCACGTGCCGCACCTCGGCGAGCCCCATCTCCGGGAACGTCCGCGGCCGCCCCGTCGCGAGGTCCCAGGCCCCGCGCGCGTCGCGGCCGATGGCGAGCACCTGCCCGCTCCCGACAGCCACCGACACGACCGGCTCCCCCAGCGTGAGCGTCCGCCGCGGGGCCAGCGTGCGGCCGTCGTAGACCCGCACCTTCCCGTCCTCGCCGCCGACCGCGAGCGCGCCCCCGTCCGACGACCACGCCGCGGTCGACGCGGCCTCCACGCGGAGCCGCGGCGCCGCGACCGGCACGTGCACCTCCACGGGCTCCCCCTCGCCGCGCACGCGCTCCCCCTCGCCGCGCACGGGCGCCCCCTCGCCGCGCACGGGCTCCCCCTCGCCGCGCACGGGCTCCTTGGCGAGCGCCGCCCCCAGACACGCCGCCACCAGGATCCAGCCCATCCGCGAACCTCCCCGCGACCACACGACCGCCTCGGACCCCCGGTTCCCCTCGCGGTTCAGGAAACCTGCCCGCCCCACGCGAACCGCGCCCGCTCGGCCTCGAACGCGGGGATGGACGTCTTCCCGTCCAGCGCCAGCTCCGCGAGGATGCGCCCGGTGAGCGGCCCGAACTTGAAGCCGTGCCCCGAAAACCCCGCGCCCACCACGACGTTCCGTGCGCCGGGGAGGTGGTCGAGCACGAAGTCCTCGTCGTCGGTGTTCGTGTAGAGGCAGCGCTCCGTCGCGACGGTCGCGCCGACCGCCGGGACGAGGTGCTCCGCGAGGAAGGCGCGCACGTCCTCCACGTCGCCCGCCCCTTCCTCGTCCGGGTCGTCGGGCTCCCCGCTGACGCGGTGGTTCGCCGCCTTCAACCCCGGCCGTTGAAAGGACGGCAGCCCGTAGTAGAAGTCCTCGCGCCCGCGCCACGCCCACACCGGGAAGTCGGCCGCGCCGGGCACGTCGAAGTAGCCGACGGTCTGCCGCACGGGCGTGAGCCGCGGCTTCAGCCCCGGGAGGAGCCGGTCCGTCCACGGGCCCGCGGTCACGACGATGTGCTCCGCGTAGAGCGCGCCGTTGTCGGTCTTCACCATGTTCCGCTCCGGGTGGATACTCAGCGCGCGCACCCCCTCCGCGACCACCGCCCGCGCGCGCACGATGCGGCCGAGCGCCGCGATCGTGTCCGCTGCCGCCACGACGGCCGACGTGCGGTCG
The DNA here is from genome assembly GCA_964457335.1 of uncultured Enterobacteriaceae bacterium. Classification (GTDB taxonomy): domain Bacteria; phylum Myxococcota_A; class UBA796; order UBA796; family SXON01; genus CAJBVW01. The sequence goes on along the minus strand of CAYWGD010000049.1, from coordinate 45,101 downwards.
TGCACCGCCGCCACGCCCGCCGGGAAGCGGAACATCGGGAAGCGGCGCCGCGCCTCGGCACCCTCGATCACCTCGGCGTCCACGTCCACCGCGCCGATGGCGTCGACGTAGTCCCGGAAGGGGCCGTCCACCGGGCCGAAGAAGCACCCGTCGCGCTTGTGCAGGAGCCGCGTCCCCGCGTCCGCCTCCAGGGCCGGCCACGCCTCGCCGTGCGCGACCTGCATCAGCCGCACGTAGGCGGCGTCCGCGTAGGCCGAGCGCGTGATCCGCGAGCGCCCGTGCGACGAGCCGCGGTCGTGCCCGAGCGGGAGCGGGTCGATCACCGCGACGAGCGGCACCCCCCGCCGGAGCAGCCACCACGCCGCCGAGAGCCCGTTGATGCCGCCGCCGATCACGAGCGCGTCGTACTTCCCGATCACCGCGCCTCCACGCGCGGCAGTGTGCCACGCCGCGACGGTCAGCCCCGCCGGTGTGCCTCCACCCACCGCGCGTAGGCCTCGACGAACGTCCGCAAGAACGCGCGCGTGCTGTCGTTCAGGAGCGCCCCGTCGGGCCCGAAGAGCTTGTTGGCGCCGCCCACGTAGGCCTCGGGCTGCTGCATGCAGGGAACGTCGAGGAACACCAGCGACTGGCGCAGGTGGTGGTTGGCGCCGAACCCGCCGATGGCGCTCGGGGACACGCTGATCACCGCGCCCGGCTTGCCCGCCCACGCGCTCTGGCCGTAGGGGCGCGACCCGACGTCGATGGCGTTCTTGAGCACCCCGGGCACCGAGCGGTTGTACTCGGGCGTCACGAAGAGCACGCCGTCCGCGCGCCGGATGCGCTCCCGGAACGCGACCCACTCGGGCGGCGGCGCCGCGTCCGCGTCCTGGTCGTAGAGCGAGAGCTGGCGGATCTCCACGATCTCGAGCCGCAGGCCCGCGGGCGCGAGCGACGCGAGCACGTGCGCCGTCATCCGGTTGAACGAGCCCTTGCGCAGGCTCCCCACGAGCACCGCGATGTCCCGCTGCTCCGCCATCGGCCCTCCGCGCGGCCGCCGCTCGCCGGCGCGCCACGCGGGAGGAGATAGGTCCGCCGCGTCGGCGAACAAGCGACTTTCGACCTACGGGTGCACGAGGCCCAGCCGCTCCCGCACCTGCTCCACCGTGGCCACCGGCCGCCCCTGGTCGCGCACCATGCGCACGGCCTTCTCCACGAGCTCGCCGTTGCTCTTCGCCATCTGCCCGGCCGCCACGTAGAAGTTGTCCTCGAGCCCGACGCGCACGTTCCCGCCGATGGCCGCGGCCGCCGCGAGGAGCCGCCACTGGTCGAGCGAGAGCGCGATGACCTCCCAGTCGCTGTCCGGCGGGAGGAGCTCCACCTGCCGCATCAGCTGCGCCACCGTGCCCGGGACCCCGCCGATCACGCCCATGATGAGCGACACCTGGAACGGCGGCTTCAGCACGCCCATGTCGATGAGCGGGTACAGGCTCCCGACGTGCCCCGCGTCGAAACACTCGCACTCGGGCTTGATGCCCGCGGCGTTCATGCCCTCGAGCAGCGCACGGATCTCCGAGAAGGGGTTCTGGAACACGAAGTCGAACACGAAGCCCTTCTTCTTCGGGTTGTACTTCGCGTAGTTCATCGACCCCATGTTCAGCGCCGCGACCGCCGGCTTCACGGCGTCGAGGTACGCGAGCCGCTTCTCCACGGACACGTCGAGCGCCCCGGTCGAGAAGTTGATGACGACCGGGCACGCCGCCACGATGGCGTCGCGGATGTCGCGGTAGTCCTCGATCTCGAAGCTCGGGGCGCCCTCGGGCGTGCGCGCGTGGATGTGCACCGCGGCGGCGCCGGCCTCGTACGCCCGCTTCGCCTCGGCCGCGTACTCCTCGGGCGTGTACGGGATCGCCGGGCACTGGGCGCGGTTCGCGACGACCCCCGAGAGCGCGCACGTGACCATGCAGGGGCGCGAGGGGTCCTGGTTCGGGCGGGCGTAGAGGTCCATCAGCGATCCTTCCAGGTTGGAGCACGCTTCGTCAGGAAGGCGGTGAAGCCCTCCGTCGCGTCCTCGGTGTCCATCACGTCGCCGAGGCGCTCGGCCAGGAGCGCCAGGCCGTCGTCGAGCGGCAGAGCCTGCGCGTCGGTCCACGCCCGGCGCCCGATGCGCATCGCGGAGGGGCTGCGCGCCACGATCGCCGCGGTCATCTCCCCGACCGCCGCGTCGAGTTCCCCGCGCGGCACGGCGCGGTTCGCGAGCCCCCACTCCACGGCCTCGGCCGCGGTCAGCTTGCGCCCGGTCAAGGCCAGCTCCAGCGCGCGCTTCCGCCCCACCTCGCGCAGCAGGAACAGGCCGACCATCGACGGCCACATCCCCACCGCCGCCTCCGGCAGCGCCACGCAACCGTCGTCGACCATCACCGCGAGGTCGCACGCGAGCAGGAGCCCGACGCCGCCCGCGAGGCAGTGGCCGTTCACCCGCGCGATCACGGGTCGCTCGAAGCGCGCGATCCGCCCGAGCAGCCCCGCGTAGGCTCGCCCGGCCTCGCGCCGCCCCGCGGGGTTGCCCGCCACCTGCGCGAGGTCCGCCCCCGCGCAGAAGACGCGGTCGCCCGCCCCGGTGAGCACGACCACGCGGGCGTCCTTCGCCGCGTCGAGCGCCGCGTGCAGCGCGTCGATCGTCGCGAGGTCGATCGCGTTCCGCACCGCCGGGCGGTCGAGCGTGATCGTGACGATCTCTCCCTGTTCGACCTGGATCATTCGACCACCACCAGCTCCTCGCCCGGGCGCACCTGCTGCCCCGGCGCCGCGTTCACCTTCGTCACCACGCCCCCGCGCGGCGCGCGCAGCGCCGTCTCCATCTTCATCGCGGACACGGTCACGAGCTTCTGGCCCTGCTCCACGACGTCCCCGACGCCCACGAGCACCTTCACCACGGTCGCGGGCATCGGCGGCGTCACCTTGTCCGGCAACGCGACGGGCCCCGCGCTCGCCACGGGCCGCACGCGCCGCACCCGCCCGTCCACCCACACCTGGTCCCCCTCGACGAACGCGGTCACCACGGCGTCTCCGACCCGGACGCGCACGCTGCCGTCCGCACGCCGCGTTGCGACCGGTTGCTCCTGGGGCAGGGGGGCCTCCGGCCCCCCCGCAACGCCCCCCCTGCTCCGCGCGGCCCCGTCGGGGTCGTGAAGCTGGTTGCCGACCTGGAGCTTCACCGCCACCTCCCCAACGTCGAAAACGGGCTGGCCTCCGCCGCGCGCCCCGTCCCCGCGGGCTGCGCGACCGGCGCGGGCGCGGCCCGCCACGCCGCCGCGTACACGGCCGCGTCGACCTCAGGCGGGCGCCACGCGAAGCGGTCCAGGAACTCGGTCGTCGTGTCGCCGGCCGCGAACGCCTCGGAGGCGACCACGTCGCGGAGCAGCTCCGCGGTGGTGTCCACGCCGAGCACCACGAGCTCGGAGAGCGCCCGCACCATCCGCGCGCGCGCCGCCCCGCGGTCGGGGCCGTGCACGATCACCTTGGCCAGGAGCGGATCGTAGGAGAGCCCCACCTCCGAGCCCTCGACCACGCCGGCGTCCACGCGCACCCCCGGCCCCACCGGCGCCCGCCAGCGCGCGATCCGGCCCGGCGAAGGCAGGAAGTCCCGCGCCGGGTCTTCCGCGACGATGCGGCACTCGATCGCGTGGCCGCGCGGCGCCACCTCGGTGTAGCCGAGGGGCTCGCCCATCGCGACGCGGAGCTGCTCGCGAACGATGTCCACACCCGTGACCATCTCGGTGATCGGGTGCTCCACCTGCACGCGGGTGTTCATCTCGAGGAAGTAGAAGCGGCCGTCCTCGTCGAGGAGGAACTCCACCGTGCCGGCGCCCGTGTAGGCGACCGCCCGGGCCGCGGCGACCGCGGCCGCGCAGAGCCGCGCGCGCGTGTCCGCGTCGAGCGCGGTGCACGGCGTCTCCTCCACGAGCTTCTGGTGGCGCCGCTGGATCGAGCACTCGCGCTCGCCCAGGTGCGCGATCGTGCCGAAGCGGTCGCCGAGCACCTGCACCTCGACGTGCCGCGGCCGCAGGACCAGCTTCTCGGCGTACACCCGCCCGTCCCCGAAGGCCGTGGCCGCCTCGGACCGCGCCTCCGCGAGCGCCTCCGCGAGCGCGCCCGGCGCGTCCACGCGCCGCATGCCCTTGCCGCCGCCGCCGCCCGCCGCCTTCACCAGCACGGGGAAGCCGAGCGCCGCGATGGCGGCGGGGTCGTCGGTCTCCACGCCCGGCACGACGGGCACGCCGGCGGCGCGCATGCGCGCGCGGGCGCCCACCTTGTCGCCCATCTCCGCGATCACCTCGGGCGCGGGCCCCACCCACACGAGCCCCGCGTCGAGGACCGCCCGGGCGAAGGCCGCGTTCTCGGACAGAAAGCCGTAGCCGGGGTGGATCGCGTCCGCGCCGGAGGCCCGGGCGGCCGCGAGCAGCGCGTCGACCGCGAGGTAGCTCGCGGCGGGCGGCGCCGGCCCGATCCGCACGGCGCGGTCGCAGGCCTCGACGTGGGGCGCGTCCGCGTCGGCGTCCGAGTACACGGCCACCGTGGAGATCCCCATCTCCCGCGCGGTGCGGGCCACGCGGACCGCGATCTCCCCCCGGTTCGCGATGAGCAGGCGGTTGATCGGCATCCCTCGAAGCTATCGCGGCGCGCCCGCGGTCGGCGGGATCCCCTCACGCGGCGACCGCCTCCTCCTCGTACCGCCGGCGCAGCGCCTCCACCATCGCCGTGTACGTCGTGACCGCCTCCGCGCTCCGCCCCGCCTCGACGTGCGCGCAGCACGCCACCACGTCGGCGTAGATCCCGTCGAGCACCGCGGGGCCGGCCGGGTCCGCCCGGATCGCGTCCACGAGGGCGGGGGCGACGCGGTAGTACGCCTCCACGAGGGCGCGTCCCTCCGCGGTGGCGAGGAGCACGCCGTCGCGGAAGCCGCGCAGGGTCGTGAGCTCGCGGCAGTCGTCCGGCAGGCCGCGCGCCTCGCAGCACGCGGTGGTGAGGAAGCACTTCCGGCTCTTGGACGCGGACGCCGACGCCACCCGCTGCTCGAAGGAGTCGACGACCTCGAGGCGTCCCCCCGAGACGAGCTCGTCCGTCCAGTCGCCGCCCATCGTGTCGCCCGACTGGAGCTCGCCCTCCTCGGCGCTGAACTTCAGCACCACCGCGCCGCCGGAGTCGGGCCGCTCGGCGAGCTGCTTCGCCGTCTCCTTCGCGTTCTTCCGGGAGCGGTTGAAGAAGACCTTCCCGCGGCTGTCCGAGAGCTCGGACTCGTTGACCGACCAGCCCTTCCCGTTCCCGCCGTAGTTCGGGTCGAGGCCCGTCTTCTGGATGTTCATCCACGCGTTCGCTGTGGTCGCGTGGTAGTAGTCCCCCGCGGGCGAGGGCGCGCGCTGGATCGGCGCGCTCGCGACGCGCTGCGCGGGCGCCACGAGCGGGTCGGTCAGCGTGTCGTGGAGCGCGGGCCCGAGCTCGGGGTCGACCGCGCGGGGCGCGCTCGCGCGCGTCGGCGCCGGGGCGGGACCACGAACGGTGCGCGTGCTGGGCATTCCTCCCTCCGACCAGGCGACCGACCTATCGCCCGCGTTAGGAGGGCGCCCATGCTCCCCCTCCTGATCGCCTGCGTGGGTCCTGCCGAAGACAAGGCCGACACCTCGGCCCCCGCCGACAGCGGCGACACCGCGGACACCGCCGACACCGGCCCCGCGGGCGACTTCGCCGTCTCCCTCCCCGCCGCCACGCCCGCGGGCGACCACGCGCTGGCGGACCGCTGCGACTGGCAGCTCTCCGCCGAGTACGAGTGCTACAACGGCAACCCCGAGGTGCGCTGGGAGAACGTCCCCGCGGGCACCGTCGGCTTCGCGCTCGTGTTCGACGACCCGGACGCCGGCGACTTCGACCACTGGGCCATCGTGAACATCGACGCCGCGTACGACGGCATCGACGCGTCCACCTCCGGCGAGGGCCTCGGCGACGACCTCCCGGGCGGCGCCTACGAGCTCGAGAACGGCTTCGGCTTCTCCGGCTACCTCGGCTCCTGCCCGCCCGAGGCCCACGTGTACCGCTGGCGCGTGTGGGCGCTCGGCGAGCCGCTCGAAGACGGCCTCGACCGCTTCGCGCAGGTGGAGCGCCAGGCCGAGGAGCGCGCGCTCGCGATCGCCGAGACGTGCCACATCTACGGGCCCGCGCTCGACGACTGAGGCCGTACCGCCACGGGAGTCCGGGGGGCGTTGCGGGGGGCGGCGAGCCCCCCGCCCCAGGAGGAAGACCCCCTACATCCGGAACGTCCCGTACCCGACGGGGTTCTTCCACGGCGTGCTCCGCGTCGCGGCGAGCGAGAGCCCGATCACGTCGCGGGTGCGCGCGGGGTCGACCAGCCCGTCGTCCCAGAGGTTGGCCGTGGAGTACCAGGCGTCCCCTTCCCGCTTCGACGCCTCCTCGATGGGCCCGCGCACCATCTCCGCCTCCTCCGGCGTGATGAGCGGGAGCCCCTCGCGCGCCCGCTGGGCGTTCTGCACGCTCACCAGCACCTGCGCGGCCTGCGCGCCGCCCATGACGCCGATCTGCGCGCCGGGCCACATCCAGAGGAAGCGCGGCGAGTACGCGCGCCCGCACATCGCGTAGTTGCCCGCGCCGAAGCTCCCGCCGCAGATCACCGTGATCTTCGGCACCGAGCACGTCGACACCGCGTTCACCATCTGGTGGCCGTGCTTCGTGATGCCGCCACGCTCGTAGTCGCGCCCGATGATGAAGCCCGCGATGTTCTGGAGGAACACGAGCGGGATGCCGCGCTTGTCGCAGAGCTGGATGAACTGCGTGGCCTTGAGCGCGCACTCGCTGAAGAGCACGCCGTTGTTCGCGAGGATCCCGACGAGGTAGCCGTGCACGTAGGCCCAGCCGCACACGAGCGTGGAGCCGTAGCGCGCCTTGAACTCGTCGAACTCGCTGCCGTCCGCCACGCGCGCGATGAGCTCGCGGATGTCCCATGGCGTGGAGAGATCCGGCGGGACGATGCCGTGCAGCTCCTTGGGGTCGTAGAGCGGCGGCCGGGGCGCGCGCGTCGCCACGATCGAGCGGTCGGGCGCGGGCAGGCGCGCGACCATGGCGCGGAGCTTCGCGATGGCGTCGGCGTCGTCCTTCGCCCAGTGGTCCGAGACGCCGGACACGGAGCAGTGCACGTCGGCGCCGCCGAGCTCCTCGGCGGTCACGTCCTCGCCGGTCGCGGCCTTCACCAGCGGCGGGCCGCCCAGGAAGATGGCCCCGGTGCCGGCCACGTGCACGACCTCGTCGGACATCGCGGGGATGTACGCCGCGCCGGCCGTGCAGAGGCCCATCACCGCGGTGAGCTGGGGGATGCCGAGCTTCGACATCCAGGCCTGGTTGTAGAAGATGCGCCCGCCGTCGTCGAGGTCGGGGAAGACCTCGCTCTGGAGCGGCAGGAAGGCGCCGCCCGAGTCGATGAGCGAGACGAAAGGCAGCTGGTTCTCGAGCGCGATGGTCTGCAGCCGCAGGGCCTTCTTCACGCCGAGCGGGTAGATCGTGCCGCCCTTCACCATCGCGTCGTTCGCGTTGATCACGCACTCGCGCCCGTTGATCACGCCGATGCCGCCGAAGCTCCCGGCCTTGTGCACCCCGCCCTCGTACATACCGCGGGCCGCGAGCGCGCCGATCTCCAGGAACGGGGTGTCCGGGTCGAGGAGCCGCTCCAGCCGCTCGACGGCGGTGAGCTTCCCCTGCTCCCGGTGCCGCGCCAGCGCCTTCGCGGAGCGGTCCTCGCGCGCGGCCTTCAACTCCGCGTCGAGACGCGCGAGCAGCGCCTCCTGGTGGGTCCGGTTCGCCCGGAACTCGGGGGAGGAGGGGTCGATCTGGCTGGGCAGGACCTGCATCCCCGAGGGCTAACCGGCGGCGAAAATCCACGCGCGGGTCCACGCCTCCGCGGCTACCGTCGCGACATGATCACCGCGCTCCTCCTCTCCCTCCTCCTCGCGTCCCCCGCCATCGCCGCCGAAGACGCCGACGGGGACGGCTACGACGACACGACCGACTGCGACGACGCGGACCCGACCGTCTACCCGGGCGCGCCCGAGGTCGCGGACGGCGTCGACCAGGACTGCGACCGCATCCTCGACGAGGGCACCACCGACTTCGACGACGACGGCGACGCCTACTCCGAGGCGGAGGGCGACTGCGACGACGCGGACGACGATACGTACCCGGGCGCGCCCGAGCGCGGCGACGGCCTCGACAACGACTGCGACGGCACGGTCGACGAGACCACGAACGTCTACGACGACGACGGCGATGGCTACGCCGAGGTCGAGAACGACTGCGACGACGGCGATCCCACCGTCTACGCCGGCGCCGACGAGATCTGCATGAACGGCGTCGACGACAACTGCGACGGCCTGGTCGACACCGATGACCCCGACTGCCCCGACGAGGTCGACACGGGCGCCGACACCGACGCGAGCGACACGGACGCCGGCGACACGGACGACGGCGCGGACAGCGAGGACCCGGCGGACTCCCCCGACGCCGACGACGACAAGGACGCCGCGGGCTGCGGCTGCACCGGGGCCGCGGGTCCGGCGTCCCTCGGGGTCCTCGGGCTCGCGGCGATCTTCGCCGGGCGGCGGCGCAGGAGCTGATCCAGGGCACCCGGACGGCCGCGGACGGCCGCCGGTGCGTCGGCCACGAGGGGGAGCGAGCGTCGGCGGCTCCCGTGCCCGAGACGGCCCTCCGCGGGTGTCACCCCGCCATCGCCCACCGGGGCCGCGCCGCCTTCGGCTGCGGCACCTCGAAGCGCGCCGGGCGGCCGGCTGCGGTGCACTCCAGCGTCACGGGCACGGCGAAGCGGTCGCCGGTGACGCTGTGCACGCCGGTCACGACGACACGATCCCCCGGGAGCAGGAAGCGGCAGAGATCCCCGTTGCGCACGCTCACCGACCACGCGCCGCCCCGCCCGAGCGCGGCGCACGTCACCGACGCCTCGCCGTTGCGGATGAAGGGCCGCTGGTCGTCGTCGTCGGGCGTCGGGAGCACGGTCACCTGGGTGAGCTCGACGAAGCAGGCGGTGTCGCCGGGGAGACGCATCTTGCACCTCTACGTTTCGGGGGGGCGGCGCGCGTACGGACGACGAGCGCCTGAGCTGGGGTACCCGGGGCGCCGGTGGCGCCGCGACTACAGCCCGTTTCAGATCGTTTCACGCACGACCGCGCCCTCGGCTTCACCCCCGTGACGCACCGTGACGCGGCCTCGGCTTGAGTAGTCACACCCCCTGGCCCGGCCACGTTGTAGGGGCATGCTCCTCCTCCTGCTCGCGTGCGCCGACCGGACCCAGGCCCCCGGCGGCGAGCTGCCGAGCCGCGGCGCCTCCACCTGGGTGGGCATCGAGATCGCGCCCTTCTCGGTGGACTTCGGGGACGTGCCCATCGGCGGCACGGCCACGGCGACGGTGGACGTCACGAGCGTCGGCACCGGCACGCTCGTCTTCGAGGCGCGCGTCGAGGACGCCGACCGCGGCTTCACGGTCGGCGTGGAGAGCCTCCCGATCCCGCCGGGCGAGACCTACGCGCTGCCGCTCTCCTTCTCGCCGGTCTCGCGCACCGACGCCCAGACGCGCCTCCTGCTCACCAGCGAGGACCCGGAGACGCCACAGGTCGCCGTGCCGCTGAGCGGGGCGGCCACGTGGTGGGACCTCGTGCCGGAGGCGGCCACCGTCGACTTCGGGGAGCTCGGGGAGGGCTGCACCGTGGACGAGCGGGTCAGCTTCGAAGCGATCGGGAACGCCGACCCCTTCACGCTCCTCGGCTTCGCGGGCGGCGACCCCGCGATCGCCGGAGACCTCTACGGGGCGGCGCTCCCGGCCGACGTCGCGCCGCGTGACACGATCGTCGTCACCGTGGCCGCCACGGGCGCCGCGGTCGGCCCGCTCGACGCGACGCTCTCCGCCGTCTCGCCGGAGACCTCGGTGGAGATCCTGCGCGTGCGGGCCGAGGTCGTGGAGCGCGAGGTCGAGACCTTCACCTACACGGTGCCCTCGCCCGGGAGCGAGGACATCGTCGTCGTGCTCGACGTCGCGGCGGACTCCGCCGACTACACCCGCGCACGGTCCAACCTGGACGCGCTCTTCGAGGAGCTCGCCTGGGACGATCGGCGCTTCGCCATCGTCGTCGGGGAGGACGGTTGCGTGCCCGGGAGGTGGGTCGACGCGTCCACGACGGACCCCGAGGCGGCGTTCGAGGCGATGTTCGCGGTCGCGGGCGGCGACAGCACCGGCCAGGGCTTCATGCTCCTCGAGGCGGCCACCACGAGCACGAACCTCGGCGCGGGCGGCTGCAACGAGGGCCTGATCCGCGACGCCTCGCCGCTCGCGGTCGTGTTCGTCAGCGACACGTTCGACCAGAGCGCGAACGCGTGGAGCTACTACGTCTCCCTCGTCCAGTCGCTGAAGACCGACGCGGACGACCTCGTGATCCACGCCGTCGCGCCCGACTACCCGAGCGGCTGCAACGAGCTCGAGCCGGGGCAGGGCTGGTACGAGGCGAGCGTCGCGACGGGCGGGCTCTACCTCTCCATCTGCGCGACGGACTGGGCTTCCCACCTGCTCGACGCGTTCGACTCCCCGGCCTGGGGCGGCTCGATCGAGGTCCCCGACTGGCCGGAGCCCGACTCGATCCAGGTTCTCGTCGACGACCTGCCGGCGAGCCACTGGATCTACAACGAGACGGACAACTCCCTGGACTTCGAGGCGGATCACGTCCCGCCCCCGGGCTCGGTCGTGACCATCACCTACTACCGGGACTGCTGACCGTGGGGCCCCCGATGCTGCTCCTCCTCGCCTGCGTGGCCCCCGACCCCGCGGACACCGACCGATCTGCGCGCACCCCCGCCGTGGAGGGCGTCCCCGGCCTCGCGGTGGAGCCCTACGCGCTCGAATACGGCACCGTCCGGATCGGCGACTCCGTCGAGCACACGCTCACCCTCACGAGCGTCGGGACGGCGTCCGTCACGGTGGACGTGACGCTCGACGACCCGTGGGGCGGGTTCTCCACGACCGAGGGCGCCCTCACCATCGAGCCGGGCGACGCCGTCGAGCTGCCCGTCACGTTCGCGCCTACGGACGTGGACGTCGTCGGCGCGCGCGTGCTGCTCGACAGCGACGAGCCCGACGCGGCCGTGCTCGGCATCCCGCTCACCGCCGACGCGAGCGTGTGGCGCCTCGAGGCGGACCCGCGCGCGCTCGAGCTCGGCGACATGGTCGAGGGCTGCACCGCCACGGGCTCGTTGCGCATCGGCGCCTTCGGGGGCGACTCCGGCACCATCACCGCGCTCGTCTTCGACGACCCCGCGTTCGAAGCGACCGCGGCGCTCCCCGCGACGCTCGCGCCCGACGAGGGGATCGACGTCGGGGTGAGCTTCGCCGCCGAGGGGGTCGGCGACTGGACGGGCGTGCTCACCGCCGTCACGGACATCGGCGACATCGAGCTCGCCGAGGTGCACATGACGCTGCACGAGGCCGTGGAGGTGACGCTCACCTACGTGGTGCCCGAGCCGACGCAGCAGGACGTGCTCGTGCTGGTCGACGACGTCGCGCTCGCGGACCCGTCGCTCGGCGCCGCCGACCGGGTCGCGACGCTCGTGGAGGCCCTGGCCACCGACGACCGGCGCATGGCGGTCGTCGTCGCGGACGACGGATGCGTGCCCGGCGGCTGGATCGACGCCGCCACCGCGGATCCCCAGGGCGCGCTCGACGCGATGCTGGCGGAGGAGCCCTCGACGCGCGGCGGCCTGGAGCTCCTGGAGTCCGCGACGAGCGCGACCGCGACCGGGGCCGGCGGCTGCAACGAGGGGCTGTTGCGCGGGGATGCCGCCGTGGTCGTCGTGGGCGTGGCGGCGTCGGACCGCGGCAACGCGGAGAGCTGGAGCCACTACGTCTCCCTCCTCGAGGACCTCGCTCCCGACGGCGACCTCGCCGTGCACGTCGCCGCGCCCGACTACCCGTCGGGCTGCGGCGGGTACACGCCGTCGTACGACTGGTACGCGGCGTCGCTGGCCACGGACGGCGCCTACACCTCGTTGTGCGGCTCCGACTGGGCCGAGCAGCTGGCCGCGGTGGTGCCTGCCGAGCCCTGGCCCGGCGACATCGAGCTCACCGCCTGGCCGGTCGACGGCACCCTCGTCGTCACGCTCGACGGCACGAAGTCGAGCGCGTGGGAGTACAACGAGACCGACAACTCCGTGGACTTCGACGAGCCCGACGACATCCCGCCGGGGACGGTCATCACCGTGACCTTCACGCAGCACGAGGAGTGCACGTGGCGCGAGAAGGACCACAAGCAGCACTGAGGTCGCTACGGCACGCGGGCGCCCGCCGGGGATAAGCCCGCCGTCGATGCCCCCCGCGCCGAACAGCCCGACGCCCGACGCGACGCCCACCCCGCGCGGCCGCGTCGACGCGCTCCTCGTGGGGCTCGCGTCCCTCGCGCTGCTCGCCGGCATGGTCGCCTTCTACGACAACTCCGTGCGCGCGAACGGCAGCTTCGTCTTCCCGCTCGACGACGCCTACATCCACCTCGGTTTGGCCCGCACGCTCGCCGAGCACGGCACCTGGGGCATCAACGCCGGGGAGTTCGCGTCCGCGACCTCCTCGCCGCTCTACACGGCGCTCCTCGCGCTCGTGTTCCTCGGGGTGACCGACGCGCACGTGCCGCTGGTGCTCAACTTCCTCGCCGGGGTCGCGCTCCTCGCCCTCGTCGCGACAATGGCGCCGCCCCGCGCCCGCCCGCTCGCGCTCGGGCTCGTCCTGGTCGCCGGTCCCCTGCCCTTCCTCGCGTCGCTCGGCATGGAGCACGTGCAGCACGCCGCGCTCGTCCTCGCGCTCGCCCGCGTCGGCCTCGGCGCGCTCGACTCCTCCGGCGACGGCGCCGCCGGGGCACCGGGATCCGCCCGCACCCCCGCGCTCCTCGCCGCCCTCGGCGCCTCCGCGGTCCTGACCCGCTACGAGAGCCTGTTCGTCGTCGCCCCGCTCGCGCTCTTCCTGCTCGGCGGCCGGAAGATCGCCGCGGCCGCCGCGCTGCTCGCCGGCTCCGTCGGCGCCGCCGGCCTCTTCGCGGCGTGGTCCGTCGCGCAGGGCGGACTCGTGCTCCCGAACAGCATCCTGATGAAGTCCGCGCTCGCGGGCGGCTGGACGAGCCTCTGGCGCGCGAACCTCGGCGAGGGCACCGCGGTCTTCGTCCTCGCGACCGCCGCGGGCGCTGCCGGGCTCGTCGCGGACCGCCGCGCCGAGCGCCACCTCGCGCTCTTCGCCGCGAGCGCGCTGCTCCACCTGGCGTTCTCCCGCGTCGGCTGGCTCTTCCGCTACGAGGGCTACCTCGTGCTCTGGGGCGCCGCGCTCGTCGCCCCGCTCTTCACGACGCGCGGCCCTCTGCGCGCCCGGGCCGCGCTCGCCGCCGCGGTTCTCCTCCCGCTCGGGCTGCGCGCCTGGGACGCCGTCACCCGCTACGTCCCCGCCACGCGCACCATCCACGACAACGACGTGGTCCTCGCCCGGATGGTCGAGCGGTCGATGCCCGACGCGGTCGTCGGCGTGCACAACATCGGCGCCCTCGCGTGGTTCACCGACGCGACCATCGTCGATCTCGGCGGCCTCGCGACCACCGAGGTCACGCGCCTCCACCTCGCGAAGCGGCTCTCTCCCGAGGCGTTCGGCGCGCTGATCGAGGCGCGCGGCGTCCAGGTCGGCTGGACCGACCGGCCCTGGCTCGCCGACCACCTCCCCCCCGGCATCACCGAGGTCGCCGAGCTCGCCTACACCTCGGCCGGAGGCCCCGAGTCCACCCGGGTCTGGGTCACGCCGAAGGGGGACGCCGCCGCGCTCACCGGGGCGCTCGCCTCCGGGGAGCTCGGCCACGCCCGCCTGCGGCCCGCCCGGGGGACGGAGGTCCTCGTCGACCTGGCCGCCGTCACGCTGGAGGGGCCCGCCGTGAAGCGCGAGGAGCGGACCCTCGCGTTCTACTCGAGCGGCGCGGCGAGCTTCGCGGCCCCGGCGGACGGCCTCCTCTCCCTCAGCGTGCGCGGCACCGAGGCGGACGGGCGCGGCCCGCGCTTCCGCGTCCTGGCCGGTGATCGCGTGCTGGTCGAGGCGGCGGCGGGGCCGAAGCCCTCCACGGTGGAGGCCGGCGCCGTCACCCGGGGCGAGGCGGTGCGCCTCGTCTACGACGACGACCTGGTCGACGCCGCCGGCAACGACCGCAACCTCTGGGCGGACGACCTCCGCGTGCTCGGCGGCTGATGTACCGGGTCCTCGACTTCACGCGCGTGCTCGCGGGGCCCTGGGCCACCCAGGTGCTCGGCGACCAGGGCTTCGACGTCATCAAGGTCGAGCCGCCGGGCGGCGACGAGACGCGCGCGTTCCTCCCGCTCCGGGACGGCGAGAGCGTCTACTTCGCCTGTACGAACCGCAACAAGCGCTCGATCGTGCTCGATCTCAAGGCGCCCGAGGGCAAAGCCCTCGCCCGCCGGCTCGCCGCGCGGGCCGACGTGGTGATCGAGAATTTCCGCCCGGGCGTCATGGAGCGGCTCGGCCTCGGGGACGCGGTGCTCCGCGCCGAGAACCCGGGGCTCGTGAACGTGTCCATCAGCGCGTTCGGCGCCGGCACGCCCACCGACCGGAGCTGGGCCGACCGCGCCGGCTACGACCTCGTCGTGCAGAGCGTCGGCGGCATCGCCGCGCTCACCGGCGATCCGCCGCTCAAGGCGGGCCCCAGCATCGCGGACCTCGCCAGCGCGCAGGTGGCCGTCCAGGCGGTGCTCTTCGCGCTGCTCGAGCGCGCGCGGACGGGCCTCGGGAAGCGCGTCGAGATCCGCATGATCGACGTGGCCCACCACCTCCTCGCCTTCTACGCCTCGGCCTGGCTCAACGCGGGGCAGGCCCCGCCGCCGCCCTCGAACCGCCACCCCTCCATCGCCCCCTACAACCTCTACCGGACCGGCGACGGCTGGCTCGCCATCGCCTGCGCGAACGACCCGCTCTGGGAGAAGCTGCGGGCCGTGCTCGGCCTGCCCGCCGACCCCGCCTGGGCCACGATCCGCGGGCGCGTCGGGGACCGGGACCGGCTCGACGCCGCGATCGAGGCCGTCCTCGCCACGGACACGACCGCCCGCTGGGAGGCCCGGTTGGCCACCGCCGGCGTGCCTTGCGGCCCCGCCCTCTCGGTGCCCGACTCGCTGGCGCACCCGCTCGCCCAGCGGATCACCGCGGGCCCGTGGACCTTCCCGGCGCCGCCGCTGGCCGCCGAGCGGCTCCTCCCGCCCCCGCGCCTGGGCCAGCACACCGACGCGGTCCTCGGTGAGATGGGCCTCTCGACCACGGAGATCGCCGAACTTCGCGCCGGGGGTGTAATAGCTTGAGGGAGCGAGGCGTTGAGCACGCATGTCGAATTCCCGGTTTCTGCCCTTCGCCCTCCTCTCAAGCGCGGTCGCGCTCCTGCTGCTCGCGCCGAGCGGCGCCCCGGCCCCCGAGGCCGGCGACATGGAGCCCGAGACGCCCGGCACGACGCCCGGGCCCATCGCCGTCGACTTCGTCGACGACATCGACCCGGAGCTGGTGACGGAGGCCGCCGACCGCGCGGGGATCACCCTGCGGCTCGCGAGCGAGGTCTCCGCGGACGAGGCCCTCTACGTGGCCGACGTGGACGATCCCGCCGAGGCGCTCTCGGCGTTTCTCGGCGACCCGAACGTCGAGGCCGCCGAGCCCGTCCTCGAGATGCGGGCGTTCGAGGACCTGCCGCGTGTCGACCCGAGCGCGCCGCGGGAGATCCCGCCCGCGAGCTCCTTCGACGAGCCCGGGCGCGTCCCGTTCCCGGCGCCGGCCGACACGATCGGCCTCGGCCCGCGCGCCCCCGAGCCCGCCCCGCGCGTCTTCGGCTACCCGAACGACCCGCTCTACTCGCAGCAGTGGAACTTCCCGCTCGTGAACGCGCCCGTCGGCTGGCGCGTGGGCGGCGGGCGTGGCGTTGTCGTCGCCGTCATCGACACCGGCGTGTCCCCGCTCCCGGATCTCCCGCAGGACCGCCTCCTTCCCGGGCGCTCCTTCGTCCTCGGCTCGCGCAGCTCGAGGGACGACCACGGCCACGGCACGCACGTGGCCGGCACCATCGGCCAGGCCACCCACAACGGCGTGGGCACGGCCGGCATCGCGCCGAACGTGACCATCCTGCCGCTGAAGGTGCTCGGCGCCTCCGGCGGCGGGCTCTCCACCTGGATCGCCGCGGCCATCGACGAGGCCGTCGACCAGGGCGCCGACGTCATCAACATGTCGCTGGGCGGCGGCCACTCCGCGATCATCGTCAACGCCGTCGAGAAGGCCCGCAAAGCCGGCGTGGTCGTGGTCGCCGCGGCGGGCAACACCGGGCGCCAGGGCATCGGCTCGCCGGCCGACGCGCCCGCGGCCATCGCGGTGACCGCGGTCGGCCCCGACGACGCGCTCGCGCCGTACTCGAGCTGGGGCAAGGGCGTCGAGATCGCCGCGCCGGGTGGCAACAAGCAGATCACCGGCGGCGGCATCACCCAGGCCACCATCGAGAAGGGCGGCGGGCAGCAGTTCGCGGAGTGGCAGGGCACGTCGATGGCCACGCCGCACGTCGCGGGGGCCGCGGCCGTGCTCCTCGGGGCGGGCGCCATGAGCGCCGACGAGGTGGAGCGATACCTCAAGGGTGGCGCCGCAACGCGCGAGGATCCCTTGAAGTTCGGCGCGGGCCGCCTCGACCTCGGAGCCTCCGTCCGGAAGCTGCTCCTCGCCAAGCAGGGGCTCCTGTTCGCGGTCGGCGCGCTCCTGTCGCTCGGGCTCGGGCTCTTGGGCGCGCTCCCGCGGGGCGCGCGCGCCGCCGGGCTCTTCACCGGCGCGACCGTGGCCGGCGGGCTCTTCCTGCTGCCGTTGTTGCCCCTGCCCCCGAGCCTCTGGTTGACGCTCCTCTCGAAACCGCTGCTCGCGTGGCCGGGGCCCTTCTGGTCGGGCTTCCCGCTCTGGCAGTCCTGCCTGTTGCCCCTCGGGCTCGCGTTCATCCTCGGGCCCAGCCGCTACCTCGGGCCGATCGCCCTCGGCGTGTGCGGCGGGGTCGGCGGCTACCTGCTCTACGGCGCCGCCACCGGCGGGACCGACCTCTGGTGGATGCCCTTCGGCCTCGACCGCACCTGGCTCACCCTGAACGGCAGCTTGTGCCTCCTCGCGGGCATGGCCGTCGCCGGGATGCAGAAGATGCGCCGGAGGCAGTCGTGAGCCGCTGGACCGGCCGCCTCGAGCGGCGCGACCTGGAGGGCGGCCTCTGGATCCTCCACACGCGCGACGGCGCCTACACGCTCTACGGCGAGGTCCCCCGCGAGCTCGCGGACGGCCACGTGGAGGTCGAGGGCGACTCCGAGGAGGGCTTCGGCATCGGGATGACCGGGCCGGCGATCACGGTGCGGAAGGTGCGGCGGGCCTGACCACACGAGAGGCCGGGGGGCGTTGCGGGGGGCGGGAGCCCCCTGCCCCAAGAGAATCCCCTTGAAGATCACGACGATACGCCGCGAAGCCTAGGGGATCGCGATCGTGTACTCCTCGTCCAGGAAGATGCCCGGCCAGGGCCCGTTGTAGGCGCCCGAGTAGCAGGCGGCGTCGACGCAGGCGGAGTCGCACACCGCGTCGTTGAGCGGCTGGGACTCGCCGGTGCCCCAGTGGAGCACGAGCGCGTCGAGGACCATGTCGCAGCTGTTGATGTCGCTTGCCTGGATGCGGATCACGTCGCCCACGGAGCCCTCGAACTCGACGGGGGCGTGCGTGTCCTTCGTGTGGTTCGTGTCGGTGAAGATCTCGACGCCGTTGAGCGTGATGCGGATGTCGTCGTCCACGCTGAACCAGTCGAACACCGAGTCGCCGCCGCTGATCGTGTAGACCACGGGCTCCTCGCGGGGCCATACGGTCACCAGCGCGGTGTCCTCGCCGCTGAGCCCTTCGGAGTCGAAGCAGCGGAGCAGCACCTCGACCTCGCCCACGGGCAAATACCCGTTCCCGGTGATGAGGCCGGTGCCGTCGACGTCGCCGTAGTCGACGCGCGTGCCGTCCGCGAACCACGCGCAGGTGAGGTTCGTGACGGGCTCGTCGGCGTCGAAGACGAAGCCGGTGAGCTGCACGTCGACGTCGTCCATGAAGTACTCGCCGTTGTCCGGGTCGAGGATCTCGACCAGCGGCGCCTCGTTGCCCGTGGGGTCGTCGGTCGTGTTGCCGATGAGCTGCACGGCGGCGACGGGCTCCTCGGGATCGTTCGATTCGATCCAGAGCTCGGCGCGGTACTCGCTCTCGTCGGGGGGCGTGAACGTGACGGCGATCGGGAACGTGAAGCCGTTCGAGACGACGTAGGGCTCGGCCCAGTCGTCGGGGAGCGCGTAACTGTAGGCCGTCTCCCCGCCGCTCCCGAAGCCCACGCCCGTGACGCGCAGCTTCCCCGAGCCGCTCGCGCCCACGTTCGTGGTGAGCGTGACCGTCTCGCCGGGCGTGACCGTGCCGAAGTACAGGATCTCCGGGTCGACGTCGATGCGCGGGAGGGTGCCCATGCCCTCGAGCTCGAGCGTGAGCGAGGGCGCGACCGTGTCGTTGGTGGTGAGGACCACCGTGCCGAAGTCCTGGCCCTCCACGTCGGGGGTGTACGTGAGCTCGAGCAGCCCCTCGTCGCCGTGGCCGAGCACCTCGGGGAAGGCCGCGACCGCGAAGTCGGGCGAGGTGCCGTCGCCGAGCGCGACGTCTTCGAACAACAGGTCGCCGTAGCCTTCGTTCGTCACGCGGAGGCCGAGGCTGACGTAGTTCCCGAGCACCACTTCGCCGAAGTCCGCCCGCGCGGGCGAGATCACCATCTCGGGCTTCCCGGCGTTCAGCGCGGGTCCGTCGGTGCAGGCGAGGAGGGCGAAGAGCATGGGGGTACCCGGATGAACCGGAGCTTATAAATGTTCGCCTCCGGTGTCGCTACCCCCGGGACGACCGCCGACCGGAGCGGGAGGGATTAGATCCGGGCGTGACCACCGATCCCGTCGCCACCTGGAAGCACCTGTTGTACCGCCGCGCGTCCCGACGCGCGGACGAGCTCGCCCTGGCCGCCCACGCGCTCCTCGGCGGGATGCCCGACCCCGCGGGGCAGACGGACTTCCTCGACTTCTTCGTGGTCGAGTGGGTGGACGCGGAGGGGTGGACCGAGGTGGAGCACGCCGTGCGCGCGGGCGAGCTCCCCGCCGAGGCGCTGCGCTGGCCGCGCGAGGTCCGCACGTCCTTGTGGGTGGTGGACGGCTGGGAGGGCGACCTCGTGCTGCTCCGGGACGTGCGCTCGGAGGACGAGATCGCCGTGGCCGCCCCCGGCGCGCAGGCCGAGCTCCCCCGGCGCTCCGTGCTGCGCGCGCGGGTGGTCCCCGTGGGCGACACCCTCCGCTTCTCGGGCGAGCCCGACGTGTGGGACCCGATGTCCGTGATCGCGCGCATGGACCTCTTGCGGGCGTGGCAGGAGGGGCCCGAGCCCGACCTGGTCGCGCGGCTCGCGGCGCTCCGCGCGGCCTTCCACCGCCAGCGGGAGGAGCGCGCCGCCTGGATCGCACACTTCGGCGCCGACGAGGTCGTGTTCGCGGACGCGGCCGACCTGGAGCGCCGCCTCGCCCGCTTCGTGAGCTACCTGCACAACGAGCACGTCTTCGCGTCGCTCGGCGGCAAGAGCCGCGCCGAGGCCCACCGCGTCGAGAAGGGCGCCGATCCCGTCATCGTGCAGTTCGCGCTCGGGCCCACGCTGACGGGGCCGGGCCGCCCCGGCGCGATCTACGACGAGATCGAGGGCATCCACTTCCTGCCCGCCTACGGCGAGCTCGGCGCGCACCTCCGCGGCGAGGGCGAGCACCCGGACGTGGTCCGCGCGTACCTCGACGATCCCGGCATCACCCGGCTCCCCTTCCGCCGCGCCCTGGCTGCGGCGGGCGGGGCCGCGCGCCTCGCCGCGCTCCTGGAGCAGCCGCGCGACACGCCGCTCGAGGCGCTCCTCGACCCGTGGAAGCCCGCGGATCGCCGGCACGCCCCGAGCGTGCTCCCCGGCTTCGACGACTGAAGGGGCACCCTCCTCGGCGCCTCGCCGAGCGCACCGCCGTCCCGACTCGCGGGCCGGGTCCCGTTTCCTCCGCGGCGAACGCCTCCGGTCTCCGAGGGGGACGCCGTGCGCGGAGGCGGATACACGCCGCGCCACCTGGAGTGGTGATGTCCTCGGACCCGGTGAGGAAGCCCGGCGCGCAGCGCGTCCACGTGAACACCTCGGTGGCGGTGCGCGGGGAGAGCGGCTTCTACTTCGGGACGCTCAAGTGGATCGAGGAGAAGCGGGTGTTCGCCGAGGTCGACGCGGAGCTCACGGACGGCGAGCGGCTCGACGTGCGCATCACGCTCTCGCCCACCCACGCCACCGCGCTGTTCCGCGGCTTCGTAGGGCGCGCGCTGGTCACGGCGCCGGGCGAGACGCCGCGGTACCTCATCGTCATCGACGAGGTCGTGCCGGACGACCGCGAGCGCTTCGCCGGCTGGCTGCAGAACGTGCGCAACCGCGGCACCTTCTCGAACTTCGACACCGTCGTCTCCGAGCACAACACCGCCGCGGAGGGCCGCTCCTCCTCGGACGTGCGGGAGGCGTTCGAGCGGATGGCCCGGCGGCCGGTCGGCTCGCCGCAGACCGACCCCTTCGGCGTCCGGTCGGACGTCGCCACCAACGGGGGCCCGGGCGCCGGTCGCGGGGCCGTTCGCGATGCGCTCCGGAGCGCGCTCGCCCGCGCCGGCCGCGGGACCGCCGCGACGCCGCCCGCCGAGCCCACGTCCGAGCCTCCGGCCGGCCCCGGCCGGGTCGTCGCGTCGAGCGTCGCGCCGCCCGAGCCGCGCGCGCCCGGCCGCGGGGGGGGCCCCGGCGCCCCCCCCCCCCCCCCCCGGGGGGGCCGCGCGCCCCCGGGGCCCCGCCCCCGCACCCCCCCCCCCCGCCCCCCCCCCCCCCCCGGCCCCC
>CAYWGD010000049.1:0-24041 GCA_964457335.1 uncultured Enterobacteriaceae bacterium | reverse complement strand
CTGCGCTACGCCATTGAACAGGGCAAACACGTCTTCTGCGAGAAGCCCGTCGCCCCCGACGCCCCCGGCGTCGTGCGCCTCGGCTCCGACAAGCCTCGCTCCGTCTCGCCGCCCAGCGTCCCCCCGGACGCCCCGGGCATCGTGCGCATCGGCTCCGACAAGGCGCGGTCCGTGCCGCCCGGCGTCTCGCCGCCCAGCGTCCCGCCCGCGACGCACCCGCCGGTCCGCGACCCCGTGTACGCCACCACCACCACGAAGAGCGCGACGTGGATGGAGGTGCGCTGGCACGACCGCGACGTGTTCGAGCGCGACGCGCGGCTGCAGCTCTGCAACTACATCCTCGTCCTCGTGAAGGACCGGGACCCGCTCCCCGATCACGAGCCGCTCGTCATCGTGGTGCGCCACGGGGACCTCCAGGTGGAGTGCGCGGCGTCGATCAAGGCGATGGGGCCGAACGGGGCCACCTACCGGCTCCTGCTCGACGCGCTCCAGCTCGAGCGCCTCCGCACCTGGCTCGCGGACTACGGCAGGTAGTAGGTCCGCAAGAGCCGCCGGAGGTCGGGCTGCGGGCCGATGTGCTCCTCGCCGGCCTGGGGCGAGCCGGTGGCGACGATGGCGGCCCGGAGCTCGCGCGGATCCCAGGGCTCGCCCGTGAGGTCGAGCGCCACGGACTGGGCGATCGCCGCGACCGCCGCGATCATCGGCGACGCGCCGGAGGTGCCGCTGAAGGACTGCGTGTAGGCCTGCCGCCCGTCCTCGTCGGGGTACCAGAGGTCCGCGTAGGTGTCGCCGAACTCGCCGGAGGTGGCGGTCACGATGCCGTCGAACCAGCCCTGCACGTCCACGCGCCCGCCGTAGGACGAGCCGCCCGGCGACCACGCCCGCGGCTCCCAGCCGCTCTCCGGCGACGCGCCCCCGCCCACGAGGATGGAGCCGGGGTCGTTCTCGCGGGCGAACCAGCCGTCCCAGACCTCCGCGTCGAGGTCCGCGGCGCCGTTGCCCCCGGGCTCGATCACCACGATTCCGGCGGCGGTCGCGGCCGCGATGGCGGCGTGCACCGCGGGGTCCACGCTCACGGGGCAGTAGGTGCCGTTGGCCCAGGCCTGCTGCTCCACCAGGATCACGTCCCCGGGGCGCAAGAGCGTGGTCGCCGCGGCGATCGCGGCCGCGACGTCGTAGGCGCCGTCGTCGTCGTAGGGCGAGACCACGAGCGGAACCGCGTCCGGCGCCGCGCCGAGCACGCCGTAGCCGTTGTCGCCGCCGACCAGCATCCCGAGCACCGAGTTCCCGTGGAAGCGGTACTCGCCGGCGTCCCAGCCCCACGCGGCCTCCAGCGGGGTCGCGCCGAGGTCCTCGTGGGTGGGGTCCCAGCCGTACTCGATGTCGACGATGGTGACGTTCTCGCCGCGCCCGCCCGGCCAGCGCGCGGCCTCGTCGAAGCCGAGGCCCGGGAACGCCGCGAGCCAGTCCTGGAGCGGCGCGAAGTCCTCGGTCGTGGGCGGGAGGTCGGACGGCGGCGGGACGGGCGCGTAGGCGAGCCAGGCGTTCGCCACGCGGTCGTCCTCCAGGAGCAGCGTGCCGATGATCTCGGCGTCGGGGTGCTCGATGCGCCAGAAGCGCGGGAGCGTCGCCGCGACGGGCCGCACGCGCGCGTCCGCCACGAGCGCGTCGAGGCGGCGGAGGTCGGTGCCCCCCATCCAGCGCGCGCGCTCGCGGCGCACCGGCTCCTTGAACTCGACCACGAGCGTGTCGGGGAGGCGCCCCTCCTCCCAGTACACGGCCGAGGGGCGCGCCGACGCGAACCCAACCAGCCAGAGCCCGATCACGGGCGCCCCCGGATCACCGGGCCCACCACCGCCCGAGCGCGAAGGGGAAGCGGGTCGGGTGCTCGACGGGCTCGTCCGCGGGGTATTCCGGGTCGCCGGGGAGCAGGACCCACACGGTGTCGTCGCGGCCGGGCTCGGGGTTGGCGCCCCAGGTCACGAGCACGCCGTCGCGCACGACCGCGAAGCGCGGGCAGATCGGCACGACGCGGCGCCCGGCGGACAACACCGCGGAGGCCGAGGTGTACGCGGTGAGCTCCGCGAGCGTGCGGAGGGTCGGCGGCGCGAGCGGGAGCTTCCCGTCGTCGTGCCGCGCGAGCGCGTCGGCGGGCCGGAACCACGCGCCGGCCACCGCCTCCTGCCCGTCGATGCGCGCCTCGGCGCCCTCGGGCAGCATCGCCGCGAAGAACCACGTGTCGTAGCGGCGCGGCTCGATCTCCGGCGTGATCCAGTGGGCCCAGGGCACGAGGGCGTCGAGGTCGTAGCCGTTTGCGTCCCCGAGGCGGACGCCGGCCTCCTCCTCGAGCTCGCGCGCGGCCGCGGCGCGGAACGCGCGCGGGATGCCGTCCTCGCGGGCCGGGAGGGCTGGCAGCTGCGCGTCCCCGGGGTCCACGCGCCCGCCGGGGAACACCCACGCCGCGCCCATGAAGCCCACGGCGCGGCTCCGCTCCATCAGCCACACCTCGGGGCCCTCGGGGCTGTCGCGCAGCAGGACGACGGTGGCGGCGGGGCGCAGCTCTGCGGGCATGCGGCCCCTTATCATCGTGGCGGGGCGGGAGGGGGTGTCAGGAATTGCTGATTGACACCTACGCGCGCCGGTGGTCGAACGAGGGGGAGGGCGTGTCAGGAATTGCTGATTGACACCTACGCGGCCCAGGTGTCAATTCGCAATTCCTGACACCCGGGGATGCGCGGCCCAGGTGTCAATTCGCAATTCCTGACACCCGGGGATGCGCGGCCCAGGTGTCAATTCGCAATTCCTGACACCCCTCCACCCCAAACCGCCCGACATCCGCCCCATGCTGGACCATTGCCGCGAGGTGTCCAGGTTCTATGCCATCACTGGAGCCATACCCCGAATGCTCGCCTTCCTCCTGGGCATCTGCGCATCGGCCGCAGGCGCGCCGGCGATGGAGGGGCGCGACCTCCACGCGCTGGCCGACCCGGCCATCGAGGGGAACGGTCCCGGCGGGGCGCTGTTCGTCGAGGCCCGCGACCTCGGGGCCGAGGAATCCTCGCTCGGCGGCGTGGCCATGGCGGGCTGGACGCTGCGGCCCGTCCGGATCGCCGTGGCCCTGCCCGGCGAGGCCGGCACCGAGCACGTGACCGGCCTCCCCCCGCGCATCGACGCCCTCTTCGTCCTCGCGGACCGCCGCCGCGCCCTGCTCGGCGTCGCGGCCGCGCTGGACCTGCCGCTCCCCTTCTTCCCCGGCGACGACCGGCCGGCCGACGGCCGCATCTCGCTCGGCATCGGCGAGAAGCACACGGCCTTCGTGGTGAACCTCGGCGCCCCCATCGGCCGGGAGCTCTCCGCAATCCGCTGGCAGCTCGGCTTCGCCGCCCCGCTCGTCAGCGTGCTCTCCGGCTTCGCGGAGCTCGAGGGCTCCGTGCCCGTCGACGTGGAGCGCCCCCAGGTGGGTACCCCCGACGTGGCCACGCTTCGCCTCGGCCTCCACCTCTCGCCCGTCCGGCCGATCGTGGTCGGCTTCGCGGTCGAAGGCCACCCCGACGACGTCCACCCGGCCTTCGCGGGCAGCGTGGCCTGGATCCCGCAACCCCGCGAGAAGCGCGCGGCGCCGAAACGGCTGGCCCGCCGGCCGGATGCGGAGGCCGTGTCCCGCCGCGGCACCCTCGACCCGTCCCCCCCGAGCGACACGGCAAGGTGAAACCGACTGCCGACGCGGCCCGGCCGACTGCCAGCCGAGTGAAAGAGCCTCGGGTGGACACCCACCGGGCCGCCCGGTAGGCTTGCGCCGTCAACAGCACAGCTGGAGCAAGGGATGAAGAACGCACGCATGCTTCCCGTGGTCCTCGGGCTCCTGGTCCCGACCGAGGTGCTCGCGGCCTGGCCCGCCGAGGGCGCATGGGTGCCGTTCCAGAAGGGCGGGACCGACCTCGCGGACACGATCAGCGACCACGACGGGGACAGCCTCGCCGACGGCAGCGTCGACCTCGTCGGCGACATCGGCCTCGGCGCCCCCGTCGCGTTCTGGTACGCGGACGACGCCGCGCTCTACCTGCGGATGCGGGTGGACGACTACCCGCTCTCGAACCTCGACCCGACGCAGTTCCGGTCGAGCGGCTGGGCCTTTTTGCTCGACACCGACGCCGACCCGGCGACCTACGAGTACATGCTCGGCGTCGACGGCCCCAGCAACCTCGAGGTCAACGAGAACCGGACCGACACCGGCCTCGGCCCCTACGACCCGATCGAGTGGTACGCCGCCAACTGGCCGGATCCACTGGACTCCGGGCTCGCGCGCGTCACCTACGCGGGCAGCGACCTCGACAGCGAGGCCGACTGGTTCATCGACATGCAGTTCGACCGGCCCACGCTCGACTCGGTCACCGGCAACGCGCTCGACGGCACCTTCGGCGTCGTGATCATCACCGAGCACCTCGCCGGCCTCATCTCCCTCGACAACGACATCGCCGGGAACGACGACAGCGCGGGCCCCGGCGCCATGCCCGACCACACCACCGACCCCATCGGGATCGACCAGGACGGCGACGGGCTGACCGACCCGGAAGAGACCGCGAGCGGCTCCGATCCCACGGACGGCGACAGCGACGACGACGGCCTCGGTGACCAGGAGGAGGTCGACGCGGGCACTTCCCCGACCAACTGGGACACCGACGGCGACGGGCTCTCCGACGGGCTGGAGCTCGGCGTGACCGAGCCGGCGGCCGACACGGACACCGCCGCGGGGCACTTCACCCCCGACGCCGACCCCACCACCACGACCGACCCGCTGAACCCGGACACCGACGGCGGCAGCGTCTCCGACGGCGCCGAGGATCGCGACGCCGACGGCACCATCGACCCGTGGGAGACCGACCCGAACGACCCGACCGACGACGTCGACGAGGACCTCGACGGCATCCCCGACATCGTCGAGGACGACTGCCTGCTCGAGGGCCCGGCCGACGACCAGGACGCCGACGGAATCCCGGACGTCGACGAGGGCCTCGGCGACACCGACGGCGACGGCGCGCCCGACTTCTGCGACGCGGACGACGACGACGACACGATCCCCTCGATCGACGAGGGCTCCGAGGACACCGACGGGGACGGCACGCCGGACAACCGCGACGAGGACTCCGACGCCGACGACGTCCCGGACATCGACGAGGGCACCGGGGACGACGACTGCGACGGCATCCCGAACTTCCAGGACCGCGACGACGCGGACGGGCCCTGCGCCGATCCCGACGGCGACGGCCTGACCAACGACGTCGAGGAGGACTGCGCCTCCGACCCCAACGACGCGGACACCGACGGCGACGGCACGCCCGACGGCGACGAGGACTGCGCCGAGGACGTCGACTGCGACGACCTGCCCGACATCCTCGACGCGGAGATCGACCCCGACGGCTGCGACGGGACGACCGACGACACGGGCGAGGGCCCGGTCTGCAACGTGAAGGACCCCTTCCTCGACTGCGGGCACTACACCGGCGGGGCCTGCTCCGTCGTGGATCCGCGCGCGGCGCTGCTCCCCGCGCTCCTCGCGCTCGCGGGCGTCCTCCGGCGCCGGAAGCGCCACGTCGTCGCGGCGGCCACCATCGGCGGCGCCACGCTCGGCGGCATCGGCCCGGCCCACGCGCAGGACGGCTTCAACGCCCAGCGCTTCCGCCCCGTGCCCGACAGCCGCACGCTCCTCGCGGTCGACGACGCGGCCGTGCCCGGCCCGGGCCTCGGCGGCGGCTTCTGGTTCGACTACGCGGCCGACCCGCTCGTCTACCGCTACGACGACGCCGCGCTCGGCGAGACGCGGCTCTCCGGCGACGTCGCCACCGCCAACGTCGCCGCCTTCTACACCTTCTGGCGGCTGCGCCTCGCCGCGTCGATGCCCCTGCACCTGACCTCCGGCAGCGACCTCGGCGAGAGCGGCTTCAACCCTGGCGATCTCCGGCTCGATCTCAAGGCCACGCTCGTCGACCGCTACAAGACCGGCTTCGGGCTCGGCTTGGCCGCGGACGTGGGGATCCCCACGGGCAACCCCGCCGCGTGGGTCGGAGACGGCGCGCCCACCTTCGGCGGCCGGATCCTCGCCACCGCCGGCTTCAAGCGCGGCATCGTCTCCGCCAACCTCGGCGTCCGTGGCGGCACCGTGGACGAGCTCCTCCCCGACCTCGACTGGGGCACCCGGCTGACCTGGGGCGTGGGCGGCGGCGTCCCGATCCTCGAGGAGCTCGACACCTTCGCGGAGATCGACGGCGAGGTCTCGCTCACCGCCATCGACGCCATCGGCGCCTCCCCGATGGAGTGGCGCGCGGGCATCCACTACTACCCCCGCTCCGAGATCGTCGTGACCGCGGCGTTCGGCACCGGCATCACCCAGGGCGTCGGCGCGCCCGACTACCGCGTCATGGCGGGGCTCTCCTGGGTGCCGCCGGTGCGCGAGAAGGCCAGCGACGTCTCCACGGCCGCGAAGGGCCCCGACCGCGACGGCGACGGCATCGTCGACGCGCAGGACCGCTGCCCGACCCAGCCCGAGGACCGCAACGGCATCGACGACGACGACGGCTGCCCGGACGCCGGGCTCACCCCCACGCGCCTCCAGGTCATCGATCCGCAGGGGCAGCGCGTCGCCAACGCCTCCGTGGAGCTCGTGTCGGGCCCCGAGTCCGGCCGCTACGTGCTCGGGAGCGGCGAGATGACGCGGTCGATCCTCCCCGGCAAGTACCGCGCGATCGCGACGGCCGACGGCTACGAGGAGAGCGCGGACACGATGGAGGTCCCGGACACCACCCGCTACGAGCACACCTTCACGATCAAGCCGGCGATCGCCGGCGGGCGCGTGGTGGTCGTGGCGACGAACGAGCAGGGCACGCCCGTTGCCGCGCTCGTGACGGTGCTCGGCGGCGGGAGGAAGTTCACGACCGGCGCCGACGGCGTGGGCGAGGAGCGGCTCGCCCTCGGGAGCGTCGAGCTCTCGGTGTGGGCCGAGGGCTACCAGGCCGAGCGCGTGAAGGCCGAGGTCGTCAAGGACGAGCCCACCAAGGTCTCCGTGGTGCTCAAGCCGGCGCGCGCCATCGTCCGGGACGACCGGGTCGAGATCCTCGACAAGGTCTTCTTCGAGTTCGACAGCGCCACCATCAAGGCCGAGAGCTTCCGCATCCTCGACGAGGTCACGGCCATCCTGCTCAACCACCCCGAGATCACCATGCTCGAGGTGCAGGGCCACACGGACGACCAGGGCTCCGACGAGTACAACTTCGGGCTGTCCGAGCGCCGCGCCGCGTCGGTGCGCGACTACCTCGTGCAGGCCGGGGTCGACTCCTCCCGCCTCGTGGCCAACGGCTACGGCGAGAGCATGCCGCTCCAGCCCGGCACGAGCGAGGAGGCACGGGAGGCGAACCGCCGCGTCGTCTTCAAGATCCTCCGCGGAGGAAGCGGCGCGGTCGTCCGCCCGCCGGACGCGCCTCCGAACGGCGAAGGGCCCCGTGGGCAGGGCAAGCCCGCGCCGGCCGAGGGGCGCCCGAACCGGCGGTAGTCGGGCAACCGCTCCGCGTTGCGGAGGCGTCGGCGGCTCCGCGATGCGACGGCGGCTCGGGTGCCCCACCGCGGACGCGCGTCCGAAGTCGTTCTCCCCTTGAAAGTCCCGGAGCGAGCGGGTATCGAAGCAGTGCGGGCTCGCGTGCGGGCCGCAGGGCTCGATGGCCTCGAACCAGGACGACGCGAAGAACCCCTTCGGGTTTCACGAGAGCACGCGGAAGGTCAAGCTTCTGCGTCGGGGCAACGATCGCAAGGTCGTCTTCCCGACGCTGAGGGTCGTGGCCGGGCGCGACATGCTCCGCTTCGTCACGCTCCAGGATCACGACGAGGTGCTGATCGGGCGCGACGAGAACGGGAGCCTCGTGCTCTCGGACGTGTCCGTGTCGCGCCGCCACGCGCGCGTGGTGTGCGACGAGACGGGCGGCATCGTCGTCGAGGACCTCGGCTCCACCAACGGCACGGCGGTCAACGGCGTCCCTGTCGAGCGCGCGAGCCTCCGCCCGGGGGACCACCTCGAGGTCGGCACGGTGTCGCTCCGGCTCGACCTGCTCAGCGTCGACGAGATCACCCACCTCGGGAACGTCCTGGCGCGGCTCGAGGCCGGCAACCGCGATCCCCTCACCGGGCTGCTCACGCGCGCCTGGATCGAGGAGGAGCTCCCCGTCGTCCTCGACACGGCGCGCCTCTACGGCACGCCCCTCGCCTGCCTCTTCGTCGACGTGGACCACTTCAAGTCGGTCAACGACCGCTTCGGCCACCAGACGGGAGACGACGTGCTCGTCGGCATCGCGCGGCTGCTGCTCGTGGGCGTGCGCGAGTCGGACGCCTGCGTCCGCTACGGCGGCGAGGAGCTCTTGATGTTCCTCCAGGACAGCTCGGAGGACACGGCCTTCGAGGTCGCGGAGCGCGTGCGGCGCGCGATCGAGGGGCACGACTGGTCGCGCACGTACACGGGCCTGCGGGTCACGGCGTCGTTCGGCGTGGCGTGCGCGCGCCCCGACGAGAGCGTGAAGGAGTGGATCAACCGGGCGGACCGGGCGCTCTACGCGGCCAAGGCCTCGGGGCGCAACCGGGTCGTGCGCGCGTCCGCGGACGACCGGCGCTCCCGGAGCACGTAGGTCCGCGGCGCGCAAGCACGCACGGGCGCGGATACGTTCGACGGCCGAGGCGGACCCATGAGCTTTCTCGACCGAATCCGGCGCGGCCTGCAGGGCGGCGACGACGAGCTGGGGCGCGACGACCTGTTGCGCGCCGCCGAGGAGGGCATCCTCGCGCTCAAGCGCCACGGCGCGCGCGGGCGCGAGGTGTTCCCCGCCGGCGTCCGGGTGATCGTGCGGGCGAGTGAAGGCAGCCTCGTGACGTTGAAGGGGTTCGTGAGCGACCCCGCGTTCGAGCGCGACCTCGAGGCGCGGCTCCGGAACCGCCTCGTCGCCGCGGAGTCGCTGCCCGCGCGCCGCTACCGGGTGGAGCGCGGCGAGCCCGCGGGCGTGGTCGTCGAGGAGGACGAGCAGGCCCTGGCGGGCGTGCTCGTGATCGAGGGCGGCGACCAGGACGGGAACCGCTTCCCCGTCGACCTCGGGCGCAAGGAGTGGCGCATCGGCCGCGGGCGCTGGCACCAGGAGCGCCCGGACGACCAGCGGCTCCCCAACGACATCGTGATCACCGAGACGATCCCCTGGGTGAGCCGCGCGGCGGCGCTCGTCCGCCGGAGCGGCGCGCTCCTGGAGGTCGAGGCGCGGCAGCAGGGCGAGTACCTGATCGTGGTCCGGAAGGACGGCACGCAGGTCCGCCCGGCGATGACCGCGTCCGGGCGCACCCCGCTCCGCGTCGGCGACCGCGTGGAGCTGCACGACGGGCAGAGCGGGCGCGTGGTGCTCCGGCTCGATCCGGCGGAGGACGCATGCTGAAGCCCGAGGCCCCGGACCGCTTCCGGGTCGACTTCGCCCAGGTGAGGCGCAAGAGCGCGTGGTGGAAGGTGTTCGAGCCGAGGAGCGTCGTGATCGTCGATGCCTGGGCCATCGGACAGGCCGTGATCGCCGCGCTCGCCTCCTGCCCGTTCAAGAGCGCGACGGGCCAGCCGCAGGTGTGGAACGACCTCCGGGTCTTCCTCTCCCGGCCCGACCACGACCGGCTCCGGCCGATCGAGGCCAGCCTCCAGAAGGACCTCGGCCCCATGTTGTACGAGGAGCTGGTCCGCCTCGACGCGGTCACGGTCGGCGCGCTCACCGTGCGCCTGCTCGTCGACGACGCGGACGAGGTCGAGCCCGGCGCGGGCATCCTCCACGTCCGCCACGTCCCGGACGCCGACGCCCCCACGCCCGGCGCGGGCGAGATCACCGTGCGGCTCGACAAGCTCAAGACCGCCGGGCCGGTCCTCTCCGCGGGTGCCGGCACCGTGCCAGTCGGCGCGGTCGTCGTGCGCGCCCCGGGCGGCGAGGTGGTGCTCCGGAGCGGCGCCCGCCACGTGCTCGGCCGCGCGCACCCCGACGCCGGAACCGACCACGTCGCGATCCCCGGCGCCACCGGGCGCATCAGCCGGCGGCAGCTGGCCGTCCGCGTCGACGGCGAGCAGCTGGAGCTCGCCCGCGAGCCCGAGAGCAACCCCGTCGCGGTCGGCGGCGCGCCGCTCGCGCCCGGCCAGGTCGTCCGCGAGAAGCTCCCGGTCGAGATCCTCCTGTCGGGCGAGATGAAGCTCGTCGTGGCGCGCGCATGACGCTCACCGCTTCGGCGCGCACCCACGCGGGTCGGGTGCGCCCGCACAACGAGGACGCGGCCGTGTGCCGCGCGGAGCAGGGGCTCTTCGCCGTCATCGACGGGATGGGCGGCCAGGAGGCGGGCGAGGTCGCGGCCGCGATCGCGGCGGCGGCGCTCGCGGAGGTGCCGAACCTCCCGAAGCTGGCGAGCGAGACGGTGCTCGCGGCGGCGATGAAGGAGGCGCGGGCGCGCATCCTGCGGCAGGCGGACGCCGAGCCCTCGCAGAAGGACATGGGCGCCGTGGCGACCGTGGCGCGGCTCGAGGACAACGGCCGCGCCGTCGCCATCGCGCACGTGGGCGACACGCGGGCGTGGCTCGTGAACGGGCGCGCCGTGCGGCAGCTCACGCGCGACCACGTGGCCGAGGGCGAGCCCGGCACGAAGCGCCCGGTCGCGCGCGACCTCGGCCGCCGCTCGATGGAGGGCGAGTGGGTGGAGACGGGCCGCTTCCCGGTGGCCCGCAACGACCTGCTCGTGCTCGCGAGCGACGGGCTCCACGACGCGGTGCCGCCCGAGGAGCTCGCGAGCGAGCTCCAGCGGCTCTGGCGCGAAGGGGTCGACGCCGACGCCGTGAGCGCGCGGCTCGTCGCGCTGGCCCTCGCGCGGGGCGGCCCCGACAACGTGACGGTGGTGGCCGTGCGGATCGGCCGCTTCCGCCGCGGGCAGCGCACCCGGCGGCTCGGCCTCCCCTTCACCGTCGGCCTGTTCCTGGCCATCCTCGCGCTCGCGGGCGTGGCCCTGTTCGGCCGGCGGCCGCCCCCGGCCGTGGCCCTCCCCGACCGCGTCGCGGTCGAGACGCGCTTCGGCGCCGTGCCGGCCGTGGAGGTGGAGGCCGGCAAGACGACCACGGTCACCGCGGGCACCCTCTTCGAGGTGCGCGGCGCCGCGGTGCGGGGCGTGGACTGGCGCGTCGAGGTGGGCGAGGGCGCCACGTTCGTGCTCGACCTCGCCACGGTGGAGCTCGACGGCGCGTTCGAGGTGGTGCTCGCCGAGGGCGCGATCCTGCGGATCTCGGACGCGCGCGTGAAGGCGGCGGCGGTGCGCATCGTCAGCACGGGGTCCGGGGAGATCACCGTGCGGGACGTGCTGCTCGACGCGCCGGGGGCGTCCATCTACGAGGGGCCGGTGCGCGCCAAGGAGGAGAACGTCTTCCGGGTGGGCGCGGCCGCCGCGCCCGAGGCGCCGCCCGAGCCGGCCCCCGCGCCGGAGCCGGCCGCTCCCGCCGAGCAACCGGCCGAGAAGCCCGCGCCGAACGGGAAGCCCAGGCCCGCCGGAGGGGCCCGTTGATCCTGGTCGTCGTCGAGCTGGCCCTCCTCGTCGCGGTCGCCGTCGCCGGCTGGTTCGGCGCGGCCTGGGCCGTGGACGGCACGCTCGCCGCCGCGGGCGCGCGCGGCCAGCTCGGAGACGCCGCGCTCGTCCACGCCGCGGGCCGCACCGCGGCCACCTGGTTCGTGGGCGGCGTGCTGCTGCTCACGGCGGTCCGCGCCGCGACGCTGCTCCGCAAGGGCCGGCACGTCCGGACGCCGCTCCTGCTCCCGGCCGCCACCGCGGCCGCCGCGCTCGGCCTCGTCGTCCAGCTCGGCTACGGCAGCCCCTTCCGCGCCGACTGGCCGGGGCCCGGCTTCGCCCAGGGCGTGTTCTACGGCTGCGCCGTCGCCGCCGCGCTCCTCGCCGTGCCCGGCGACGTCGGGGCCTGGATCTCCCGCGGCCGCTGGGTCGTCGGGGGCGGCGCGCTCGCGCTGCTGGTCGCGCTCGCGCTCTTCGGGGACGCGCCCGGCGGCTCCGGCCAGCGCATCAACCTCTTCGGCACCCAGCCCATCGAGCTCGTGAAGGTCGGGGCGGCGCTGTTCGCGGCCGACGCGCTCGGGCGCCGCGCCGCCAAGATCCGCTACCAGCGGGTGAAGGCCGGCTTCCTCCGCCTCCCGCGCGCCACGCTCCTGCTCCCGGCGCTGCTCGCGCTCGTCGGCACGTGGGCCGGGCTCTTCCTCGTCAAGGACCTCGGCCCCACGCTGATCGTGGGCGGCGTCTTCCTCGGCCTCTTCTACGTCGTCACGCGCAGCCCCGGCTGGGTCGCCCTCGCGATCGGCACCCTCGCCGCGCTCCTCGCCGTCTTCGCGTTCGCCCCCGAGCTCGCCCCCTCAGGCACCGTCCAGACCCGGCTCCACATGTGGGCCGACCCCTGGCTCAACGGGCTGCCGAACGGCGACCAGCTCGCGCTCGCGAAGTGGGCCATGGCCGCCGGCGGCTGGACGGGCAGCGGGCTCGGCACGGCCTACCCGGGCGGCATCCCCGCGGGGCACACCGACCTCGTGTACGCCCACCTCGTCGAGGAGCTCGGCGTCGCCGGCGCCTTCGTGTGGCTCGCGTGTGTCGGCGTCGCGATCACGGACGGCCTCCGCGTGGCGGCGCGCAACCGCACGCCGGAGCGCGCGCTGATGGCGGCCGCCCTCGGCCTGCTCGTCGTCGCGCAGGCCGGGACGATCCTCGGCGGCACCTTCGGGCTCGTCCCGCTCACCGGCGTCGTCGTGCCCTTCCTCTCCTTCGGCAAGACCAGCATGGTCGCCTTCCTCGCCGTGGTCGCGCTCATCGCGCGGCTGGGCGAGGACGCCGAGGCCCGCGTCGCGACCGACGAGCTGCGCGAGATCGCCGGCGGCGTGCGCCACGCGCAGATCGCGGTCGCCGCGCTCGCGGCCCTCGGGGTCGGCGCGACGGTCCTCGGCGCGGTCGTGGACCGCGACGCCACCTCGCTCCGCGGCGTGGTCACCACCCTCGGGGACGGCACCGCCGTGCTCCTCCACGACCGCCGGCTCTCCTCGATCGCGAACGCGGTCCGTCGCGGCGACATCCGCGACCGCCGCGGCGAGGTCCTCGCGACCTCCTCCGAGCCGGGCTCCCGCGAGCACCCCCTCGGGGACGCCCTCGGCACCGTCCTCGGCCCCCCGGACGGCGGGCTCCTCCGCGCCAGGTGGAGCGTCGAGCGCCAGCAGGACACCCGGCTCCGGGGCTACCCGAACCTCCCCGACGGCCCCGCCCTCTGGCTCGCGCCCGCCACGACGCCCGGCGGCCGCGAGGAGCTCGTCCTCGCCGTCGCGTCCGCGGCCGAGCAGGACCCCGGCGAGCGCGCCCGCGCCGAACGCGTGTGGCGCGTCCGCCACCCCGACGCCGCCGAGATCCCCGCCCTCCGCCGGGTCGCCCTCGCCGCGCCGGACCTGTCCGCCTTCCTCCCGCTCGCGCGTCTTCCGCTCGTGGAGCGCTCCGGCGCCGTCCAGGCCCTCTCCGTCGCCATCGAGCCCCGCACGGTCGAGCTCACGCTCGACGGGCGGCTCCAGGGCGCCCTCGCCCCGCTCGTGAAGGCGGCCGCCGCGAAGAGCAGCGTCGGCGCCGCGGCCCTCGCCGTGCTCGACCCCGCCACGGGCGAGCTCCTCGCGCGCGTGCAGTGGCCCGACTACGACCCGGGCGGCCCCGACTGGCGCGCGAAGCGCCTCGCCGCCGATCCGAAGTTCATGGGCATCTACGGCGCCTGGTCCGACAAGACCGGCGCGCACGGCGTGTGGCAGGCGGGGTCGGTGTTCAAGGTCCTCTCGGCCGTCGCGGCGGTCAAGGCCGGGAAGGTCGAGGCGCGCGAGAACGCCACGCGCGGCGCCTCGGCGGACACGTCCGCCTGCCCCACCGGCGCCACGCCGACGTTCCGCGTCGACCAGGTGCACGACGGCCGCCCCTCCTTCACCCTCCCCGACTGGACCCGGCCCATCCACGACCACGGGGACGGCGGCGCGCGCGGCGAGCTCGACCTCGTCCAGGCGCTGACGAAGAGCAGCAACGCCTGGTTCGGCCAGCTCGCGCTCGACCTCGGCCCGGAGCCGTACCGCGCGCTCCGCGCCCAGGGCGTCGAGTTCGGCAACCCCGGGCTCGACGAGGAGACCGACGGCCTCTACACCGGCCTCGGCGCGCCCGGCAGCCGCCGCCTCGCGCAGACCGGGTTCGGCCAGGGCGCCGGCTCCTGGAACGTCACCCAGGCCGCGCGCCTCGTGGGCGCCGTCGCGAGCGGGGGTGTGTACCGCCGCTGCCCGCCCGACCTGCTGCTCGGCGCCACCTGCACCGAGGCCCGCCTCGTCGACGATCCCGCCCAGCTCGCCCCCGTCCTCGCCGGCATGGAGGGCGTGATGCGGAGCGGGACCGGCGCGCGGCTCCCGAAGGTGCCCGGCGTGCGGGTCTACGGCAAGACGGGCACCGCCGACGCCCCCGGCACCCGCGACGAGGCGCCCTGGAAGATCAAGCCCGCGCAGACGACGCTCCCGCACTCCTGGTTCGTCGCGATCGCCGAGCCCGACGAGCGCCCGGCGTGCGGCGGGGAGGCCGCGGGCCGCTACGTCGTCGCGGCGGTCGTCCCCCACGGCGGGTTCGGCGCCTCCGCCGCGGGCCCGCTGGCGATCCAGGCCGTCCGCGCGCTCCAGGACGTCGGCTACCTGCCCGCGCCCACCACCACCACGCCGTGACCGAGCCCGACGCCGCGCCCCGCCTCATCCGCGAGGTCCCCGGCCAGCGCCGCGTGTCGCGCGCGCTCGTCGGCGGGCAGCCGTGCGTCACGCGCGTGCTCCTGCACACCCGCCTGTCGCCCGGACTGGGGCCGCTGGTCGAGAAGATCGTGCTCCACGGGCACGGCTCGATGCTCGGTATCATCCCCGAGGAGCTCCAGCTCACCCTCGAGGGCTACCGCGTCGCCGCCCGCCTCCCGCGTGATGTCGGGCCGCCCCTCCCCTGGACGCGCGCCGTGGCCGCCGGCGTCGACCCCGAGGGCCACGCCTGGATCTCCACCGGCTGGATCGAGGGCACGCCGCTCCACCACGTGCCGGCGCCGGACCCCGAAGACGCCCGCGTCCGCGCGCTCGACGCGCTCCGCATCCTCCTGCTGCTCCACGGGCGCCTCGTCACCTACGGCGACTTCAAGTCCGAGAACCTCGTGTTGCGGCCCGACGGCACCATCGCGCTCATCGACCTCGACACCCTCCGGGAGGTCGCGGAGCCGACCGGCTGGGCGCCCACGCGCGATCTCACGCGGTCCTGGGCCGCGCCCGAGCAGGAGCACGCGCAGCGCACCTACCTCGCGAGCGACCTCTGGTCGTGGGCCCGCCTCGTCGAGCACCTCTTCCCGGGCGGCGCGCCCGATCCCTGGCGCGGCGCGCTCGACGCCTGCCGCTTCCCGGACCCGCTGCGACGCCCGCGCACCGACGCGCTGCTCGCCCACCTGGAGCTCGGGGGCGCGCTCGTCGACTGGAACGGTCGCCCGGTCGAGTCGGGCGGGGCCGCCGCCCACGGGGCCTCCACCTACGAGGGGGGCGGGACGACCGAGCGCGTCCCCGACAACACGCCCGCGTGGACGATGGAGCGCGTCCCCGACGGGGCCACCGAGCGCGTCCCCGACACGACCACGGGCCCGCGGACCCCCGCGACGCTCCGCCCCGCGACGCCGGTGAAGGTGGTCGAGGAGACGGCCCCGCGCCCCAGGCGGACCTCCTACGGCTGCCTCTGGTGGTTCCTCGGCGCGGTGGCCGCGCCTTTCGCCCTCTGCGCGGGCCTCGGCATCGCGTGGGACCGCGCGCAGGTGGCCGAGGCGAACGCCGCCGCGGACGACGCGCTGGCCGCGCTGAAGGCGAACAAGACCCGCCCCGAGCTCAACCGCGACAAGACCCAGCGCGACGTGCTGCGGGGCATGGCGGAGGACGCCTACGAGGTGCGCGGCACGCCCCGGAGCGCCGCGGTGCGCGCGCTCGCGACGGTGTGGTCGCAGGGCTGGCAGGACTCCGGGCAGACCTGGAGCGAGGCCCGCTTCGCCGAGGGGATGCGGGCCGTCGAGGCGGCGCCGGCGCGGGAGCCCGAGGCGCTGCTCGCCCGCGCGACGCTCGAGGGCGCGGCCTGCCGGCTCGACCGGGACTCCGTGACCGCGGCGGTGTCATGCGCCCACGCGCTCGACACGCTCGCCGACGTGATGAAGCGCCTCCCCGCCGACGCGGAGCACCACTGGATGCGCGTGGAGGCCGCGTGGACCGAGATCCTCGTCCGGAGCGAGCTCGTCGCGCAGGCCACCGCCGCCGGCAACCCCGAGGCGGCCACACACCTCGACGCCGCCCGCGACCTGTGCACGCACGCCGAGACCTGGCTCCCCTACGCCCCCGTCAACGGCCCCGAGCTCTTCCAGGACTGCCTGCGCCTCGCCGGCGCGGCCGACGACGTGGAGCGCTACCTGCGCTGGGGTGACCTGCTGCTCGACGCGGACCGCGCGGACGGCGTCGTCTCGCAGTCGACGCTCCGGCACCTCTACGGCGGCGGCGGGCTCGGCTGCGAGGCCACCAGCGTGGAGAAGCGCCGCGGCGACTGGACCGTGCGCGGCCCGGCCTGGTGTGTCGCGCTCGGTCACGCCGCGCGCGGTTGCCGTGATCTGGCCTGGTACGCCGCTATACAAGGGCGCGTGGACGAACCCGGACATCCCTGGACAGCCCTCGACGACGCGCTGATGCGCTTCGACCCCGCCGCGGCCTGCGTGCGCTGATGCGGCGACTCATCTACGCGACGCTCGCCGTGCTGCTGGGCATGCTCGGCATCGTCGGCGTGCGCGAGGCCGCGAGCTTCCGCCGGGCCAGCGAGGAGCGCGAGCTGCGCACGCTGCGCGACCGCCTCGTGCTCGTGGTCGACCGCTGGGAGGACGGCATCGCCGAGCGGATGGAGTTCGAGCTCAACGAGCTCTCCTCCGCGTCGCCGACCCGCATCCGCGATCGCGAGCAG
Source organism: uncultured Enterobacteriaceae bacterium (assembly GCA_964457335.1). GTDB lineage: Bacteria > Myxococcota_A > UBA796 > UBA796 > SXON01 > CAJBVW01. Next base: position 6,962 of record CAYWGD010000049.1, on the reverse strand, counting down.
CGCCTCCGCGCCAACCGGCCGTGGTTCGACGCCTTCTACGTGTGGGAGCCGACCGACGTCGCCTACCCGACCCCGCAGCTCGGCGAGGACCTCGTGGCGCTGCGCTCGGACGCCTGCCTCACGGCCGCCGCCCACCAGGCGGGCGAGGTCGAGAGCTTCCAGGCCGCGCTCCTCTACCGCGCGTGTATGGGGCGGAGCCCCGCGGTGTCGCTCCTCGCCGCCTCCGAAGCCGCCGAGCTCTTCCTGAACGCCGACCAGCCCCTCGCCGCCGACCGGGTGATCCGCGAGCTCGGCATGTTGGGGGCCGTCCCCCTCCAGGAGGCCGACGACTACGGGGTGAGCGCGCGCCGCCTCGTCTACCTGCGGCTCCAGCACGCGCGCGCCGCGGACGGCATCGGCCGCACCGACGTCGCCGAGCGGATCGTCTGGGCCCTCGCCACCGAGATCGCCTTCCTCGACGGGGCCGCGCTCGAGTCCGTGCTCGACCTCTGGACCTACCCGATCGCCCGCGACCTGCGCGAGTACGGCGGGCCGCTCCTCGGCGGCGAGGACGACGAGCTCTACCTGCGCGCGCACCGGCGCATGGCGCTCTACCAGGAGGTCCGCGACCGGAGCTGGAACCTCAAGGACGTGCCGACCGTCGCCCAGGGCCCGCGGCTGTTGGTCGACCAGTACGGCGATCCGCCCTACCTCCTCTTCTTCGCCCGGCTCGAGATGGGCGCGCTGCTCGGCGGCGTCCAGCTCGACCAGCCCTCGCTCATCCGCGACTTCCTGAAGAGCGTCCCCGAGGGGCTCCGGCCCTGGGTGTCCGTCCGCGATCCGACCGGCCGCGTGCTCGGGGGCGACGACGGCCCGCTCGCCGTCGAGGTGGCCTTCACGCGCGTGCTGCCGCACCTGCGCGTGGGGCTCTCCGCCGGCGCGTTCTCCCCCTCCACCAGCTACCGCACCGCGGTCGTCCAGCTCATCCCGATCGGCATCGGCATCCTCATCGGGGTCTTCTCGTTGTGGGGCCTCGTGCACAGCGATCGCCAGCAGGCGCTCTTGCTGTCGCGCCAGCGGGAGTTCATGACCCGGGTCACCCACGAGCTGAAGACCCCCCTCGCCGGGATCCGGCTCATGGCCGAGAACCTCGAGATGGGGAGCTTCCGCGACGTGGCCCAGCGCGAGAAGTTCGCGCGCCAGATCGTGAAGGAGGCGGAGCGCCTCGGGCAGCGGCTCGACGAGGTCATCCGCGCCGCGAGCCGCCCGATCGAGGAGAAGCGCGCCGTGGTCGACCCCGCCACGCTCTTGCAGGACGTGGCGGAGCGCTGGAAGCCCTTGTTCGAGCAGCAGGGCGTGACCCTGCACGTCGAGCGGCCCCAGGGCGCCGGGACGATGCTCGCGCGGCCCTCGTTCCTGCGCGACGCGCTCACGAACCTGGTCGACAACGCGCTCAAGTACCGCGACCCGGAGAAGCGCTCCGAGGTGTGGCTGCGGCTGCGCGTCGAGCGGCGGTGGGTTCAATTCGAGGTGGTGGACAACGGGCTCGGGGTGCCCGCCAACATGCGCAAGGCCATCTTCGAGCGCTTCCGGCGCGTCGAGGGCCCGATGCGCGGACGGGCCGGCGGGCATGGGCTCGGGTTAGCATTTGTCGCTGAAGCTGCGCAGATGCACGGCGGAAAAGTAGAGTGCCGAGAAGGCGTCGATGGCGGCGCACGATTCATTTTGCGAGTGCGACGGAGGTCGTAGTATGGAGACCCTGGGTGCCAGCATCCTCGTCGTCGAAGACGACGAGACGCTCGCGATGGGATTGACGAGCGCGCTCGAGCACGAGCGCTTCACCGTGACCCACTGCGACAGCGGGGAGGCGGCGCTCGAGGCCATCGAGGACGACGTGCCCGACGTGCTCGTCCTCGACGTCATGCTCCCCGGCATGGACGGGCTGTCGGTGCTCAAGCGGGTGAAGTCCGAGCACCCCGAGCTCCCCATCATCCTGCTCACGGCCCGGAGCGCCGAGGTCGACCGCGTGCTCGGGCTGGAGCTCGGCGCCGACGACTACGTGGTGAAGCCCTTCTCGCTGCGCGAGCTCATCGCCCGCGTGAAGGCCCGCCTGCGCGCCCGCCCCGCCGCCCCGCGGGCTCCGGAGCTCTACCGCTTCGGCAAGAACGAGGTCGACCTGCGCCGGCGCATCCTCCTGCGCGACGGCGAGGAGCACCGCATGACGACGCACGAGGCGGGCGTCCTCGCCTACCTCATCGCGCACCGCGGGCGCGACGTGAGCCGCGAGGAGCTCCTCCAGCACGTCTGGGGCTACTCGCCGAGCATGGCCACGCGCACCGTGGACAACCAGATCCTGAAGCTCCGGAAGAAGGTCGAGGACATCCCCTCCGACCCGCGGCACATCCTGACCGTGCACGGCACGGGCTACCGCTTCGAGGAGTAGGCCGCGGCGGGGGCGTCGTGAGGCGCCCCCGCATGCTGGCGACGGCGCGCCCGAACGGCTACCGTGCGCGCGGAGGTTCCATGCGCTCGTCGTTGCTCGCCGTGCTGGTCTTGATCGGCTGCTCGGGCTCCTCGGACAAACCCGACGACACGGGCGAGGCCGACGCGGACACCGACGCCGACACCGACGCGGACACCGACACCGACACCACGCCGGACCTCGATCGCGACGGGGACACCTACCCGGACAGCATCGACTGCGACGACACGCGCGCCGACGTGAACCCGGGCGTGACGTCCGACATCTGCAACGGCCGCGACGACGACTGTGACACCGAGATCGACGAAGACCCCGACCTCGGGTGGTACCTCGACGCCGACGGCGACGGCTTCGGCAAGTCGGCCACCGAGCCGGTCGTCACCTGCCAGCCCGAGACCGGCGACTACGCCACCAACAACGCGGACTGCGACGACACCTCCGATCTCTCCTTCCCGGGCGCGGACGACGTGTGCGACGGCGCAGACAACGACTGCGACGGCAGCACGGACGAGGACGAAGCGTACTGGCAGGCGTTCTACCGGGACGCCGACGGCGACGGCGCCGGCGTCGACGTGCTCGTGTACGGCTGCGACGCCGAGAGCGCCGGCGGCGTGACCAACACGTGGGACTGCGACGACACGAAGCTCACGGAGCCGGTGTGGGTCTCCACCACGGGCGTCCGGGGCGCGCGCGGCAGCCTGACCGACCCGATGGGCTCCATCCAGTCGGCGATCGAGGCCTCGGCCGTGTGCGTGATGGTCGAGGCGGGCGTCTACTACGAGGACATCGACTTCCGTGGCCGCAACATCACGGTCGCGAGCCTCGACGGCTCCGCGGCCACGGGCATCGTCGGCACCGGCACGGCCCCGGTGGTGACCTTCCAGTACGGCGAGACCTCCGCGGTGCTGCGCGGCTTCACCGTCGCGGGCGGCGGCGGCCTGCAGTCGACCTCGACCGGGAGCTGGTGGAACGGCAGCTACTACGTCTACTACTACTACACCTACTCCTCCGGCGGCGGGGTGTACGTCAGCTACAGCTCCCCCACGCTCGAGGACGTGGTCATCAGCGAGAACATCCTGCCGGACAGCTACGGCTACTACGTCAGCGACACCGAGTACTACTACGGCGGCTCGAGCGGCGGCGGCCTGTACAACTCCGGCGGCTCGGTCACGATGGTGGACGTCGACTTCATCGGCAACAACGCCTCGCAGGGCAGCGCGATCTACGACTCCTACGGCGCCGCCCTGGACGGCACGCGCGTCCGCATGCTCGAGAACACGGGTGACTACGGCACGGTCTACGCCGTCTACGGCACCTCGACGTTCCGCAACCTCGTCCTCGACGCGAACACCAGCAACTACGGCTACGCGGGCCTCTACCTCTACGCGAGCACCTACGACGTGCAGAACGCCACGATCGTCGGCAACGAGTACGGCATCTACAACTACGCCTCGTCCGTCGCGCTCGACAGCTCCGTGTTCTCCGGGAACACCGTGGGGCTCTACGACGAGGACAGCTCGCAGAGCCGCTGGTCGCTCACGTACAACAACGTCTACGGCAACGGCGGCCGCGACTACGAGAACGTCTCCGACCCGACGGGGTTCGACGGCAACGTCTCCACCTCGCCCGGGTTCACGGACTTCTCGGACGACGGCGACGCCGACAACGACGACCTCACGCTCTCCTCGCGCAGCGGCATGATCGACGCCGGCAACCTCGGCAACACGGACCCCGACGGGAGCGTCGCCGACATCGGCGCCTACGGCGGCCCCGAGGCCACCTGGTGACGACCGCCGGATGAGCCGCGTCCTCGTCGTCGGCTGCGGCGGCATCGGCGGCACGCTCGCGGCGGCGCTCGCCCGCCACGATCGCGCCGTCGTCCCGCGCGTGGTCGGCCTCTCCACCAACGCCGCCATCGCCGACGCGATCCGCGCCCACGGCTACCGGGTGCGCGACCGCGGCGGCCCGCTCGTGGCCACGGAGGGCGAGGTCCGGTCGGCCCTCGACCCCGATGACGTCTTCGACTTCGTGCTGCTCGCCACGCAGCCCCCGCAGGTCGAGGCGGCCGCGCGCGCGGTCCTCCCCCACCTCGCCGCCGACGGCGCGATGGTGGTCCTGCAGAACGGGCTCTGCGAGGAGCGCATCGCCGCGATCGCCGGCCCCGACCGCACGCTCGGCGCCGTCGTGATGTGGGGCGCGTCGATGCCCGAGCCGGGCGTCTACACGCGCACGTCCGCGGGCGGCTTCGTGATCGGTCGCCTCGACGGCGCCGCCGATCCGCGCCTCGACCGGCTCGCCGCCGTGCTCGGCATCGTGGGCCCGGTCGAGGTCACCGTGGACCTCCGCGGCGCCCGCTGGAGCAAGCTCGCCATCAACTGCGCCATCTCCACGCTCGGCACCATCGGCGGCGACCGCGTGGGCGTGCTCATGCGCCACGCCGTCGCGCGGCGCCTCGCGCTCGAGGTGATGACCGAGGTCGTCCACGTCGCGCGCGCCGAGGGGGTGGCGCTGCAGAAGCTCTCCGGCGCCCTCGACCTCGACTGGGTCGCCCTCACCGACGCGGACCGGCGCGGCGGCCCCGGCCTCGCGCTCAAGCACGCGCTCCTGTTCGCGGTCGGCCTCCGCTACCGCAACCTCCGGTCGTCCATGCTCGCCGCCATCGAGCGCGGGCGCACGCCGGCGGTCGACTTCCTCAACGGCGAGATCGTCGCGCGCGGGCTCCGGCACGGCGTCCCCACGCCGGTGAACACCGCCGCGACCACGCTCGTGCACGCCATCGCCCACGGCGAGCGCACGTCGTCGCTCGCGACGCTCGGTGCGCTCGCGGCCGTGGCCGTCCCCGGAGGCGGGTAGCGTCGGCACCGGCGGATCGCGTAGGATCACCCGATGCTCCTCGCGCTCGCCCTCGCCACCTCGAGCCACGCCTCCGCCGCCGACCGCTACGCCACCGTCCGCGTGGGCGTCGGGATCCCCGATCTGCTCGGCGGGAGCGTGTCGATGACCGCGCTGCGCCCGTTCGAGCTCGAGGTCGGCGGGGCGACCGGCATCCTCTACGGCACCGTGTTCGCGCGCGCCGGCGTGGCGCTGCCGGTCTACGACGGGCGCGCGGACGGCCGCGGTTGGCTCCTCGAGGGGCTGATCCTCGGCGGCTACCGCTACCTCGACCACGCCGCGTGGACCGGCGACTTCACGAAGCACGGCCTGGAGGCCGACCTCGCCGCCGAGGTGAGCTGGTGGCTCGCGCCCCACTTCGCGCTCGACGCCCAGCTCCTCGCGGGCGGAGGCGGCTGGGTCGCGTCGAACGAGGACGGCAGCTCCGCCTTCTACATGGACGGGCGCTTCACGATCGGCGTCGCGTTCTGACGCGCGTGGCGTAGGATCGGGCGCGGAGGCCCCATGCGACTCGCCTTCCTCGCGCTCGCCGCCTGCGCCGACCCCGACGGCTCGAAGCCGACGGACGCTCCCGGCGACGACACCGCCGACACCGCCCCCGACGACACCGCGCCCTCCGACGACGGCGGCTGGTTCCCCCCGGGCGCCGCCTGGACCATCGACATCTCCGACGCCACCCCCGACCCCACCTCGGAGGTCGTCATCGACTGGCTCGACGGGCAGGGCTGGGGCCTCGGGCGCTTCCAGATCGACTTCTCGATCGAGGTGCTCGCCGCCGACGAGGGCACCCCGAAGCGCGCCTTCGAGCCCACGGGCGACTTCTACCGGCCGGACTGCGACCACGTGGAGGTCCCGATCCCGGAGGGCGGCGCGATCGAGGGCGAGTCCGGCTACGCCTGCGAGAGCGACGGCGACTGCCACCTGGTCGTGGTCCAGGGCGACGCGCTCTACGAGATGTGGCGCGCGGACCTCCGCGGCGACACCTTCCGCGGCGGCTGCCTCGCCGTCTGGGACCTCGCGCGTGTGTACGGCCCCGAGGGCCGCGGCGAGCAGTGCACGAGCGCCGACGCCGCCGGCTACCCCATCGCGCCGCTGCTCTTCACCGCGGACGAGGTCGCGGCCGGCGAGATCGCGCACGCCATCCGCTTCATCCTCCCGAACGAGTCCATCCGCGCGGGCGTGTACGTCCACCCCGCCACCCACGCGACCGGCGCCGCCAGCGGCCCCGCCACCGCGCCCCCCTACGGCGCGCGCCTCCGCCTCCGCGCGGACTACCCGCTCGACACCCTCCCCAACGACGGCGCGCGTACGGTCGCGCGCGCGCTCCAGACCTACGGCATGTTCCTCGCCGACGGCGGCAACGTCGCGCTCACCGCGCGCAGCGACCGCTCCACGGAGGCGAAGTGGGCGGGGCTGCTCGAGTCCCGCGACCTCGAGGCCATCCGCCCCGCGGACTTCGAGCTGATGGAGCTCGGCGAGCCGATTCCCCTCACCTACGACTGTGTGCGGGTGGATTGACGGGATGCTCTTGGGGCGGGGGGGCGGGCCCCCCCCCAACGCCCCCCCGACGTGGCGGTGGGCGCCGACGCTCAGAGCTGATCCACCCACC
>CAYWGD010000048.1:0-49449 GCA_964457335.1 uncultured Enterobacteriaceae bacterium | reverse complement strand
GCTCGAAGCCCGCATCGCCGAGCTCGAGGCGCGCCCGGCCGCCGCCGCCCCGACCGCCCCCGCCGCCGCTCCGCCGGCGCCCGCCGCCCCCGCCGCCGAGCCGCTGTCCGCCGGCCCCCGCGGCGACTGCAAGGTCCCCGACTGCGGCGAGGCCGTGCGCTCCAAGGGCTTCTGCTCGGCGCACTACCAGCAGTGGCGCCGCGGCACGCTCAAAAACTTCGTGAACGCCGACGGCACCGCGCTCGTCGAGGGGCGCGTCGTGCACCTCCCCTCCTCCGCGGTCGGCGGGCTCGTGTCCGCGCGCGACGGCCGCCTCTACGTCGACGGCAAGGCGGTCAAGGAGCTCCCGGCCTCCTGACCGGGCACCCGAGCCTCCGACGGTCCTCCGCGCCGCCGACGTCGCCGCGGCGCGGCGCGGCCGCCCAGACCCCGCCCCGAACCGCGCCTCGGCCTACTTCAGCTCGTTCCAGCCGTAGTCGCCGCTCCCTCCCGACGCCTCGGGCGGGCGCGCGGCGAGCGTGTAGGTGGCGCGGCGGTTGCGGGCCTCGTCCACCTCGTCGCCGGTCTCGACGGCGAGGTCGCCCTCCCCGTAGCCCTGGTAGTAGATCGCCCCGGGGAAGCCCGCCTTCTTGAACCAGGCGGCGATGGCCTTCGCGCGGGCCATCGAGAGCTTCTGGTTGCTCGCCCCGTCGCCCACCGTGTCCGTGTGGCCGCCGACGTAGAGCTTGATCACCACGTCGGCGCCGTACTTGTCGAGCACGCCGCGCGCGTCGGTCATCGCCTGCGCGAGCTTCGGCTCCTCGGCCGACACGATGTCGGCGGAGTTGGTCGCGAACACGACGTCCTCGTGCGGGATGGAGTAGCTCCACGGCACGAGCTCGAGCTCCGACCAGAAGCCGTCGGTGTCGAAGGCGCGGATCTTGATCTTGATGACCTCGCCGCCGTCCTGCTTCCAGCTCGCCATGACCGGCGTCCCGGCGGGGCCCCCGGCGGGCGCGAGGCCGTAGCCCACCTGGACGCCCTTCGGCCCGAGCGCCGTGATCTCCACCTTGCTCGTGGCCCGGTCGGCGACCACCGAGAGCGTGGACCCCTTCAGGTCGAGCGTGCCCGGGTGGAGCGACATGACCATCGGCCGGTGCACGGTGACGGTGAAGCCGAGCGGCATCTCGCCCTCGGTGCCGTCCGCGAAGCTGCCGGCCAGCGATCCCTTGCAGCTGTGCGTGCCGACGGGCGCGTCGATGCGGAGCTCGATCTTCTGGCCCGCGCGGGCCGGCCCGTCGTGGCTCGCGCGGGTCCCGCCGCAGTCGAGGCGCACGTTCAGCGACGAGGCGTCCTGGTTCATGGTCAGGATCAGGCCGGGCGCGGAAGTGCCGGTCTGACCGGCCTTGATCACCTGGAGGGACACGGCGTCCTGGGCGTGGGCGCTCCCCGAGGCGAGCGCGAGCAGAAGCGTGGCGAGCATGCCGCTCCTCCTATTCGACGAGATAAGAGGGCGCCCCACGACGAAGGTTCCCATGACCGATCTGCTTTCCCGTCTCGGGCTTTCCTCCCAGAACCCCGGCGCCTGGGCCGGCGCGGCCCTCCCCGGCTGCGACCACGGCACGGTCGCCAGCCACAACCCCGCGACCGGCGACGTGATCGCGCACGTCGAGCTCGCCTCCGTCGCCCAGTACGAGTCGGTGATGGCCGAGGCGGTGCGCGCGCAGAAGGAGTGGCGGGCCTACCCGGCGCCCAAGCGCGGCGAGATCGTCCGGCAGATCGGCGAGGCCCTCCGCGCCCACCGCGAGGACCTCGGCGCGCTCGTGTCGCTGGAGGTCGGGAAGATCCGCGCCGAGGGCGTGGGCGAGGTGCAGGAGGCCATCGACATCGCCGACTTCGCCCTGGGGCTCTCCCGCCAGCTCTACGGCCTCACGATGCACTCCGAGCGCCCGTTCCACCGCATGTACGAGCAGTGGCACCCGCTCGGCACCGTCGGCGTCATCACCGCCTTCAACTTTCCGACGGCCGTGTGGGCGTGGAACTCGATGATCGCGGCCGTCTGCGGCGACGCCGTGGTCTGGAAGCCGTCGCTGAAGGCGCCGCTCGTCGCGATCGCCACGCACCGCATCTGCGAGGAGGTCCTCGCGAAGAACGGCTGGAGCGGGCTCTTCGGGCTCGTCGTCGGCCGGGACAAGGACGTCGGCGAGACGATGATCCGCGACCCCCGCCTCCCGCTCATCAGCGCCACGGGCTCCGTGCGCATGGGCCGCTACGTCGGCACGGTCGTCGCCGAGCGCCTCGCGCGCTCGCTGCTCGAGCTCGGCGGCAACAACGCGATCATCGTCGAGAAGGACGCCAACCTCGAGATCGCGCTCCGCGGCATCCTCTTCGGCGCCGTGGGCACGGCGGGGCAGCGGTGCACCACCACGCGCCGCCTGTTCCTCCACAAGGACATCGCCGCGCGCTTCACCGAGCGCCTCGTGAAGCTCTACGAGCAGGTCCGCATCGGTGACCCGCTCCAGGACGGCGTGCTCATGGGCCCGCTCATCGACGAGGACGCCGTGGGCGCCTTCGAGACCGCCGTGCTCGAGGCCCAGCGCCAGGGCGGCACCGTGCTCACGGGCGGCAAGCGCGTCGAGGGCCCCGGCCACTTCGTGCAGCCCACGATCATCGCCGCCGACCCGAAGATGACCATCGTGAAGCACGAGACCTTCGCGCCGATCCTCTACGTCATGGAGTACGAATCCCTCGAGGAGGCGATCGAGCTCCAGAACGACGTGCCCCAGGGGCTGTCGAGCTCCATCTTCACGGACTCCTTCCGGTCGGCCGAGACCTTCCTCTCCGCCGGCGGCAGCGACTGCGGCATCGCCAACGTGAACATCGGCACCTCCGGCGCCGAGATCGGCGGGGCCTTCGGCGGCGAGAAGGAGACCGGCGGCGGCCGCGAGTCCGGCAGCGACGCCTGGAAGGCCTACATGCGGCGCCAGACGAACACGCTCAACTGGGGCAAGGACCTCCCGCTCGCGCAGGGCCTCCGCTTCGACGTTTGACGGGCGCGTCCCCGGCGAAGACGCCGGGGCCGGACCCTTCCGGGCTCGCGGCGGAGCCGCTCGGTCCGCCCGAAGCGGGCGGACCGGCCGCTGCGCGGCCGCCCTCCAGGCTCCTCGCGCGGCCCCCGCGACCGGCGCTCCCCACCGCGACCCGGACACCCCAGGGCCGGTGGGCGCCGATGCCTCAGCGCCCCCGGACGAACGTGGTGGCAGCGCGCTTTCCGGGCACGCGCCCCTTGGCACGGAGGTTGCTCTGCTCGGGGCCGAACCCCAGGGAGCCCTCGTGATCCACCAGCTCATCCACGACGAAGAAGGTCAGTCCACGGTCGAGTACATGCTGCTCATCAGCGTGATCGTCATCGCGCTCGTGGCGGCCGCCTACGCGTTCGTCCCCACGTTCAAGCAGGGCGTCGAGGACCTCGCGCAGGACGTGAAGCGGATCCTCTCCACGGGCAAGATCGGCAGCGTCGGCACCTCGCGCTAGCGGGCCCGGTCGGCGCGCGGGGCCGCTCCCTCCCCCGGGGGCGGCCCTTCGTCGTCTCGGGGGTCAGACCTCAACGACCTTGAGCGCCTTCTCGACCGCCATCTCCGGCGTCGCGCCGTGCCACTCCTTCCGGTAGCCGAGCGGCGTCACCACCGCGCGCATGCGGCCGAAGCGCAGGTCGCTGTGGAGGTGGGTGTGGCCCGCGATGGCCAGGACGACGCGGGGGTCGTTCCGGATCACGTCCCCGAGGGGCAACGAGCCCATGAAGGCGTTCACGAAGCGCCAGCCCGGGTGCTCCTTGCGGTGGATCTGGTCGGCGAACGGGAGCGTGTGCGTGGCGACCACGATGCGCCGGGTGGTCAGCGCCTTGAGGTGGTCGGCCAGCCGCTCGCGCAGCACGCGCGCGACCTCCTCCATGGGCATCTGCGCGCCCGCCTCGTCGGGCCAGCTCGTGTACGTGTGGTCCGTCCAGCGGAGGCCGCCCCACACGCCCGCGCGGTAGGCCTCCATCGGCGCGTCGAGCACGTGCTCCCGCGTGGTGAGGTCGTACCAGCCGAGCGACCCCGCGAAGCCCACCCCGTCGATCTCGACCGGCCCGGCGTCGAGGAGCTCGACGCCGGCCTCCTGGCAGAGCGCGGGCAGGAGCTTCTCGAGGCGGGCCCAGGAGTGGATCCCCTTGGCCGCCGCCTCGGGCGTGGTCCACACGTCGTGGTTGCCCGCGACGACGAGCACGCGCGGCGCGGCGGCGCGCAGGGCGAGGAGCGTCTGCAGGTAGGTGGTGGCGCCGGTCGCGATGTCCCCCGCGACGAGGAGCACGTCGGGCGCGACCGCACGCACACGTCTGGTCAGGGCGTCGAGCACCACGGGCCCGTTGAGGTCCACGTGGATGTCGCTCGTGAAGGCTACGCGCATCCACCCTGCTATCTCGCCGCGTCGGGTCCCGGCTCCCGTCCCCTCTCCGGAGCGCCCGGCCATGGTGCTTGCGAGACAAAAGTTGATCGGCTAAGCTCGACCGGCTCCGCGGCCTCCCTAGCGGCACCGGACTCACAGGAGACGTTTGATCATGACCCTTCTCGACAAGAGCTTGAAGCTCGCGCTGCTCGCCAGCGTGGCCCTGTTGACCGCGTGCCCGCCCGGTTCCGACGAGGACAAGGAGACCGGCGACACGGACGCGGACACCGACGCGGACACCGACGCCGACTCCGACGCGGACTCCGACACCGACACCGACACGGACGTCGACACCGGCATCACCCAGTTCTACTTCGTCGGCGCCTTCGAGACGTCCGCGGGCGAGTACGTGGACGCGAGCTTCGGCTACGGCTTCTACGGCCTCCAGATGGAGGACTGGATCTGCCAGATCACCTCGACGCTCGCCTACGAGGGTGACGCCCCCGCCGGCTGCCCGGAGTGCGACTGGTCGTTCGACCTCGCGGCCGCCACCGGCTCCACCGCGGTCGGCGACTACTGCGCCCAGATCGGCATCACCGACGGGTACCTCGACGGCTACGTCGACTACTCCTGGGGCTTCGCGAGCACGTACTACTACGACTACAACGGCACCCCGCTGCCGCTCGAGAACGCGCTCTTCCTCTACATCGACTACTGGTTCCCCTTCGCCTTCAACTACGGCGGGCGGGACTGGGTCTTCGGCGACGCGGAGAGCGCCACCCTCGAGCGCCCGGTCATCAGCGGCGGCTCGTACGTCTACTACTACTACTACCCGTACTAGTAGGCGGCGCTCCGACCCACGGGAGGAGCGCCTCTCGAAGCCCTGCCCGGCTCACGCCGCGGCGGGGCTTCCGCGTTTTGGCGCGTCCGATGGGCGCCGAAGGCCGGACGAGGCGCAGCCTCGCCGCGACGACCGCCCTACCGCAGCGTCCAGGGCACGAGCTCGTCGAGGTCGCGGAGCGGGCTCTGCCGCACGCGCTCGTACGCCTCCGCCAGCGCGGGCAGCTCGTCGGTGCGTCCCTCGCGGCGGGCCAGGTACCACGCGCTCGCGGCCAGCTCGGGCCCGCGCTCGCCCTCGTACTCGGCGAGCAGCTCGTGGGCCTGGGCGAACTCCCCCAGGTCCGCGAACACGCGGACGCGCACCGCGTCGCTGTCGATGCCCTCGAGCACGCTCTGGGGCCGGTCCTCGAGGTAGGCCGAGGCCTCGTCGGCGTACCCGACGCGGCGGTGGGCCTCGGCGCGCAGGTGCCGCACCTGCTGGCCGTTGCGCACGCGCCGCAGGTTCGCCAGCGACGCCATCGCCGCCACGGGGTCGTCCAGGTCGAGCCAGGCCTGGGCCTGGAGCCGGCGCAGGTCCAGGCTCGGCCCCTCGGTCTGCTCCCACGCGAACGTGATGCGGTCGAACTCCTCGATCTCGCCGGCGCGCAGCGCGAGGACCGCGCGGGCGTAGGTCGAGGCGTCGCGGTCGGGCCGGAGGAAGAGGAGATCGTCGAGCACGACCTCGGCGCCGGCGTCGTCGCCGGCGCTCGCGAGGTCGAGCGCGAGGTTGGTGAGCGCGCGGGCGCTCTTCGGATCCATGTCGACGGCGAGGCGGTCGAAGTAGATGGCGTCGTCGAGGAGCCCGAGGCGGCTCGAGCAGGTGGACGCCGCGAGGGCGGCCTCGGCGCCGAAGGGCAACGTCCCGACGTACGGCCAGAGGTGATCGAGCCCCTCCTCGCACTGGCCGATGCGCACGAGCGCCTTGCCGAGCCCGATGTGGAGCGCCGCGGAGTCGGGGTTCGCCTCGAGCTGCTTGCGGAAGGAGGAGACCGCCGCGCGCGTGCTCCCCTGGCGGAGGAACATGTTGCCGCGCCCCGCGCGCGGGGACTCGCGGCCGTCGGCCCCCTGGAGCGCCGGGCCCTTGCCCCGGCCCGCCCCGGGGCCCTTGGGGGCCCGCCCTTCGCGCGCCTTTCCGCCGGCCCGCCGGCCCTCGCCGTTCCCGCGCCGCATGCCCTGGGCCTTCGCGTCGCCGCCGCCGGGCCCGCGCGGCTCGGCCGGCTGCGCGCCGAGGAGGACCGCCGCGCCGAGGAGGATCACGCCGCCGAAGAGGGCCCGCCTCACTGTGCCTTGCCTTCGGCCGCGCCTTCGGGCGCGGCGACCGGAGCCGCCTTCGTGCCGGTGCCGGCCGTCCCCTTGGCCGCCGCACCCTTGGTGCCGGGCTTGCCGTCCTGCGCGCCGCCCTTCGCGGGCTGCGCGCCCTTGCCCGCCTTCCCGGCCGCCTTCGCGGCGGCCTCGGCGTCCTTGATGCGCTTCTCGTTCGCGGCGTTGGCCTGCGCGAGCACCTTCAGCCCCTCCTCGCGGTTCCCCTCCTTGGCGAGGAGGTTGGCGTGCAGGAGGAGCACGTCGGGATCCTCGGGCGCGTAGAGCAGCGCCTCGTCGAGCGTCGTGCGCGCGCCGGGGTAGTCCTGCAGGTTGAAGAGGCACTGCGCGAGCCCGCGGAGCACGACGGGATCCTGCGGGTTGGCGCGCGCGAGGAATGCGGCGTGCTCGCGCTGATCGAGCCAGCGCTGGTCCTCCGCGAGCATCCGGGAGAGGAGCCGCCGGGCCATCTGGTAGCCCGGGTACTCCTTCACCTCGGCCTCGAGCAGGTTGTAGGCGTCCGCGCGCACGCCCGCGCCGAGGGCGAGGAGCGCGAGCTGGTAGCGGGCGCCGCGGCGCGGGTTGGGCCCGGACACCGCGAGGCGCAGGTTCTTCTCCGCGTTCGAGTAGTCCTGCGCGGAGAGGTAGTGCTGGCCGAGCAGCGCCGCGACCCCGTAATTCTTCGGGTCGACCTTCATCGCGGCCGCTGCCTCGGCGAGGGCGTCGTCCACCCGCTTCAGGCGGAAGAGCGCCTCGACGACGGCCTCGTAGGCCGCGCCCTCCGCGGGGTCCGCCTCGACGCCGCGCCGCGCGTACCCGAGGGCCTGCTCGAGGTCGCCTTCGCGGATCGACATGGACGCGAGCGTGACCCACACCCGCGCGCGTGCCGGGAACAGGTTCGCCGTCTCCTCCGCGAACTGCCGCGCCTCCTCCCGGCGCCCGAGCTTGGCGAGCAACGGCAGCTTCCGCATGCGGAGCTCGAAGGCGTCCGACTTCATCGCGATGAGCGCGTCGACCTCCGCGAGCAGCTGCTCCGGGGTGCGGCCGGCGGCCCCACGCTCGAGCTTGGACACGCCCGCGATCAGCGGCTCGTAGTCCTTCGCGTCGGGCAGCGTGAGCGGATCGATCCCCTCGTCGCCGCCGCCGGACACGTAGCCGAGCGCCGCGAGCTGGGAGAGCGTGTCGGCGTCGAGCGACGCCTTCTTCGTGGACGGCGGCGCCGCGTTCATGGCCTCGAGGAGCTTCTGGAGCCGCGCCACGTCGTCCGGGCGCTCGGCGGCGAGGTTCTTCTGCTCGTTCGGGTCGGCGGCGAGGTCGTAGAGCTCGGGCTTCGGCGTGGCGATCAGCTTCAGGGTGCCGTCGACCACCGCGCGGTGCGGCGCGAGGCGGAAGCGCTCGGAGAGCTGGTAGCTCTCGGCGTACGGCGTGGTCGGGCTCCCCGGCTGCGGCTTGCCGTCGAGCCCCGCGGGCACCGGAAGCGACAACATGCGCAAGAGCGTCGGCGTGAGGTCGGCCGTGCTCACGGGCTCCTTCACGACCCCGGCGGGGATGCCCGCGCCCGAGACGATCCACGGTACGTGCTGCGTGGCGTTGTAGGCGAACAGGCCGTGCGAGAGCTCGTGGTGGTCGCCCAGGCCCTCCCCGTGGTCTCCGATGAGGCTCCAGAGCACGTTCCGGCCCGCGAACGCGTCCACGAGGCGCGCGATCTGGTCGTCCACGAAGGCGATCTCGCCGTCGTAGGGGCGGTCCTTCATGGACTCGGCGTACTCGCCGCGGAGCTGGAAGGGGTAGTGCGCGTCGTAGAGGTGCACCCAGAGGAAGACGGGCTTGTCCTCGGGCTGCCCCGCGAGCCAGTTGAGCGCGTCGTCCACCACGAGGTCGGCGGAGCGCTCGGTGTGCCAGTAGTTCCGGTCGCCGTCCTCGGGCAGCGAGTCGAAGTAGGCGTCGAAACCCTGCGAGAAGCCCCACTGCCGCGTCGTCACGAACGCCGCCACGCTCGCGGCGGTCGCCCACCCCTCCTTGCGGAGGATCTCGGCCAGCGTCGTGAACTCCGGCGCCAGCACGTTGTCGCCGTTGTTGCGGATGTTGTGGTGGAACGGGAGGAGCCCCGTGAACATCGTCGCGTGCGCGGGGATGGTCAGCGGGAGCGGCGAGTAGGCGTTGTCGAAGCGGATGCCCTCGTTCGCGAGGCGATCGATGGCGTCGGTCTTCGCGTCCTTGTACCCGTAGGCGCCGATCCGGTCGGCCCGCGTGGTGTCCAAGGTGACGACGACCACGTCGGGCGTCTTTCCCTTCACGACGGGGCGTTCGACGAGCGTTGCGTCGCCGCCGGAGCAGGCGGCCAGCAGGTGGATCAGCAAGGTGGACCCCGGGCGGCCCGCACCGTAGCGCCGGGCTCCGTGCGGAGCAAGCAAAGCTCTGTCACGCGCGCGGGCGCGGGATAGACCGGCGGCATGCTGCTCCTCGCCACCGCCGCGCTCGCGGCGCCCCTCGCCCCCTCCGGCCTCACCGGCCTCGGGATCGAGGTGTCGGCGTACACCGGCACGCAGACGGCGTGGCTCGCCGAGTCCGGCTGCGCGGGCGACGCCTGCGACGCCTGGCGTGTGGACACGCTGGTCGGCGGGGAGGTCGGCGTGGGCCTCGCGCGCCCGATCGGGCTCTACGCCCACGGCGCCTGGGTCGGCGAGGAGATCGGCGCGGCGAGGTACGGCGCCGAGGGCTACGCCTTCGGGGGCGGCGCCCGCGGCGCCATCGCGCTCGGCTCGCTCCTGGGGGTGCACGGCTGGCTCGGCGTCGAGCACCAGCTGACAGCCGGGGGGGACCTCGCCGAGCGCGCGTCCGCCTGGCAGGTCGACGGCGGCGCGCTCCTCCGCGCGGGCAGCGTCGACGACGGCCTCCAGGGCTGGATCGGCGTCGGCTTCGTGCCCTGGTCGACGCAGTCCGCCACCGTGCTCGACGGCGACGTGACGGTGGCCTTCTCCCCGCGCCTCCCTGTCGAGGGGGTCGCCGGCGTGCAGCTCTCCTCCGACGCGCTCTTCGGCCCCTGGGACGACCGCACGCGCCTCGCCGCCGGCATCACCGGCAGCGTCGGCTACCGCACCGGCCTCACGGGCTTCGTCACGCTGCTCTACTGACCCGCCGTCGCGGGGCGCGCGGACCGCCCCCCGCTGCGTTCAGGGCCACGCCACCGCGACGACGTGGGTCCACCCATCCCCGCTCGCGACGCCCGTCCACTGCGGCGCGCCCTCGGGCAGCGTCTCCGCGTCGTCGAGCAGCACGGCCCAGCCGGCGTCCTCGTCGGTGGCGCGCACCTGCCCGTCCGTGGGCACGTCCGCCGTGATGGGCGAGAAGACGAGCCCGTTCACGGGCGCGGCGCCCACGAGGTTCAGGGTGATCGTCGCGTCCGCGGTCGTCCACGTGCCGGTGCCGCCGAGGGTCGCGCTCGGCACGTCCTCGTCGCACGCGCGGATCTCCACGCCGGCGGTGAAACGCACGCCGTCCGCGGTCCAGGTGACCGCGAGGTTCTCCTGGCTCCCGTCGGTCACGACCTCGAGCGTCCCCTCCACCCCGTCGAGCCCGACGCCCTCGAAGGTCCAGATCTGCGTCGTCTCGTCGTGGTCGACCGCCGCCACCGAGGCCCCGAGCGCCGCCGCGGATCGGCTCGTGAACGTGTAGGTCTCCACGGAGGTGCCGCCGCAGGTCTCGGCGAGCAACCCCGCGATCGCGGTCATCGTGCGCAGGGGCCGCTCCGCCGAGGCCGCGGCCTGCTCCCCGAGCGCCGCCGACACGGACGCGAGCGTGCCGGGCTCGGCGCAGGCGAGGAGCAGGAGCATCAAGACGCACCGCCCAGGAGCGCCACCAGGCCTTCCTCGTCCACCGTCGCGACGCCGAGCTCCCGCGCCTTGTCGAGCTTGCTGCCCGCGTCGGCCCCGACCACGAGGTAGTCGGTCTTCTTCGACACGCTCCCCGTCACCTTGCCGCCGGCGGCCTCGATCTTCGCCTTGGCGGCGTCACGCGACATCGTCGGGAGCGTCCCCGTGATCACGAAGGTCTTGCCCGCGAGCGCGGTGCCCTGCACCGTGCGCTGCACCTCGGGGAACTGGACGCCCGCCTCCCGGAGCCGCGCGATCTCCTCGCGGTTCTGCTCCTCCTGGAAGAACTCGCGCACGGCGACGGCCACCGTCTCCCCGACCCCGAACACCCCGGTGAGCGCTGCGACGTCCGCGTCCATGATCGCGTCGATGGTGCCGAAGTGCTTCGCGAGATCGCGCGCGGTGGACTCGCCCACCATCGGGATGCCGAGCGCCATGAGCGCCCGGTCCAGCGGCCGGCTCTTCGACTTCTCGATCGCGTTGAGCAGGTTCTGGGCGGAGAGCGAGCCCATGCGCTCCAGGTTCACGAGCGGGTCCTTCGTGAGCCGGTACAGGTCGCTCGGGCGCCGCACGAGCCCGTGGGTCACGAGCTGGTCGACGAGCTTCTCGCCGAGCCCCTCGATGTCCATCGCGAGCCGCGCCGCGAAGTGGCGGATGGCGCCCCGCACCTGCGCGGGGCAGCCGAGCCCGTTGGGGCAGCGGATCAGCACCTTGTCGGGGTCGTCGGGGTTCGGCTCGCGCACGAGGTGGGCGCGGCACTGCGGGCAGGTCTCCGGGTAGGTCACGAGCGGCCGCTCCGCGCGCCCCGGCTCGTCCACCGCGCCCAGCACCTCGGGGATCACGTCGCCCGCGCGCCGGATCTCCACGAGGTCCCCGTGCCGCAGCCCGAGCACGCGCGTCATCTGGTGCTCGTTGTGGAGCGTCGCGTTCCGCACGGTCACGCCGCCCACCCGCACCGGCGCGAGGTTCGCCACCGGCGTGACGGCGCCGGTGCGCCCCACGGAGAACAACACGCCGTCGAGCCGCGTCCGCGCGGTCGGCGGGGGGTACTTGAACGCGAGCGCCCAGCGCGGCGAGCGGGTGACGAAGCCGAGCGCGTCGCGCAGCGCGCGCGAGTCCACCTTCACCACGGCGCCGTCGATCTCGTAGGGGAGATCCTGGCGCTTCTGCTCGATGTCCGCGACCGCCGCGATCACCTCGTCGAGGCCGCGGCACACGCGGTTGAGCGGGTTGACCAGCAGACCCCAGGCGGCGAAGCGCTCGAGCAGCGCGTGGTGCGTGTCCGGCGGGTCGTCGAGCACGCCGGCCGAGTGCGCGTAGAAGTGGAGCGGGCGCTCCTTCGTGATGCGCGGATCGAGCTGCCGCATCGTGCCGGCCGCGGAGTTGCGCGGGTTCTCGAAGGGCCGCTCCCCGGCCGCCACCCGCTTCGCGTTCATCTCCTCGAAACCGCGCAGGTCGAACAGCACCTCGCCGCGCACCGTCATCCGCGCCGGATACGGCGGGTTCAACCGCGACGGGATCGAGCGGATCACCTGGAGGTTGTGCGTCACGTCCTCGCCGGTCACACCGTCGCCGCGCGTGCCGCCGCGCACGAAGCGCCCGTCCTCGTACACGAGCTCCATCGCGAGCCCGTCGAGCTTCGGCTCGACCACGTAGGTGAACACCGACGGCCCGTCCCCCCCGAGCACGCGGCGCAGGCGGTCCTCGAAGTCGCGGAGGTCCACCCACGGGTCCTCGTCGGAGCCCTCGCGCTTGTACCCGTTCTGGAGCGAGAGCATCGGCACCTCGCGCACGAACGGCTTGAGCTCGGCGACCGGCGCGGCCCCGACCTTCCGGGTCGGGCTGTCGTCCCGCACCCACTCGGGGTGCGCCGCCTCGAGCCGCTCCAGCTCACGGAAGAGCTCGTCGTACTCGTAGTCGGTGATCACCGGCTGGTTGAGCTCGTGGTACAGCCGGTTGTGACGGTTCAGCTCGTCCACGAGCCAGTCGATGCGCGCGCGATCGTCCACGGGTGGCCTCTCCGGGCAGCCACGCTTAACGCCCGGGGCGCCCTCCGGTTGTCGGCACTTACGACAACCTCTCGCCACGTTCGCCCGCGCGCGGTAGACTCGCGGCCCATGCCGACCACCCGCGAGATCTTCGCCGCCTTCCCGAGCCGCTACGTCTCCGGCCGCGTCTCGAAGCCGATGACCTACTACTTCTCCGTCGGCGACGAGAAGTACACGGTCCGTCTCGACCCGTCGGCGTGCACGGTGACGCCCGGCAAGACCGAGAACGCCGACTGCGTCGTGAAGGCCGACCCCAAGGTCTTCGAGGCGCTCGTGCTCCACGGCAAGGCGCCGGGCCCGCTCGACATCGCGCGCGGCAAGTTCAAGACGAACGACCCCTCCCTCCTCCTGGCGCTCAAGGACTGCTTCCGCACGTCGTAGGCGCGCCGCTCCCCACGCCCGCACTCCCCCGCGGGCACCCTCCCCCCTCCCGGCACCCCCCATGCCGCTCGATCTCGGCTCGCTCCGGAGCCAGTCCATCGCCGAGCTGATCCAGACGGCGCGCGCCTGCAACATCGAGAACGCGTCGAGCCTCCGCAAGCAGGACCTCGTCGCCGCCATCCTCCGCGAGTCCGGCAGCGCCGCCTCCGACGGCAACGGCGTGCTCGAGATCCTCCCGGACGGCTTCGGTTTTCTCCGCGCGCCCGAGTACAGCTTCCTGCCCGGCTCGGACGACGTTTACGTCTCCCCTTCGCAGATCCGGCGCTTCAACCTCCGCACCGGCGACCTCGTCGGCGGCCAGGTGCGCGCCCCGAAGGAGAACGAGCGCTACTTCGCGCTCATCAAGGTCGAGCGCGTGAACGGCGAGGCCCCCGAGTCCGCCCGGGAGAAGGCGCTCTTCGAGAACCTCACGCCGGTGTGGCCGCGCCGCCGCCTCGATCTGGGGGACCCCTCCCTCGCCCTGCTCGAGCTGCTCGCGCCCCTCGGCTTCGGCCAGCGCGCCGTCGTGCTCGGCCCGCCCCGCTCCGGCCGCTCCCAGCTCCTCCGGCGCCTCGCGCACGCGGTCGCCGCCGCGCACCCCGGCGCCGCGCTCTTCGTGGTGCTCGTCGCGGAGCGGCCCGAGGAGGTCACGGAGATCGAGCGCACCGTGCCCGGCACAGTGCTCGCCACGACCTTCGACGAGCCCGACTCCCGCCACGTCCAGGTCGCCGAGATGGCGGTCGAGCGCGGGAAGCGCCTCGTCGAGCACAAGCGCGACGTCGTGGTCATCTTCGACAGCCTCGACCGCTTCGCCGCCGCCGCGGCCGCGTCGGGCGCCGCCAGCCCCGGCGTGCTCGACGCGAGCGCGCTCCTCCGCGTCCGCCGCGTCCTCGGGGCGGCCCGCGCGCTCGAGGAGGGCGGCTCCTTCACGCTGTTCGCCGCCGTCGACGCCGACGGCCCCGTCGCGCGCGCGGTGGGCGACGCCGCCACCGCCGAGATCCGGCTCGACGGCGAGCTCGCCCGCTCCGGCTCCTGGCCCGCGCTCGATCTCGCCGGGACGCGCACGCTGCGCGCCGATCAGCTCCAGACGGCCGCCGAGGCGGACCTCGCGCGTCGCGCCCGCGTCGCCGGGTCGCTCGACGCGGCGCGGGCGCTGCTTGACAAGCCGACCGCGGCGGGTGAATAGCGCCCCTTTCGTCGATTCCCGCTGCGCGCGGGGCGCCTGCCCCGTTGGAGACTCCATGAAGGACGCCATCCACCCGAAGCTCAACCCGGTCGTGTTCGTCGACACCGGCGCCAACACCGAGTTCGTCACCCGCTCCACCCTCTCGTCCAAGACGATGAAGGACATCGACGGCGTGCCCCACCACGTGATCCAGGTGGACATCTCGTCGGCGAGCCACCCGTTCTTCACGGGCAAGCAGCGCGCCCTGCAGGCCGAGGGTCGCGTGCAGAAGTTCAACAAGAAGTACAACATCTCGCAGGGCTAGCGCCGCCGGCCGCGCCGGGGATGGCGCGTCGGCACGCCCGACCCCTCCCCGGCGCCGTTCCCTCGCCCCAGCACGCGGCGAGGCGAACCGCCGGTACCGTCCAATGCGGGTGGTCACCGGCCCTCCCTGCGGCCGCGCGCCACCCTCCTGCCCGTCATCGGGGCATCCGGGGGTCGCGGCCCTGAACCGGCCGCTCCCGCTCGGGAGCGGGTTCCCCTGAAGGACCGCCATGTTCCTGCGATTGGACGACATCGAAGCACGCCACGCCGAGCTGGAGCGCCAGCTCATGGACCCCTCGCTCGCCGGCCAGCGCGACCGCTACAAGCAGGTCACGCGCGAGCACGCCGAGGTCAGCCGCATGGTCGACCTCGCGCGCGAGATCAAGGCGCTCGAGACCGAGCGCCAGGACCTCGCCGAGCTGTTGGCGGACCCCGACATGCGCGAGATGGCGCTCGCGGACAAGGAGCGCATCGACGCGCGCCTGCCCGTCATCGAGCAGCAGCTCCGCCTCCTCATGCTCCCGCGCGACCCCTACGAGGGCCGCAACATCCTGCTCGAGATCCGGGCCGGCACCGGCGGAGACGAGGCGGCGCTCTTCGCGGGCGACCTCTTCCGCATGTACGCGCGCTATGCCGACAAGATGGGCTGGAAGCTCGAGGTGCTCTCGGAGTCCGAGGTCACCGTCGCGGGCGCGCAGGCCGGGTACAAGGAGATCGTCTGCCAGGTGAGCGGCGAGAACGCCTACTCCCACCTCAAGTACGAGGCGGGCGTGCACCGCGTGCAGCGCGTCCCCGCCACCGAGTCGCAGGGGCGCATCCACACGTCCGCGGCCACGGTCGCGGTCATGCCCGAGCCCGACGAGATCGAGGTCAAGATCGCGGAGAAGGACCTCCGCATCGACGTGTTCCGCGCCGGCGGCCCCGGCGGCCAGTCGGTCAACACGACCGACTCCGCGGTCCGCATCACGCACATCCCGAGCGGGCTCGTGGTGCAGTGCCAGGACGAGAAGTCGCAGATCAAGAACAAGGCGAAGGCGATGAAGGTGCTCTCCGCCCGCCTGCTCGAGAAGCAGCGCGAGGAGCAGGCCGCCGCCGAGGCCGCGGACCGCAAGGCCCAGGTGGGCAGCGGGGACCGCTCCGAGCGCATCCGCACCTACAACTTCCCGCAGAACCGCGTCACCGATCACCGCGTCACCAACGCGGACGGGACCACCTTCACGCTCTACAAGCTCGATCAGATCGTCACGGGCGACATGGACGAGCTCATCACGGGCGTCACCAGCTACTTCCAGGCGGAGCTGCTCCGGGCGCACGAGGGCCGGTGAAGCCCCTGGTCGAGGTCCTGACCTCCACCACGGCCTGGTTCAAGGAGCGCGGCATCCCTTCCGCGCGACTCGACGCCGAGCTGCTCATCGGGCACGTGCTGGGCCTCGACCGCGTGAAGGTGTACCTCTCCTTCGACCGGCCGCTCACCGACGAGGAGCTCTTGCGCCTGCGCCCGCTCGTCCGGCGCCGCGGCAACCGCGAGCCGCTCGCGTGGATCCTCGGGCAGAAGGAGTTCTACGGGCGGGACTTCGTCGTCACCCCCGGCGTGCTCGTGCCGCGCCCCGACACCGAGACCCTCATCGAGGCCGCCTTGGCGTGGTTGCCGGCGGGTTCTCCTGGGGACGGGGGGGCTCCGCCCCCCCGTAACGCCCCCCCCGTGGCGAAGAAGTCTCTCCCCTGGAGTGACTCGGTCGCGGCGACGGAGCCTGGCGCCACCGAACCGCCGCCCGAAGCTGCGGGGGGCGGCAGCCCCCTGCCCCATGAAGAAGTGCCCGTCTACGTCGCCGACATCGGCTCCGGCACCGGCTGCATCGGGCTGACGCTCGCGCTCGAGCGGCCCGCCGTGCGGCTCTACGCCGTCGATCGCGCGGACGAGGCCCTCGCGGCCACGAAGGCGAACGTGTCGAAGCACGGGCTCGACAAGCGCGTCGCGGTGCTGCGCGGGGATCTGCTGGCCGCGATCCCGGCGAACCGGCCGATCGACTGGATCGTGTCGAACCCGCCGTACATCCCGGTCGGCGAGCTCGCGGGGCTCGAGCCCGAGGTGCGCGACCACGAGCCGCGCGGCGCCCTGGAAGGCGGCGCCGACGGGCTCGACGTGTACCGGCGCCTCGTGCCGGCGGCCGCGGCGCGCGCGCGCAGCGGCGTGCTCGTCGAGGTGGGCGCGGGGCAGGCGCAGGCCGTGGCCGCGATGATGCGGGCCGCGGGGCTGCCGGACGTGCGCGTGTGGAAGGACCTCGCGGGGATCGAGCGCGTGGTGGGCGGGCGGCGCTAGTCGCAGTCCCAGGTGTACTCGTACAGCTGCCCGATCGAGCCCTCCGCGGCCTCGGGCCACATCGCGTCGACGATGTACGCGTAGGTGGTCGTCTGTCCGTCCTCGTCGCGCTCGACGACCCGGCCGAGGTCGTCGCGGGTCCAGACGGTGCGGTACTCCCACTCGAAGCCGTACTCGAGGTCTTCCTGGTCGTTCGCGATGGAGGCGAGGAGGTCGTCGTCCCAGCCGTAGACGCTCCGGCTGACGATCTGGACCACGAAGTTCTCCCACGTGCTGTCGAGGAGCCGCGTGCCGTCGAAGCGGAACGTGTACGCCCACCCGTCGGCGGGGCTCGCCCAGCCGGTCCAGTCGTCGCCGTCGTGGGTGAGATCGTAGTCGAACGTGTCCTCGCCGAAGGTCTCGACCCGCTCGCCGTCCTCCCCTTCGTAGAAGTAGAGCGAGGTCCGCGACGTCACGTGGCCGTGCTCGTCGCAGACGTGGGAGCGGTCCTCGTCCCAGGCGTCGTCGGAGTAGCGGACCTGGTGGAGGGTGAGGCAGCTCTCCTCCCAGGTGTTCGTGACCTCCCGCACCCCGTTCACGTCCTCCACGCGGGAGGAGAGGAGCCGCCCGAAGGCGTCGTACTCGGCGTGGATCTCCTCGAGGTCGCCGTCGACGCGGCTGCGCGTCCACGTGCAGCCTGCGTAGGCGGGCGCGTAGTTCCGCTCGTAGCCGAGCTCGAGCGGCAGCGCTGGCAGGGTCTGCAAGCCTGTCATCGGGTTGCAGCCCATCAGGACGAAGATCAACACGGGCTCCCCCGGTCAGCCGGAAGATAGCCCGGGATTCGCGCCGTCGCCGAGCAGCCGCTGCATCGCGCGGTGCACCACCGCGGGATCGAGGAACGCGAGGTAGAGCACGATCATGTTCAACGTGAAGGGCCCCACCGGGAGCACCACGAAGAGCATCGCGTGGAACAGCGCGCCGACCAGCATCAGCGGGCGCTGGATGCGCGGGATCCAGAGCCCCACGGCGAGCCCGCCCTCGATCAGCACCGTGGAGAGCGCCCCGAGCGTGCAGAACAGGGCGAAGCCGGGCAGCGTGACCGGGTCCGAGGTGCCGTAGCGGTCGATCAGCACGTGCTGGAGCCGCTCGCCGGAGAGGAACGCGGGCGTGAGCTTGTCCCAGGTGGCCCAGAGGTAGACCGCCGAGACCTGCATCGCGAGCAGCCGTTGGCCGTAGAGGGGGCCCCGCTCGGGGGGCGGCGGCTCGCCGCGGTCGGCGGCCCGGCGGAGCGCCCGCCAGCGGTCGACGGACAGCGACGTGCCGCAGGGCGTGAGCGCGAGAAGCACGCTCGTGCACGTGAGCAGGAACACGTGGTGATGGGTGTACGCCTCCACCTCGCGCATAAAACCGACGTACCAGAAGATCACCAGCATGTTCGCCGCGTTCCACCCGGCGGCGAAGCGCGTCCACAGGCCCAGGCCGAGCAGCGTCGTGGAGACGAAGAAGGACGCCGCGATCACGAACTCGACGAGGTCCTCGTCGGCGCGGAAGAAGAGGAAGTCCGCGGCGAGGCGGTCCCACAGGAGGAACACCAGCGCGACGCGGATCAACGCGACGGTGCGCGTCGAGCCCTCGGACCACAGGAGCCAGTCGGCGAAGCGCTTCACGGCGCGCGCTCGCGCGGCGCGGGCTTCGACGCGCCCCTCGTGGCGCCGCACTGGTTGGTGTCGGCGCCGGGCTGCGCCTGCCAGCCCTTGCGCGTGGCCTTGCGGAGCCGGAAGCGCACGTCGGCGCCGGCGCCGAGCTCGCGGCACAACCTGCGGGCGGTCGCCAGCGCGTCCTCCTCGTCGGAGAAACGGCCGGCGCGCGGCTCCTTCACCCCCGCGGCGGTGAGGTCCGCGCGCGAGAGCGGGCGCTCGCCGCCGTCGGGGAGCACCTGCCAGTAGCGCACCTCCGTCACCTCGAGGCCGACGCCGCTGAACATCATCCAGTTCCGGAGCCCGTGCACGTAGCGGCCGAACACCTGCCGGGGCACGGGCGCGAGCCAGATGTAGAGCAGGCACGCGGCCACCACGAGCACCCGGGCCGTCGCGCGCGCGCCGCCGGGGCGCGGCGCCACCCTCGTCGCGATGCCGTCGTCCGTCACCCGCCCTCCGGATGCGCGCACCGTAGAACGTCGCGCGCCACGGCGCCAGCCACGCGGTCGGAAGCCCCCCGGGCGGCGGATCGCGGCCGCTACCGGTCGGTTCCGGCCACCCGTGCGCGCGCTCGTGGATACGACGAAAACTACGGTCGAGCAAAGCCGATGATCATCGAATCGACCCCCGACGGTTGAGTCCCACCCCCCCGCGCGCTATACCGCGCCCCCCCTGGGGGTCCCATGCACGTCCTCCTCGCCTTCTCCGGCGGCCTCGACACCTCCTACCTGCTGCGCCGCTTCGTGAAGGAGGGGCACCGCGTCACCGCGATCACCGTCGACACCGGCGGCCTGACCACCGAGGAGCGCGCGGCGATCACCACGCGCGCGGCCCAGCTCGGGGCGGCGGACTTCCAGCTCATCGACGCCCGCCAGCGCGTCTACGACCAGCACATCGCCTGGCTCATCAAGGCGAACGTGCGCCGCGGCGGCGTCTACCCGCTCTGCGTCGGCGCCGAGCGCGTCGTGCAGGCGCAGGTCGTCGCCGAGACCGCCAAGGGCATCGGCGCGGACGCCGTGTGCCACGGCTCGACCGGCGCGGGCAACGACCAGATCCGCTTCGACGTGGCGATCCGCACGCTCCTGCCGGGCGCGCGCATCCTCACCCCGATCCGCGACGAGCGCATCACCCGCGCGACGTCGGCCGCGTTCCTCACCGAGGAGGGCTTCCCCGTCTCGGCCGAGAAGCGCGACTACTCGATCAACGCCGGCCTCTGGGGCGTCACCATCGGCGGCCGCGAGACGCACGACCCCTGGCAGGCCCTCCCCGAGCAGGGGTGGGTCACGACGAAGACGCCCTCGAAGGCGCCCGCGGAGGGCACGGACCTCGTCCTGCGCTTCGACAAGGGCCTCGTCGACGGCGGCCTCGCCACCGTCGAGTCGCTCAACGCGCTCGGCGCGGCGCACGGCGTCGGCCGCGGCATGCACCTCGGCGACACCATCCTCGGCATCAAGGGCCGCATCGCGTTCGAGGCGCCCGCCGCGGCGATCCTCATCGACGCGCACCGCGAGCTCGAGAAGCTGGTCCTCACCCGCTGGCAGCTCGTGCAGAAGGAGCAGCTCGGCGCGTTCTACGGCCAGATGCTGCACGAGGGGCAGTGGTTCGATCCGGTCATGCGCGACGTCGAGGCCTTCCTCGACTCCTCGCAGCGGGTCGTGACGGGCGAGGTCAAGGTGCACCTCGAGCAGGGTCGCGTGGAGATCCGCGGCGTCCGGAGCGCCTACTCCCTCGTGGACGAGGCGGCCGGCCGCTACGGCGAGGAGAACGGCCTCTGGACCGCCCAGGACGCCCGCGGCTTCTCCGCCGTGTACGGCCTCCAGGGCGTCCTCGCCGCCCGCGCGCGCGCCCGCGCCGAGGGGTCCTGACATGGCGATGAAGGTCCTCCTCAACAAGATCGCCTCGGCCACCCGCAACGCGCGCCTGCCCCGCGAGGTCACGCTCTCGGACACGATCCTCCCCGTGGAGGGCTCGGTGATCTGCGTGCGCGCCCTCGACCGCAAGAACGTCTACAACGAGCTCGAGGACGAGCACGGTCGCATGGCGACGGTCAACGAGGGCGACATCATCGCCGGCGTCCTGGGCGAGCGGCGCGCGCTCCACGGCTACACCGGGATCATCCCGGAGAAGATCGCCGTGGGCGACACGCTCCACCTCCTGAACCTCGGCGGCGTCATCGGGCAGTGCACGTCGGCGAACCCCGACGTGGGCCCGCCGTGCCGCGTCGAGGTGCTCGGGCAGGTGCTCGCGTTCCCGCACCTCGGCGAGCGCCGCGGCACCCCCGCGAGCATCCGCACGAACGCGCTGCCCCAGCTGGACAAGCTCCCGGGCTCCGTGCCGATCGTCTACGTGAGCGGCACGTGCATGAACGCCGGCAAGACGTTCGCCGCCTGCGAGATCATCCGCGGCCTCACCCGCCGCGGGCTGCGCGTCGGCGCCGGCAAGCTCACGGGCGTGAGCCTGCGGCGCGACACGCTGAAGATGGAGGACGTGGGCGCCATCAAGGCGCTCAACTTCAACGACCTCGGGATCGTCACCACGCGCCCGCAGAGCGCCCCGCCCGTCGCGCGGGGCCTCATCCACGCGCTCAACGACCCGATGCTCGGGCTGAAGCTCGACTGCATCGTGCTCGAGCTCGGCGACGGCATCATGGGCGAGTACGGCGTGTACGAGATCCTCCGCGAGGCGGACCTCATGGCCCCGGCCAGGGCCCACGTCATGTGCGCCAACGACCCCGTCGGCGCCTGGGGCGCGGCGGAGTACATGCGCGACGAGCTCGGCATCACGCTGACCGTCATCACCGGGCCGACCACGGACAACGCCGTGGGCCGCACCTTCGTGGAGAAGAAGCTCGGCCTGCCCGCGGTGAACGCGCGCCAGGCGGGGGATCAGCTCGCAGGGGTGGTGGCGGATGCGCTCCGCTGAGGTGACGGCGGTCGTCCACGGCGCCTCCGGGTACACCGGCGCCGAGACGCTCCGCTGGCTGCTCGGGCACCCGCGCGTGCGCGTGGTCGGCGCGACCGCGAACAAGCACGCGGGCAAGCCGCTGGCCGCGGTGTGGCCGCAGTTCGCCGGGCACGATCTCGTGCTCGCGAGCGAGGCGCCCAGGGCCGACGTGACGTTCCTCTGCCTCCCACACGGCGAAGCCGCGAAGATCGCGCCGTCGATCGACGGCGTGGTGATCGACCTCTCCGGCGACCACCGCCTGTCCGAGCCCGCGCACACCGCGGCCTACGGCTGGGCGCGCGCGACCGACCCCTGGGCCTACGGGCTCCCGGAGCTCGGCCAGGACCTCCGCGGGGTGACACGTGTCGCCAACCCGGGTTGTTTCGCCACCGCGCTCGAGCTCGCGCTCCTGCCCATGCGCGGGGAGCTCCCCGCCGTGGTGAACGCGACCGGGCTCACGGGCTCGACCGGGAGCGGCGCCACGCCCACGGACACGACGCACCACCCCAACCGGGCGGAGAACCTTCGGCCGTACAAGGTGCTCTCCCACCAGCACGTGCCCGAGGTCGTGCAGGCCCTGAGCTCGGGCGGCCAGCCCGCCTTCTCGCTCGACTTCGTCCCGATGTCGGCGCCGATCCGGCGCGGCATCCTCGTCACGGTCCCGCTGCCCGGCGCGACGGTCGCGCGCTACCGCGCCTTCTACGCGGGGAACCCCCTCGTGCGCGTGCTCGCGGGCGCGCCGGACCTCCACGGCGTGCTCGGCTCCGCGCGGGCGGACGTGGGCGTCGTCGAGAAGGACGGCCGCGCGGTCGTCTTCTGCGCCATCGACAACCTCTGCCGCGGCGCCGGCAGCCAGGCCGTCTCCAACCTCAACCTCGTGATGGGGTGGCCGGTCGACCTCGGCCTGCGCGCCCTCCCCCCGGTGCCCTGATGGCCCACTCCGACACCACGCCGCTCGAAGCCGCGGCGCTGCTCGACGCCTGGACCGCCACCGTCACAGAGCGGGGCGACCGCGAGGCCGACTGGCAGCTCGCCACCTACGACAAGCTCCCGCTCACGCTCGTGCGCGGCGAGGGCAGCCGCGTCCAGGACACGGACGGGCGCTGGTACTGGGACCTCTACGGCGGCCACGCCGTCGCGCTCATCGGGCACAGCCACCCGCTCTGGGCCGCGATCCTGGGCGAGCAGGCGCGCCGCTTCTCGTTCTACTCCAACGTCGTGTACCAGCCGCTGCGCACCGCGGCGTGCCGCACCATCGTCGAGTTCGCGCCGGCCAACCTCAGCCGGGTGTTCCTCTCCAACTCGGGCGCCGAGGCCAACGAGGTCGCGCTCAAGATGGCGCGGCACCACACCGGCCGGAAGACCGTCATCGCGTTCGAGGGCTCGTTCCACGGCCGCACCGCCGCGGCGCTCGCCGTCACCTGGTCCGAGAAGTACCGCAGCTACTCCCAACCCGGCTTGGGCCACACCCGCTTCGCCAGGTGGGGCGAAATCCCCGAGCTCGACGCGGATGTGGCGGCCATCATCCTCGAGCCGGTGCAGTCGCTCGCCGGGATGCGCACCGCCACGAAGGAGTGGCTCCACGCGCTGCGCGAGGCCTGCGATCGCAACGGCACGCTGCTCATCCTCGACGAGGTGCAGACCGCGTGGGGCCGGCTCGGCGCCAACTTCGCCGCGGACCTCTACGACGTGCGCGCCGACTTCGTGACCAGCGCCAAGAGCGCCGCGGGCGGCTTCCCGGTGGGTGTCACCCTCGTGGACGACGCGATCGCGCGCGAGGCCAAGAACGGCGACCAGGGCTCCACCTTCGGCGCCGGCCCGCTCGCGTGCGCGGCGATCCTCGCCACGCACCACGTGATCCGCACCGAGGGCCTCGTCGACCGCGCCCGCCGCCTCGGCGAGCACGCCCGCGCCGCGATCGTCGCGGCCATCCCCACCGCGGAGGTCCGCGGCCACGGCTGCCTCCTCGGCGTGCGCCTCGACGAGCCGGTCAAGCCGCTCGTGCCGCGGCTGCGCGAGGCCGGCTTCCTCGTCGGCGGAAGCGACGATCCCCACGTCCTCCGGCTGATGCCGCCCCTCACCCTCCCCTTCGAAACGCTGGACGCCTTCGCCCAGGCCCTGAGGTCGCTCCGATGAACACGCTCGAGTCCCGCCTCCACGCCGCCGTCGCCAAGGTCCGCGAGCACTGGCGCGGCACCCGCTTCATCGACGGGCTCGAGCCCGGCGCCGCGGGCACGGCCGCGCTGCTCGACGTCGCGCGCCTCTACCGCGCCAACCGCCTCGAGCTCGGCCGCATGCGGCTCCTCGGCGGGCGCGCCGTGGCCGGCCTCTTCTTCGATCCGTCGCTCCGCACCCACACCTCCATGGAGGTCGCGGCGGGCCGCCTCGGCGCCCACTTCGTGTACCTGCAGACCGGGCAGGGCGGCGGCCACACCTGGACGATGGAGTTCGAGGACGGCGTCGTCATGGACGGCAACGCCCAGGAGCACGTGCGCGAGGCCGCGCCGGTGCTCTCGTCGTACGCCGACGTGCTCGCCGTGCGCGCCTTCCCCAAGGGCGAGGCGAACGACCGCGAGGAGCGCGTCATCCGCTCGTTCTCGAACTACGCCGGCTCCCCGCTCATCAACCTCGAGAGCGCGCTCGCGCACCCCTGCCAGGGGCTCGCCGACCAGCTCACGCTCTCCGACCTCGGCGGCGGCAACTTCGCGGGCCGCAAGGTCTGCCTGACGTGGGCCCCGCACCCGCGCCCGCTCCCGCAGGCCGTGCCGCTCTCCGTGGTGCGCGCGGCGGTGCTCGGCGGCGCCGACCTGCACGTGGCTGCGCCCGAGGGCTTCGACCTCGACGGCGAGGAGGTGGAGCGCGCCCGGAGCTTCTGCGCCGACACCGGCGCGAAGATCACGATGACGCGCGACCCCGACGCCGCCGCGGACGGCGCCCTCGCCGTGTACGCCAAGGGCTGGGGCGCCAACGAGCGCGCCACCCACAGCGAGCGCGTCGCCAGCCTCGGCAACTGGACCGTCGGCACGGAGCGCATGCGCTCGGCGACGGCGTTCCTCCACTGCCTCCCCGTGCGCCGGAACGTCATCGTGACCGACGCCGTGCTCGACGGCCCCAAGAGCCGCGTCGTCCCCCAGGCCGCAAACCGCGAGCCGGTGCAGGCCGCGCTGCTCCTCGCCTGGCTCCTCTGATCTCCCCGCCGCCCCCTCACCCCCTCCGCGACGACCTGCCGCCCTCGGACCGCCCATGAACCGCATCCTCCCGCTCCTCGGCGCCCACCCCTACATCCGGCTCTTCCGGGGCAAGACCTTCGTCATCAAGGTCTCCGGCCAGATCCTGGCCGACGAGCGCGCCCGCGGCGCGATCGCCGAGGACGTGGCCCTCCTGCACCACGTCGGCATCCGCGTCGTGCTCGTGCACGGCGGCGGTCCGCAGCTCGACGCGCTCTGCGAGCGGATGGACGTGAAGCGCGAGGTCGTCGCCGGCCGCCGCGTCACCGACGCCCGCACCCAGGAGCTCGCGCGCATGGTCTTCCGCGGCGAGCTCAACACCGAGCTCGTGAGCGCGCTCGCTGCCCAGGGCGTGCGCGCCGTGGGGCTCTCCGGCGGCGACGGGGCGACCATCCTCGCGCATCGCCGCCCGCCGCGCACCGTGCGCGACCCGTCGACGAACACCGAGCAGCTGGTCGACTTCGGCTACGTCGGCGACATCGACAAGGTCGACGCGACGCTGCCGGGCATGCTGCTCGACGCGGACATGGTGCCGGTGTTCTGCTCGCTCGCGGCGACGGACGACGGCGTCCTCCTCAACGTGAACGCCGACACCATCGCCTCGCACGTGGCGGTCGCGCTCGGCGCCGAGAAGCTGCTCGTCTGCACCTCCGTCCCGGGCCTGCTCGAGGACAAGGACGACCCGCGCCGCCTCGTCTCCTACGGCGACCTCGGCACCGTCGAGGAGCTCATCCGCTCCGGCGCGGTGAGCGGCGGCATGCTGCCGAAGCTCGCGGCCGTCTCCGACGCGCTCCGCGGCGGCGTCCCGCGCGTGCACATCATCGACGGCAGCCGCCCGCACAGCCTCCTTCAGGAGGTCTTCACGAACGAGGGCTGCGGCACGATGCTCGTGCTCCGTCGGGACGACGAGTAGGTCTTCCTCTTGGGGCGGGGGGGTGCCCCCCCCCGCAACGCCCCCCCGATCCACGCCTCGACCGGTCCGACCGCGCCATGCGCCACGGGAACGCGCGCGCCTCGGCGGGCGGCCACCCCCCAAGAGAGGGCTCCAGGGCCGCGCATGGGGGCGGCCGTCGCGCGAGGGGGGCCGGAGGGCCGCGCGGGCCCGTGATCGCGAGAGGCCGGAGGCCCCGCCGTCGCGCACCGCCCGCGCGGGTCGGCCGGCGCGCAGCCGGCCGACGGAGCGGCTCCGCCGCGACCCCGCAGGACACCCGACCCCGCCGTCTTCGGCGGGGTCGCGCCCACCGCCCTCCGCGCCCTCGCCGCGCTACGTTCGCCCTCCGCGAGGCCCCATGATCGTCCCCCTCCTCTCCGACCTCGTCGCCGCCCGCTCCCCGTCCCGCGAGGAGGGGCCCGCCGTCGCGGTGATGGAGGCGTGGCTGCGCGCGCACGCCGGCGGGGACCTGATCCGCGCCGACCGAAACCTCGCCGCCGTGAAGGACTCCGGCGCGCCCGGCCCCACGCTGCTGCTGCTCTCGCACCTCGACACGGTGCCCGCGACCGCGGCGTGGACGCGCGACCCGTGGGCACCGTCCATCGAGGGCGGCCGGATGTACGGCCTCGGCGCCAACGACGCGAAGGGCTGCTGCGCCGCCATGGCCCACGCCTTCGCGGCGGCGCGCCCCAAGCGCGGGAAGCTGGTGCTGGCCACGGTTTGCGAGGAGGAGGTGGGCCGCGGCGGGCTGGAGGTGTTCCTGCCCTCGCTCCCGCCGGCGGACCACGCGATCGTCGGCGAGCCGACCGGGCTCGACGTGGCCGTGGCGCAGAACGGGCTGCTCATCCTCGACTGCGAGGCCCGCGGGCGCGCCGGGCACGCCGCGCGGCCCCAGCTCGCGGACAACGCGATCTACAAGGCGGCGCGCGACATCCTGGCGCTCGAGGGCCTCGTGCTCGACCGGGTGCACCCGGCAGCGGGCCGGACCACGCACGCGGTGACCGTCGTGCAGGGCGGCGACCGCCACAACGTGATCCCCGACCGCGTGAAGTACACGATCGACCTGCGCACGACTCCGTCCTACACCCACGCGGAGCTCGCCGACATCGTGCGCGGCGTGGTGGGCGCGGAGGTCACGGTGCGATCGGATCGCTTCCGGCCCGTCGAGACGCCCGCCGAGGCGCCGGTGCTCGCCGCCGCACAGCGCGCGCGTCCGCAGGCGCGTACGTTCGCGTCCCCCACGCTGTCCGACTGGGCGCACCTCGTGGGCATCGCGGCGATCAAGTGGGGGCCGGGGCTCTCCGAGGTGAGCCACACCGCCGACGAGTGGGTGGAGCTCGCGATGGTGGAGGAGGCGGTGGGCGCCTACGGGGCCGTCGTGGCCGAGATCCTCGGGTAGGCTTCAACCGCCCCGCGATCCCGCCGGGCCGCGAAGACGAGCATCGCCCCGGTGAACGCGCTCACCCCCGCGTTGACGTGCAGATCGAGGGGCGCGAGGCCGACGTGCGCCCCCCACCACGCCCACTGGGTGAGGGCGTCCCAGAGGTAGAAGCCCGCGTTCGCGAGCACCAGCCAGCGGCGCTCGGCGGCGCGGCGCATCCGGAGGGCGAGGATGACCGTCGCGGTCACGAACAGGTGGAAGCTCGCGATGCTGAACCACAGGAACTCCCGCGTCGGTGTCATCGGTCCGCCGCGGTAGGTCGCGTCGAGCTGCGCGGGGTCGAACACGCAGGTGCCCGCGATCGCGAGGTTGAAGAGCAGGTACGCGATCAGGATGGTGCGCGAGGCGCGCGGCAGGGGGTCGGGCACGGCGTTCCCTCGGCGGCAGTGTACGTCACGTGCCGACGCGCGGCCGCGGTGCCGGCGCCCGACCGGGCCTGCGTGATACGCCCCGGCCCCCACCGAGGACGCCATGAAGCTCTGGGACAAGGGCGAGCCGCTCGACGCGCTGGTCGCCGCCTTCACCGTCGGCGACGACCCGGTCACCGACCTCGCGTGGGCCTGGCACGACGTGGTCGGGTCCGCGGCCCACGTGCGCGCGCAGCACGCCGCCGGCATGCTCGATCGCGCCGACACCGACGCGCTCCTCGCGGGGCTGGCGGGCGTGCTGGCCAATGTCGAGGCCGGCAATTTCGCGATCGCCGCCGAGCAGGAGGACGTGCACACGGCCGTCGAGTCGCTGCTCGCGGCGCGCCTCGGACCGGTGGCCGGCAAGCTCCACACGGGACGGTCGCGCAACGACCAGGTCCTCACCGACCTCCGCCTCTGGCTGCTCGACGAGCTCGACGCCGCCGCGATCGAGTGGCGCGCGCTCGCCGAGGCCTGGCTGGCGTTCGCCGCCCGCCACGGTGACCGGCCGCTCCCCGGCTACACCCACCTCCAGCGCGCGATGCCGTCGAGCTGGGGGCTCTGGGCCGCGGGCTTCGCCGGCGCGCTGCTGGACGCGCTCCCGCTCCTGGACGCGGCCCGCGTGATGGCCGCGCGCAACCCGCTCGGCTCCGCGGCCGGCTACGGCTCGCCGCTGCCGCTCGATCGCGCCCTGACGGCGCGGCTCCTCGGCTTCGAAGGCGTCGTCGAGCCGGTCACCGCCGCGCAGCTGGAGCGCGGGCTCGTCGAGGGCGCCGCGCTCGGGGCGCTCGCCGCCGCCTGCCATGTCGTCGGGCGCTTCGCCTCCGACGTGTGCCTCTACGCGACCGCCGAGTTCGACCTCTTGAAGCTCCCCTCGGCGTTCACGACCGGCTCGTCGATCATGCCCCAGAAGCGCAACCCCGACGTGGCCGAGCTGCTGCGCGGGCAGGCCCGCCGCGTGCGGGCGGCCCAGCGGGAGATCGAGGACCTCGCCGCCGCCCTGCCCTCCGGCTACCACCGCGACCTGCAGCACACGAAGGCGCCGCTCCTGCGCGGCGTGCGCACCGCCCGCCTCACCCTGCGCGTGGCCGCGCACCTCGCCGCCGCGGTGGAGCCCCGCGACGCGACGCTCGACCCCGAGCTCTTCGCGGCGTCGGAGGCCTTCCGCCGCGCCGAGGCCGAGGGTCGGCCGTTCCGCGAGGTCTACAAGGAGGTCGGCTCCGAGGTCTTCGCGGGCACCTTCCGCCCGGTCGAGCGCCCGCCCGCGCCCGCGCCCGACCTGGCGGCCCTCCGCGCACGGCTCCCCGACGCGCGCCCGGACCGCCGGGAAGCCTTACGTCGGCTCGTCGGCGCGCTCGCCTGACCGGACGGACGTGGTAGGGTCGCGCCACGGGACCCGCGCTCCCGATCCTGGAGGAAAGATGAACAAGAAGCTGCTCGGCGTCGTCCTCGGCGCATTCGCTCTCGGCCAGATCGACCTCGCACACGCGGAGGAGGCGCCCTCGGCCGAGGCCGCGCCCGCGAAGAAGGCCAAGAAGGAGAAGAAGGGCAAGAAGACCGAGGCCGCCACCACCGCGACCACGGAGAAGAAGTGCGGCGCCGACGGCAAGTCCTGCGGTGGCGAAGCCGCCGCCGCCGAGAAGAAGTGCGGCGCGGACGGCAAGTCCTGCCACGGGGACGCCGCCGCCGCCGAGAAGAAGTGCGGCGCGGACGGCAAGTCCTGCGGCGGGATGGCCACCGGCGCCGACGCGAGCGCCGCGCCCGCCGCGACCACCACCGGCGCGAGCACCGCCCCGGCTGCGGCCACCGGCACCGAGTCGTCCGGCGGCGCCACCCCGGCGCCTGCCGAGTCGACGTCCGCGCCCGCGAGCGGCTCCGAGAAGTCCTGCTCCGGCGAGAAGAAGGACGGCGCCGAGAAGTCCTGCGGCGGCGAGAAGAGCTGCGGGAAGTAGCGACCGCGGGCCGGGCTCCGTCGAGGGGCCCGGCCCACGCGCCCGCGGGCGCCTCGGGAGGGGGATGAACGGGATCGAGGGCATCGGAGTGGGGTTGCGGCGCGCGTTCGCGCACGCGCTCCTCGACACGCCCCGCCGCGTGGACTGGCTCGAGATCACGCCGGAGAACTGGATGTTCTTCGGGGGCGCGAAGCGCCGCCTGCTCGACGCGGTGGCCGAGCGCTGGCCCATCGTGTCGCACGGCGTGAGCCTCGACGTGGGCGGCCTCGGCCCCCTGGACGAGACGTTCCTCGCCGCGACGGCCACCCTCGCCGAGCGGCTCGAGGCGCCCTTCTGGAGCGATCACCTCTGCTACTCCTCGATCGACGGTCGACCGCTCCACGACCTGCTCCCCCTGCCCTTCACGCACGCCGCCGCCGAGAACGCGGCCCGGCGCGCACGAGCCGCCGCCGCGCGGGTGGGGCGCCCGCTGGTGCTGGAGAACGCCACCTTCTACGCGCACATGCCGGGTGCGGAGATGGACGAGGCGGACTTCCTCCTCGCGGTCGCCGAGGCCGGAGGCTGCGAGCTCCTCCTCGACGTGAACAACGTCTACGTCAACGCGATGAACCACGGGGGCGACCCGCGCGCGTTCCTCGACCGCATCCCCATGGACCGCGTGCGCTACCTCCACGTGGCCGGTCACACCCGCTACGACGACGTGATCATCGACACGCACGTGGGGCCGGTGATCGACGAGGTGTGGGCGCTCTACCGCTACACGCTCCGGCGCGCCGGGCGGCTCGTCCCGACCCTGATCGAGTGGGACCAGGACATCCCGACCCTCGACGTCGTCCTCGACGAGGTGGACCGCGCGCGCGCCGAGGCTGCCGCGGCCCTCGGGGAGGCCCGGTGAGCCGCGTGGACGATCCGGCCCTCGACGCGTTCTTCGCGGGCATCGGGCCGTTCCTCGAAGGACGCGCCAGCGTGGAGGACGCCCGCCGCGCGCTCTACGGCAACGCCGCCTCCGTGGACGCGGAGCGGCTCGCGATCTACGGGCGCTTCTGCCGCGGGCACCGTCGCGCCGCGCTCGACGGCGTGTACACGGCGGTCCGCGCGCTCGTGACGCGCCACGCTGGCGAGCCCGCGTGGGCCGCCCTCGTCGAGGGCTACTTCCGCGCGCACCCGATGCACCACGCGGAGCTCAACGAGAACGGCGACGCCTTCGCGGCCTTCCTGGCCGACCGCGCGGACCTCCCGGCGTGGACCGCCGCGCTCGCCGACCTGGAGTGGTGGGAGTGGCGCACGCGCGTCGCGCCCGACGACCCCGCGGACGTCGATCCGGGTGGCCCCCTCCGCCTCGCCTCCACCGTGGAGCTGCGCCCCTACACCCGGGACCTCGTCGGATGGCTCGACGACACCGACCGGCGCGGCGTCCCCATGGCGAGCCCCACCTACGTGCTGTTCTGGCGCGACCCCGCGCTCGAGCCGCGCCGCGAGCGCGCGACGCGCGACGAGCTGCGCGTGCTGCAGGCCGTATCGGCGGGCATCAGCGTCCCGGACGCCCTGGCCGACACGCTCGCCGACCTGCGGGAGGCGGGGATCGTGCTCGGCTGACGCGGCATCGGGCCCACCGCGTTGTCACGGCGTCACGGGGGCGAGCCCCAGCCCGGCGGTGCTCTCGCCCATCGCCTCCCGGCGCGGGTTCATGACGTGTCCGCCCCGCTCGACGTGCGGGAAGCCGAACGCGTGCCCGAGCTCGTGCCGGAGCGCGAGCTGGTCCAGCGCTCCCCGCGGGAGGAGCGTCACGGCCCACAAGGGGATGTCCCCGCACGCCGCCCACCGCGCCTGGCCGGCGCAGCCCTGCGCCGCGAGCTGCCCGAGCCGCGTGACGGTGATCGTGTTGAACGCGGGGAGAGTCGCGTCGTCGGAGAGCGGCGTGCCGTCGGCCGCGAACGTGCAGTCCGCGCGCACGACGGTGCGGTAGCGCAGCCCGCGCGCACCCCAGAAGTCCAGGGCGGCGCGCACCTCGTCGAGGGAGAGGTCGGCGCCCGAGCAGACCCGCACCAGCGGGGGGACGAGCCAACGGAAGTTCGGCGTGACCTCGCCCGGGCCCTCCAGGCGCACGCGCGCCTCTCCGCCTGGGAACGACTGGATGCCGAGGGCGCGCGCGGTCTCCGCGTCGCAGGTGGCCCCGGGCTCGTGGACGGCCACCGCGGCGTCGTCCCGCGTGGGGGAGGTCTCGCGGGAGGCGCGCGCGTCCGGCGCGATGCCGACGGGGACCTGGGCGCACGAGCCCTCGTCGAGCGTCACCACGTGCACGGGCTCGGGGGGAGCGGAGGCGAGCGCGCAGCCGCCGAGCAGGGCGCAGTGGAGACGGACGAGCATGGGCGCGGCCCTAACCCTCCCACCGGGCGACGCGCCGGCCCGGCCGGGGGACGCGTTGTGCTGGGGGCGTGCCCCCGGCGTTGCCGGCAGCTACCTCGTGCTGGAGTCGCGACCTTGACAGGGGACCGCCGTCAGGAGGGTGACGGACGTCCGTCAGGTGACAGTTGTCACCCCCGACTTCCGTCACTCCGCCGACAGGAATTCCAGGTAGTTACGCGCGGCACCGTTCTTGATGGGCCGGCGTGCGCGTCGCGTGGCCGCGGCGCTCGCCTCCGCCGCGTCGTCGTGATGCCGTGGTACTCTTTCATCGGCCGATCCGAGAACTTCCCATGTTCCAGCTGTCTCCCCGCCCGCTCACCCTCCTCGCGATCGCGTGCACCTCCGCGTGGCTCGGCGCGTGCGTCGAGGAGGTCGGCCCGAAGGATGTCACCGACACCGGCGCCGGCGACACCGGCGCGCCGGACACCGAGCCCGACGACACTTCCACCTCCCCCCCGGACAGCGACGGGGATGGCCTGACGGACGCCGAGGAGGCGGCGATCGGCACGGACCCCGACGAGGCCGACAGCGACGGGGACGGCCTCGGGGACCGGGAGGAGCTCCTGGTCGGCACGGACCCGCTCGACGCCGACACCGACGGGGACGGGGTGGACGACGGGGAGGACGAGGATCCGGGGTCGGTGCGCTCGCCCGACGCCGACGGGGACGGCCTCCCGGACGAGGTCGAGGAGGCCCTGGGGACGGACCCCTACGACCCGGACACCGACGGGGACGGCGTCCTCGACCTCGACGAGCTGATCGACGGCACGGACCCCCGCGTCGCCGACACGGACGGGGACGGCCTCTCCGACGGCGAGGAGGCGTCGCAGGCCACGGACCCGCTGGACGAGGACACCGACGCCGACGGCCTCTCCGACGGGGACGAGGTCCACGGGCACGGGACGGACCCGCTCGACGCGGACACCGACGGCGACGGCGCGGACGACGCGACGGAGCTGATGGCCGGCTCCGACGCCACCGACGCCTCCAGCGTGCCGGGGGCCGGGCCGGGGGACGTGGTGCGGTGCTCGTCCGTGACCCGGTCCGAGGGCCGGGCGTTCTACGACGAGGCGATCACGCGGGGGTTGGGCTCCGCGGCGGCGAGTTCGATGTACACCGACTTCAACAACTACCTCGGCCGGGGCACCGAGTGCTCCTGCGAGGTGGAGCTCTTCGACCCGACCCCGACCTCGACCATAGGGGTGTCCGTGTGGATTCCGGCGCGCGTCCACGACGGCACGGACTGGGAGGCCGAGCCGATCCCCGCCGGGGTCATGCTCGACGTGCCGGGCACCTGGGCGGACACGAGCCGCCGCCTGAGCACGTCCAACGAGCTGGATGACCAGGCGGACGACCTGGGGGCCGAAGTCGAGCACTGGTTCGCCTTCGACGACGTGTCGTCGAACCTCGACGACGAGTACGACCTGTACGCGACCTCCCCCTTCGACGCTTCGGGCACGTACACCATCTGGGTGAGCTTCGCGAACACGGAGGGGGACGGGATGGGCACCTGTGACGTGCTCGCCGGCGGCGCCGAGGACAGCCTGCACTTCCGGGTCGACACCCCCTCGTCGATGGCCGCCCGGTTCACGCGGGCGACCGGCTCGCCTCGGCCGGATCCGTTGGCCTGCGCGCCCGGCGCCGAGGCCACGACCACCTTCGCCCTCGCCGACGTGGGAGAGGGGGCGCGGCCGCTCCTGGCGGCGGGGGAGCCGCGGGTCGTGGGC
Source organism: uncultured Enterobacteriaceae bacterium (assembly GCA_964457335.1). Classification (GTDB taxonomy): domain Bacteria; phylum Myxococcota_A; class UBA796; order UBA796; family SXON01; genus CAJBVW01. Next base: position 16,008 of record CAYWGD010000048.1, on the reverse strand, counting down.
GCCCGCCTCCGCGAGGTGGCCGTGACCGCGTGGAACGGGGCCGACCGGCTGGAGCTGCGCCGTCCCGGAGGCGTCGTCGCGGTCCTCACGCCGGAGCGTCCGTCCGTGCTCCTCGGACAGAACAAGGTGGCGCTCGCCCAGGCCGGGTGGAGGGTCGGGCGCTCCACCCCCGGTAGCTTCGGCGGGCCCGACGTGCAGGTGCGCCACACGTGTCCGGCCGAGGCGGCGGGCTCCCTCCCGTCGGACACCACGTCCGTGACGTGGTCCGAGCTCGACGCCGCCCTGCGCGCCGCCACCGGCGGCGTGGGCCTGGGGCTCTGGCGCAGCGGCCTCGACGGGAGCGAGCTGCCAGCGGTCCGCGCCTTCGTCGAGCGCGGCGACACCGCCAACGGCGATCCCGACCACCTCGTGTTCGAGGCCGTGGGCGGAGGCCGGCTCGACGCCCTCCTCCTGGGCGAGTCCGCGGCCGGCGCGTGGACGTTCCACCACCGGCGGGCCGGCTTGGCGCTCGACGGCACCGTGACCCAGTCGGGCAACGACCTCCTCGTCCAGCTGACCGGCGGCGCGCTCGTCGTCGGCGGCGTCACGATGACGCTGGCGCCCGCCCATCTCCTGTTCCTCGGAGGGACCGCCTCATGACCTCACCCCCGCCGCATCCCTCCTGGTGGGAGCGCCTCGTCGCCCCGATCCTGCTCGCGGCCGCTTGGGCACCATGGCTGCCCGGGTGCCTGGTCAACACCGACCTCTACGAAGAGCGCCGCGCGGAGCTCGTCGACGACGACGGGGACGGCGTCTCGGACGCCCAGGGGGACTGCGACGACGCGAACCCCCGCGTGCTTCCGGGCGCGCCCGAGCCGTGCAACGGCTTCGACGACAACTGCGACGGCCAGGTGGACGAGCCGGCGGCGGGGAACGACCTCCACTGGGCTGCGGACGCGGACGGAGACGGCTACGCGAGCGACAGCGCCACGAGCTTCGCCGCATGCGTCTCCCCGGGGGCCGGCTGGGTGTCGGCGGCGGGCGACTGTGACGACGCCGACGCCGGCGTGTGGCCGGGCGCGCCCGAGGCCTGCGACGGGACGGACAACGACTGCGACGGCGCGGCGGACGAGGAGCCGACGGTCGCGCCGCCGACTTGGTACCCGGACGAGGACGAAGACGGCCACGGCGAGGCGGGCGGCGGCGTGAGCCAGTGCCTGGCCCCCGAGGGGAGCGGCTGGGCGCGGTCCGCCACGGACTGCGACGACACCGACGCGGCGATCCACCCCGACGCGCCCGAGCGGTGCAACGGCGCGGACGACGACTGCGACGGGACAGCCGACGAGGCGCCCGTGGCGGAGGGGGGCGGCTGGTACCCCGACGCCGACGGGGACGGCTACGGCGATGACGCGGCGGCCGCGTGCACGGCGGCGGAGGGCTTCGTCGACGTGGGTGGAGACTGCGACGATGCCGACGGCGCCGTGCACCCCGGCGCGACGGAGGTGTGCAACGACGGCGCCGACAACGACTGCGACGGCACCCCCGGCGGCTGTGAGTGGGACAGCGCCATCGACATGACCTCAGAGCTCAGGATCAGCGCGGCCAACAACAACCAAGGCCTCAGCTTCAGCGGCGCGACGGGCGATCTCGACGGCGACGGCCGTGTCGAGCTCGCAATTGGTGCCAACGGGCTGTACTCGACGGACCTGGCCGCGAACCTGGGCGGCGTCCGGGTGTTCGAGACCCCGATCACCACCGACGTGGACGAGGAGGCCGCCGACTGGACCTTCTGGGGCGAGCACGACTATAGCGGCGCGGGTTCCTCGGTGGTCGTCCAGGATGTCGACGGTGACGGGTACGACGATCTCCACGTGGGCTCCCACAACACCATCGACGGCGAGCAGTACGCCGGCACCGTCTACACGCTCTTCGGGCCGCTGGGATCCGGCGGCGCGCTGGAGGAGCGGGCGGACTGGAAGCTTGTCGGTACCTCGAGTCAGGAATTCGTCGGTGTGAGATCCTACGCCTTCGGCGACCTCGACGGCGACGGCCTGCCCGACTTCGGCACCGGCTACGAGTACCGGGACTACAACGGCGTCGATCGCAGCGGCGCGGTCTACGTGTTCACCTCGGTCAGCAGCGGCACCGAGGCCGCCGCCGACGCCGCGACCGCCCTCGTGTACGGCTCCGATGACGGCGACGAGATCGGCTATGACGCCACGGGCCTCGATCTCGACGGGGACGGATACAACGACCTCGTCGTGGGCGCACAAGGCTACGACGAGGGCTCGACGGACGGCGCCGCGCTGGTGTTCATGGGGCCCGTCGCCGGGAGCATCGCGGGGGACGACGCGGACGTGCGCTTCACCGCGGAGGGAGCCACGAACTACGCCGGCCAGGCGGTGGACCCGCTGGGGGACGTGAACGGGGACGGCCTGGACGACCTGCTGGTGGGGGCTCCCCAGGCGGGCGAAGGCTCGGCCTACGTGTTGTGGGGAGACGCCACGATCACCACCCGCGGGCTCGGCGACGCCGACGTCACGTTCCGCGCCGACCGGATGGACAAGCACCTCGGGCGCTGGGTGGAGGGGCTCGGAGACCTCGATGGCGACGGCTGGCCGGACCTCTTCCTGAGCGAGGAGGACGTGGCGGACGGGGACGTCTGGGCCTACGTCTTCTTCGGCCCCTTCGAGACGACGGCGACATACCGATCGGGGGACGCCGACGTGACCCTCACGGGGGACACGACGGACCGCGTCTACGAGACCGCCTTCACCCCCGGCGACGCCACGGGCGACGGCGTCTCCGACCTCGTCGTGGGCTCCTACCAGCACGGCGTCGAGTGGTGGGACGGGGTGGTCTACGTCGTCCCCGGGGTGGGGTACTGACGGTCGGGCCCTCTACGCCCGGCCGGGCTTCCGCTCCCCGCGCACGGCCTCCTCGACCTCGTCGCGGAGCTGCTCCACGTCGTGGCGAAGCGCCTCGCCGAGGTGCGCCACTTCGCCCTGCACGGCCTCGCCGATGGCCTCCACGTCGCGCATGACCACGTCGCCGAGGGCCTCGACGTCGCGCCGGACGGCCTCACCGAGGTGCCCCACGTCGCGGAGCACCACGCCACCGATGGCCTCGACGTCGCGCACCACCGCGGCGAGCGGCGCGGCGGGGAGCGTGCGGAGCGTGGCCGGCTGGAGCAGCCCGTCGACGGCCTCGTACATGCGGAGCGGGGCCCCGTTGTCCGCCACCGCGAAGGACGAGAAGATGCGGGGGGGCCCGTCGACCGTGAGGCCGCGCTCCTTGCGGCGGTGGATGTGTCCGTGCACCACGGAGACGTTCGGGCGCGCCTCCAGGAGCCCGGTGACCTCCTGGTGGTTCAAGAGCCCGTGCACCCACTGGTGGAGCACCGCGTAGGGCGGGTGGTGCTGCGCGAGGAGCACGGCGCGGCCGGGCTCGCCGGCGGCGATGGCGTCGGCGTGGTCGAGCGCGTCGCGCTCCACCCGGCCGCTCGACCGCATGAAGTGCTGCGGCACGGCGCTCGACACCGGGAGCACCACGCACCGGTCGAGCCACACGGCCGTCCGGCTGCCCGACGCCCACCGCCCCAGCGGCCCCTCGACCGCCTGGGCCCAGTCCATCCCGTAGGCGTCGTGGTTGCCCGGGCAGAGCGTGATCCGCTCGGCGGGGATGCCGCTGCCTTCCAGCACCTCGGCGAGCACCTCGTACTGCGCGAGGGAGCCGTCCTCGGTGAGGTCGCCCGTGAGGACGAGGTGGTCGAACCCCTCCTCCCACGCGGCGCGCAGCGCCGTCTCGGCGCGGGCGCGCCGGGCGACGTAGTCGAGCGAGCGCTTGAGGCTCAGGTAGTGCACCCGGAGCCAGTCGGTGCCGGTGCGCAAGCGCACGGCGGGCTCGATGAGGTGCAGGTCCGAGAGGTGCGCGATGCGGGCCATGCCGTCCCCCTACCCGCGGCATGTCGCGGCCATGTCACGGGCGTGCAGATCTTCCGTTCAGCGAGCCAGCGACGCGATCCACCCCACCGCCGCCGCCCCGAGCAGGAGCTGAACCACCCCCACTTCGTACCGAAACACCGCGACGGCCGCGGCGAGTCCGATCCCGCACGCCACGAGATCGGGACCCGCGGCGGCTCCTCCGGGAAAGAGCGCGTGCGCGCCGAAGAAGATCGCCAGGTTCACGATCACGCCCACCACGGCGGCGCTGATCGCCGCGAGCGGCGCCACCAGCCGGGGCGCGGACCGCGTCGCCTCCACGGCGGGCCCACCCACGAGGATGAAGAGGAAGGACGGGAGGAAGGTGTAGAACGTGGCGACGGCGGCGCCGGTCCAGGCCGAGGCGGCGAGCGGCCAGCCCGCCGCGGGGACCTGCCAGCCCGCGAGGAAGCCCACCCACGCGACGATCATGATCAGCGGCCCGGGCGTGGCCTCCCCGAGGGCGAGCCCGTCCATCACCTGCGCGGGCGCGAGCCAGGCGTAGGTCTCCGTCGCGGCCTGGTGCACGTACGGGAGCGCCGCGTACGCCCCGCCGAAGGTGAGGAGCGCCAGCTCCGTGAAGAAGCGGGCCGCCCGCGCGAAGGTGCCGTCCGCGCCGCCGATCATGAGCAGCGCCGCGTAGCCCGCGCCCCACGACGCCAAGGCGACGCCGACCTGGAGCGCCGTCCGCCCCGGCGAGAAGCGCGCCCACACGGGCGGGGGCGTGTCGTCGTCGATGAACGCGGGGCCGTGCTCGGGGGCGGGCCCCGCGGAGGTCGGGCCGCTCCCGAGCACGAAGCGCCCGGGGGCGACGCGCGCGCCCACGAGCCCCACGACGCCCGCGCCGAGGACGATCGCCGGGAAGGGCGCATCGAGCAGCATCGCCGCGAGCGATGCCCCGGCGAGCCCGATCAGCACGGGGTTCCTGAGGACGCGCCGCCCGATGCGCCACGCGGCGTGGAGCACCACGGCGACGACCGCGGGCCGCACCCCGAACAGCGCCGCCTCGACGACCGGGAGCTCGCCGTAGAGCACGTAGAGCCAGGCGAGCCCGCCCAGGATGAGCAGTGAGGGCAGCACGAACAGGGCCCCCGCGACGATCCCGCCGACCGTGCCGTGCAGGAGCCACCCCACGTAGGTGGCGAGCTGCTGCGCCTCCGGCCCGGGCAGCACCATGCAGTACTGCAGCGCGTGCAGGAACCGGCGCTCGCCGATCCAGCGCCGCCGGTCCACGAGCTCGCGGTGCATGATGGCGATCTGCCCAGCGGGACCGCCGAAGCTCACCCAGCCGAGCCAGTGCCAGAAGCGGAGGGCCTCGGCGAAGGTGGGGGCCGCGGGCCGCGAAGAAGGAGCAGGGTCGATCACGGGGACGATCCGGGGGGGCGTTGCGGGGGGGCCGAGCCCCCCCGCCCCAAGAGGAACTAGACCGTGCCCCACTTGCCGAAGCCGACGCTCGGGATCGCCTTCGTGATCGTGCTCTTCACGATCTCGGAGAGGACCGTCACGCCGCCCAGCATCTCCATGAGCTCCTCGCGGCCCTCGGACTTCGAGAGCTTCCGCCGGATGAGGTCCGGCCGGAGGTAGAAGTTCATGTACGCCTTCGTCCGGTACTGGCGGAGGCGCTCGGCGGTGAAGGTCTCCGTCTCGAGCTGCGGGATGGGGCCGCCGCCGTTGATCGTGTACCGACGCCAGAAGTCGCCGTCGACGTAGCCGCGCTCCTGCGCGATGCGGTACAGGTCGGTCGCCGGGAGCGCCGTCGCCACCGAGTAGCTGGCCCAGTCCAGGCCGAGCGAGGAGGAGAAGCGGATCATCTCCTCGATGTCGTCGGGCGTGGAGTCGTAGTAGCCGACCATGAAGTAGCCGCGCGTCTCGATGCCGACCTCGCGGGCGATGCGGAACGCCCGCTCGGTCTGCTCGCGGGTGATCTGCTTGTTCATGATCTTCAACACGCGGTCGGTGCCGGCCTCGACGCCCATGTGGATCGACCGCAGGCCCGCGCGCTTGAGCAGCACGAGGGTTTCGCGGTCGACGGTGTCGACGCGCGCGCGGATGTTGAAGCGCACCTTGAGGTTTCGCCGGAGGATCTCCTCCGAGAGCTTCCGCATGCGCTTCTTGCCGATGGTGAACGTCTCGTCGAACATGACGATCTCGCGCACCCCGTACGTCTTCTCGAGGTGCTCCATCTCGTCGACGACGAGCATGGGATCGCGGAAGCGGAGCTTCTCGCTGTACACCTGCGAGCAGTAGCCGCAGTGCCACGGGCAGCCGCGCGTGGTCACCATCGTGGCGAACGGCTTGAGCACGGTCAGGCAGTGGTAGTTGTTGATGGGGAGGAGATCCCAGGCGGGCATGGGGTAGCGGTCGATGTCCTTGGGAACGGGCCGGCCCGGGTTCTGGACGATCTCGCCGCTCTTCAGGCGGACGATCGTGCCCGGGATCTTGTCCAGCTCCGAGCCGCTCTCCACGTGGTCGCAGATGTCGAGGATGGTCTCCTCGCCGTCGCCCACGACGCCCATGTCGAAGCAGTCCCAGGTGAGGGACTCCTTCGGGTAGATCGACATGTGGGGCCCGCCCACGACGACCAGCGCGCGCGGGTACTCGGCCTTCACCATCTGCGCGATCTCGATGACCGCGGGCCATCCGAGCGTCTTGGCGGTCAGCGCCACGATGTCGGGCCCGAAGTCCCGCACGCGCTGGCCGGCGTCCTTCGGGTACAGGTTCTCGGCGTGCAGGTCGATGAGGCCGACCTGATAGCCGTTCTGCCGGACCCAGGCGGCGAGCTGCGCGAGGGAGAGAGACGGAAAGATCCCGAGCTTCTCGGCGGCCTTCTTGCTCAGCGGCTGCTGGTCGGCGGCCTCGTGGTACTTGATGAAGAGGATCTTCGTCTTCTTCTGGGACACGTCGGCACCTCGGTCGGGGAGTCGCCCGGATCGTAGCACCGGGCCGAGGTGCCAGGGGGCGCGCGGGCGCCGGTGAACTGCGGTCCCGGCTACCGAGCTCGTGGTCCGGTGCTACATTCCACGGATGAGCTTCCTGTTCCCCCTCCTCATCGCGTGCTCGGGCGACTCGATCAAGACGGACAGCTCGGACACGGAGACGGACCGGCCGTCGAACCTGACCGCGCCCCCGCTCGTCATCAACGAGTTCCTCGCCGTCAACGACTCCATCAACGCCGACAACGCCGGCGAGTACGACGACTGGATCGAGATCCACAACACCGGCACGAGCATCGTGCAGTTCGCAGGGCTCTACCTCTCGGACGACGAGGCGAACCCGCTCAAGTTCCCCCTGCCGACGGGCCAGGGCATCGACGGGGGCGGCTACGCGCTCTTCTGGGCGGACGACGACGACGGCGTCGGGGATTCGGGGGCGCCCACCCAGGGCGACGACCACCTCAGCTTCAAGCTCTCGGCCGAGGGCGAGCTCCTGATCCTCACCTACGCCGAGGGCGGTGACACCGTGCAGGTCGACGCGATCGAGTACGGCCAGCAGCAGCCCAACATCTCGGCGCAGCGGGTGCCGGACGGGTCGACCAACTGGGAGTACGGCACGCCGACCCCGGCGGCGTCGAACGGGAGCTGACCGCGCAGGCGGCGAGGCGCTCTGTTAGGGCGCCGCGGGATGGGAACCCGCGCCCTCGTCGCCACGCTGCTCCTCGCCGGTTGCTCCGGCGAGGGCCCGACCGCGCCCGAGGGGGAGACGCTCACGATCGCGCTCGCGACGGACGTGCGTGATCTCCTCCCGGTGCTCTACCGCTCGGCCACCGAGGGGAACGTCGTCGGCGCGCTCAACCTGCCCCTCTTCGACGGATCCTTCGACTGCGCGCTGAAGTTCAAGCCCGCGCTCGCGCGGGAGTGGCGCTTCTCGGAGGACGGCCGCACGCTGCACGTGGAGCTCGAGCCCGGCGTGACCTGGGCCGACGGCACCGAGGTCACCGCGCAGGACGTGCGCTTCGCGTGGGAGCTGCTCGCCGACCCGAAGGTCCAGAGCCCGCACGCCGACGCCCTCGCGCGCCTCGTCGACGCCGCCCCGCCGCGGATCGTGGGGCCGCGCGCGCTCGAGTTCACCTTCGTGGAGCGCTACGACCGCTCCGCGATGCTGGCGCTCGTCGCCGGCGTGCTCCCCGTTCCGAAGCACCTGCTGGAGAGCCGCACGGTCGACCGGGGCTCCCTCGGCGGCCACCCGCTCGACGTGCAGTCGCCCGTCGGGAGCGGCCCCTGGAAGCTGACCGCGTGGGAGCGGGGCGCGCGGCTCGTGCTGGAGCCGAACGAGCACTTCACCGGCCCGGAGGCCGTGCGGCCGCGGCTCGGGCGCGTCGTGCTCCAGGTGATCCCCGGGTACGAGGAGCGCATCGCGGCGATGCGGGCCGGGAGCGTGGACGTGGTCGAGGGGGTGGCGGTCCAGGACGCCGACGCGCTCGTGGCGGAGGACCCGACGGTGCAGCTGCGCCGGCGTGGGTGGCGGTCGATGGAGTACGTCGCGTGGAACGGGATCGACCCGCAGGACTGGAAGGCCCGGTCGAGCGAATCGGCCGCGGCGGAGCCGTTCGACGCGCGCCCGCACCGCCTGTTCGCCGACCGGGAGGTGCGCCGCGCGCTCGCGATGGCGCTCGACACGGACGGGCTCATCCGCGCGCTCCTCACGTCGGAGCGGACCGGCGAGGTGTACGGGCGCCCCGCGGTCGGGACCATCACCCCGGCGCTCTGCGGCGTGCACAACGACGCGATCCAGCGCCTCCCCTTCGCCCCCGAGGACGCGAAGGACCGCCTCGCGCAGCTCGGCTGGGCCGACACCAACAACGACGGCTGGCTCGACAAGGACGGCCAGCCCTTCCGCTTCACGCTCATCACCAACGCCGCGTGGCCCCGGCGCACGCAGGCGGCGCGGCTCGTGAAGGACCAGCTCGCGCGCGTGGGCGTCGACGTGGCCGTCGAGCCGATCGAGCCCGCGAGCTTCTACGAGCGGCTGCGCGCGCGCGACTTCGACGCGGCGCTGTCGAGCTGGTCGGCGTCGCTGTACGCGGACCCGAGCCCGATCTGGGGCGAGGACAGCGAGTTCAACTTCACGAGCTACCGGAACCCCCGCGTGGCCGAGCTGCTCGGCGAGGGGCTCGCCGCGCCGACGGACGACGCCGCGGCGGCGGCGTGGCGGGAGCTCCAGACCGTCCTCTACGAGGACCAGCCGTACGCCTTCCTCTATTGGACCGACGAGATCGTGGCGGTGGACGGTCGTTTCCAGGACGCGACCGTGGATGTGCTCGGTGGCTGGCGCGATCTGCACCGCTGGCGTGTCGGCGACCCGGCGGCCCCGCGCGCGCCCTGATCACCCCCGCCGATCCGCCGCCCGACATCCGCCTCCACGGGCCCACCAGCCCCTTCCCAGCGGTCGACGCGGCATGGTTTGGCGTTAAACGGCCCGGGTACGGAGGGCCCATTGGCGTCCGCTAGCTTCAAGTCCGTCGTCGAGATGTTCCACCACCGGACCCGGTCCACGCCGGACACGGAGGCGATCCACTACCGCAAGGACGGCGCCTGGCACGTGATGAATTGGAAGGAGGTCGGGACGCGCTCGCGCGCGATCGCCTGCGGCCTCCGCGCGCTCGGCCTCGGCCCGGAGCAGCGCACCGCCATCGTCTCGGGCACCCGGATGGAGTGGATCCTCGCCGACATGGGGATCCTCTGCGCCGGCGGCGCCACGACGACGATCTACCCGTCCAACACCCCGGACGAGTGCGCGTACATCCTCCAGGACTCCAACGCGCAGCTCGTGTTCGTCGAGAACCAGCGGCAGGCCGACAAGCTGGCCGTCGTGCGCGACCAGATCCCCGAGGTCAAGCACCTCATCATCTTCGACGGGCAGGGCAGCGCCGACGGTTGGGTGATCCCCCTGTCCCACCTCGAGAAGCAGGGCCAGGACTGGGACGCGAAGAACCCCGGCCAGTACGACGCCGTGGCCGACGCGGTGGGCCCCGACCACCTCGCGACGCTCATCTACACCTCGGGCACCACCGGGAAGCCCAAGGGCGTCATGCTCACCCACGACAACTGGGTGTACGAGGGCGAGGCCGTCGACGCGATGGGGATGATCACCCCCGCCGACAAGCAGTACCTCTTCCTCCCCCTCGCGCACTCCTTCGCGAAGGTGCTCGAGATCGCGTTCATCCGCATCGGCACGCCCACGGCGGTCGACGGCGACATCGACTCCCTCGTGGACAACCTCGGCGTCGTGAAGCCCACCTACATGGGCGCCGTGCCGCGCATCTTCGAGAAGGTCTACAACAAGGTCGTGAGCAACGCCCGCGAGTCCGGCGGCCTGAAGCTCAAGATCTTCACGTGGGCGATGGGCGTCGGCCGCGAGGTCAGCCAGCTCCGCCAGCACAAGAAGGAGCCGGCCGGCTGGCTCGCGCTCAAGTACTCGATCGCCGACAAGCTCGTCTTCTCCAAGCTGAAGGAGCGCTTCGGCGGGCGCATCCGCTTCTTCATCTCGGGCGGCGCGCCGCTGTCCCGCGAGATCGCGGAGTTCTTCCACGCGGCCGACATCCTCGTGCTCGAGGGCTACGGGCTCACCGAGTCGAGCGCCGGCACGTTCATGAACCGGTACGAGGACTACCGCTTCGGCACCGTGGGCCCGCCCATGGTGAACACCCAGGTGCGGATCGCCGACGACGGCGAGATCCTCATCAAGGGCCGCGGCGTCATGAAGGGCTACTACAACCGCCCGGCCGACACCGCGGAGGCGCTCGACACCGACGGCTGGCTCCACACCGGCGACATCGGCGTGGTGAACGACGGCTTCCTCAAGATCACCGACCGCAAGAAGGACCTGATCAAGACCTCCGGCGGCAAGTACGTCGCCCCGCAGGAGATCGAGAACAAGATCAAGGCCCGCTCGCCGCTGATCTCCCAGATCCTGGTGCACGGCGACAACCGCAACTTCTGCACCGCGCTCATCGCGGTCGCCGAGGACAACGCGAAGAGCTGGCTCACCCAGCAGGGTGTCACCCCCGGCACCTACGCGGAGATCGTCGCGCACCCCAAGATCAACGAGGAGATCGGGCGCGTCGTCGAAGAGGTGAACCTCGAGCTCGCGAGCTACGAGTCGCTGAAGAAGTTCGCGATCCTCCCCAAGGACCTCTCGCTGGACGACGGGGACCTCACCCCCAAGATGAGCGTCAAGCGGAAGGTTGTCGAGCAGAAGTACAAGCACCTCCTCGACAAGTTCTACGAGGGGACGCTCCAGGCGCTCTGAGCGCGTGCCGGCGCGGCGATCGGGGGCGCCGGACCGGGCGGATCCGCGATAGAGGGGTCGGGATGAATTCCCGCATCCCCGGCTTCTATCGCCTCGCGCCGGACGCCCGGCTCGCCGCCGTCGCCGAGCAGGTGGGCCTCGGCGCCGCCGAGCTCGGCGCCTGGCGCGACGCAGGCCTGACGCTCCCACGCGCCGACGCGATGATCGAGAACGTCGTCGGCACCTTCGCCCTGCCCTGCGGCGTGGCGGTGAACCTGCTCCTGAACGGGCGGGACCGCCTCGTGCCCATGGTGGTCGAGGAGCCGAGCGTGGTCGCGGCGGTGTCGAACATGGCGCGGCTCGTGCGCGCGGGCGGCGGCGTGACCGCCGAGGCCGACGCGAGCGTGATGATCGGGCAGGTGCAGATCATCGAGCCGGCGCCCGGCGGCGCGGAGCGGCTCCGGGCCGCGATCCCGTCCCTGATGGAGCGCTCCCGCGGCGTGCACCCGCAGCTAGAGGCCTACGGCGGCGGCCTCCGCGGCATGGAGGTGCGCGAGCTCCGGTACGACGAGCCGGGCGAGCGCCCCGAGGAGATGGTGGTCCTCCACTTCTTCCTCGACTGCGTCGACGCGATGGGCGCCAACATGGTGAACACCCTCGCCGAGCGCCTCGCGCCCGAGATCGTGTCCATCACGGGCGGGACCATCGGGCTGCGCATCCTGTCCAACCTCGCCGACCGCCGGCTGGCGCGCGCGCGCGTGCACGTCCGCCCCGAGCAGCTCGACGCCGAGGAGGGCGCGGCCATGGCGGAGGGCATCGCCGCCGCCTACCGCTTCGCCTACGCGGACCCCTACCGCGCCGCGACGCACAACAAGGGGATCATGAACGGCATCGACGCCGTCGCGATCGCCACCGGGAACGACTGGCGCGCGATCGAGGCCGGCGCGCACGCCTGGGCCGCGCGCTCCGGGCGCTACGGGCCCTTGTCCAGCTGGAAGATCGACCGCGAGGGCACCCTCGTCGGCACCATCGAGCTCCCGCTCCAGGTGGGCACGGTGAGCGGACCCATCCGCGTCCACCCGACGGTGCAGGCCAACCTGAAGGTCGCGGGCGTCTCGGGCGCGGCGGACCTCGCGTGCCTCATGGCCGCGGTCGGCCTCGTGCAGAACCTCGGCGCGCTCCGGGCGCTCGCCACGGAGGGCATCCAGGAGGGCCACATGCGCATGCACGCGCGCACGGTGGCCATCGCCGCGGGCGCCGAGCCGGACGAGGTGCCGGGCGTGGTGCGCGGGCTGGTCGCGACGCACGAGTTCACGCTGGAGCGCGCCCGCGCGGAGCTGGCGCGCCTGCGGATGGCGTAGGCCCGTGCCCCACCGCGCCTGGACGGGCTCGGCCCCCGGCAAGCTGATCCTCGCGGGGGAGCACGCCGTCGTGTACGGCTACCGGGCCGTCGCGGCCGCGGTTTCGCTGCGGACGACGGTCACGGTCCGCTTGCGCCCCGGCCCCTCGGGCATCGACGAGAGCGCCATCCGGGACGCGCGGCTGTGGCCCGCGCTCGCGACGATCCTGCCGCCGGAGGGCGTGGGCGTCTCCATCACGTCGGAGCTGCCCGTCGGCTGCGGGATGGGCTCCAGCGCGGCGCTCGCCATCGCGACGATCCGCGCGCTGGCGGCGCGGGAGGGGCGGGTCCCCGACTTCGAGGAGTGCTTCGAGCGGGGGTTTCTCCCGGAGCGCGTGCTGCACGGCAACCCGTCGGGGGTCGACCACGCGGTGAGCGCGCTCGGGCGCGTCGTGATCTACCGCCGCGAGGGGCCGGAGATCCTCCCGATCGACGTGCCGGCGCCGCTCCGCCTCGTCGTCGCCGACACGGGCCGGCCGGGCGACACCGCGGCGATGGTGGCGGGGGTGCGCGAGCGCGCGCCGCACGCCGCGCTGCGCTCGATCGGCGCGGTCGCGGAGATGGTGGGCGCGCACCTCCAGCGCGGCGAGGACCCCGGGCCGCTGTTCTCCGAGAACCACCGGCTCCTGCGCGCGATCGGGGTGTCGACGCCCGCGCTCGACGCGGTGTGCGCCGCGATGGAGGGCGCCGGCGCGACGGGGGCGAAGCTCGCCGGGGCGGGCGGCGGCGGCGTGGCGATCGCGGCCGTCACCCCGGACACCGAGCCGGCCGTGCTCGCCGCGGCGCGGGGGCTCGGGATGCGCGTGTTCTCCGCGGTCGTGGGGGCGTAGCGCCTCTTCAGGGCACGCCGAGCGCCTTCTTGAGCCCGCGCATCTCGACCACGCCGGTGGCCACGTTGATGCCGTACTCCATCGTGTGGTTCTCGTCCTCGACCTGCCGGACGATCCAGTTCGTGTCGACCACGTTCGTGTAGAGCGTGCGGTACGCCATCGTGTGCTCGCCGCGCGCCTCGAGCCGCCACTCCCAGCGGGAGCCCGCGAGGGCGCCGGACACCCACTCGCCCTCGATCGTGCGGGTCGTGGGGTCGAGCACCAGCTTCTGGCGGAACGCCACGTTCGGGCCCACGACCGCGATGGAGAAGTCGACCACCACGGTGGTCCCGTCGCTGCTGATCACCGTGGAGTCCGCGACCTGGGGCATCCAGCCCTCGTAGGCGCCGAAGTCCGTGAGCTTGGCCCACACGACATCGACCGGCGCCCGCACGAGCCCGATGGCCGTCACCTGCCGCAGACGGCCGTCGGGCTTCGTCTCGAGCAGCGTGACCTCGCCGCGCGCGAGGAGCGCGTCGAGGCCGTCGGCGGCCGCCGCGGGCCCCGCGAGGAGCGCGAGCAGGGCCGCCGCGAGCATCAGGCGCGCGCCCGCGCGAACGCCGGCCGGGCCTTCCCACGCGCGACGTAGGCCTCCACGTTCGGGAAGCCCTGGTTCAACTTCATCGCGCCCGCCCAGGCGAGGATGGAGATCAGGAGCACGTCCGCGGCGCTGAAGGCGTCCCCGAGGATCCAGGTGCGGCCCTCGAGCGCGCGGTCCAGGATCGCGAGGTTGGCGTGGTGCGCGTGCTTCGCGGCCTCGATCGCCGCGGTGTCGCGCTCCGCCTCGGGCTTCTGCGCCTGGGCGGACACCCGGGCCACCTCCGGCTCCAGCGTGACCGCCGCCCAGAACGCCCACTGGTAGTAGACCCCCCGCTCGATCGTGCCGACGGCGGGCGCGAAGCCCGGCACCTTGTCGGCGAGGTGGAGCGTGATGGCCGCGGACTCGAACAGGACCTGGTCGCCGTCCACGAGCACGGGCACCTTCCCGTTCGGGTTGATGGCCCGGTAGGCCTCGGTGCGGTGCTCACCGTTCGCGAGGTCGACCGTCACGATCTCGCAGTCGAGGCCCGCCTCCTCGAGGAGCCAGCGGGGGCGCGTGCCGCGGGAGTACTTGTTGAAGTAGAGGCGCATGGGATCCTCGGCGGAGCGGGTTCGTTCGCCGACGGCGTCGGCTCCCGGCCTCTAACCCCGCCGCGCCGCGGCCGGTCGCGCGGCCTGCTCGGCTTCGGCCCCCGCGAGCAGCCAGGGCCAGCGCTCGACCATGCCCACCAGGTCGGCCAGCTCCTCCGCGGGGATGGACGCCGCGCGATCCAGCTGCGCCGGGCTCGCCCCCAGCGCCTCGAGGCGGTCCAGCAGCGCGAGCACCTGGGCCAGTCGGAGGGAGGACGCCGGGTGTTGGGTCACGCACGCAGGATAGCCGAGAATCGGCCTACCTTTCTCTTACGCCTGCATCGGCCGTCCGGTCGTGCGCCCACCGCTGCCGGCGCCGGGGCAACGCCGTGGGATCGCGATAGAACGCGGCGGTGTCCATCGCCACCGCCATCGCCCACCCCAACATCGCGCTCTGCAAGTACTGGGGGAAGCGCGACCGCGCGTTGAACCTCCCGGCCACGCCGAGCCTCTCGCTCACCCTCGCGCCGTTCGCGACGCGCACCACCGTGAACTGGGGCGCGGAGGCCGACGAGGCGTGGCTCAACGGCCAGCTCCTCGAGGGGAAGGAGGCGCGGCGCATCTTCATGTGCCTCGATCTCTTGGACCCCTGGCGGCCGCGCTGCGTCGTCACCAGCGAGAACAACTTCCCGACCGCGGCCGGCCTCGCGTCGTCGTCGTCGGGGTTCGCGGCGCTCGTCCTCGCGGCGGACGCGGCCTCGGGGCGGGGCCGCCCGGTCGAGGAGCTCGCCGTCTTCGCGCGGCGTGGCTCGGGGAGCGCAACACGGAGCCTCTTCGGCGGGTGGGTCGAGTGGCCGATGGGCGCGCGCGCGGACGGCGCCGACTCGCACGGCGTGCCGATCGCCGGTGCCGACCACTGGGACGTGCGCATGCTCGTCGCGGTGCTGGCGCCGGGCCCGAAGGAGACCTCGTCCACGGACGGCATGCTCCACACCCAGCGCACCTCCCCCTACTTCCCGGTCTGGACGGAGTGCGCGCCCAACGACGTCGACGAGGCGCGCGTGGCCGTGAAGGCGTGCGATCTCGAGGCGCTCGGCCGCATCGTCGAGCGCTCCGCCATGCGGATGCACGCGAGCATGCTCGCCGCCGACCCGCCCCTCTGCTACTGGCGCGCCGGCACCCTCGCGGCCGTCGAGGCCGTGCGCCGCCTCCGCGCGTCCGGCGTGGGCGCCTGGTACACGATGGACGCCGGCCCCAACGTGAAGGTGCTCTGCGCCGCGGCCGACGCCGAGCGGGTGCGCGTCGCGCTCGCGGCGGTGGCCGAGCGGGTCGAGCTGCTCGAGCCCGGCGGCCCCGCGCGGGTCGTCTCGTCTTGAGCGGGGATCGGGGTCTTGGGGCGGGGGGGGGGGGGGGGCCCCCCCCCCCCCCCCCCCCCCCCCCCCCC